>JBKQRC010000056.1:0-8976 GCA_052326105.1 Candidatus Sulfotelmatobacter sp. | reverse complement strand
CACGTAGCTTGCTAACCCCGACGTGTTTCACGTTTGGATCAATGTTCGGGATTGAGCACGTAAACATGAGGTTTCTCCTTCCTCTCAGGTATTCGCGTTGTTAGATGTGCCGCCACAGAAGGCAGGTTGTCAATGTTTTGACATGTAGTGTGTCAACACTATGAGTATATATTAGCAATAAATCTACAGTTGTCAAGCAGACAATTTATAATCCATCCGACAATATATCACATTCTTGTTGTCAATATATTGACCAAATATAGGCAGGAGGAGCCACCGAGGGCCCGGGCGAGCGAGCCCAATCGTGCACATAGATATAGAATATTCTGAAGGCATCCCGCTTTGTGGGTGGGGGCATCGCAGCAACATAATTGCAGAATAAAGGGGGACAACGTGGCTCGCTACTTGTTCTGCGTTCTGGCCGTGCTGCTGTTCGCCGGCTTCTCGGTCACGCAGTCCTCGGATCACGTTGAGGTCTTCGGCGGCTATGCCTACATGAGACCGGATTTCACTGCGACGGTCCCCAACGGAGTCTCGGGGTGGGACGTATCGGCGACCGTCAAACTGGTTCGACACGTCGGCATTGTCGCCGACTTTTCCGGCTTCTCTCCGAGCGCGGCCAGCACCGGCAACGTCAGCGCCGCATTCGCCACCTACCATACGTACATGGGCGGCCCGCAAGTCTCAATCGGGGTAGGACGAATAAAACCGTTTGCCCGCTTCCTGATCGGTGCGACCCGGGGCACCCTTACCCATCCGGATGAGCAATTTGGCGGCGACTTCAGCCCTTTGACCATTGGTGCCGGCGGCGGAGTCGACTTTGGGCTGGGCCGTTGGTTCGCCGTTCGTGCCCAGGTCGATTGGCTGCACATCGGGTCTACGATCTCGAACGGGCAAAGTTCCTTGGGCAACGTGGCTCGCGTTTCCGCCGGATTGGTGTTTCGCTTCTGAATCGCCGCTCGGCGATACCGCGTCCGGCATGATTCAGCAGCCTACGGCGGCGGAGACAGAATTTCGCCAACTGCGGGCTACGCGATAATATTTGAGATAATGCTGAGCAGGCAACCCGAGGCTCGTGCCCGGAGTCCTATGCGGCAGGAGGTCTGTCATGAGAAAGTACGGCCTTTCCGTTTCCTTACTTGCCATTCTCGCTATCGCGATTACCTTGGCGTGCGGCTCGTCCACGCGTATCTTACAGTCGGTAAACCTTACCCCCCCGACCGCAGATGCCCAGGGCAGCCCCGTCCAGTTCACAGCCACTGGTAACTTCAACAAGCAACCCTCGCCGGCGAAACTGACGACGGCCAATTGGGGCGCGTGCTACCAGAACCAACGAACTACCGCCGTCTCGGTTAGCGCCGACGGCCTGGCCCAGTGCGCAGCCGGCGCGGTTGGCACATACACAGTTTGGGCCTGGGCCGAGAGCGCTGCCGACTCCTGCGGCGGCAACAACGGCGAGGTCCCTGCGAACCCTTGCGGCGGCGCCAGCGCATGCCAAGTTACAGGTACAGCGCAACTGACCTGTCCATAGCATTCTCGGAGCGGGAATTTCTGAGAACTGAGCAGCTGCTTTGGCTGCCGCACGCCGCATCCGAGTGAGTTTTTCAAGAGCCACGCCTGTTAACGACATCCTATCGCTCCGCAAGCGGCGTAAAATCGTTGCGTTAGTCTTGGAGGGAGCGCCATGCAGTCTCTACTGCTGGGGGCCATTGCGTTCGCGGGCATCCTCGGGGCGGGTGTCAGTTGCGCCCAGGAGGGAATCGCTGAGGTGCCGCTCCCCCAAAACATTTATGGGGCAATTGTAGGTTGTGGAACTGACGGCCAGGCCTACCTTTCTTCGATCGGCTATGAGTATTTCGTTCTACGCGCATCACTGGACGGATCGAGCCAGATTTTCAAGCTTCCAGATAAGAGGTACGCCCGCGTAGTTGCGCCCTATGCCGATGGCGTTAACATCCTGTCTCCGAGGCTTCAACCAGAGAAGAAGAGAATCATCTACCACTTCGATAATCTGGGCAATTTGCTGGCGCGGCATTTCGTGTCGACTGATCTTGACGACACGATCATGGCCACTACTTCTTCCGGAACAACAATTTTGGTGGGTCGTTATAGGGCCTCCGAGAACGAGGACTGGGAGTACGGAGGGATCGTCTTAGACGCCAGCGACCGGGTCGTCAGTCATTTCAAACTTCCATCGCCTCCGGCAGGTGGAGGGTGGAGCTTCGGTCCTTTAGATCAGCTAGATGAGCCCCTGATGATGGCGGATGATAGAGCGGCTTACGTGGTGCTCCACTCGGATGAGCCGCTGGCCACCGAGATTGCGACGATCTCGGAAAGCGGTAAGCTTAGCGTCAAGACCCTTCCCGAGCCGATATTGAACGACCCGCACGATCACATCCGGTGGTTAGTCGGTCCGGGTGTTGCAGTCGAGATGCACTCTTTTCATTTGGTCAAGGCTGGGCACTTGGTCGGGGGCCCGGTTGATCACTTTGACGAATACGACCTGAGAAGCGGCAAGAAAATCGCAAGTAAGACCGCTCGTATGGGCTCGGCCCATCCTTTCACTGCGGCATGCTACTTCGGAGAGTCAGTTGCCGGATTGGGTAGTTCGCTGGATACTCCGGATGGGTCCTACCTGCGACTCCGCATCGCCACGCTTCAGTAGTCGCATGAGAAAACTATTTCGGCAGTCTGACGTAACATCGCCTTAGCGCTCATTGACCTGATTCCGAGGGGAGATGCCGGAGCATCTGAAATCTCAGAACAGCATCCGTGCCGAGAGCACGAGCCCGTGATTGTACGTATGGAATTGCGTGACGGCAATCTGCATGCCGCCGCCGAAGACCAGGGCGAGGCGATTGCGCGGATCGCGCTCCAGCTTGAACTTGCTGATCATCAATCCTGGAGTAAGAAAGTCTTGCGCGCGGCCGTCGTTGGCTCCGCCATGATAGAACGTGGCGTTGCTCTCAATCTCCGGCCAGAATAACTTGCCGATGCGATACTGCGCCACCGTGTTCCACACCACGACGCGGCCCAGCTTGGCGGTATCGCCCGCAGGCAGGATTACCCCCACGGTGGATTGCACGTCGAACCTTCCGAAACCTTTGCCCGCACAAAGCGTGGGCTGGATGGTGGCGGCGAGACTTCCGTTCTTGTAGCTGCCCGTAGGCACGGTGCCGGTGACGGCGAAACTCAACGAGTAGTTGCCGTGAGCTTCGTTGGCCGCGGCCAGGCGGTACTTCAGCAGCATGGAGAAGTCGCCGAAACCATCCTTGGCCGTGGAATTATGCTGAATGTAAGGCGGGACCAGGGCATCGAATTCGAGCTTGTACCAGGGCACTACATTGAAACCCTTTGAGTTGTCGTAGTTCCACGTATCGGTGAGAGCGGGAGTGATCTGGCGGACGACATCGGTGCGCATCACCTGCAGCAGCCCCGACGATGCCGTCACCAGCGGGATAGGCCACGAGGGCTGCTGCGCCAGGGTATCGCGCACGCGGTTTTCCCAGTTGGTGAAGAAGCCGGAAGACTCGCTCTGCCCTGCACAGAGGACATTGCTGCCGATCGTCACCAGCGCGCACACGAAGATCATCAGCCTTCTGGAAATCACAATCCCTCCCGCCAGTAATGCAAGCTGCCGACTGAATTCGTTTCTGGAATTTCTTTTCGGGACTTCTGGTTAAAGTCCCAGTCCACCCCACGTGGACAAGTGGCACGATTGTAGCCGCTCGGCCGGGGAAGTGTCCATAGTCGGAATCAATTAAATGGGAGAACGCCGGCAGTCCGCTCGGAAGAAACCGGGGGCTTTAGATCGCTTTGTTCGGTTTTCGTAACAAGTTTCCTCCCGCGCTTGACCTCGTCCACATGCCGGGCTAAGATTCGCCCCACGACTTCGTCTCCGGTTTAAGTCGGGTTCCCTGGGGCATCCATTTACGCAGGCAGTCTGGCAATTGGTCCGGTGCGTTTCGCAATTCTCTGAATCCTGATTTCGCCCAAGGAGATTCCCCATGGTAGTCAAGAAGCTTCAGTCGTCACTCGCCGATTCCCAAAAAAGCGTGGCGTTGCGCTCCGACCCGACGCGCATTGATCCGCGCAAACTCAAGCTGGGCAAGCAGGCGGCGCGGCACGATCCGCGAACGCTGCTGCTGGCTTCTTACATCACGCCCGCGCTGCCCACGCCGCCCGCCAGCTTCGATCTCACGGCGAAGGTCGGTTCCTCGTGGGGCATGATGGACAACGATCAGATCGGCGACTGCACCTGCGCCGCCGCCGGACACCTGCTCATGGAGTGGACCGCGAACGCGGGCAAGAAAATCTTTACCCCCACCGACAAGCAGATCGTCGCGGCCTACTCGGCCATCACCGGCTACAATCCCGTGACCGGGGCCAACGACAACGGCGCCAATGAAATTGATGTGCTGAATTACTGGCGGCAAACCGGCATCGCCGCACATAAGATCGGCGCCTACGCCGCGCTGGAACCCTCCAACCACACCCACATCATGGATTCGGTGTACATCTTCGAAGGCTGCTACATCGGCCTGGCGCTGCCCATCAGCGCGCAGGCGCAGGTGCAGAATCATCAGCCGTGGTCGGTGCCGCCCGGAGGCCCCACCGGCGACGGCAAACCGGGATCGTGGGGAGGCCACGCCGTTCCCGTCGTCGCCTACGACGCCCGCACTCTCACCGTCGTGACCTGGGGAGCGCTGCAGGCCATGACGTGGTCGTTCTGGGACGCCTACTGCGATGAAGGTTACGCGATCATCAGCACCGATTACCTGAATGGCAAGGAACAGGCTCCGCAAGGATTCAGCCTGCAGCAGTTACAGGCAGACCTGGCGGACTTGAAGTGAACCGCCTCCCACCCTAGCCGCAAAAAACGCGGCTAGGATCGAGCACCCGCCGGATTGAAGTGAGAAAATCCCCACCCTGTCGCAACAGCCGCGACAAGGGTGGGGCACCCGCCGCGCCTCTGAAATCTTCAAAAAACTTACTTGACGATTGCTCCTCCAGTTAGAGCATAATGAATCGTTTTAATGAAGCTCTTTCGCGCGGGTCTCGCTGGCTGTACCTGTCCATTGCGATCAAGGAGGGTCAGATGCGCACGTCTATTTCAGTGTCTCGGAATTTCCCCGCCTTACTTCAGGTTCTATCCATCGTAATCGTGCTCCTGCTGCCGGCCATGCTTTTGGGCCAGGCCTACTTCGGGACGGTGAGCGGCGTGCTCACGGACGCCACCGGAGCCGTGGTGCAAGGCGCCAAGGTCGTTCTCACCGATCAGCAAAAGGGATACACGTTCAGTGCGACCTCGGACAGCGACGGGCGTTACCTGTTCCGCTCCATCCCGCCAGGGGCGTATGCGGTGTCGGCGGAAGCCAAGGGCTTCGAAAAGGCGCTGAGCGCCCGGTTGAAGCTCGACATCAATGAGAACGCGACGGTGAACCTGACCTTGAAGGTGGCGGGCACCACCCAGACCGTCAAGGTGGAGGCGACAGCGCAGGCCATTCAGACCGAAGATGCCGAGACCGGCCAGGTGGTCAACCGCCGGTTCATCAATGATCTCCCACTGATTGACCGCAACGTGATGGTGTTGACCTCACTGGCGCCGGGCGTGACCGAGATGGATGATCAATGCGACGTCACCTGCACCGGCACGAACTTTGTTTCCAACGGCAGCCGCGGGTCCACCGCCGACATTCTGACCGATGGCGCTTCCGTCACCAACTCTGAGCCCAACGGCGGAATCACCTCGGCGACCTACGTTCCATCTCCGGAAGCGATCGAAGAGTTCAAGGTGGAGCAAACGAATTTCAGCGCGGAATATGGTTTTTCGGGGGCGTCGGTCGTCAACATGATCACGCGTTCCGGCTCGAACGCCTTTCACGGCAGCCTGTACAACTTCTCGCGCGACCAGTTCACCGACGCGAACAACTGGTTCAACGACCGCTATGGGACTCCACTTCCCCACGTGCGCCGCAACGATTACGGCCTAACCATCGGCGGCCCGATCATCAAGAACAAGACATTCTTTTTCTTCGACTATGAGGGCCTCCGTTCCAACTCGCTGGGTACGTCCCAGGCCGGAGTGCCCACGGATCGGATGCGCGCCGGTGATTTTGGCGAAGTATGCACGAACAACGGGAACACCGACAGCAATGGTGTGCTTCACCCCGGGGCTTGGGATACGACGACAGGAAGTGCGAACTATGGCATGTGCGTGCAGGCCGATGATCCCTCTATGACAACGCTTGTGGGGAGTGGCCAGGTCTGGGATCCGTATCAGCGCACGTACGACCCCAACGTGGGCGCTCCCATATGGAACAGCGGCACTGGTTTCATTCCCTTCAATAATATCGGGACCTACATCAGCCCCGGCAGTCCGAAGCTGCCCGGCAATCTCCAACCGACTCCTGGCGTGGCGGGCAATTTGATCGACCCGGTGGCGCAAAAGATGCTCAGTTACTTCCCGGAGCCGAACATTACGGGGAACGGCATTTACGACAACTGGATCGGGTCCGGGTCTAACCCGGGCTTCAACGATCAGTTCGATATCAAAGTCGACCACCGCTTCAGTCAAAAGAACCTGGTAAGCCTGAAGTACTCGCAACAGTGGAGCCACGGCAGCAGCTTTAACTGCTTTGGGAACTTCACCGATCCCTGCGAGGGCGGCCCGAACCGGTCTACCGCGCACCTGTTTGCCATCAATGACACGTACACTTTCACTCCGACTCTGTTGCTGAATGCGACGCTGGGCTTTACCCGCGGCGCATGGCACATCGATGCCTACAACCCGCAAGGCGTCAGCGATCCCCTCGGCACCCTCGGCTTCCCGTCGTATCTATACGCCAACGGGTTCAAGGGCGTGCCCGCCATTTTCATCGGCCAATATTTTTCTGCCGGCTATACCAGCATGGGCACCGACCCGTACGGCAATTACCGGTTGGGCCAGGACACCGGACAGCTTACGTTCACGCTCGACAAGGTGCGCGGACCGCACGAAATAAAATTCGGCTTTGACGGGCGGGTGCACCAGATGAACTACATCCAGACGAATGCCCCGGTTGGCATCTTCAGCTTCGATACGAGCGGTTCGGCCGCCTGCCCGGGCGTGACCGATCCGAATTACGGACAGACGGGATTCCAATATTGCGGCGGCGACTCCATGGCCAGCTTCCTGATGGGGACCATGAACGGCAACTCCTATTATGAAATCCAGTTCCGGCCGGCTACCGAAAACCTTCAGTATGGCTTCTTTGGCCAGGACAACTGGAAGGTCAATCAAAAGCTGACTTTGAACCTGGGCGTGCGCTACGACGTGACGCTGCCCCGCACCGATCGCTATAACCGGCAAAACTGGTTTGATCCGAACGCGACGAGCCCGTTGAACGGCGGCAGTTTCAGCTACATCGATCCCATCACCGGCCAGAATGCTACCCGGCAACTGCTCGGCGGCGAGGTCTTTGCTTCCTCCAAAGAGCGCACCAACTATGTGACCGACTGGTCTGACATTCAGCCGCGCTTTGGCTTCGCCTATCAGTTTGCTCCCAAGATGGTGGTGCGAGGAGGCTACGGAATTTACTACGGGCAGTCGAGGTCGGGCGTCACCGGCGTCGTTCCGTACGGCAGCCAGGGTTTCAACGAGTACACCAACGCGATCCCGACCTATCAGAACGACGGAGCCACGCCGTGGCTGCACCTGAGCAATCCGTTTCCCAACGGATTAAATCAGCCCGCAGGGAATACGCTCGGTCTGCTGAACGATGTTGGCTACGGGGCCAATGGCCCGTTGCGCACCGCCGGGGCCAACCAGACTCCCTATGAGCAGAGCTGGAGTTTGGGCATCGAGCGGGAATTGCCCGGGAATGTCTTGATCAATGCGGAGTACATCGGGAAGAAAGGAACGCATCTTCCCTTCAGTGGGTCGAGTTATGTTTTCAACCATCTGGGCCCGTGGGTGGAGAACTACCTCGGAAATACGCCGCAGATGGCCGCGCTCAATACCTACTACTCGAACCCGCCCAATTGCAGCAATACCGACCCGACTCAGCCGCCCTGCAACCCTTTCTATGGCATCATCACCGATCCCAACAGCACGATGTCCAGTTCGGTCCAGGGATATCAGATGTTGCTGCCGTTCCCGCAATTCACGAGCGTTTTTACTGACTCCCTGTTGATCGCGAACTCCACCTATCACGGGCTGCAACTGCTCGCCGAAAAGAAGTACTCCAACGGGCTGCAGTTCCTGGCGACGTTCACCTGGTCAAAGTCGATCGATGATTCTTCCCAGGCCGACGACAATGTGACATGGCTGGGCAGTTTCTCCAGCCTGCAGGATCCCAACAAGCCCTGGCTGGAACGGAGTCTTTCGACGTTCGACATTCCTTACGTGGTGCAGTTCAGCTACAGCTACGATCTACCGTTGGGACGGGGCAGGGCCCTGGGCCGAAATATGCCGCGCGTCGTCGACGCGATCGTGGGAGGCTGGAAAACCAACGGGATCTGGCGTATCGCAGATGGGCGGCCGATGACCTTCACCCTGGCCGATGGCGTTGGGGTGCCCACCTATGGCGGACAACGGCCCAACCTTGTCGGAACGCCCACGCGGACTCACGGGGATTGGGTGGACCAGTACTTCGCGGATACGACTGTTTTTCAGCGCACGCCCGACTTCACGCTGGGAAATGCTCCGCGTGCATATGGAGGCCTTCGAACGCCGTGGTCGTTCACCACGGATTTGTCGGTGGGGAAACAGTTCGCCATCCGCGAGGAGATGAATCTCGAGATCCGGCTGGAGGCCCGGAATGCGTTCAATCATCCTGTGTTTGGCACGCCGGACAGTTCCGTGGACGATCCCAGCTTCGGGCAGATCAGCTATACATCTCAAGGACCGCGGGAGGTCCAGCTGGCGATAAAGTTCAACTTCTGACGCAGAGAGTCAAAGGCCCTACGCTGTGGTCCCCCAGGTCTCGCAACCAC
>JBKQRC010000055.1:0-4759 GCA_052326105.1 Candidatus Sulfotelmatobacter sp. | reverse complement strand
GGTCTGGCCGAAGTTGCGGCGCAGCTTGACCACGGTGACGCGGCTGTCCACGGCTGCGATTTCCCGCAGCATAGCGAAGGTGTGGTCGCTCGAACCGTCATCCACAAACACGATCTCAAAGCTCTCGCCGCTGGCCTCCATCACCACTTTCAGCTGGTCGTAGAGGTCGGTGACGTTCTCTTGCTCGTTGTGTAAGGGAACGACGATGGAGTACTTGGGCACGGTTTTTTTATTATAGCCTGAAAACAGTTGCCCGCAGGCGGTTGTCTGTTCTCAGAACAGTTACCCTCGGTCTTGCCGGGAATTGAGAACTGCTTTTCAGCCTTGATCTTTCAGCTTCAGCTTCGACTTGTTCTCTTCCAGGAAAGTCTTGATATCTTCGGCGGCGCCCAGCAGGCGGTTCCATTGCTCGTAATAGAGCGTGACCGGGAACCGTCCCAGGCCATAGACACTCACTCCGCCCTTCTCTCCAACCTTTAAGATCAGGTCGCCACTGCGCTTCTTGGTCTCGACTTCCTTTTCCAACTGGGCCAGCTTAGCCTTCAGTTCTTCGTAGGTCGGTTCTGCCATGCTTTCCTCACATTTGAGATTTATTGTTCCCGCCGGGCCATGGGCCGGTGGGGCGTCAGTACAGATGCATTTGCCTACCTATAGTAACCTGCCGGGAATTGCTTTATGGCAGATAACCCTTATAAGCTATTGGGAGTCTAACTCTAACTGGGGAAATTGATGCGTTTGTGGATGCGGTTGTCGGCGTGGCTCTGCCTGTCCCTAATGCTGTGGACAGTGGCGGCGGAGTCTACCCACCATCACCCCAGCCAGACCGAGGCAGCGTCCTGCTCGATTTGCCTGGTGGCGCACAGTGCCAGCCCCGCCATCATTTGCAGCCAGGCAACGCCGGTCTTTGCCACCATAAGCCTACTGCGCGAAGAAGCGGTTCTAGCCAAGGCCCGGCTCGACTTTTCTGAGTTAGGCATCCGCGGTCCTCCAATCCTGTAGGGATCACCCAAATTGAAAGTTCGGGCCTGACGTTTGAGCTTGACGCTCCTGCGCCAGCCCGGCCGATTCCCTAATTCATTATTCATTTCAGGAGGGCTTATGCCTACTTCTTGTCAGTGGCGCTTCGCGGCCATTGTCGTCGTCACATTCCTAGCCGCCGCAGCCTGGGCCCAGTCGGGTGGAAACTCGAGCTCGGTCACAGGCACGGTGTTGGATCCAACCGGTGCAGTGGTCGCGTTTGCAGCCGTCGAAATTCACAACCCGGTCAGCCATTTTGATCGAGCCACGTCTACCGACAGTTCAGGCAAATTCACCATCCCCAATGTGCCGTTCAATCCGTATCACCTGAGCGTGCTGGGACACGGGTTTGCTGCTTATTCGCAGGACATTGACGTTCGCTCGGTGGTTCCCGTGAACCTCAACATCACCCTCAAGGTGGGAGGCGCGTCGGTGAGCGTAACGGTGGAGGCTCAGGCGGCTGACTTGCTGGAGAACGACCCGACCTTCCACTCCGACATCGACAAAGCCTTGTTCGACAAGCTTCCCTTGGAGAGCACGACGTCGGGACTGAGTTCGCTGGTTACTCTCTCCACGCCGGGAATCGCCGCCGATTCGAACGGCCTGTTCCACGGACTGGGCGACCACGCGGAGAATTCGTTCTCCATCGACGGCCAGCCCATAACCGACCAGCAGAGCAAAGTCTTCTCCAATCAGCTTCCCGTCGATTCCATCGAGAACATGGAGGTCATCTCGGGTGCGCCGCCGGCCGAATATGGAGGCAAGACCAGCGTTGTAATTGTAGCGACGACACGCTCAGGTCAGGGCGTAACGACGCCGCACGGCAGCGTGACCACTTCCTATGGGACCTTTGGATCATCCAACGTGGCAGCTGATCTCGCGTACGGGGGTAAGAACTGGGGGAACTTTATCTCCGTAGGCGGCTTGAACACTGGGCGGTTCCTGGATCCGCCGGAATTCTCCGTGTTCCACGACAAAGGCAACGAAGAAAACCTGTTCGACCGCGTAGACTATCAACTGACAACCGCCGATTCGATTCATCTGAACTTCGGCTACAGCCGAAGCTGGTTCCAGACGCCGAATAACCTCGATGCCGAAAACGCGACTCCTTGGAGTGGGTTGTATGGGATTGAACCGCAAATGGCAGCCTTTGCCGGCAGAGACCCGAACGGAAATATCGTCGGACCGACGGATCAACGCTCCAAGATCGGGTCGTTCAACATTGCCCCTTCCTGGACGCACGTGCTGAATACTAATACTGTATTTACTTTGGGCGCATTCGTCCGCCGCGACGACTACAACTACTACCCCAGCGGCGACGCGTTCGCGGACCTGGGGCCGCCGAGCCTGCAGAGACAGTCGGTAGGTCAGAACCGGACGCTCACCAACGCAGGGCTGCGCTCCGATCTTTCCTACGTCAAGGGGATCAACCAAATTAAGGCTGGGGTTGTTTACCAACAGACGTTCCTTAATGAAAACGACAGAGTCGGAATCGTTGATCCCACCTTCAACGCGCCCTGCATCACAGCCGCAGCCGTGACCTCCGTGAACCCCTTCCCATTTGTGGCGGCGCCCGCGCCGGGGATCACCGATCCCTCGCAGTGCGCCGGCGCCGTGGAGCCGAATACTGGCGCTAACGCAGATGCGCCCAACTCCCCTCTTTACCCCAACTTCAATCCGACTCTGTTGCCTTTCGACCTGACTCGGGGCGGCGCCCTGTTCAGCTTCAATGGCCACACCGACGTGAAGGAACTCGCCTTGTACGTGCGGGACAACATCACCAAAGGAAACTGGTCTTTGAATCTTGGGTTGCGCGGCGATTTCTACAACGGTCTCTCCACCGCGAGGCAGGCTGAGCCGCGCCTTGGGGTCGCTTACAACGTCAAGCGGACGAACACGATTCTTCGCGTTTCCTACGCGCGAACGCTGGAATCTCCTTTCAATGAAAATCTGATCCTCTCAAGCATCGGATGCTTGAATGCTGTCCTGAACCCGCTTCTTCTGTGTGGCTCCGCAAGTGGGGCTCTGAGTCCCGGCTTTCGCAATGAGTTCCATGCCGGGATCGAGCAGGCATTCGGGAAGTACCTTGTCTTTTCCGGCGAGTGGATTTCGAAGTACACGCACAACGGCTACGACTTCAGCGTGCTCGGCAATACCCCGATCACGTTTCCCATTGAATGGCACAGTTCCAAGATTCCCGGATATGCCGGGCGAGTGAGCGTGCCCGAGATTCACGGTTTCTCCGCGCTCGTGGTCTTCTCCAGCGTGGCGGCGCGCTTTTTCCAGCCCCAAATCGGAGGAGCGGGCGCGACGGTGGCCACCGCGGCCGGACTTCCCTTCCGCATTGACCACGACGAGAAATTTAACCAGACCACTCACTTCCAATATCAGCCCTGGCAGCGCGGTCCCTGGGTCGGCTTCAACTGGCGGTATGACAGCGGACTGGTCGCAGGTGCAACGCCGTGCTTCGGAGTGCTCGCGTTCAACAATTGCCCAGGAACGATCCCCATGGCCGGTGTGGGCGGCGGCGGGTACGTGAGCATGGGCGCTGCCAACGTGGGCGAAATTCCGCTTTCCGCCGATCAGGAATCGGAGGCCGGGTTCACTTGCAACGGCGTGCGGGCCACTCCTACGTCACCACTGCCGTTCAATTGTCCAGCATCAGCATTCGGATCACCGCTGATACAAGTGCCTGCCCCGAACACGGAAAACGATGACCACCAGCCGCCCCGCATTGCCTCTCGCAACCTTTTCGACATGTCGGTCGGCCATGACAACTTGTTCCATGGCGAAAAGTACAAAGTCAGCCTGCAACTCACCGCGATCAACTTTACGAACAACTATGTGCTTTACAACTTCCTTTCCACCTTCAGCGGAACGCATTATGTAACACCGCGGTCGCTGACGGCGGAACTGGGATTCCACTTCTAGCGCGAAGGCGAGACTAGAGCGTGTTTCATAAACAGCTTTCATTTTGGGGTTCGCATCCCTCTGGGGCTAAAGCCCGCGTTTTTTCGGGCCCTAAACGGCACGGCTGAAGCCGTGCCCTACCCAAAACCGATTTATGAAACACGCTCTAGTACTTTCCGCGAAATATCGCCTGATCGATGTCAGGCCAGAACTCTTTTAGTACGTTGAACACGCCGTCCAAGCCCACCTGCGTTCCCCAACGCTGGTACGTTTTCACCCAGGGATTGGATTCTGCCGGGTAATACACATTGCCGATGCCCGCGGCCGCTCCAGCCCCCACAATCTCCGACAAATTGAAGGTGTTGTTACCCGCGTTGGTTCTGGTGATGGCCAGCCGACTTATCGCATAACCGGTCCGCTTAAAGAATCCGCCTTTGCCCAGAGTGTAGTATCTCGGGTCCTCTTTCGTCGCGGCCGGCACGATCGCTTCCGTCATATAGTTCTCGATGCCGCCGTCAAGAAAGATGTGCCAGTAGTATCGGCCATAGCCGGCAGCGCCCTGCCTAAAGGATGGCTGCGATTTGCCGGCCATCGCAATCCCAGCGAGCCCTCCCACGAAAATGAAATCAGAGTAGTCGAACGTATCCTCGGTTGCCAGCCAGAGGTTATTCTTGAAACCCTGCGGAGGCAAATGCGTGTTGGCGCTGACCGCACGGTAATTTGGATGATCCCCTGAAGTGTCTTGGGTTGTTTGCCATACTGGTCATTGGGGTTACTTGGTACTGCGGGGCTGAGGTTGGGTGTCGGCGCGTCTGGCAGATGGGATTTTCCG
>JBKQRC010000054.1:0-114094 GCA_052326105.1 Candidatus Sulfotelmatobacter sp. | reverse complement strand
TTCATCGCCCGCTCCATCGCGGCCTGCGTGTAAGAGAACATGCCTTCCATGGTCTCCTACCCTCGCCGCCTGCATAGCGGACACTTCACTTGCTATCTCAACCGGACATATCATGTGCTAACGACAGCTTTCAAAATGCTGATTGCTTTGGCGGACCATTTTTGGTAGCTTGCCGCGTACGCCGTTAGGCACCAACCTAGTCCCTTGTCTGCTTGCCATGACGGCAGAGGAGGAACCCGCAATGGCATTTTGCAGCTCGTGCGGTACGCAGATTCCTGACGGAGCCACCACCTGCGCAGCCTGCGCCGGGCGAGCCGCTGCCGCACCCGCACCGGCGGCCGCTGCCCCAGGCACCGGTGGCATGGCCGACAATGTGGCGGGAATGTTGGCGTACTTCACCTTCATTCCATCCATCATCTTTTTGGTGATGGAGCCTTACAACCGGAATCGCTTCGTCCGTTTTCACTCGTGGCAGAATCTCTTTTTCTGCGGTGCGCTCCTCGCACTATGGATCGCCTACATGATTATCGCGATCGTGTTCGCGTTCATTCCGATTCTCGGCCACGTGATTAACCTCCTCTTATGGGTGGCGCTGTTTTTCGGGGAGATTGCTGTCTGGATCATTCTGGTGATTAAGGCCAACGGCGGCCAGATGTACAAGCTGCCCGTGATCGGCGACCTGGCGGAGAAACAAGCCAACGCAATCTAGAAGGCCCGTGCCGCGCGCGGATTCAGGAGATTCTGCTGCCGGGCGAGTTCCTGTGCCGAGCGGGAACCCGCTGGGCTGGCGGGTGACCATTTCCGGCGAGATTCTTGTACTTGACTTTCATCCTCGAAGCTGTCAATCCTATTAGCTTTTACCTCTGCCGGAGATTCATGCCGTAAGTGTGGCTTTCAGGCGGCGGGAATTTGTGGTGCCATCGAGGAATTCATTGCGAGTACGGGTTTTTTATCACGACAAATGCTTTGACGGGGCCTCTTCTGCCGCGCTGTTCTCTCGTTTCTATCGTGAGCGCATCCGCAGCGACGCCGATTTTGTGTTCAGCGGCCTGGTGCACCGCGCCGGAGCGCTGTTCGACGAAAGTCAATTCGACGGGGACGAGAACGCCATCGTTGACTTCAAATACTCCAGTTCGCCCAAGATTACCTGGTGGTTCGATCAT
This sequence comes from Candidatus Sulfotelmatobacter sp., assembly GCA_052326105.1. GTDB lineage: Bacteria > Acidobacteriota > Terriglobia > Terriglobales > Acidobacteriaceae > Sulfotelmatobacter. The sequence goes on along the minus strand of JBKQRC010000054.1, from coordinate 112,931 downwards.
CACGAGAGCGCTTTTTTGTCGGCGGAAGATGCGGAACATTTCGAGCAGGCCGAGAGCAACCGCAAGTTCTATGATCCGGCGTTCAAGTCCTGCACCAGTTTCATTGCCATGATCGCGCAGCAGCATTTCGGCTTCGATCCTGCGCCCGTGGCCGATCTGGTGCATTGGACGGACATCATTGACGGCGCTCTCTATCCTGACGCCAAGACCGCGGTCGAGATGGAGGCGCCGGCGATGAAACTGACCATGGTGATCGAGTCGGCCCCGGACCACGGGTTCGTCCCCCACCTGATCCCGCTGCTGGCTACCCAATCGTTGGGCGAGATTCTCGAAGCGCCTTTCGTCGCGCCCTTACTGCCACCGTTACTCAAGCGCCACGAGATTTCGATCGAGATCCTTAAGGAGCGTACCGAGTGCAAGGACGGCACGATCTTTTTCGACATTACGGACCACGATCTCGAAGGCTACAACAAGTTCATTCCTTATTACTTGCACCCCGAGTCCGTCTACAGCGTCGGGCTCAGCAAAAGCAGTTTTCGGGTGAAGGTGTCGGTGGGATCGAATCCCTGGGCGCCGCGGCCACCCGAGGTGAACCTGGCGCGAATATGCGAGCGCTACGGCGGAGGCGGACACGCCCGAGTGGGAGCGATTTCGTTCAACGTGAACCAGCACGCCGCCGCGATCAAGGCTTCCCAGGAAATCGTCGCCGAACTGCGCGCCGCGATTCGGCAGAAATAGGCGGGTGCCCCACCCTTGTCCCTGCGCCTTTTGCAGGGACAGGGTGGGGATTTTGATTTTCGATGAAGCTTCTTCCGTTCACAGGAATCGGCAGGTCTTACCCACAACCCTGAGAATCAAGATCCCCACCCTGTCGCAAAAAGCGCGACAAGGGTGCGGCACCCTCTTGGGAAAACCATCCTTACTGCTGAATCGGCGTCCCGCTTGCAGAGCACGTCGCCGGATTGCCGTCGTCTGACGAGCGGATCACTCCGGATTGGTCCGCGCAGAATGCTTTTCTTCCGTAAGAAGTTCCATTCGGCGCTGCCGTGAGGTGAAAGCCGGTGGCGGGGCTCCCCGCGCATCCCGAAAGCGTAAAGACGAAACCGTACTTCTTTCCGCTGGCCAATCCGCTGTTGATCAGCATGGCTTGGCGTTCATTCGGTTCTCCCCCGCCAAAGCCATCCAGGCTGGAGAGCGTGCATGTGAAGCCCACTGCCGGATAGCTGCTGGCATAAGTAACCTCAGCCGTGAGGATCGAACGCATGGCGGCCACGACCATCGCGTCGGTGCCGGCAGGCTGCATGGGGGCATCGCTGTGGGGAGTGAACGTGGTGTTCGTAGTCGAAGCGGTTTTCATACCCTCGGTGAGAGCTTTCAGAAGGTCCGGATCCGCGAGCGACAGATGGATGGTCACTGAAACTTCATTCAGCGTCCATACATGCTCTTCCTGCTTCATCGAGAACGTCAGCTGCGGCATGAAAGGAGTCCGCTCCGCCTGGCCGTTCTTGTAGACCTGAAATGACAATTCGATGTCATCCTGATCGCCGCGCAGCGCGTCGTTCTCCACCGTGATTTCGACCTTCTGGCCAGTCTTCGGATCTTCTCCCGCCAGAAGAACCGGCCCGGTCTCAAAGGTCTGCAGGTTTTGCCTCTGCGTCTGGAACTGGCTCGCCATCAGCGAATATTGTTGCAGCTTGGCCATGTCCCCCGATTTTTCCAGAGCAGTTCGGGTCGCCAGCGGCAAGTGCTTCGCGAAAGTTCCCGGCGTCTTGCTGAAGAACATTTCCATCAACGCCTGCCGTGCGGTTTGCGGAGCGGCGGAGGCCTGTTGCGCCTGTAAGCCGGTGCCGCACAAAATTACGATGGCCAGCGAGATGACAACTTTTTGCATAGAGCGCCTCCGTGCTTCCATCGTTGCACCCTTCGCATGGGCGCTCCAGTTACGGAGGTAAGGGCATTCATGAAGACACGATCTGCAGGGAATTCTGCATGGGCGATCTGCCCCGTCCGTGTTACTCTGGCTTAAGCGATTGCCAGTGTTCATGCGCCCGCCCGGAACCAAGCCTGATCCTCACCGCCGCCAGCGGCGCGCTCTCCGGGCAGTGGCGTCCTTCGAATTTGTCAAGGGCGTCTTTGTGATCCTGATGGGAATCTGCGCGCTTGCCCTGGTGCACAAAGACGTATGGCTGATGGCAGAGAGCCTGCTTGCGCTCCTGCACGTCAACACGGAGCGTCATTCCGCGCAGGTGTTTCTCGACTTTGCCGACAGCATCACCGACGCCCGTCTGTGGGCCGCAGTGCGCATCGCTTTTGCCTACGCGGCGCTGCGCTTTGCCGAAGCCTACGGTTTGTGGCATGAACGCACCTGGGCCGAATGGGTCGCGTTCGTATCCGGAACCTTGTTGCTGCCCTTTGAAATTCGAGAACTCTTGCGCGGTGTCACCGTTTTGCGCTGCGCCTTATTCATCGGCAATCTGGCGGTGGTCTCTTACATGCTCTATGTGATTCTGGCCAACCGCCGCGAAAGACGACGGGCCGGTTCTGCCGCCACAGGAGTCTGAAACCCGCACCAGGAGCCAGAAGTGGGATGTGATGACTCTGGCAATTCACCCCGCTTAGCGTCATAATAAATGTTGTGATGTCTGACGCCGGGAGGTTCATGATGCGCCTAGCTACCTGCTGCTTTCTGCTGGTCTTTCTTGCTGGAATGTGTGTCGCCCAGGACACGAACTTTCCCGCTGGCCCGCAGTACCTCATGAACCATGGTTCGCCAGTGCTGCTGCAGCCCCTCGTCACTCCCACGCTCTCGTTCGCGCCGGCGGCCGCCAGTGCGCCCGTCGCCGCGACCGAAGTTAATATCGGGACACAGATTGCTCCCCCGCTCACTGGAGCTCAGGGCCAGACCGATCTTCCTCGCATTTACTATGGTGGGCCAAATGTCGTCGAGAACGCTGGCGAGAAAGCCAGCGAGATCGAGGTGACTTCACAGGAGCCCTCGAATCTGCCTGAGAGCATTGTCAACGTTGGAGTCACGGAGATGCTCGACGCGCACACTCTGCGCGAGCGCGGATACGGACTGTCTCTCGGCCAAGTCTCAGCGTTCTGGAAAGCCCAAAAGAACCATGCCTCACACATCTATACCAATGCCGATATCGCGCGCTTGCATGGTGGCTAGTTTCTGCTTTCCCCGATAGCCGTAACGGCCCATCTCCTTCCGAGGCATCACCGGAGCCAATGGTGACTGCCCTACTTGCAAGCTAAACTCGCGCCAGGAAGAGGTGTGAACGCCCCTACGGGCGAAGACTTGTTCAAGTGGCGAAATCTCGTTTGCTTGCTCCTGCTCGCAACGTTGCCTCTGTCGCTTGCGGCTGACGACACCGGGGGAGCCATTTTGCACAGCAGTGGCAGTGTACTGCTCAATAAGAACCCTGTGCCGTCCACCGGCGCCCTGCGCTCCGATGACCTGATTGAGACTCAGAGCGACGCGATAGCGCGGATCGAGCTAGCGGGTTCGGCTGCGGACATGAATCCAGAGACCATGGTTCAGTTCAACAGCGCCGAACTTATTCTCGAGCACGGCAGCCTGTCGGTGAATACCTCTCGCGGTTTGAAGGTGCGTGTGGGCTGCGTCACGGTTACGCCCGTTCGCCTGGAATGGACCCACTACGATGTCAGCGACGTGGACGGCAAGGTCACGGTTGCGGCGCTGAAGAATGATGTGTACGTCGAATCCCGATCCGCCAATGCTCAACCGGCGAGGCAATCCACGCGCTCCGACCGGGCCATCGTCAGGGAAGGCGAGCAGAAATCGCGCCAGGAAAAATGCGGGGGCGCAACTCTCAAGGAATCCAGCGTCGCAGGAAGGGGCCCGATCATGAGTTCGCCGTATGTCATGTGGCCCGCCGCGGGTGTGATCTTCGGAGTTGCCCGCTGGGTTATTTGTTGCGGGGACGATGCCGTCAGCCCAGACCGTCCCTAGGGTCCTAATTGGGGCTCTGTGTCGCCGATCCGCAGTGTGAAAAACTCTTCATCTTGACAACCCCCAAGGCTTGGCACACAATGGCACCCGCTACGGAGAGACGTGCTCTGTGGGCCGTTTCTCCAATGGACCCTCCCCAAGAAACAGACCGGGTGCTGACGAGTCAGAAAGCGGTCAAAACAAGAATGACTCGCAGCGATCCAGTTCTTGCACTCTGAAGTCTCTCGGCCCAAGTAAGGATCATCCAAGACCCGTTTCTCGCAGAGGAAGGACTGCGCAGTGCGCAGTTCGCGCCTGAGCGCGGATGAGGTTTAGGCGGCAAACGATTCTAAGGAGGAAGTATGCGGTGTGGCTTCGTGCGTATCGTGCTCGTTCTCTGTCTTCTGGTTCTTCCGATGTGCGCCGTTCAGGCGGTGGCGGCTCCGAACAATACCGCCCGGGCATTTGCTGGATATTACGAGCTCAGCAACGCGGTTGAGGAAAGCGGCCAGGTCCATGTGACCATGACGCTAACGCTGATGAACCCCAGCAAAACCACTGTCACGGGCGGCATCGTCGCTGTTCTGAGTTCAGGACCCAGTCCAGTTCTCGTCGGATCGTTCAGCGCGATCAAGAGCCTGCCTCACTCGAGTCAAGTCACGGTGAGCCAGACGCTCACCATCACGGCGGCGGAGTACGCGAGCTGGCAACACGGTCATGCGCCGAGGCTCCAGTTCCTTGTGCCCAGCGGAGGCACCGCCATTGCAGCGGGCATCCAGGCATACCAGGTCGTACGACCCAGCAAAGGAACCAACTAGCGCGCTTTAGTGCTGCGTTTGTCCAGCGGATTTCCGGTTGGCCCTTCCTGGAGGCCATCCTGGGGCTACCGCAAACTTGGAAATGGCTTTGAGCCGACTGCGGTTCTTACACGACGAAATGAGGAACACTGTGAAGACATTCATGAAATTTGCGTGCTGTGTGTTAGCGGCCTGCGGCTTGATTTTTTCGGCGGCGGCTCAGGACATCGTCAAAACCGTGATCGGCGGGGGACCTAACGGGCTTCCCGGCGTCAACGCCAACCAGTACGATCCCTATCAACTTGCGATAGATGCATCCGGAAATGTGTATGTTGCGTCCTACGGTCTGCAGCGGGTTTTCAAGATAAGCACGTCGGGAACGGAAACCATAGTTGCCGGTACCGGCAACCCTGGTTACTCCGGCGACGGTGCGGCCGCTGTGAATGCGCAACTGTACAACCCAGAGAGCGTGGCCGTGGATACAGCCAGTCCTCCAAACGTGTATATAGCAGACACTTACAATTGCCTGGTGCGAAAGGTCAATCAGTCCACCGGCATAATCACTACGATTGCCGGCAAGGTGATTGTTCCGGCGAGCGGGAATCCATACACGTCTTGCGGTTATAACAGCGATGGGGGAGCGGCGAATGCGGCCGAGTTATATTACCCGGGAGGAGTAGCGGTCAACCCTTCCACAAGTGACGTCTATATAGCCGACAGCTACAATGGGGCGGTTCGCATGGTCGCCGGCGGCTCGCCAACGGGAACGATCTCTACGGTGGCGGGAACACCTCAACAGAACTGCCAGGGCACTGCACCCTACGGGGATGCGGGGCTGGCCACGGAAGGGCATCTCTGCTATCCCACCGCGATCTCGCTTGACACCTCGGTAAAACCAGCAAACATCTTTATCACTGAAACGCTGAGCCGTTGCACCGTACGTGAAGTAGTCGGATCGAGTGGGGATATTTACCAGCTCGCCGGTAGTTACACCGCCTGCGGCTACAATAGTGATGGCGGCAACGCAGTGGGCTCAGAGCTGTATTACCCCTATCAGACGCACGTTTCGGTGAGCGGATCGACCACGACGGTGGAGGTTGCGGACTACTACAACGCCCGCGTCCGACAATTTACTCTCACCTATAAGTCAGGCGTACCCCAGCCCGGCACGATTTCGACGATCGCCGGTAAGGGGCAGGGCGGCTGGTGCGACGATGATGGTGGGGCAGCCCTGAGCGCGTGCATGACCCCCGTTGGCATAGTGTATGACTCGAGCGGCAATTACTATATCAGCGACTACCAGGCGGATCGCGTTCGCAAAATAACCAAAAACACCACTTATATCAGCACGATCGACGGATGGGGACCGAAAGCAGGAACCGAGCAGTATTACTCGGATCCAGTCGGACTGGTAGGTGTGGGCGGAACTCCTTCGCTCTATTACCCGGTCGGTGTCTATGCCGATCGCTCCTCCACGAAGGTGTACGTGGGAGGCTATCAGGGAGAGGCAGTGTATGAGTGGGACAGCGCAAAGAATCAAATCACTGGTTTTGCGGGCAGCGGTTATGCCGGTTTCTCTGGTGACGGGGGCCCCGCCAGTTCAGTGTCTACGGAGCTGTATTATCCCCTCGGGATGGGCAAGGACAGCACTGGAAATATCTATATTGCCGACTCCGCCAACTGCGCCATCCGCGAAGTGGAGGTTTCAAACGGAGATATCACGACGGTGGCCGGCGGCTCACCGGGTGCGCTCAAGGGCTGCGGTTATTCCAACTCGGGCGCGGTAAACTCACAGTTCAATCAACCCCAAGGGGTTGCCTTTGATTCCGCCAACAACATGTACGTCGCCGACTACTACAATTGTGCCATTCGTAAGATGAACGCCGTGACCACTGCGTTCACCACCATTGCCGGAGGCGCTCCCGGGGCGGCCAGTTGCGGCTACTCCGGAGATGGCGGGCCCGCGTCGAGTGCGGTGATCTATTATCCACTTTCGATCGCTCTGGATGCTGCCGGCAATGTCTACTTTTCGCAGGCGAACAACAACTGCCGTATCCGCGAGATTGTCGCTGCGACTGGAATTATTCAGACGGTGGCGGGCGATGGTACGTGCGGCTATACCGGAGACGGGCCGGCAACCGGGAATTCGATCTATTCGAGTTATGTGACTGCCGATCCGAACGGGAACTTGTTCCTTTCAGATTACAACAATGAGATCCTGCGCTGGGTGACTCCCACCGGGCAGATGCTCACGTTCGCTGGCACGCCGCCCGGTAGTGGGACGAATTACGGACTCTCGGGCGACGGCGGTCCTGCGCTGAAGGCTACGTTCTACTATCCTTCGGGAATTTCGCGGGACGGCACCGGCAATACCTACGTTGCGGACGAGTATAACCAGCGCGTGCGTCAGATTACTGCCTTTGCCGGCTATGGACTCTCGACGGCAAACCTGATATTTGAAACCCAGCCTGCGGGTACGGTGAGCGACTTCCAGCCGGTCGCCGTGAGCGCGATCGGGCCGACCACAATCAGCGCGATCTCAGTGCCGGCCGGCTTCAGCGAAATCGATGATTGCGTTGGGCAGAGTCTCACCGCCGGGCAGACATGCGAAATCGATGTCTATTTCCAGCCGTCCGCCCCTGGTAAGATCAGTGGAAACCTGGCGATCACCTCGAACGCATTCCTCGCCGCGAATCCGAACAAGATCGCTTTGAACGGAACCGGCGCGGGGCTCAAACTGACTGGGTTAACGCCCTATGGAGTAGAGCTGCTGGCAGTGCCGAAGCCGGAGACTCTGACCCTGACCAACAGCGGCGCCTCGGTCAACCTGTCGAAGATCTACCTGACCTCGACGACCGCCTTCACGATCACCGGCGGCACTTGCCCGGTCGCCGGTGGACCGCTGGGTAAAGGGGCGAGCTGCACCATCATCGTGACCTTCAATCCGAAGACGATTGGCGGGTTCAAGAGCACGCTGGTGATCCTGAGCAACGATCCAGCCAGCCCGTTGCTGGCTCAAGCCACGGGTACGGGTACCGAGGTCGAGCTCTCGACCACTTCCATTGCCTTTGGCTCGATCTCGTATGGTACGACCCTTACCAAAAACCTGACCATCACCAACGTCGGCACCGCCAGCTTCACACTGAGCGAGGCCATAACGCCTTCGGGATCAGGCTTCGAGATCTCAAGCACCGGCAATACCTGCACGACCAGCCTGGCTGCAGGAAAGAACTGCACGCTGCCGGTGGAGTTCGCTCCGACTGCAGTAGGGGCCGCGAGCGGCACTCTTACACTGACGACCAACGGTGGTTCGAGTCCGGCGATCACGCTCGGCGGCACGGCCACCAGCGATGTCTCGACGACGCCTGCTCCGCCTACTGCGCTGGCTTTTGGAACCATCACCCATGGGACCACGAAAACGCTGAACGTCACCGTTCAGAATGTGGGGACCATTTCGTCCCTGACAGTCTCAACGGGGATTTCAGGGACGGGAGCCGCGGACTTCACGGTGTTGACCACCGGGAACACTTGCGGTTCCGGGGTCGCAGCAGGTAAGAGTTGCACGCTGCCGGTGCAGTTCGCGCCGACTGCAGCAGCGTCCTATTCCGCAACGCTGACCGTGACCACCAATGGTGGTCAAAGTCCAGCGATAAGCTTGACCGGGACTGGCGACTAGGGGCGCCACTCTCGGTTCTTCAACCATTTGGCCGCCGGGACATAAGCCCCGGCGGCCTTTTCATTTGTTTCCCTGAGCGGGCGAGTTCTGCCCGAACCATCGCTAGTCAGGAGTGCGGCGGAATCAAAGCAGGCCCAGTAAACGCGCCATGGTCCTTTCGGCTGAGCAAGATCACGATCGCAAGCACGTGGTGTATGCTGGTGCACGGTGGAGCCCCGGAAAGGAAAGCGCCGCTTCCCGCCGGAAACCGGCCGGCAGCGACTCAGCAGTGTCATCGTCCATCCAATTGCGAGTGGCTAGCGTGATCCGCGCCGTGGGCTTCCTGGTTCTCTTCCTGCTGACCCACGCCGCGTTGCTGCTTCTTTTCCCCTTCAGTCTCTCCCGGTTTCTCCTTTTTGTCGCGTGGTACGCTGCAGGCACTTTCGTCATGCTGTATCTCCTGTTCCACCCGCGCAGCCAGTGGCTCGTGACCAATCGCGCGCGGGTGGAATGTAACGGCAGACGCTGTGTCTCCCTTACTTTCGATGATGGACCGAGCCCGTCGCACACCTCCGAACTGCTGGACATTCTCAGAAAGTCGAATGTTCAGGCAACATTCTTTGTCATTGGGAGAGAGGCCGAGCGGTTTCCCGAGCTTCTCCATCGTGTCGCCGCGGACGGGCATCTCATCGCGAACCACACTTATTCCCACCCCTTTCTTTTCTGCTTTCTCACACCCTGGCGATTGCGCTGGGAAATCGAGAAAGGGCAGGAAGCCATCCAAAAGATCTGCGGACAACGGCCTCGATACTTTCGCTCCCCCGTCGGATTGCGGCATCCGCTGCTCAACTGGTATCTGGAGCAAGCCAAGCTGGAGTACATCTCTTGGACCATCCGCTCGTTTGATACACTTGTCGCGCAGCCAGAGGTCATCCTGAAGCGGATCCTCAAGCGGGTGGCGCCGGGCGACGTTATCCTGCTGCACGACAACGCCAGTACCGGAGCCGGGCTAATGCTGGGCGTTCTTCCCCGGCTGATTGACGAATTGAAGGGGCGAGGATTTGAGTTCGTGCCCGTCGGAGCGCTTCAGCCGGCGGCTGTTCCCGCCTAGCATCGCTGATGAGAGTTTGCGCGCTGATCCCCGCTTTCAATGAGGCCGCCCACATTGCTGAAGTGGTCCGGGGCGCGGCAAAACACGTGCACGCGGTGGTTCTGATCGACGATGGGTCGCGCGACGGAACCGCCGAGATTGCCCGGTCTGCTGGAGCAATCTGCCTGCGCTCTGAAACGAACTCGGGGAAGGCGTCGGCATTGCGCATAGGCATCGACTATGCCTCGGGGCGGGAATTCACCCACGTACTGTTCTTCGATGGCGACGGCCAACACGATTCGGAAGACATCCCGGCGTTAATCCGCGCAGCCGATGGGACCGGGGCCGACCTGGTGATTGGGGCCAGATCGTTCGATCGCGGCCGGATGCCGCGGCCGCGTTATTACTCGAACACAGTGGGAAGCAAGGTCGCCTCATGGCTGGTCGGCCAGGAAATCAAAGACAGCCAGTGCGGTTTCCGTCTGGCTCGTCTGGACGCACTTCGTCGCATGAAGCTCCGGGGACGAAAGTACGAACTCGAAATGGAGATCCTGATCAAGGTCGCCCTGGCGGGCGGCTCCATCGTGCACGTTCCGGTGCAGATGGTCTACGACCACGGCGAGGCGCGGTCCAAAATGAAGCCGGTGCACGACACGGTGCGAATTTGTTTCTGGTCGTTGGCGTTCCGCTTCCTGGGCGTGTGAGGATTCCGTGGCGAAGATCCTACTGGCGATTGCGCTGCTTCTTCCCGGCCTGGCGTCGGGACAGGATGACGCATTGCTGACGCAAGTTTGGAACGGAGTCCAGGCCGCCCAGAAGAAGTACACGTCGGCCTGCGGAAAGATTACGGAAACCCGCACATCACCTCTGCTGGCCCGGCCGCTGATCTTTCATGGCAAGTTTTGCGCCGAGGGCATGAATCGCTTCTCCCTCGAATACACGGGAGCGGACCCGATTCGCCTTCGCTTCAACGAGGATTACCTGAACGTGACGACTGGTCACGGCGACAAGACCACGACCGAGGCGTTTCAGGTGGGGCAGCACGTCCGCCGAACTCAGGCTTATTTCAGCCAGGCCAATTCCATCCAGAACCTGGAACACAACTTCGCCATCACCCTGCGCGAAGACAGCAAGGTGTATGAGATGAAGCTGGTCCCGCGGACAGGGCGTTTCGCCAGCCGGGTCAACTACGTCATCGTCAAGCTGCTCAAAGATAGCTTCCTGCTGCGTACTCTCGAAGTGGACGGGAAGAGCGGCGTCAACAGCGTGTTCGACATCCAAATCACCGACTTGAACCCGAAGATCAATGACGAGATGTTCAGCGTGTACAAGCCAAAATGATGGACCGAAGCCAGATCGAAAGCCTCATTCCTCATCGGCGTCCGTTCCTGTGGATCGATCAGATCGCGGAACTGGAGCCTGGGGTGCGCTGTGTTGCACTGAAGTTCATCGATCCGGCTGAATCGTTCTTTGCCGGCCATTTTCCGGGCGAGCCGATCGTTCCCGGTGTGTTTCTGATCGAAGCGGTGGCGCAGACCGCGGGTGTAATGATGGCGGGGCTGGCCAAATCCGAGGGCATTCCGGTGCTCGCCGCTGTCAACCGTTTCAAGTTCCTCAAGAGGGTGAGGCCGGGCTCGAACCTTCGCATTGAGACCCGGAAGCTGACGGAAGCCGGCGCGATGGCGTACATTGAGGGGACCGTTCATGCCGGCGACGAGATCGTGGCCAGAGGGGAATTGTCCGTGGTTTCTGCCCAAGACCGCAATGCCAAGCCTGAAGACTAGCCGTTGGTTCCAGCCTCTGCGGCAACTCGCGGCCACGCTGCTCACCGAACATCTCGATCCCGGGCACGCCGCTGCTGCAGTATTCTGGGGCGTCTTCATCGCCAATGTGCCGATCTATGGCTTGCAGACGCTGGCCATCATCGGTCTGGCGGCGCTGCTCAAGCTGAACAAGCCGCTCGCGGTAGCTGCGACATTCGTGAACAACCCGTTTCTGCAACCGTTCCTGGTTGTTGCCGCCTTTGATGCCGGGCATTTCATCCTGACTGGCAGGTTTGTGCGCTTTCATTTCAACGGGCACCTGTCGGATTTCAAGCCGCAACTCGGGGGTTGGCTGTTTGGGAGTCTGGCCTGGCTGATTGGAAGCGTGGTGATGGGTCTCCTTCTCGGCGCGGTCGGGGCCGGCGTTACTTTTCTACTGTTGCGGATACGATCAGCACGCCGGGCGCCGCGGCGCGATTGCGCAAAGTTTGTGAATTCTCTCTTCGCGGGCTGCTCTTCTTTTGATCGTGGATTTGTGAGATGGAAGATGCGCCTCGACCGGATCTTCGATATTCTCTCCACCGAAGAGTTAGGCTCCGGACCGGTGGTGGATCTGGGATGCGGCTACGGCATTGCGCTCGGATTTGCCGCGTTCCGGGACCGCGCGCGGCGGCTGATCGGATGCGACTTGGATGCGCGCCGGATCGCCGCCGCCCGCCAGGCATTCGGCGGCATGAACGCTGAACTCACGGTCGGTGATGTGCGCGACTTCGAATTTCCGCAGGCCGGACTGATCGTCATCTTCGACGTTCTGCAGTATCTGAGTGGGCCGGAGCAACTCTCGCTGCTGAAACGCTGCACCTCCACTCTGGCTCCGGGCGGGAAGCTGATGTTCAGAGTTCCAGACCGCGGGCCGGGCCTCTTCTCGCGACTGAGCGTTGCTTTCGACCGGCTCATTTTTCTTCTGACGGGTGCGCAGGCGGGACCGGTGGTGCTCTCTGGAGAGGAATACCGGGTCAATCTTGAGAAAGCGGGGCTGCAGGTTACTCAACGGCGGTTGCGCAATCGGCTGCCGTTGGCGCATCTCGTTTTCGTTGGGGTAAAACCACAAGCGGCGGTGAACGAACTCCAGTGAACGAGCGGCGGTGAACGAAAGATGACTTCCCGGATCACACGATTTGTCAGCTGGTTGGTGATCCAGCACACCTGGCTGGTTATCGCCGCCGTTGCCATCCTGACCGTTGTGCTCTACTCGAGCGCACGGCATCTGAGATTGGGCACAGATCTGACCGACTTGGTCGGCAATCGCGACCCGCAGTGGCGAACGGTGAATGAGTTTACCGAGAAGCTTGGATACGGCAACCAGTTTTTCGCGCTGATCGAAGCCCCATCGCTCCGCGACGAGACGCCCGAACAGATGGAGGAGATGGCCGAGCGGCTCGTCGCCGATATGAACCAGAGCGGTCTGTTCAAGGTTGCGCGCTGCAGTTTGAAGGAAGAAGAACTGATCGGGATGGTTCATCTTTTTGCGTGGAATTTTCCCGCCTACGCGCAGCCCGAACAGTGGGGGGAAATCAAGCGACGGCTCGACGATAAGCAGATTCGGGCAACCATTCAACGCGCCAGCGCCGGGCTAGTCACACCTTTTTCCTCGTTCGGCACGAGTTACTTCGTGGCCGATCCCCTGGGACTGACCGAGGTCGCCGCGAAGGGAGGAGGAGGTTTCAGCGAGTACGCTAGCTTTGACCTGGCATGGGGCAGCGGCAACCACTTCTTCAGCAAGGACCACAAGGCCTTGCTGGTGATTGCCGAGCCCAATCTGCCGGCCGCGAATTACCAGTTTGCCCAGAAGGTTCTGCAATGGTCCCGGCAAGACATCCGCGACCTGCGCAACGCCGAAGACTTTAAAGGCCTCCCGCTCACGGTGAATCTCGCCGGTCCCTATGTGTACGCCGAGGAGGACCACAGCTTTATTCAGAAGAATATCCAACTTGTTTCTCTGGTTTCGATCATCGGCAATCTGACACTTTGCCTGCTTGTCTACCCGCGCATTCCGCTGCTGCTGTTGTCGTTGTTGCCAACGGGCCTGGGCATCCTGTGGACCACGGGAATCGCCAGCTACTACCCCGGCGAAGTGAACCTGATCAGCCTGTCGTTCATCGCCATCCTTGCCGGACTGGGCGACGACCAGATCGTCCACTTCTTCAACCGCGTGCCGCAGGAGTGGGCAAAAGGCGGCACGCTGGATGAAGCCATGCAGCGCACTTACCGCACGACCGGCAACAGCATCCTCTATTGCATCCTGACGATGGGAACGGCGATGGCCGCACTGGCCACTTCGCGGTTCAAAGCGCTGGCGGAGTTTGGTTTTGTGCTCACGGTCGGGCTGGTGATGCTTCTGGTACACACGATCTTCACCGTCCCTGCGCTGATGCGCGCGTGGTGGAAAGTGGCGAAACCCAGCGCCCCGGAGACGGTGACATTCCGATTCCTGCCCGCCATCGCTCGTTCCACCGTCGATTTTGTGGGCCGTCACGCGCGCTTGTTTTTTGTTGCTTCTGCGGGAGTGTTTCTACTCGCTCTTCTTGCGCTCCCCTTCGTGAAGATGAACCGCAAGATAGAAATAACCCTTGGCGAAAATAGCCCGGCCATCGCCGGACAGAAACGGCTGGGAGAAAAGTTCGGCATCGAGGGCAGCCCGGAAGTGTTCCTGGTGCAGGGAGGGGAAGAAGAGGTGCTGCGGAGGACCGAGACACTCACTGCGGCGCTGCAAAAGGAGAGCGTAGTTAAGTCAGTCTTCACGCCCTCCAGCATCCTGCCGTCGCTTGAGACTCAGCGCCTCCGCGAGCAAGGGCTCAAAGAGATTCATGCTGCGCATGCCGCCCAGGTGCTTGAGGATTCTCTGCGGGCCAGCGGTTTTCGCATCGAGCCCTTCAAGCCTGCCATCGAGCGGCTGCGCGAACTGGGGGGAAAAGGAGCACCACCGCTGGATCTCGAAAAGGTGAGTGATTTTCTGCCCCAGGGAATGCTCGACAACAGCATTCGAAGGCTCGGGGACGATCAATGCATCGCTGCCATCGCCTTTTACCCGAAGGACCCGGATGCGACGGACGTGATCCCGGAATCGACGCTGCAGTCCTGGGAGCAGCAGTTCGGCCCCTTCTCACAATTTTCTTTCAACAAGATTAACCGCGACCTTCAGGCCCAGGTACGCAGCGACAGCAGCCGGGCGATGTTGCTTACCTCGGTCGGAATCGTCCTGATCGTCTTTCTCTGCTTCCGCAGTGTCCGAGTCTCGCTGCTGGTTCTGGTGCCGATCGTCTTTGCCATTGTGGTTACATTCGGGCTTCTGGTGCTGGTCCGGCATCGCTTCAGCTTCATGGCAATCACGGCGCTCCCCCTGATTGTTGGCATCGGGATCGACAACGGCATCCACTTGGTGAAGCGCTACCTGGAGAGTGACCGGGCCTCGATCCTCGATATCGCCAAGGCTTCCGGACCAGCACTGATTCAATCGAGCCTGACTACGCTGATCGGCTTCGGGGCATTGCTGGTGTCGAGTTTCGAACCGCTGGCCGAGATGGGGCTGGTGACGACGATCGGCGTGGCTCTGGCACTGGCGGCCGCCGTCTGGATCGTGCCAGCCATCGTCCTCGTACTGGGACTCCGTCCGGGCATAGGCGTGGAGCTACGCGCGGCTGACAACGGGATTGAGCAGTGAGTGCTACGCCGCCTCAGCTCTTTGCTGGGCGCGGCTACTTCCGATCCTGAGCTGAATCTGGCCGCTGGGCTGCCTCCGGCGCCTGAGGCTCGGGTACGCTGTCGCGAATCTTCGTTTCTGCCAAGTAGGCGTTGGGGTCCATCATCCGCCTCGTTCGCATCAGAATCCGCGCCAGGCGGGGAAGGTAGCGCGGGTCCACATCCTTCAACCAGCGCCACCATTTCTTGCGTCCGGCGGTGTTCAACACGGTGCGCTGCCACGTCTGGCTATACAACTCAAAAAAGCGCTTCACCGGCAGACGGGGTGTCCAGAGAAGATGGTGTAAATCGTACTGGTTCCAGTCCAGGACCTTGAGCCGGGCCACGCTCTGCTCGAAATAGTAAGTCCCGGGCAGTGGCGTGAGGATGGTAAAGCCGACGCGGTACAGTTGATGCTCGTCCAGGAACTGCCACAGCGCGGCGAAGTCGTCTTCGGAAAAGTCCGGATCGATGATGAAGTTTCCCGTCACCCCGAATCCGAGTTTGCGCGCCAGTTTGATGGCCGCGACCGTCTTCGAAATATCGCTTTCCTTGTTCAGGGAGTCCAGACCCGACCCGGTCGGAGACTCGAAACCGAAGAAAATGTCAAAGTTCTTGGCCAGAGGCCGCCACAGTTCCAGCAGGTCAGCGATCTCGCAGACCAGGTCTGGCCGGGACTGCACCAGTATCCAGCGTTTTCTCTCGGGTGAAGCCAGCAGTACGTGGGCTAGGTTCCGACTCTGTTCCTTATCAGCCCAAAAAAGATCGTCAATGACAAAAACATGCTGGCCAGCCGCTTCGAAGTCTTGCCGCACGTGAGCCGGGGCGTGACAGCGGTAAGAGCGCCTGTAGAACTGCCAGACGGAACAGAACTTACACCGGTGCGGGCATCCGCGGGCGGTTTCCAGTGTCCATACGGGCATGTAGTTCAGGCAGCAGTAATGCTTCTGGTAGCGGGCAACGGTCGAGCGGTCCGGAGGCTTTACCTCGGGAAGGTTCAGCCATCCCTCTTTCGCGCTGCTCGTGCGAAATCCATCTTTGCCGTCCGGCAGCAACAGCGAGGGCACATCGTCCAACGGCTTGTGCTTCTCAATGGCATCACAGAGGGAAGCCATGACGTTCTCGCCTTCGCCGATGCAGATGGCGTCTAAGGCTGCGTTATGGTCGAGGGCCGTGGGGTAGGCTGAGGACGCATGTCCGCCGACCGCGACGAAGATGGCCTTGTCAAAAGCTTTGATCTGTTGCGCTAGCTCGATGGTGGCGGGCACGTCCAGTATGTGCAGGCAGGCGATGCCGACCACCTTGGGTCGAAATGAACCCAGGATTGCATTCACGCTGCGGCGCTCGAATCGCATGTCAACCACACGCACCGAGTGACCATGCGCCTGTAAAGCGGTAGCTATGTATTCGAGTCCCAGAGGCTCAGTCTGAAAGAATGGCGCCAAGCCGAATTGGACGGCAGTCGGGCGCGGTTTGACAAGCAAGATTCTCAATTCATCGTCCTTATGTCAGCCGAAGCTGGCCCGGTGGAGAGACACCTTCGCTTGGCAGCCGGCCCTGGCGGGCTGCTGAAGTGCTGGCGTTAGTTTAATCTGTCGGCGCCGGGAACGGTTAGGGTTTCTGCCGTCACCGGCCAGGCAATTGAAAGTCAGGAGCACACCACGTTTAGAAACCGCTCGATTCCCCAAGTCTGCTGCTGTCCTCGAATTTGGCAGCAAGTCTATCGGATGTCCTGTAGTATCATAGGTGTCCGCTTAATACGCTTAATAAGAGATAATGCATCCCGACAGAAGCGCCACCCTTCTCGATCAGGTCCTTTCCCTTTGCCCCGAATGCGGCGAAAACGTAAGCGCCACCATTTTCGAGCGCGACGGCAAGGTGTATCAACGCCCCAACTGCAGCAAACATCCTGACCTGGAAGCGCTGATTTTTTCCGATGCAGCTTTTTATCGCAAGCTGGACGAGTGGAACCAACGCATCTTTCCGTCGTCCACAGAAGTTCCGGCGCCGGTATCGTGCGAGGGAACGGGGGGCTGCGGCGGTTTCCTGAGTGTGAATGGCCCCACTCTCGCTGTAATGGACATCACGAATCGCTGCAACTACAAATGTCCAGTTTGTTTCGCGGAGGTTAACGAAGGCGACCACTACTCTCTGGATCTTGAACAGATCAGCAAGATGCTCCAGTCTCTGCTCGACCGGCCTAACCCGTGCCGGAATATCCAATTCTCCGGCGGGGAGCCGACCTTGCACCCGCGGTTTCCCGAGATCGTGCGCAAAGCGCGCGACCTCGGGTTCAAGCATATTCAGGTCGCCACCAACGGGAGCCGCTTTGCCGACCCGGATTACGTCCGCCTCTGCGAGGACTCGGGTCTGCATACCCTGTACCTTCAGTTCGACGGGATGAGCGACGACGTGTATCTGAAGTTGCGCGGGCAGCGACTGCTCGACAAGAAGATAAAGATCGTCGAAAACATTGCCAAGAGCAACATGCGCATTGTGCTCGTGCCGGTGATCGCGTCGGCGGTCAATGTTGACCAGATCGGTCCCATCTTCAAGTTCGCGCTCGAGCACAGCAAACACATTACTGGCATCAGCATCCAACCAGCCGCTCTGGTCGGGCGCATCGACCTCCCGGCCCAGACCGAATCTTTCAACCTTGCCGCCATGGCGACCGCGTTCGGAGAGCAGACTGGCCTGACGCGTTTTCCTAACGACTGGTTCCCCCTGAATGCGGTTTCGACCATCACCCGCGCCATGGGCCGGATCCGTCACGATCAGGAGACCAACCCGGGTTGTGACGCCCATTGCTCACTCGGGACTTTCTTTTACATTGATGACAACAACAAGCCGCACTGCCTGACTCAGTTTTTTGATCTGGATCGTTTTTTCCGGGGGATTCACGACCTCCCGGCCCGGGAAACCCAGGGTATTTTGCGGCAGCAGATCTCACGGCTCAAGGAGTTGCGCCGATTTTCGGATTGCTTCGACAGAAAGAAAGCCCCCAAAGAACTCACGTTTCAACGCCTGCTTCGGAGTCTCGACAACTGGGAGGACAAGTCCATTGGGAGGGGCCCGGGATGGTTCCGCCGGGGTTTCAACGGGATGTTCGTCGCCGGCATGCACTTCATGGACGCTCGCAGTTATAACTTCAGGCGGTTGCGGCGCTGCATCATTCAGTATGTGACCACCAACAGCGAAGTGCTCCCCTTCTGCTGTTACAACGCAGGCCCCAGATATCGCGTCGAAGAAGAGGCGACGCGCTTGCAAATGCGGGACCGCCCAGCCGAGAGTTGAGCGACCCAGGCATGAGCCCTACCCAATTAGAGCGGCCCGGCACTCTGCTTGCGCTCTCCTCCGCATCTTAACGGATAGCTGGGCGCTGAGATTGAGGTGTCTTCTTGCAATGAAAGATCCAGCTATGAGAGACGCAGGACTTCTTGCCTTTGTTCTTCTTCTGGTACTCGCGGCGCCGCCGATGGCGGGCGCAACCGCACTGCCCAAGTATGGGTACGCCATTCCCGCTGGCACCGACCCGGGCCAAGCTATGCAAGTCTCCGAAAAGTGCGGGACCAAGGACAAGGTGGTGCTGCTTCCTCCCTGGCAGTTGAATTTGGCGGGCGATAACGATGCAAGGCAGGGTGGCGACAACCAGGGCAATATCCTGGAAGCGTTGGCCGAAGGAACCGAAGTATACCTTCGGGTGCAGGTTCGTGCCGGTAGTCTTACCGGCCAGGAGTCCGAGAAGGCCCTCACGGGACGCGTCACCGAGTTTCTGAGCCGCCTGCCTCTGGTCAATCCCAAGGTTCGCGGGTTGGTGGTTGAAGTCGAAGAACCCATGGTGGCGCCCGAACAGTTCTCCTTTGCTCTGCTGAACATCGCGGTGCAGGCAAAAGGGAGCAGGTTCGACTTGCAACTGGCCTTCATGTTTCCGGGCGGCTTTATCCCGCAGCACGGCGATCTGATCAAGCGGCTGGCCTTCTACGCCGACTGGCTGGGCACAGTGTTTGGCTCGAACTGGCAAACCGACGCCGCCTGGATCGCCGATCGGGCGCTGAACAAGCCAATCGTCCTGAAGCTGGAAATCGGTCCATCCGCCAGCCCGGAACAAGCTGGCGCGGCATACGTGAATGCAGCGCTCGCCACCAGTGGCACCGCGGTCAGCCTGCTCTGGGTCGAGCCGCGGGACGTCGAGGTTCTGGGCGGCGTCTGCACGGCCAATAACTCATTGTCTCGGCTCATCACATCTGAATTCAACTCGATGCCTTCTGCAACCGCACCGTTCAAAACAACCCTTGAAGGCGGCGCGACTGGCGAGTCCAAATGGTTTACCGACAGCCATTCACCCGATCTCGGCGTCGTGATCCGGGTAAATGGAGCCAATGCCAGCCCAAAGACGGTTACCATCGCTGGGCCTGCGGGGCAATTTGACATCCAATGGTATGACCCGGTCACAGGCGGAAAGCTGCATCCCGACGATGTGAAAACGGAGGGGAAACGCCTGACGCAAAGCTGTGCCTGCGATTCCGAATATGCGCTGATCTTTATTCATCAGCTCGCTGGTGCGGAGGAAAAAGCTTTCTCCACGGTCAATGTGACGGCACGGGCCGACCTGACGGTCGAAGAAATAGTCGCGCGCTGGCAACAGTACCGCGAGTCGCAACGCCAGAAATTAGATAACTACATCGCCTCCTGCTTCATGACCTTGCACTTCGACAGCACCAACTTCGGCCCTGGCTTCGATATTTCAATGCCCATGAAGCAGTACTCCAACCGTCGCACCGGTCTGCTGGAATGGGCGCAAACCGGCTTCTACATTGACGGCGTGAAGCTCAAACACAAGTTTGACTTTCCCTTGCCACAACTGGAGCCGGAGAAGGTAATGACCCAGCCCATGGAACTGGCGCTCAGCGAAAAGTACTCCTACAAGCTCCTCGGCACTGAGCAGATCAACGGCAATTACACCTTTGTGGTGGGGGTTGAACCTTTAGAGCAGAATGAGACGCTTTACAGCGGGAAGATCTGGATTGATGGCACGACCTTCCGGCAAATAAAAATGTATTTGACCCACCGCGGGGCCAAGAGCAACGTCGTCGCCAACGTCGAGACTCAGAACTACGAACTCGTGTCCGACGGCAAAGGGAATCAGTTTAACCTGCTGGTCTCGATCTATTCTCAGCAGACGCTCAATGCTGCGGACCGCGACTTCCTTCTGGAAAAGACCTATAAGTTCTCGGATTACCTGATCAACGTTCCCGACTTTGACGTGCAACTCGGGACCGCACGATCTTCCGATCTGCCTATGTATCGCGAGACTGCGGCCGGCCTGCGCGTCCTGAAGAAGGAAGGGGATCAGCGGGTGGAGCAGGTAAGAAATGACAAGCGAGTGGAGTCGATTGTCGGAGGGGCCTTCTACGAGGGCACCTACAACTTCCCGATTCCTTTGGCGGGTTTCAGCCTGGTGGATTTCAACTATCGAAACACGGGATCGCAACTCTCGATTTTCTTCGCAGGACCGCTCCTGGCGGCCGATCTCTCCCATCAGTACGGAAGCAAGTTCCGTCTCGGGTTTGACCTGGCAGCATCCGGACTGCCGAGCGAGAACCGCGTTTTCTGCGGGAGCACCAGTACATGTCCGTCGTTTGGCAACACCGAAGCGAAAAACCAGGAGTTTTGGAACTGGCAAGAGACGGTTGGATTACGTGCGACCTGGCAAGCCACAACCGCTCTGAGCCTCACTGCTTCCTCTTATCTTCTTTACGATTACTATCGAGCGACCAGCGATACGGATAAGGCATTCATCCTGCCGCAGAGCGGCGTGACTCTTCTTCCCAGCGTCGAGCTGAAATACATGCGCCACGGCTACACCTTATCCGGCGAGGCCGAGGAAGGGTGGCGACCGAACTGGAAGGCGTTCGGATTTCCCGGCGCCCCGGGGAATCCAACCGCAATGCCCCCGATTGCTCCGACTCCCCCCAACATGCAACGCGCTATCGCGGCGTACACGCGTTACTACGGCGATTTCGACAAGAACGTCTACTTCGGTAAGTTCACGCGGGGCGGTGTCGACCTTTCCTACTATGGCGGGAATCCGCTTGACCGCGTCTCTCGTTACTGGCCGGCACTTTTTTCGCAACCGAACATCCACGGCATCCCCGGTGGTACGGATTCCTTCGATGCCATTGCCCTTGCCCGCGCGTACTACGGATTTAACGTGGCGGAGTTCGTTAAGTTCGAGGGTTCTTACAACTACGCACGGGCCCGAAATACTGCCGAGTCTTTGAGTTTTAGAAAGTTTGACGGCGTGGAATTTGACGCCAGCACGGCCGGGCCCTGGGGCACTTATCTGCAAACCACCGTGACTTACGCGCTCGCCGGGAACATCCCACGCTACAATTCGCGGTGGGCGGGCTTCATCATGATCTTCAAGCCCTTGCACTGAGTCGCCATGACAAAGAAGAATGTACTGGTTACGGGCGCATCCGGGGGCATCGGCGCGGCCATTGCGTTGGCCCTGGGGGCAGCCGGATACAGGGTTATTGCCAACTACCGCGAAAACGAGCAGGGTGCATCGCAGTGCGTCGAGCGGATCGTTGCCGCCGGTGGCGAGGCGGTTGCCCTGCGAGCCGACGTTTCGCGGCGGGACGAAGCGGAGACATTGTTCAACGACGTTGAGAAGCGCTTCGGCTTACTTGCATATGTGGTGAACAATGCCGGTGTTACCAAAGACGCGCTGCTCATGTTGATGTCCGACGAACAGTGGGATACGGTTCTCGACACCAATCTCCGGGGCACTTACCTGTGCTCGCAACTGGCGCTCCGGGGAATGATGCATCTGGGAGGGGGAGCAATCACCAACATTGTTTCTCCCAGCGGGATCCGGGGACAGGCTGGACAGTGCAACTATGCCGCTTCCAAGGCCGGCGTAATTGGCTTCACCAAGTCACTCGCCCGCGAGATGGGTCGCTATAATATCCGCGTCAATGCGGTGTGTCCCGGCGTGATCCCGACACGCATGACAGAGCGATTGATCGAAAAGGAGGGACAACGGCTGCTGGCTGAGATCCCTCTGGCGCGATTCGGTAAACCGGAGGAAGTCGCTCCGCTGGTGGTGTTTCTCGGTTCGGAAGCAGCAAGTTACATTACTGGACAGGTAATCGCGGTAGACGGCGGACTGGTCTAGCAGTCCGTGGCGCAAGTCCGAATCGTATCGGGGTATGCCTTCAGGCATACCGTAAAGCTCTGCGTTATCATTGCGCCTTCAGGCGCTGAATTTGCGATTCTGAGTTTCGCCACAGCCTGATCGAGGGTTTTCTTTCACGTGACAAAACGCGCCGGTTGTTGGGCAATCCAAAACTATGAGTACACGCCTTGCCCGCAACCGACGCGGGAATTTCGCTCCCTGGTATCTCCGCATACGCACTCCAGCCATTCCATCGAGAACATGGCCCCGCTTGATACTGTCATGCAGCGCTGGTACATGTGGGCGCTCCGCGCCATTGTTCGCAGGGCGTTTGGTCTGAACGGGATTCCCCATCTTACCTACAAAGACCTTCATTACAACCCTCCGTATCCGCCGGAAGAAGTGCTGCGCATGGAAACTGAGGCAGCCGGAACTCTCGGTTTCGACCATGTTCAACTCGCAATCACGGATCACGACGAGATCTCCGGCTGCGTCGAGTTGCGGCAGCGGCGGCCAGCGGATGCGCACCGCATAGCCCTAGGCGAGGAACTCACTCTGCGCTTTGAAGGACACCTCTTTCACTTTGGGATCACGAGACTTCCAGATGACCGTGCCGCCGAAACCCACGCCGCCCTTCAATTTGCAGCGCGTGCGAGACGTCTGGATGAAGTGTTCGACCTCCTGCAGGCAGCACGCTGCCTGGTGGTGTTCAACCATCCGCTGATTCCCTGGAATTCCAACAGTGACAGCGGCGTCGTGGCACAGAGCCTGATGCGGCGCTACGGTCATGCCATCGACGCGCTGGAATTCAACGGCATGCGAGGGCGGGAAGAGAACGACCGCGTGCTCGAACTGGCGCGCTATGTCAAGAAACCTGTCGTCGGAGGCGGCGACAGTCACCTCCTGCTCGCCAGTTCCACGGTCTGCGGTTCCGCCGCCGACAACTACGCTGATTTTGTCGAAGAGGTGAAGGGTGGCCGCGCTGTCCCCGTGATCAAAAGCGACTACTTCGCGCCGATGCGGTGGAAGCTCTTTCTCCGCGTGCTGCACTTTATGGCGCACTACCGGCAGATCGGCTATTTCCGGGGCGAGCCCGTCGCCACCATGCTCGAGCACAGGACCGTTCTCCTTGATCCTGTCGGATGGATGGCTCAGGCTTTCCTCAACCTCACAACCGCCATGGGGCTGGCTCGATAAGCCGCGTCCGGAGCGTGTTATACTGCGATGTTTCGCGCTGAAGTGGGGAACAGGCGGACTGGG
Organism: Candidatus Sulfotelmatobacter sp.; assembly: GCA_052326105.1. Taxonomy (GTDB): domain Bacteria; phylum Acidobacteriota; class Terriglobia; order Terriglobales; family Acidobacteriaceae; genus Sulfotelmatobacter. Next base: position 89,490 of record JBKQRC010000054.1, on the reverse strand, counting down.
GGCACGTGGAAAGCATCAAAGCACAATTGAAATCTTTGATCGTGAAGAGTCTGCGGATCACCGACTCCACCGCTGCCGACTTACGCGACGATCAACCCCTCGTCGGCGGCGAGATGGAAATCGACTCGATCGATATCCTGCAGCTCATCCTCGAGATCGAAAGGCACTTCGGAATCAAGCTCGTGACCGGCAAGTTCGACCAGTCTGCCTGGAAAGACATCAACTCCCTGGCGGCCGTGGTCGAGGAGAAGATGAAGGAGCCGAAGCAAGCCTGATACTGGTTGCATGCCGATAGACTCACACCTCAAGGTCACCAGAGTTCTGCTGGTAGACGCCAACGACATGACCAAGTGGGTGGGTGGCGGCATCCCCTTCGAAGTGCATGTTCCTCCCCTCGGTTTGATGTACCTGGCGTCTTACGGGCGTTCGGTTGCTCCTCAGGTTGAGTTCCGCATCGTCGAATCGTCGCTCCGCTGCCCGGACGATCGCCAGTTCATCGAGATTCTCGACGACTTCAAACCGGACCTCGTCGGCATCCGCTCCATTGTTTTCTTTCAGGAAGAGCTGCAGCGCATTGCGGCCCTGACTCGCGCCCACAGCGAAGCGACCATCGTGGTGGGCGGACCAATTGTCCAGGCCTGCAAAGACACTCTGTTCGGCCAAGTTCCGCAGATGGACATTGCGGTCAAAGGCGAGGGCGAGCGCAGTTTCGGAAAGCTCATCTCAGGCGCTTGCCTTTCCGATGTTCACGGAATCCTGTACCGGCGCGACGGCTCCGTCGTTGAAAACGAGGATTCACCTGAGATCGAGGACCTCGACAGTCTGCCTTTTCCGGCATACGACCTGGTGGACCTGGGGCTCTATGAGCGCCAGCTGAGCTATTCGTACAACCATCGCCGGCAAGGCATACTGCTCACCAGCCGAGGCTGCGTTTACCATTGCACGTTCTGCTTCAACCAATGGAAGAGCCCTCGTCTGCGCAGCGCCGAGAACGTTTTTCAGGAGATCGAGGAACTGCATCGCAGGTACTCGATCGCGGATTTCTATATCGTGGATGACATTTTTAATGTAGACGTGAAGCGGGCGCTCTCCATATTCAAAAAGATCATCTCCTCTGGTCTCAAGCTCCGGCTTTACTTTGCCAATGGATTACGCGCGGACACGGTTACCGAACAGTTCGTGGACAAGGGTATCGAAGCCGGTGCCGTCTGGTTTACCTACGCGGTCGAGTCGGCCAACGAAGAAATACAGCGGCTGATCAAGAAGGGCGTCAATCTCAAAAAAGCCCGCCACATCATCAGTTACACGCAGAAGAAGGGCGTGGTTGTGAACATATCAACGATGTTTGGGTTTCCGACCGAGACCCCTGCGCAGGCGCAAGAGACGCTGGATTGGTTGGGGGAGTTGCCCAAGCCATCGTTGCTGCCTTACCACTTCAATCTGCGTTTTTTCCCTGGCTGCGAAATCAACCAGCAGGCGCTGGCCGCAGGATGGGATCCGGCGCGGCTCGACTTCACCAGCCAGTTCTCATATAACGATCTGCCGGTGGGGACGCCGACACTGCCGCGATCGGAGATGTTCAGAATCCTGCTCGAATATCACAACCGTTTCGGTTTGAACAACCCGGCTGCCCTCGGGACCGCGGTGCGAACTCTGCAGTCCGTGGGATACGGCGACTCTGAGATCGCGCACATGTACTCGGTATTGAAGAGGAAGATCATTCATGGCGTCGGCGAACTCGTGCCCACGGATCTCCAATGACGCGCTGGTACCAACACCGCTACCACACGATGCTCTCGCACCAACTGGTGTTTACCATCATTCCCCACGTGCCAAAGTTCGTGCAGCCCCCAATTGCCATGGTTACGGCGTTGATTTTCTTTTTTCTCCTGCGCCGCGAACGTCGCGCGCTGATCGCCAACCTGAGCAGAATTAGCCCAGGCGGCCGTCTGGCTCAGCTGTGGAGAGCTTACTGGGTCTTCTATTCCTTCTGCGATTTTATGGTTTCATATTGCTATGTCCCTCAGGCCAGTCATGCGGAGTTGCTTGCCATGTTGGCTGCGCCGGACCCAGGCGCGGAGTTCATTGACCGCTGTTTAGGCGAGGGCAACGGGGTGATCGTGTGGACCGCTCATCTGGGGAACTGGGAGTTCGCTTCACGCTTGCTGGAAACTCACGGCCGGCAGGTCAATGTGGCTCGAGTCGTGGAGCGGGGAAAGCCCGCCGAGATGATGCTTCGCGATCTCATGTCCAACGACATGCTCCACGTGGTGGAGATGAACGACGACGCCATGGCGACGGTGAAGCTTCTTCACGCGCTGCGCTCCAATGAAATCGTCGCCATTCAGGGCGACCGCGTATATCAGCCGTTCCAGGCTGAGGTGCCGTTCTTCGGATCGCCGGCGGCGTTTCCGCTCGGTCCCTTTTTCCTCGCCTACGTTTCTGGCGCGCCTATCGTGCCGGGCGTTGTGGTTCGTCAAGGCTGGCTGCGCTATCGCGTGATCATGAGCCCGCCCATTCAGCTTCCTCACACCGGCAATCGCGACGAGGATCTGCGAGCCGGCTTGGCGCAGGCAGCGCGCTTTCTGGAGGAAACCTTGAGGGTCTACTACGATCAGTGGCTCAATTTCTTTGAGTTCTGGCCCAATGGAAGCATGATCCAGGCAACCCCAGCCGCCCGAAATGAGGACGTGGTTGCCCATGGCTAGACGCTCGAACGTGGTGGCCATTACCGGAATCGGAGTGATCAGCCCGTTCGGGCGCGGGTTGAAGGCGTTGTCGTCCGGGCTGCTCGACTGCCGCAGTTGCCTGAAGCCTCTGACTATTTTCGATGTGGGGTGGAATCCTCCGCCGGTGGTTGCCGAAATTCTTGAACTGCCGGACGTGGGCGATCGGCCGGGCTTCCGGCTTTCCCGCACCGATCATCTCGCAGTGATTGCCGCGCTGGACGCCGCGGAAGCGGCCCATGACGGCAGCGATTTCCTCGAAAGTGGCGCGGTCATCGCCACCACGGTCGCGGGCCTCACCGAGATCGCGCCGGCGATCGTTTCCAATCCCGCGCAGTACTACCGCGCCGGCGGCTTTGCCGCCGCTACTTCCTACCAGGCCTCGCACCCCGCCGATGCGGTCGGCGCCTGGCTCGGGCTTCGCGGGCCGTGCTGGGGCGTGAGCGTGGCCTGTGCGTCCGGGGCAATGGCCATTGCGCTCGCCGCTGACAGGCTGCTTGCCGGTGATGTACCCATGATGCTGGCTGGGGGGAGCGATGCGCTCGCTCCTTTCACGCTGAGCGGCTTTAATTCTCTGCGGGCTCTTGATCCAGACCCGTGCCGGCCCTTTGACAAGAACCGGAAAGGCTTGAACCTGGGCGAAGGCGCTGCCGTTTTTGTGCTCGAAACCCTCGAACATGCCAGGGCGCGCAAAGCCAAGGTACTAGCGGTTCTGAGCGGCTGGGCGATGACGAATGACGCCTTCCACCCGACCGCGCCGCATGAAGAGGGCCGCGGTTTGGCCGACTCCATCGTCGCCGCCATGGCGATGGCCGGCGTGGCGCCTGACGCTGTTGGCTATGTCAATTCTCACGGCACCGGAACTTCGTTGAACGACGTTGCGGAAGTCAAGGCTTACGAAACTGCTTTTCATGGTCGTCGCTCTCCCATCCCCGTATCCTCGACCAAGTCGTACTTCGGACACTGTCTGGGAGCGGCGGGAGCGCTCGAGGCAGCGGTCGCCATTGCGGGCATGCAGTCCTCGGTCCTCTTTCCTACGCTGCGGCTGGCCGACCCGATCGACAGTCCCGCCGTGGACTGGCTCATGGGAGAGTCGCGCCGTCAACCTCTTCCCATGGCGATGAGCGTATCGGCAGGTTTCGGTGGAAGCAACACCAGCCTGATCTTCGAACTCGAAGGAAACCCCGATCGCGTATGAGCCCGCACCAGCCATCCATTACAGGCATCGGCACGGTGAGTCCGTTCGGACCGCTACGCGGATTGATCAGCCAGAGAAAAACAGAGCCACGCACCGTGACGGCCTGGCCAACCGACGGAGTGCGCCGCGCCTTTCTGGTCGAACCGTTTCGTCCGACTGATGTTGTCCCCGGCTTGAAGACCCGGCGGCTTGACCGGCTCTCCGTCTGGTGCCTGGTAGCAACTGCCTTGGCCCTCGCCGACGCCCAGGTGGACCTGAACGTAGAGAACCGGTCCAGAATCGCGGTGGTTCTTGGCACCGGTTTCGGTTGCATCGAACTGACGGAAGCCTTCCTTCAGAGTGCCGCCACAAACGGGTACGCCCAGGCCGATCCCATCATCTTTCCCGAGACTCTTACGAATGCACCTGCCGCGCATGTCGCTCGCGTTTTTGGTCTTCGCGGACCGAACATCACGCTGAGCCACAAGGGTCTCTCGGGCGAAGGGGCGCTCATACAGGCCGCGTCTTTGTTGCGGGGTGGTCAGGCAGACCTGGCAATCGTTCTGGCAGGCGATACCCTGACCCGAACGATGTATGAATGGTTTGAAGCCGCCGGCGTCCTGTCCAGTGCCGCTTCCAGCGCGGCATCGGCGCCAGCGCCATTCTCGCCGGAACGTGATGGCTTTATACCAGGAGAGAGCGCTACGGCAGTGGTGATGGAATCTGCTGACCGGGCTCGACGTCGGGGCGCGCCAGTGTATGCAACCTTCCGCACGGGTTTTATGGCGTCAGATCCGAAGGCGGGAGTTTCGGTGACGCGCAAAGCCCTCGCGGGTTCTTCGCCATCCGATGTCAGAATGGTGGTGGCCAGCGCCAACGGCTCGGTTGCGCTCGACGATCTGGAGGGAAGCGCCATTCGCGAAGTGTTCGGCGGCGAAGCTCCGGTGATCGCTCCCAAGATGTTTCTGGGAGAGTCCGACAGCTGCGGTATTCTTCGCTTGATCGTGGCCCTGTCCTGGGCGGAGAACCGTTCCCGGCCTTTGGCCATGTTGCTCGGGACTTCCCTGGCCGGGGGATGTGCCGCGCTCTCGCTTGAGCTGCCCTAAAGACAAAGACTATGAATGTGAGGATCGCATCAACCGCCTACGCCGTTCCGCCAGACATCGAGACGGCGGAGGCGGTCATGGCGCAGGAAAAGGAACGAGTAGAAGCTGCACTGCGGCCGTTGAGCCTCCGCCGCAGAAGCAAAGTGATGGGAGGCCTGGGGCTCAAACGGCTTCATGTTTGCGGCCAGAAGCAGCCCTACGATCTGGCGCGGGAGGCCGCTGCAGCATGTCTTGCGGAAGCCGCGATCCAGGCGCGCGAGGTTGACCTGATCATCGAGTTCAGCACGATTCCTTGTTACAAAGACGAATATTCGTCGTTCGCCCAGAAATTGAGCGCTGATCTGGGCGCAGAATCATCACTCAACCTCAGCTTCAAGATCGGGGGATGTGGCGGACTCCATCTCGCCCTGAAGAATGCGACCGCCTTGATGGCGGCTGACGCCAGCCTGCGGACCGCTCTGTTGATCAGCGCGGATAGCCCACCCCCGGGCAGTCGGTCCTTATTGCCGGTGACGGTCCAGGGGGACGCGGGCAGTGCTGTCTTGCTCCGCCGGGACGAAGGAGAAGGCCCGGTGCTCCTGGACACCGAAGTCCTTACTCTCGGATTTCTCCATGATGTCATCGCTTTTGTGCGCGGCGCCAACGGAACGGACAACCTGGTGATCCAGGTTGATTCCGCCCGCATCGAAAATGAACTGATGCCGATCTACCACCTGAACTTCCACCGACTGGTGCACAAAGTCCTGGACCGGGCATCTTTGAAGGTTGAGGATATCGATCACTTCATCTACTCGAACCTGAGCAGCACGGACCAGGAGGGTTTCGCGAAGATGCTGGGGATGCCGGCCGGCGTCGTGAGTACTCCCCAACTGGCGGAATATGGTCACACTTTTGCCAGCGATCTGGTGATCAACTACACCGACCTGCGCCGCGAGGGTCGCATCAAACCCGGCGAACTTCTGCTCTTCGCCTCCGCGGGTATTGGTTTCACCTGGGGGGTAACCCTTGCCAGAGCCTGACGATAACCTGCTCCATCACTGGCTCAGGCGCACTTCGGAAAAGCATCCGGCATTGCCGGCGATCCTTGAGGACGAAAGGGCCACTACTTTCAGCCAGTTGTTCGAGCAGGCACGGTCTCTTTCGCATTCTCTGACAAAGCGCGGGCTTGGCAAAGGTGATCGAGTCGCTCTGGTGTTGCCAAAGTCGACGGAAGCCATCACTTCGTTGTTTGCCGTGCTGATGGCTGGGGCGATCTATGTCCCCATCCAACCCCGCTGGCCTGCCGAGAGAATTCAGAGCACGATCGATGATTGTGCGCCCCGCTTCACGATCAAGGAGTCCGAAAGCGGGCTCGTGATTGTTGACTGCGCGAATGGTGAGGAATTGCTCTGGCGCGACATGCTTGCGGCGTCCCACGGTGCGTGCCCGGAGCCGGATGTTGCACCCGACGATCCCGCCTTCATCCTGTTTACCTCCGGGTCCACCGGCAAACCCAAGGGAGTGGTCATTTCCCACCGTGCCGTGGGCGCATTTGTGAAGTGGTCTGCCGAAGAATTTCAACTCCATCGTGAAGACAGGATCGCCTGCCCATCGCCCTTGAGCTTCGATCTTTCGACATTCGACATTTTCAACATGGCGTTGATCGGGGCCACCTGCGTCCTCGTTCCCGACCAGGTCGTTTGGATGCCCCGCTTCCTGACCCAGTTCGTCCGGGAGCAGCGCATCACCGTCTGGTATTCGGTTCCTTCCATCCTCGCAGGCATGCTGAATGAAGGAAGATTCACCCGGGGAACCTATCCCGATCTCCGGGTGATCCTGTTCGCGGGTGAAGTTCTCGCAGGCCGTCATCTCGCGAAGCTGCAAGCCGTGGTCCCGCATGCGGTGTGCGCGAATCTCTACGGGCCAACCGAAACCAACGTGATCACCTGGTACCAAGTGCCGTCCGGCTTCGATCCCTCCCAGCCGGTTCCCATCGGCAAGGCCTGCCCCTATGCGGAAGTGATGATGGACTCAGGGAACGGCGAGTTATTGGCCAGTGGGGAATCCCTCATGAGGGGATACTGGAACCGGCCACAGGAAACCGAGCAGGCATTCGTCAGCGTTTCTGGCAAGCGGTTTTATTGCACTGGCGACCGGGTATCGCTTACCGATCGCGGCGACTATGTTTATCTTGACCGGCTTGACCGGCAGGTGAAGCGCCGTGGGTTCCGGATCGAACTGGGGGAAATCGAAGCTGCCTTGCTCCGACATACGGAAGTGCTGGAGGCAGCTGTCATCGCGACCCACGATTCCGAGGCGCAGACTGAGATCGCGGCGTTCGTCCGGCGCTGTCCCGACAGCGCATTGTCGCTGGTCGACATAAAGACGTTCTGCGCGCAATTCTTGCCGTCATACTCCATGCCGGACCGAGTTTTTTTCGTTGAGGCAATGCCCAAGGGAAACCGCGGTAAAATCGATTACACGGCCCTGAAGAAGCTGTACGCGGAGAAACTAAACGATGGATATCCAGGCGGTTGTCCGCCAGTACATCCTTGAGAAGCACCTGCGCGGGGAGTACGGCGAAGGATTCGAAGATACGACTCCGCTGATCAGCAGTGGTATCATCGATTCGATCGGCGTGCTCGACCTGGTCAATTTCATCGAGACCCGGTTCAAGATTGAGTTCATGCCGAGGGAGATCGCCCCGCACAACCTCGAAACCGTGGAACAGATCCACCTGGCGATCCAGAAGAAGCTCGATACCAAGACTGGAGTTTCTTCGAACCCATGACCGCGCACTGCTAGGGGGCCCGGAAAATGTCATTCAACCCGGTCCATGCCGGAGCGGGCCTATTCCTTTCCCGGGCGCGCACAGCGAGAATTCTGGTTACGCCGAAGTTAAGGTCCGCGAGAATCTACCCAGTCTTCGCCCTCATCCTGCTAGCGACCCTCACCAGTTGTTCCCATCTGAAGAAGGAGCCTTGGGAAACTGCGCCCCTCAGGGCGGACCAGGTGGAAGTTACCCGCATAGGGGAACGAACAAACCTGAGCATTGAGCGCGTGCGTTTCTTCTCAGCCGAAATGCACGAGCCTCGATTCTTTATCGCGCTGGTGCCGAAAACGAAGGCGCCTGCCGCCGACGTCTTCATCTTGAACCATGGTTGGTTCGACCGGCCGGAATACCTGTTGACCTACCTGAAAGTTGACCAGGTCTATGGAGAGCTACTGGCTGGGGGAAAAGTCCAGCCGGCGATCGTGGTCATGCCTGACGTGCGCTTTTCCAATTTCTACCGCGAGCATTCGGATAGGTATCCTTTTCCAAATTACCTGACCCTGGTCGCCGAGGAGGTAGCCAGAGTCGCTTCCCAGCAGTACCACGTTCCCTTCGGGCGCGATCATTGGTCGATCGGCGGGTTTTCTTTCGGAGGATACCTGTCCATGGACGTCGCGCGACGCTATGCCGGCCGGTTCGGCAGCGTAAGCGTGATCAGTGGGTTGACCGATGAGGATTGGACGTTCTGGCCCTCCACGCCTCCGCCTCCGGGCCGATTGGATGCCCAGGGCAGGGGTAAGCAGACGATCGTCGAGCCAGGTCCCATCCCGAGGATCTTCCTCGCGTGTGGTACCGACGACCACCTGTTCTCTGAAATGCTGGCGCTGCACAACAAGCTTGCGCAGTTGGGTATCACCCATGTATGGTCTACCGCACCGGGCGGACACACCTGGCAGTACTGGTCAACAGTTCTGCGGCCGATGTTCGAGTTCCACCTCGCCCCCAATGGTACGGAAAGGAGAGCTTCACGGTGAGAGCGCTCTTGGTGCAGAGTCCGGCGACATCGCCCTGGGTCCCGCGGCGGCAGTGGGAGCCACCCAGCATTGCGCTGGCTACGATCGCCGGGCAAATCGACAACCACGATGTGAAGATTGCAGACATGGTGGTCTGGCGGAAGAAGGCCGTCCCGCGCTTCCTCGAAGCCCTAAAGCAGTTCCGGCCCGACGTGGTGGGCTTCTCTGCGATGACCTTCCAATACGACACCGCGGTGGCCTTTGCCCATCTCGCCAAGCAGTTCGACAGCCGCATTCAGACCGTACTCGGCGGCTATCACGCCACCCTGTTCTATAACCAGATCGGCGACGGTCCCGACGCCCGTTTTTGGGATTTCATCGTTCGCGGAGAGGGTGACTTCAGCTTCGGCGAACTTCTGGACAGCCTCGAATCCGGCGGAAAGGGATTGGACAAGATTCCCGGGCTTTCGTACAAAGAGGAACAAGAATTTCACCATAACGCTCCGCGTGGACTGGAAGATATTACGAAAATTCGGATTCCCGCGCGGCACAAGCGTATCGCTGACGGTTTCCACATGTACTTTCGCCGCGCGGACGTGGTCGAGACCAGCCGGGGATGCCTGCATCTGTGCAACTTCTGCAGCATCCACGAGATGTATGGCCGCTCCTTCCGTCTGTTTCCGCTTGAGCGCGTGCTGGCCGACATTGAGGATGCCTATAGCCGCGGCGCCCGTCATGTCTTTTTCTCCGACGACAACATCACGCTCGACATGGACCGGTTCGAAGCTCTCTGTGACGGGGTGATTGGGCTGAAGCTGAAAAACCTTCTCTTCACTACTCAAGCCAGTCCTATCGGTTTTGCCCATCGCCCTGGCATTGCCAGGAAGATGGCCGAGGCCGGTTTTGTCTCGATTTTTCTGGGGATCGAGAACGTCTCCACCAAGAACCTCAGGGCAATGAACAAGCCCAATACCGTTGACCTGATCCGCCGCGGCGTAGCCGAACTCCAGCGGGAAGACATCGTAGTCATCGCGGGCATCATCAACGGACTTGCGGACGACGATGCGGAGAGCATGTATGAGAATTACCGCTTCGTCAAAGACATGGGGATTAACAGCGTCATGGACCAGCTGTTGACGCCCTACCCGAAAACTCCGTTGCGCGAGGAGATGTTGCAGGACGGCCGCGTTGCTAACTATTCCGACTTCCGCTGGTACGACGGCTACTTCAGTAACGTGCGCACCCGTTCGCTGACGCCCGAGGAGCTCAATTTCGTCCGCTGGAAGATTCGCCGGGAAGTCATCGGGATGTGGCGTCCGACCAGGGGAGATTGGAAGTACTTCAAGGGGTACACCTACCTATGGGAGTTCGGGCTGCGGCACGTCATCTGGCTGAATGAGCGTTTGCTGGAGAAGATCTTCGGCCTCGAGGGAAGGTACAAGCTGCAAATGAGGCACTTCCTGCAACTTAACGACTTCGGGATCGACGTTCCCGGTCGTGAAAGGCCTGGTCCATATCACCCCGTTTACGGCCCCGGACGCGACCCGTATCAGGACACGCGACGATTCATGCTGGGAGAGAAGCTCCCCCTCCGGCGGGACCCGGCAACCTTTCAGGACGCCTAGCGCATTTCACATTTGGGGTAGCCGATTAAGAAGTGTCATCCCGAGCGCAGCGAGGGACTTGGGGTTTGCCCGCGGCGGCGATACAGGCGGTACGCCCTGATCGTGGGCGGTCTTCAAGGAAGTGTCAGTGTGCCGCAGCGGCTTTGCGGGCGATCAGTAGAAATCCTCGGGCACGAGCCTCTTTTTCGAGATCATCGAGCCGCCTGCGGCCGGCGGCAATGTTGCTCGATTTCATTTCGATCTCGCCCAATGCGAGCCGGATCTCGTACTGAGATCCGAGGTAACCGTGCTTGCCGGCTTCCGCCAAGCTGGCCTCAAGGATCGTTTCCGACTCCGCGACTTTGCCGGTTGCAGCTTTGATACGAGCTGCCGCAATGGCATAAGTCAAGCGCACGTCAACGTCCGGGCTCCGTGCCGCGAGCACGGCGGCGAGCTCAATTTGTTTGCCCGCTTCGGCAAATTTGTCCTGAGCCATGAGAGATCGAGCCAGCAGCACGCGTGCCGAGATTTCGTCGTCTCGCAGCTTCTCGGTTTGAAACTCATCCAGAGCCTGGGTGGCGAGCGTCTCGGCGTCTTTAGGGCGTCCTTCCTCCATCGTCAAATCAGCCAGCGCCAGAAGGCTTTCCGCCTGGGTTGCTTTCTCGCCGATTTCTTTTCGGATAGCGAGTGCTTCCTCCTGCCGCTGGCGGGCGGTCGCGAGATCGCCTTGGCGCTCGATCACCGATGCCATGCCGAAAAGAGCGCTAGCGGACTGATGCTTGTCATTACTTTCACGGCTGATGGCGAGGGCTTCCTCGTATTTTTCCTCGGCCGCGCCAAGGTTACCCTCCGCAGAGAGAACCCCGGCCAACCCCGCCAGCGGATATGCGGTTTGCCCTCTCTGCCCGCTCTCACGAAACGTCGAGAGCGCTTCCTCGTAGCTGGCCTTGGCTCGGGTGAGTTCGCCCTGAGCAAGGAGCATATCGCCGAGATTGTTCAGCACCGTTGCCAAGCCGTTCTTGTCGCCGATTTTGCGCCATATTTCGAGCGCCTGCTGCGAGGTTTTCGTCGCGGCGCTAAAGTCTCCCTCCAGAATCTGTTCGGCCGCGATGTTGTCCAGGGTTTCGCCCATGCCGGTAAGATCGCCCATCTCGCGGTAGATCTTCAGCGCTTGTTCGGAGAGCTTCCGGGCCCCGGCCGGGTCGCCCAGATCTCCCAATACGCTCGCAATACTGTCAAGCGCACCCGCGACGCCAAGCTGGTTGCCGATTTGGCGCGAGGTTTCCAACGCCTGCTCATAGAACCTCTTTGCGCCCGCTAAGTCGCCCAGGTCATAGTAGCTGTTTGCCAGATCCGTCAAAGCCATAACCGCGCCCCTTCTGTCTCCCGCGGCAGCGTAGATGGCTTGTGCTTCTTCGCAAGCGGCGATCGCCTCCTTCGGTTTCCCCAGGTGTCGCAAGGCCATGCACTGGAAAGTGCGCGCCTGCGCCAGAAGCAGCCGCGACCCCTGGGCCTGCGCCTTGGCCGCAGCCTGGTCGGCAGAAGCTTCGATTCGCGGGAAATCGCCCGATGACCTGGCTGTATCTGCCTCTGCTATGTCAATATGAGGATCATCGCGTTGCGGAGCCGGGAACTTCCGCAAAAGTTCGATGGTGGCCGCCGCCTCCTGGCCTTTGCCCGCCAAGTTCTGGGCCCTCGCCAGCCGTAGTCCGTAGTACAAATTGTCGGGGAAGAAGGTGAAAAGGGTGCGATAGATTTCGACCGCTTTGTCCCAATCGTGAATCATCGCACGATATTGGGCCTCAACTAAGAGACGCTCTTCGCGAGAAAGCCCAACCGAGAGCTCAAACGCCTTTTGCGCTTCCTCCCTTGCGTTGGCATCGTAACCAAGTTGCTCCAATGCCGTGGCAAGAGCGTCGTGCGACAAACTGAAATTCGGTTCTAGGCCCACTGCTTTTTGGAGAAGGTCGCGTGCGCCGAGGGCGTCAAAAACCCGCAACTTGGCTAAGCCTTGCGCATAGAACTGGGCCGCCTGGAGATTCGAGGGCAGAGATGCCTTCACCATCTCGGACTCCGACTCCGTAAGGCCGCCAACGCCGAGTTTGGCGCGCAGCTCCACGCCCGCCTGGCTGACCAGTTCATCCAGCTGTGCCGCGGGGCCCTTCTCGGAAACAGAGGCCAGAGTGTCGCCCGCGACTGCGTCCTGCAGACGAAGATCAAGCCGGATCAGTCCTTCCCCCAGCGGAACGTATGATCCCAAAACCACTTCATCGATGCCAAGATTTTGCCGGATCTTGGCCAGGGTCTCTTTGCTGTAACTGTCGGCCTCGGGCAATGCGAGACTGACCTTCATCTGCGCCACGCTCTCGCCCGGGGCAGTCCGCAGCTGTTCACCCGCTGCAAGTTCAGTGGTAAGCATTTCCGAAAGGGCGGTCGAAAGCCAGGCCAGGTCGGCTCTGCCCGACAAATTCTTGAACCCCAGCACGGCTACCGACGGCCGCTGCTTAGCCGTAACGTTCTCCACCGGCCTCGTCGTCTTGCCGCGATGGACGAAGAAGTATCCCACCAGCACAGCGCCCACCAGCAGTATGGCAACGCCCGCCGCGATTCGAGGCCACATCAGCCTCGTCCGCGGTTTGGCAACCGGGGATACGCCCGCGGTGAGTCGCTCCAGGTCGATCCCGAGTTCCCGCACGCTCTGATAGCGACGTGCCGGATCTTTCTCAAGCGTCTTGAGGATCACACTCTCAAGTCCGCGTGAAACCTGCCGGCTTACGCTGCTGGGTGGCTCCGGGTCCTGGCTGAGAATGGCATGGATCAGCAACGGGCTATTGGTTTCTGGGAACGGGCGCCTGCCGGTTGCCATCTCGTAAAGCACCGCCCCTGCAGCCCAAATATCGGTGCGGGCCTCAGTCATCTCTCCCCGCAGCTGTTCCGGGGCCATGTAGGGCAGGGTCCCGGCCATGGTTTGGGTCTCGCTGAGACTCATCGTCGTGGCAGTCGGCGTCGCGGGCAGCCGCAGCTTCGCCAGCCCGAAGTCCAGGATCTTCAGCCGCTCGTCGCCGGTGAGTCGCAAGTTGCCCGGTTTCAAGTCGCAGTGAACGACGCCACATTGATGAGCTGCGGACAAACCCTCGGCAAGCTGTTTTCCCAGAGCGACGACCGTCTTTTCCGGCAGCGGACCGGTGGCTAGTTTCTCGCTGAGGGTGATTCCCGGGATGTATTCCATCACCAGAAAGTCCACGCCCTGCTGCGAGTCGAAATCGTGAATCGTGGCAATGTTGGGATGGTTCAGCTTGGACAGCGCCAAGGCTTCTTTGCGAAAACGCTTGCGTGCGGATTCGTCGCCCAGAGTTCCGGGCGGGAGCACTTTAATGGCTACGTCGCGGTCGAGGTGCTGGTCGTGAGCGCGGAAAACTTCTCCCATGCCGCCGGCGCCGATTTTCTCGAGGAGCTGATAATGCCCCAGCGTGGTTCCGGGACCGCACTCGCCGGCTTTGTCCGCGGAGCTCATGAGGAGATTCTACCGACACTGGGGGAACGATCGGTCATTCCAAGGCAAGCACCCGGAGCCGCATTTGTCAGTGATGGCACGCACAAAGGAAGTTAGAGAAATGGTTTCTCGCATAGAGACAAGAGGCCTGCGGCATCGGTGCGCGCGTTGAGGCAGCAAGAAACTTGAAGCTTGCAACCGGGCCCATTGATGGGCGATGGGGCCATCGTAAAGCATCCGGCGGTGTGTGATCAGAATCACAGAGCAAACCGCATCCACCGCGTTTAATGCTATCAGCAGGAAGAAGCCAGCTCACGCGGGCCTTCTACTGAGAGCATTACTGCGCGTACAGTTCAGAAACCTCCACAATGCCTTCCGCAGGGGCTGGGTTAGAGGAATAGGTTTAATCCATGGGAAGCACCGTAAACTCCCCCGACTGCACGCTTCCTCCGCCAGTGGAAGAGGAGATCGCCCGCTCGGTGACCGCGGAAAGGCTGCGTCTGGTACAGACCGCGGGGCTCCTCGAAACTCCCATCCAGCATTTTCGCCGCCCCGTGGAGCGCCCTTTCACCGCCGAAGAGCGCGACCGGGTGACCATTCTGTTCGGAGGCTTCACCTGGAAACACGAACGCTTCATCGAAGCCGTGTTCCGGGGCTGCGGCTATCGTTGCCAGATGTTGCCCAACCCGGACGTAGCCGCCTTCCAGACCGGCAAGGAGTACGGCAACAACGGCCAATGCAATCCGACTTACTTTACCGTCGGCAATCTTATCCAGTTCCTGCGGTCACTCGAAGTCGGGGGCATGTCGCGCCAGGAGATTATTGATAACTACATCTTCTTCACCGCCGGCTCCTGCGGACCTTGCCGCTTCGGCATGTATGAATCCGAGTACCGCATGGCGCTGGAGAACGCGGGCTTCGACGGCTTCCGGGTTCTGCTTTTCCAGCAGGACCACGGCGTCAAGGCTGGAACCGGCAACCCCGGCCTGAAATTCTCCATCGACTTGGGCGTAGGTGCGACCGTCAATGGGATCAACCTGGGCGATGTGATCAACGATCTGGTTTACCAGATCCGTCCCTACGAGGTTGTGCCAGGAGCAACCGACCAGGCCGTCAAAGAGGTGGTGGATCAGCTCAGCGATTTCCTCGAAAACCGCAAGCGTTATGAAATCCTTGAGCGCACGCCGGCATGGTTCTCAGAACGTCTGGCCCGCAACCAGAAGCTCAAGAATGCCCTGAACACGCTGGGCAAGGTTCTCCATCACCTTTACGGGGAAGAGTTCCTCACGGCAATGCACCTTGCCCGTGAGCGTCTGAACCAGGTCGAAGTGGACCACCTGCGCGTCAAGCCCGTCGTCAAGATCACGGGTGAATTTTGGGCGCAACTCACGGAAGGCGACGGCAACTTCAACATGTTCACGTTTCTGGAGCGGGAAGGCGCCCAGGTATACGTGGATCCTATCGGTTGCTGGGTCATGTATCTCCTGTACCAGGTTCGGGCCAACGCTGAAGACAGAAGGGGCCTCGATGCTCCTTATCCGGACGCCCGCTGGTGGGAAGGGAAGAAGCAACTGGCCAACGAGTGGAAGTTCCGCAAGAAGCAACTGCTTTTGTGGCTGAGCGAACGTTTCTGGAACCGGCAGTATGCGCGCGCAGCCCGGCACATGGGCGGCCTCGCCCACCTCCTCCCTCCGCAGAAAGAACTCGCCCGCCTGGCGCATCCCTTTTACCACCAGCTCGCTCGCGGCGGCGAGGGACATCTGGAAGTCGGCAAGAACGTTTACTACACCACGAACAACCTGTGTCACATGGTGCTGGCTCTGAAGCCGTTTGGCTGCATGCCGTCTTGCCAATCCGATGGCGTGCAGTCCGCCGTGGTGAACCGTTTCCGGGACATGACCTTTCTGCCGATCGAAACTTCCGGCGAAGGAGAGATCAACGCTCACAGCCGCGTGCAGATGGCTCTGGGCGAAGCTAAGAGCAAGGCCAAGGCGGAGTTCGCGCAGGCGCTCGCTTCTACGGGGAAGAACCTCGATGATATCCGGGCCTACGTCGCCGGGCATCGGAGCCTGCGCAGCCCGTTTTATCCTGTCCCGCGCCGCCCAGGCATCGCCGGAGTGGCCGCCAACTTCGTTTTGCACGTCAGCAACTTGATGGATGGCAAGGCACGCCTTGCCAGGCTGCCCGGCGAGGTCCGGGAAAACTCAGAGGTCCGGGAACACTAGGAGTATCTGTGGGCACACCTGCACAACGCGCCTGCGTCGCCGACCGCCAGCCCGAACCACCGGAACCGGTGCAGGAGACCGGCATTCGCTATCGGGTGGGCCTCGACGTCGGCTCGACCACCGTGAAAGCTGTCGTGGTCGAAGCGGGAACCGACCGCATTCTCTGGCAGGACTACCAGCGGCACGACACCCGCCAGCCCGAGAAACTCTGGGAGTTCCTCTGCCGCATCGAAGCCGAAGCGGGCGTTGCCCCAGAAAACTGCCGCATGTTCATTACCGGCTCCGGCGGCAATTCCCTCAGCAATCTGATTGGCGCCAAGTTCGTGCAGGAAGTAAACGCTGTGGCCCTGGCGGTGGAGAAGTTCCATCCGGAAGTGAACTCTGTGGTTGAACTGGGCGGCCAGGACGCAAAGATCATCATCTTCAAAGAGGATGGCGAAAACGGGCGCAAGAAAAAGATTCCTTCGATGAACGACAAGTGCGCCGGCGGCACTGGAGCGGTCATTGACAAAATCAACGCCAAGCTGAAGATTCCGCCCGAGGAGTTATGCAACCAGGGCTACAACGGGATCACCATCCATCCGGTTGCCGGCAAGTGCGGAGTATTCGCCGAGACTGATATCAACGGCCTGCAAAAGCAGGGCATTCCGGCCGACGAACTGATGGCTTCGCTTTTCGACGCCATTGTTCTGCAGAATCTCACCGTACTTGCTCGCGGTCACACGCTGCGCCCACATGTGCTGCTGCTGGGCGGACCGAACAGTTTTATTCGCGGCATGCGCGAAGCCTGGCAACACAACATTCCTCTGATCTGGAAAGAGCGCGAAATCAAGCTGCCGCCTGACGTTGCTCCCGAGGACCTGATCAAGACTCCGGAGAACGCTTTGTATTTTGCGGCCCTGGGCGCGGTGGAATTCGGCAAAGGAGAAGACGCCGAGACCGGCCGGTACCTGGGGACTGAGTGCCTGGAGCATTACATCCGCGAAGGCCGCCGGCAGGAAAAATCAGCCTCCGGCAGTTTTGGTTTGGCTGCATCGCCGACCGAGTTGGAAGAGTTCAAAGCCAGGTACCAGCGGCCAGATTTTATTACGCCTACTTTTCGCCGAGGCGAACGAGTGGAAGCGTTCATTGGTCTTGATGGCGGCTCAACCTCCACCAAAGCCGTGCTCTTATCAGAGCAGGGCGACGTGCTCGGCAAAGCCTACCAACTCTCCCAGGGCAACCCGATCCAGGACACGATCGGCCTGTTCGAAAATCTGCGCCAGCAGGTGGAAACTCAAGGCGCGATCCTGGAGGTGCTCGGCGTGGGCACGACGGGCTATGCCAAGGACGTCCTGCAGCGCGTGCTGCACGCTGACGTGGCTTTGGTTGAAACCGTGGCTCACACCCAGTCGGCTCTGCGCTTCTTCGGGGATCCACACGTCATCGTGGATGTCGGCGGGCAGGATATCAAGCTGATCGTCCTCAGAGACGGGCGCGTGAAAGATTTCAAGCTCAACACGCAGTGCTCTGCGGGCAACGGTTATTTTCTGCAATCCACGGCCGAAGGATTCGGCATTCCAGTCGAGAAGTACGCCGACGTTGCTTTCGCCGCCACCGCCATGCCGGTTTTTGGGTACGGCTGCGCGGTATTCCTGCAGTCTGACATCGTCAACTTTCAGCGCCAGGGCTGGCGGGCAGAAGAGATCCTGGCCGGACTCGCGACAGTGCTGCCCAAGAACGTCTTCCTGTACGTCGCCAAGGTTCCGAACCTCGCTGCGCTGGGCACGCGTTTCGTTCTGCAGGGTGGCACCCAGAACAATCTCGCGGTGGTGAAGGCGGAGATTGATTTTCTCCGCGCCAATTTTCGATTGGCTGGGAAGGAACCGGAGATTGTGGTTCACCCGCATTGCGGCGAGTCGGGAGCCATCGGCGCAGCCATGGAGGCCATCCGTCTATGGCGGAATGGGCACGCGACCACCTTCATTGGCATCGAGGCTGTCAGCAAGATCAGCTATCGCACCACCCACAGTGAAGAGACCCGCTGCCATTTCTGCAAGAATGCCTGCCTGCGTACTTTCCTCGACGTGCAAACCGGAGACACCACAGGATGGGCCCCACCGCCTTTCCCCACGGCAGTGCCGCTTGAGCCGGGTGAACAGCGCATGATCATCGCCAGCTGTGAGAAGGGTGCGGTGCAAGACGTCGAGTCGATGCGCGGCATCAAGGCAAATCTCGACGCTGCCAAGGCCGCCAACCCCAATCTGGTCGAGATTGCGGCGCGCGAAGTATGGCGTTCGCGCAACCCGGAATGCATAGCGGATTCCATCCCTGCTCGCGCCTGGACGGCGGCCGCCCAGCACCGCGTTACGCTCATGAAACAGCGCCGCCAGTTGTGCGTCGGCATCCCTCGCGTCCTGAACATGTATGCCTACGCGCCGCTGTTCAGTTCCTATCTGGAAAGCCTGGGCGTGCCGGCAGAAAACATCGTTTACTCGGATTTCACCAGCGGAGAACTGTACCGCGCCGGTTCGAGCCGTGGAGCGATTGACCCCTGTTACCCGTCGAAAATCGCTATTGCGCACGTGCACAACCTGGTCTTCCACAAGCACAAGCGCAACCCACTGCAAGTGATTTTCTTCCCCATGTTCGACGTGCTGGCATCCCCGCTGGTCAATGCGATGGGGCACAACGCCTGTCCCACGGCTTCGGTGACGCCTGAGACCGTGGAAGCCGCTTACACAAAGGAGACGAACCTCTTTAGCGAACGCGGCATCCGCTACGTGCACCCGCTGGTGAATCTTTCGGACCGCAGACTGCTTGCCCGCCAGATGTTCCAGGCTTGGGCGCCCATCCTTGGCTTGTCGCGGGAGGAAAATGAGCGCGCCCTCGAGATCGCCTACCGGGAACAGGCAAGGTTCGAATCGAGCATTCGCGGCCGCGCTCGCGAAGTTCTCGACCAACTGGAATCGCAGCACAAGTTAGGCATCGTCATGCTAGGGCGTCCCTACCACCACGATCCCGGCGTCAATCACGAGATCATGGAGCAGTTCCAGAAGCTTGGTTATCCCATCTTCTCGCAGAGCACTCTGCCGCTCGATGAAGACCTTCTCGACCGCCTTTTTGGCGAAGAAGTACGCTCCGGCGTAATCGGCCACGCGTTGGACATTCGTGATGTGTGGAAGACTGCCAACTCGGCCAGTTCGAACCACAAGATCTGGGCTGCCAAGTTCACCGCTCGCCATCCCAACCTCGTGGCCGTCGAGATCTCCAGCTTCAAATGTGGCCACGACGCGCCCATCTACTACGTGATCGAGCAGATCCTGGAGCGGTCGCGTACACCGTATTTCTGCTTCAAGGATCTGGACGAGAACCGCCCCGCCAATACCATTAAGCTTCGCGTCGAAACCATCGACTACTTTTTGAGACGCTACCGGGAAGATCTGTTACAGCGCCAGAAAAAGGAAGCAGGAATCGCACGAAAGCTTGTGGAATATGAGCATAGTCTGCGCGAGCAGTATGCCCTGGAAGGCGCCAGCCTTGCAGACGTTTCCGCGGGTCCGGCAGCGTAAGCAAATCAGCGGCAGGAGGGGCATGGGAAGGCAGAATGCCGCCGATTCTTTCCAAACGCTATAGCCTCGAGATATTGTGCCCGCGGTCACCTAGCCAAGTGATCCCGCGCATGGACAACCAAGGCTTGAAGGCGTCTCGTTGCTGGGGTGTTGCCGCCTGATCGAAGTCCGTGCCTACTACATTCGAAAGGACGATTCTCATATGGCGTTACGTCGCTATGCGATAGCTGCATTTATCTTCTTGTTCGCGCTGCCCGTCATCGCACTCGCACAAAAAGATGAGCCCCAGGAGGCCGTTGGGAAGGACCTGGAACTGAAGGCTTGCGGTCCCAAGGACAAAACGCCCAAGTACTCAGCCGACACGGACAAAAGCCAGCATCCAACCGGTACGCTGACTGCCGATGCGGGGCTGATCTATGTGGTAAAGACAACCAGGCTAGGGGTCCAGTTCAAACTGGCGGTGGATGGCGAGTGGAAGGGTGTCAACCGGGGCAATAACTATTTCTTCTTCACATTGCGACCCGGCGAGCATTATTTCTGCTCGACCGACGGCCACAAGCGCAGAACCGTGGTGCTTACGGTCGAGGCGGGCAAGACCTACTATCTTGAGCAACGCACTCAATTCCTGGGGCCAGCTGGGTACAGCCAGGACCTGCTGCCCATTGACGAAGAAGAGGGCAAGAAGGACGTGGCAGAGGCGAACCTGAGCACGTTCACGGTCAAATAGCGGGCGTTCCGTCCTTGCGTGACCCGTACGGGTTTCGGACCAAGTCGCCTCTTCAGGAAGTCATCCCGCCATGGTGGGAAGCTATGGGAAGGATTCTTGCCCGGCTGTGTCATATCCTTGGGAGGTTTATTGCAGCAAGGACAATCCGCATTCGCACCAGAAGGGAAGGGAAAATGCGCGGAGAACTGACGGGGCCGGTCCTGATCGCTATCATCTCAACTACACTCTTCATTTCAACCGCCTTCGCCCAGAAGGCAGACAAGGAAGGCAAGGCCTGGCTGGATGCATGTTCGGAGCCTTCCACCCTGAAGGTCACGGGAATGTGGAAAGACCTGAAGTGGGGCAACCTAACCTTCAACCAACACGAGGGCAGCCGGCAGATCATCGGCTCGGGCGATGGGTGGGACATCTCGGGTGTTGTGAGCGGAAACTCGGTTTGTCTGCTGTTTTCGCACTACGATAAAGTGTCGTATTCGGCGAAGCTGACCGCAGATGCATCCGGTGCACTTGCCGGAGGGTACGTCAAGGGCTTGCTCTCCGAGAAGTCGAAGACGACTCCGATGCGGCTGGTAAAGACGAAGTAGGCTGGAAGCGCCCGTGCATCCGGTTCTGATCGCGTCGACCCGCGATTGCCTCGCCGCACTCCCTCCTGGTTTCTTTCAGAGAGGGCGGGGGTGTGTCTGCATGGATCCACGATCCCGTCAAAGCTACGAAGCTCGGCTGCGACCAGATCGGCGCTTTCATAGTCGAGTGCGATATCCATTCTCGATGTGAAGGGCCGGGGCCTCAGGAAGTCATTGGCCCTGCGTGTGACGCATGGAAACTTCGACCTTGGCGTTCAGGACCGAAATGGAAAATGAGTAGCAGCGATACGACGACTGCTCCTTCAAAAACGGTTAAGGCCCAGGGATAGCCAAACCGCTTGCGCAAGGCATATTCCATCGACACAGCCGGCGAGGCAACCAGCACTCCGAGTTGGTAGGTGAGGCCGGGAAAAAGACTGCGCGCCGCATCGGGCGACAGTTCATTCAGGTGAGCCGGAATCACACCAAAGGCACCTTGCACACCTGCCTGCATCAGGCACGCTCCGAAAATCAGGGCTGTCACGGAGGTGCCGAAAGCCCAGGGGCGAAGCGCTAGCAGAGAAACGCAAAGTGCCAGCATGATGCCTCTTCTTCGTCCCAGTCGTTCCGAGATCTGTCCGAACAGAAGTGCTCCTGCGATGGCACAGGCGTTGTAGAGGATCGCGATGTTAGACACCGTGTCGCGCGTGAGTCCGTGAGCAGATCTCAGGAAGTCTGGATACAGATCCTGCGTGCCATGGGAAAGGCAGGACATCACCGTCATGAGGAGCAGGAGATAAGCGAAGCCGCCGCGGTGCCTCCACAAGACGAGGAAGATGGAACGGACGGACCCGGCGCGGTTTTCCTGCCAGGCAACCGATTCCGGTGCTTTGACCGCCAGCACGCTGATCAGGAATGCCACGGGCAGTCCCACGCCGAACATGGCGCGCCAACCATAGTGTGGCAAAATCGTTTTGATCGCGACGGCAGCTAGCAGGTACCCGATGGGGTAGCCGCTCTGCATCAGGCCTGAGAGGAAACCGCGACGCCGCTGCGGAGCGCTTTCCATGGCCAGGGACGCGCCCGTTCCCCAGTAACCGCCCATCCCAATCCCGTAGAGCGCTCGCAGGACCGCAAACACCGCGTAGTTGGGAGCAAAAGCGCTCAGCAGGGTGACCGTGGAGAAATACAGCACACAGATGACGAGCGGAATTCGCCTGCCAAAGCGGTCGGCCAGCGCCCCGAAGAGCAATGCGCCAACCGGCCGCATCGCCAGAGCAATCGAGATCGTCCAGACGATCGCACTTTTCTCGACCTGAAAATGAGCAGCGAGCGAATCGACCAAGAAGATGACGACAAAAAAATCAAAGGCGTCAAGAACCCAGCCCAAAATTCCTGAAGCCACGGCGTACTACCACCTTGGCGTGTCAACTGAGCTCTCGTCGGGACCGCAATCTCGATTTCCTGCGTCAGATTTCAGCATGTGTCTTTGGATGGTCGTGTGTGCAGCGTTAGATGGCAGTTTCCGAAACAGTCTGGAGTGACAAGCAATTCTGCGTCTCTATTCCGGTTTCTTATTCCGCATCCTTTACGCAGCGAAACCCCAGCGTACCTGCGCGATCTTTGCCCGGCGCCATTAAGAGCAGTTTGCCGTGCTGGTCAAGACGGTAGGCTTGCGGGAAATACCACACCGAGCCCTGGGGCTGGTAATAGCTTCCACCCCGGAGCACAGCTGCGCGCGTGTGCTCGTCGGTGAATTCGTCGGTCCACTGCCACACATTGCCCACGAGGTCCGCAACTCCGAAAGGGCTCGCCCCTTTGGGATGGACATCCACATCATCCGGGCCCCGAAGGCTTCGACCCTTGTCAGGCGCAGGCACGGCCGCCTCATCCCAGGTATCGCCCCATGGATAAATTCTCTCGTCGCTTCCTCGCGCTGCGTATTGCCACTCCCACTCATGCGGGAGTCGCTTGCCTGCCCATGCAGCGTAGGCGCGCGCGTCCTCGAGGGAAACCCAGGTTACCGGCTTGTTTTGCCATCCGACGGGATAGGTGCCATTCTGCCAGTCGCGCAGAAAGTTCAAATCTTCTTTGGGATGGTAGTGGGTTGCATCCAGAAACTTCTTGAACTCAGAATTCGTGACCGGATACTTGTCGATCCAGAACGAATCCACGTGCACCGTATGCAGATGGTGGCGGCGTGGCGAGTCTTCCCACGGATATTGCACGTCCACCCCGATTTCGTTGAAGCCCTCCGTTTCGATGCCGTTTACCTTGAAAAGAAAATCTCCGGATGGGATTTTCACCATCCCTTGTGGGGTCTCCCGGGCGGGCGTGGTCTTGGCAATCTTGGCCATTTGCTGCGGAAGGAACTTCCATTCGCTGGAATAGCTGGTCAGCGGAATGGACGCAAGGGCCTTCATCGCGTCGAGGAGCGCCTGCAACTTTGTGTCGGGTGCGTCGGGAGTTGCGAGAATGGCGCCAAATCCGTGGGCTTCGATGGAAAAGGACAAGTGCGAACTCTCACCCGTGACCTGAGGGGTCAGTTCAACGCCGTGCCATAGATCGAAGTAGCGGAGCCCAGACTGGGCAGGAACCCGCAGCTGAGGACCGTCGGCATCACTCGGAAGGCGATTCACAATCGTCCACAACGTCTTCTTTCCCAGAGGCCAGCGGCTGGCATAGATGCCGTATCGTTCCGTCGCAGCGTAGGGCTGCCACTCGGGGCTCACCAGGAAGTCCGCCATGGCCCGCTCGATCTTCGCGACTCGACGGATGGCTTCCGCATCGCGCGGGATGATGCCGTTCCAGATGCCAAATACGTTCTCCCAACTTTCGTATCCCACGCCGTTGAAGAACGCATACTGGAGGTTGTCAGTTTTGTCGCGTTTCCAGCGGTCGCAGACGTTGACCATGTGCCGGGGTTCAAGCCACTTCAGCGCACTGACCATCGGCGCAGCGGGATATTGCCAGTAGCCCCACGTCATGGTGTTCCACGACAACCCCTCGAACGGAGACAGCAGAGTATGTTCCGGTTCAAGAACCAGTGGATGTCCCAGATCGTCCGCTGCCGTTTGAAAGGCACGAGGCAGGCCCCAAAATGTGTCGCCATTGATCCCATCCGCACCCACGTCCGCCAGTAGCTTCGCGGTGGCCTCCCAGTTCGGCAGGCCGGGATCGTGCGTGCCTTGGTCCCACGGCATCACGGGGAAGAAGACTCGCACTCCCCGGCGATGAAAGTCCGCGACCATCTTCCTGACGCCTTCAACTCCTCCCGGCATGGCCCGCACCATGTCGTACTGATTGCGGCCGTCAATGCCGATGTTGGGGTACACCGACCAGATCAGTACGGAATCAATGCCGCCGTAGCGTTTTTCAAGATCGTCCAGATACTTGTCGACGGTGTATTGGCCCGTTTGCGGATCGTAGAAGTATCGATCTTCGACCATCATCTGCGGCTGAATGAAACTCGACTGCGCCC
Organism: Candidatus Sulfotelmatobacter sp.; assembly: GCA_052326105.1. GTDB lineage: Bacteria > Acidobacteriota > Terriglobia > Terriglobales > Acidobacteriaceae > Sulfotelmatobacter. The sequence goes on along the minus strand of JBKQRC010000054.1, from coordinate 65,072 downwards.
ATTTGAATTCGGGCCGCTCGTATGCGCGACCGGAGTAACCGGAGCGGACCCGCATCTCGTTGCGCCAGTGCGTTATGTCGTCTAGCCACAGCTTATAGTCTTCCTGAGTGCAGATCTTTGGTTGACCTGCCGACGGCCTCACTGGATTGAGGCAGTCCGGGCCGGGCAGTTGGTCAGCTTCGGGAGAATATCGAGTGGTTTGGGCTGCCGCGGGGAGCGCAAGCAACACGCCGAACAATAGGTTGCAGAATACTTGGCGCAGGGGAGCTTTTCTTGAATGCATTCAATACCTCGCGGGAAGGCCAGAAGACGTACGGCTAGCCTCGCTTGGAACGCGGAATTGTAGCAGATTCGGAAACTCTGTCCGGCCGCAACCGGCGCGCAAGCCAGTCTCCGCTCTGCGCGGCGCGATTATCACAGTACTAGTGAAGGTGTTGCGCCAGCAGCCACGGAATCAATTCAGGTTCCGCGTAGGCTCTGTCCCACGCGTTGTGACCGATCCCAGGATATTCCGTGTAATGGAAGTTGGCCTTCGCGGCCTCGAGAGCTTGCGCCATCTTGCGAGACTCTTCTACCGGCACGGTGTCATCAGCCGCGCCATGAAAAATCCAAATGGGCGTGGAGCCGATGCGCTTCGCGGTTTCGGCGTACGGATCAGTCACGCTGGGGTCGGCCGCGAGTCCGACCCGTGCGTCCGGCACTTTGGCCGGGCCGTAAATGCCGCCACAAATTGGGACGTAAGCGGCAAACTTACCAGGATATTTCGCGGTCATATCCCAGGTTCCGTAACCTCCCATGGAGAGGCCGGTGAGATAGAGCCGGTCCCGATCGCCGTGAAATTCCTTGATCGATTGTTCCAGCGCAGTCATCGCCTGCGCCTGCATGTCCGCATGAATCCAGCGCTTGTCTTTGCGGCATTGCGGCATCACGATAATGAACGGGAACCTGGAGGCGTTGGCGCGAATGGCGTGTCCGATCCCGACATCGGTTTGTTGCAGGCCGTCATCGTTGCGCTCGCCTGCACCATGCAAGAATAAAATTATCGGCCACTTTCTCTTGGAATCGAAGTCGCGGGGCACATAAACCTGATAGCGGTAAGACTCTCCGTTCAGGGAAGCCGTTCGGTCCAGAAATCCAGTTTCATGTTTGCGGGCGAAAGCAGTCGCCGTACTCAGACAGAGCAGCACCACCATACATGCTCTATAACCAGCGCCGGTTTTCTTCATGATGTGGGAGTGTAGCAGGAACCACGAATCTCTTGGGTGGCCACAATTCTGACAAAAAATTATGGAGCCACCCGATCTGGCCCGGTTTGATGAAGTCTGACCAGCTTTTCCAGTTCATCGAGCAGAGGTTGTTGACCTGCGCCGAGGGCTCGAATTACCTCGGCGGTGAGCAGCGCGTCCTCAGTTCTCCCCGTGCGGAAATAGGCATCGCAGAGCATATACAGTGCGCCGAGGTCGGCGGTGCGCGATTTCTCCAGATACTCCGCGGCGTCGGCCCACCTTTGCTGCTGGTATCGGATTCCGCCCATTCCGATCAGGGCCAGGACTTCCGCAGAATCGAGAGCCAGGGCCGACTGAAACGATTCTTCCGCCGCCGCAGTTTCTCCACCAGAAAGTTCAACCATGCCGAGATATGCCGCGATGCGGCTCGACTTTGGAGCCTGCGTTCGCGCCATGTTCAGCATGCGCTTCGCGTCATCTTTCCGTCCCAGGCTGTAGTACATGGTTCCGAGCAGGTAGTGTGGTTCCCCATGATCAAGCACGTTTGCCACCGGCATCTTGGCCAGGAGTGCGAGGGCCTGCTGCTCCTGGTTTGCTTCCAGCAGCGGCTTGACCCGCTTCCAGGCTTCTTCCTCTTCCGCTCCCTTCAGTGCGCTGGATGTGTCAATCCTGTCGGTCATCGCGGAGAAGAGTCTGGTCTCGTGTTGCGCTTCCTTGCTCCGGCCGAGTTCACGGTATGCCTTTCCGAGTTGGAAATGAGCCTTGCCCAGCGAAGGCTGCAGAACAATTGCGCGTTCGAGCGGGGCCAGCGCGGCGTCGGACTTTCCCAATTCCACCAGAGCTCTGCCCAGTCCGTAGTACGTTGGACCGTCTGCGTGCCCGCGAGCCAATGCGTAGTTGTAGTCATCCCGTGCTTTCTCCCAGTCACCGAGGCTGGCCCAGGATTCCGCCAGATAAAACGCTGCCTCGCCGTCGCCGGAGTCTTTCTTGAAGGCCGTCTGCAGGCTGGAGGTTGCAGACCGGTAATCGGTCAAGTCAAATTCCGTTTTGCCGATCTGAAAGTCGATTCGCGCCAGGTCTGGATTGAGATGTTGAGCCTTCTGCAGCCACGCGAGTCCTTCCTTGCGAGTCTCGATCGTCGCACTCAGATATTCCCCATACTTCTGGCAGACTTGCGCGTCATTGGGAGCAATGCGGGCCGCCTGGGCAATGGTTTCGCGGGCTCGACCCAGGTCCGACTGCATGAAGTAGGCCTCGGCCAGGTAGTAGAGAGGTCTGACCTTCCCCGGTGCGGCGGCTAGACTGGCCTGGTAATTTTCGACCGCCTTCGCCCAATTCTGCTGGCGAAAGTAGACCATGCCCAACTGGAAGCGAAGATCAGGATCGTCAGGGAAACTGCCAAGCTCCTTCTCATACAACTCCTGGGCTGCGGACAATTTTCCTTGATCACCGAGTCTTGCGCCCTGCTGCAGAACCGAAGCCAGATCGGGGCCAGCCTGTCCCGCCATGAATGACGACATCAACAGGAATGCAACTACCGTCCTCATCTCATTCCGCATGGTAGCACTCGCGCTGTCCCGGCTGACGAACCCGATTCCGCGCGTTGGTCGGAGACTTGAAGAATGATAAGCTTCGGCACCAGAGAAGTCCGCTAGAGCGCGAGGATTGAAGTGTTATGCGTTCGCTGATTGTCATTCTGATCGTTGCCGTGGTGCTCGCCTGGGCGCCGGGACCAACTGCTTCGCCGCCCGGCATTCGATTTGAAGAGATCGCTGCCAAGTCGGGGCTGCACTTCACAACCGCCAGTTCTCCCACCCCGAACAAGAATCAGATCGAAACGATGGTGGCGGGCGTCGCCCTGCTCGACTACGACAATGACGGCTATCTCGACATATACGTTGTAAATGGGGCCGCGATCCCCTGGCTCAAGAAAGAATCTCCCATCTATTGGAACCGGTTGTTTCACAACAATCACGACGGTACTTTTACCGACGTCACTGAGAAAGCAGGCCTCGCTGGGGCAGGCTACGGCATGGGCGTGGCCGTAGGAGACTACGACAATGACGGCTGGCCTGACATATTCGTCGCCAACGTCACAGGAAACCAGTTATTTCATAACAACGGAGATGGGACCTTCACGGACGTAACCGCCAAGGCGGGACTGCAAGGCGCAACCTTGGACGGGAAAAAGATGTGGTCGATCGGCGCCGGCTGGTTCGACTACAACAACGACGGCCTCCTGGATCTTTTTGTTGTGAACTACTGCAAGTGGGAAGTCGGCAAAGAACCTTATTGCACGATCGGCGGCGGTGCCCGCGGCTACTGCCATCCCCGGTACTACGCTCCGACTCACAATACCCTGTACCGAAACAATGGGGACGGAACCTTCACCGATGTTTCGGAGGAAACCGGAATCGCATCTCAATTCGGCAAAGGCATGAGCGTGTCGTTCGCAGACTACGATGGCGACGGCTTTCTGGATGCTTTCGTGGCCAACGACAATACTCGCAATTTCCTGTTTCACAATGTCGGCGGGAAAAAGTTTGAGGAGGTCGGCGAATCGGCCGGTGTAGCCTACGGGTCGAATGGCGCCGCCATTTCGGGCATGGGTTCCGACTTCCGCGATGTGAACAACGATGGCCTGCCTGACATCTGGCACACCGCTGTGGAATTCGAGACCTTCCCTCTGTACGGTAACCGCGGCCGGGGAGAGTTTGCCGACCTGACGGTCAGCAGCGGACTGGCGCGGCTGACTTCACAAATGTCAGGTTGGGGAAACGGGATGGTTGACTTCGACAACGACGGCTGGAAAGACCTGTTTGTCGCCCGCTCTAACGTTCTGGACAATATCAGCCAACTGGTTCCCGAACGGCAATATCCGGAGCGAAATTCCGTCTTTCGCAACCTCGGCAACGGAAAATTCGAAGATGTCAGCTTTGAGGCTGGCCCCGATTTTCAGAAGGAAGCTCCGCACCGCGGAGTCGCGTTCGGAGATATCGACAACGACGGGCGTGTGGATGCGGTGGTCACAGTGCTGAACGGAGCAGTAAAGCTGTTCCACAATGTCTCCGGCGGCGAGAACCACTGGATCCTTCTTAAGCTCGTCGGAACAAAAAGCAATCGGATGGCGATCGGCGCGCAGATCCACATCACTACGGAAGACGGCAGCTCGCAGTGGAACGAGGTTACCACCGCTGTCGGATTCGCTTCGTCCAGCGACAGCCGCGTACATTTTGGCCTCGGATCGAACCGGCGCATAAAGGAAATCGAGATTCGCTGGCCCAGCGGCATCAAGCAGGTGCTGCAGGACGTTGATGTGGACCGCATCATGGTCATCCGCGAGCCGTTTCCGGCCAATAGCGTCCAGCCTTCGGACAAATCCCATAATCACTGATGGCGGGCAACAGCGGCTGATCGCGAGAGCGACCCGAGGGAATCATATCTTCCATCTGGGCCGTCTGGATCCACAGCGAGCTGATGCTGATTTTCCCACTCCTGTAAGCCGCTCCGGAACTCCCGTTCAGCGGCCAGTCGTCCCCTCCCAATCCGATACTCTGGCAGAAATTGTTAGACTAAGTGTTTGAAACGTTTTATATTGAGCACCGTAAATCGCTTCTCCATTTCGGAGCGCATTCATGAGAATCGTAATTACTCCTTTTGTCGCCACCGCTCTTCTCGCCGCCGTCAGCATGCTCTCTGCGCAAGATTCAAGATTCTCGCCCCAACGCCAGCAGATTCCCACGCCCGGCTGCCTCAACATGAAAGGAGCCTGGGAAGGTGGATCTGCGCCGTGTACGCAGAATGAGCATGATGCCTGGCTGGCCGACATTCGGCACTGGCGAAATGAGCGCCGCATTCGCATCGGCTACGACGGTTCGCGCTACGACTTGCCCGCACTCAAGTGGACGCAGTCCAGTTTCTTTCAGCCGCAGATGATGGTCGAAGATCGCTACTTCTATGACCCGGTTGCACACCGTTACACCGTCGATCGGTATCTCGATGACCTGGAGAAAAGATACGGCGGCATCGATGCGGTTCTCATCTGGCCCACGTATCCGAATATGGGTATTGACAACCGCAACCAGCACGACATGATCCGCTCCATGCCCGGAGGCATACCCGGAGTGCGGCAGATGATTGCCGACTTCCATCGTCGCGGGGTGCGCGTATTGTTTCCCATGATGATGTGGGATCAAGGAACCCGGGATCCGGGCGTGCCGTGGCCGGAGGCGATTGCAAGTTTAATGGCAGAGATTGGCGCGGACGGGATCAACGGCGATACTCAAGATGGAGTGCCACTGGCTTTTTCGCTGGCTGCCGACAAGACCGGTCATCCTCTCGCCTTTGAGCCCGAAGGGGGACCGGCAGATGAAGCGCTCGCCTGGAATGTACTGACCTGGGGGCAATATCAGTATCCGTTTGTACCCATGGTGGACAAATACAAATGGCTGGAAACGCGGCACCAGGTCAATATTTCCGATCGCTGGAAGCGCGACAAGACCGACAATTTGCAGTTTGCGTTCGTCAACGGGGTGGGCTGGGAGAGCTGGGAAAATATATGGGGGATCTGGAACGGAATCACGCCGCGCGACGCTGAAGCTACCCGCCGCGTCGCCACCATGGAGCGCGGGCTCGCTCCATTTCTCATCAGCGCGGAGTGGGAACCACTTGCGCCCATGCTGCGTTATGGCGTCTTCGCCAGCCGCTGGCCATTGGGCCAGCAGAACGTCTGGACGATTGTGAACCGCAACGAGTACGACGTGGAAGGTCCGCAGATCGAACTGGCGCCGGAGGATGGCATGCGCTACTTCGATCTTTATCACGGAGTCGAACTCGCACCCTTGAAAAACCAGGCGGGCCGCACCGTGCTCAGCTTCCAGATCGAAGCGCACGGCTACGGAGCCTTGCTGGCTGCACACGGTGCTCCTGACGCCGGTATTCAGAAACTGATGTCGAAGATGAAGGAACTGAGCGCCACCCCGCTGTCCACGTATTCCCATGAGTGGAAAGTCGTGCCGCAACAGATCGTGCCCATCGCCGCTACCAGGCCGCCCTCAGGATCGCCCGCGGACATGGTAAAGATTCCCGAGGGAGACTTCGACTTTCGCGTGGCGGGCATCGAGATCGAAGGATTCGACGACATCGGCGTGGACGTGCAATATCCGTGGGAGGATTCGCCGCAGCGCTTTCACGATCATCCGATGCACATGAAATCCTTCTGGATCGACAAATATCCCGTGACCAACGCGCAGTTCAAGAAGTTCCTTGATGCCGCCCACTATCATCCGCAAGATGATTTGAACTTCCTCCGAGACTGGAAGGACGGCACCTATCCCTCGGGTTGGGACAACAAGCCGGTCACTTGGGTTTCGTTGGAAGACGCCCGCGCTTATGCGGCCTGGACCGGCAGGCGCCTGCCTCACGAGTGGGAGTGGCAGTATGCGGCCCAGGGCGCCGATGGACGCACCTATCCTTGGGGAAACACGTGGAATGCCGACGCAGTTCCAGCCGCGGACAAGGGTCGAACCATGCGTGGACCGGATGCAGTGGGCGCGCACCCGCAAGGCGCCAGCCCGTTTGGCGTCATGGATCTGGTCGGAAACGTGTGGCAGTGGACGGAAGAATTTCAAGACGAGCACACTCGCGGCGGGATTCTGCGAGGAGGCAGCTATTACCAGCCGCAAGGCTCCATCTGGTATTTTCCCCAGGCCTATAAGCTGGGCGAGCACGGAAAGCTGCTCATGATGGCGCCCAGCATGGACCGCTCTGGAGCGCTGGGTTTCCGTTGCGCTCAAGATGCGGAATAGAATGCTTTCGTAACCAGATCCGGGGCTTGCACGGTAAAAGGCAGGTCCCGGCACAGAAGCGAACAGGTAACTTTGCTAATGCTTTGGCGGCAAACCAGATGAACCCTCCCGTCACAATGCGGCAAATTGCGGAGCGGGCTCGAGTGTCCATTGGTACCGTGTCGCACGTGATCAACGACACGGCCAAGGTCCGGGAAAAGCTGAAGCAGAGGGTGCTGGAAGCGATTCACAGCCTCGGTTACCAGCCCAGCCAACTGGCACGCGGCCTGCGCCGCAACCAGACCAGCATGCTGGTCATGATCATCCCGGATGTGACCAACCCGTTCTTCCCGGCGGTTGTGCGCGGCGTCGAGGATGTCGCTTACAAGAGTTCGCTGCGCCTCGTGCTCTGCAACACCGACAACGACCCCCGCAAAGAGATCTCGTATCTCAACGAGCTGCGCGCCTATCGTCCCGCGGGATGGCTGGTGATTCCGTCGGCAGATAGCGAGATCTCGACTTACTTGAAATCTGCGATCTCAGGGCCACCAGTTGTCTGTATCGACCGCCAACCCAAAGGTTGGAACGGAGATGTGGTTTTGGTGGCCAACGAGGCGGGAGCATACGATGCCACACGGCATCTGCTGCGCATGGGACACCGCCAGCTGGCAGTGATCACAGGTCCCTTGCATCTGGCGAACGCGGTGGAGAGACTGAAAGGATTCAAACGCGCCCTCGCCGAGGCTAAAGTGTCCATCGAACCCGACTATGTTCAGGAAGCGCGCTTTGAACGCAATAGCGGCTATCAGGCGGCTAAACGATTGTTGGGTATGTTGCCCCGGCCCACTGCGATTTTTGCCTGCAATGATCTGATGGCGCTGGGCGTGTTGCTGGCCGCCCGTGAACTGGGTTTGCACTGCCCCGAAGAGCTCTCCATCGTCGGATTTGACAATCTCGATTTCGCGGAATTTACCGCGCCCGCCCTCACCACCGTATACCAGCCGGGCTACCAGTTGGGCACCACGGCCGCCCGGCTCTTGTTGGAACGAATTGCCGGCTTGAAGCAGCCGCACAAAAGGGTAGTCCTGCCGACTGAGTTAAAGATCCGGCAATCGGTGGCTCCTCCTTCCAGCACGCCTGCTTCTTCTCAATCGAAGCATCACGGAGAGGCCGTCGAGGTCCGCTAGGTTCTGCAGGCTGCTCCTTTAGAAGAACTTACCTTCTGCCCCGCACGCTCAGAGTGTCGGCCAGAACTTTAATTCTGCTTGACAACGTTCAAAAGGCGGGAATAAACTGCGCGGTTAATGGAAATTGAAACGTTTCAAAGATTGAAAGATTTTGACTGCTGACCCCGGCTGCGCCTCTCGTCGGGGCCAGCACCGTTACAGAGGAGGAGTTTATGTGTCGTGACCGCGGCTTGTTCCTGCTCGTTTTCTGCGTCCTCGCTACCACGCTGTTCGCACAAGTCATTATCACCAGCACCATCGTGGGCAACGTGACTGATCCGCAAGGGGCTGTGATCCCGGGCGCGAAAGTAACGCTCACCAACGTGGACACCGGCGTCCAGTGGAAGGCGACCACCAACTCGTCCGGCGATTATCAGTTCCCCAATCTCATTGCCGGCCACTACAAGGTCGAGGTAGTCAAAGAGGGCTTCGCGCACACCGTTTCGACGGCTGTACCCATCGAAAACGGCACGACTCAGCGCATTAACATCGGACTCAGGTTAGGACAAACCACAGAAACGGTGGAAGTCTCCAGCGCGGCCGCGCTGGTTAAGACCGATGATGCGAACGTTTCGGACGTCATCGAGAACAAATTTGTCCGCGACCTGCCCGTGCAGGGCCGGAACTATCTGAATTTCGCCCAGATATTGCCCAACTTCAACAGCGGCACGGGCGATACTTCACGCCTGGCCTGGGGACTGGCCTCGGCAACCATGCCGGGTGCCATGCAGTTGAATGTGGGAGGTACAGACTACGGAGTCGGCTATTACGTCGATGGCCTGAATAACAACGACAACTGGGTGGAAGGTCCGCTCATGAACGTGAACCAGGACACCATCCAGGAAGTCAAAGCGGAGGTTTCCAACTATTCGGCAGAGTATGGCCGCGACGTGGGCCAAATCAGTGTGACCTCGAAGTCGGGAACCAATGCGCTGCATGGATCGGTCTACGATACCTTGCAGAACGCGGGCATGAACGCAAATAACCCATACAGCATCTATGAAGGCATCCCGCGCAGCGCGTATCACCAGAACCAGTATGGTTTCACCATCGGTGGGCCGGTCATCATTCCCAAGGTATTTAATGGGAAGAACAAGCTGTTCTTCTTTGGGTCGTTCGAGCGCCTGCGCAACCGCGGCGTAAGCGAATACACCGCCTACGTCCCGACCGCTGCCGAGCGTACCGGAGACTTCAGTGATTGGCTGACTCGTTTTCCCGTGGATCCAACCCAGTGCAATGGCGTGCCGGGTAGCGAGCCCGTCAACTGCCGTTACGTGATTTTCGACCCATCCACGCTTGACTTAGATCCAAACAACCCGAATCGAGTCCTCGAATCGCGTCTGCCATTCCAGTACAACGGCGTGTACAACGTCATGAATCCCACTGCTGTGGCGACCCAGGCTCAGACCTATCTTTCGCATTTCCCGCAGCCGAACGGCTATTCGTCGCCCGAGACAGACAACTTCAACAATTATGCCGGCTCCTATACCGCCGGCATCAACAACAACAACTACACCATTCGCGGTGATTACAATCTGTCCAGTCGCGATAGCGTCTATTTCCGCTGGCTGCGCGACAACGGCAGCGTGATCAACGAGTGCTGCCTGCTTCCCGCCTTGTCCATGGGCAGCGGTCCTTACCACCGCGCGAATACGTACCAGGTTCACTACGTGCACTCCTTCAGTTCCACTTTCAACAACGAATTCAATGTGAGCTGGTATCGCGGCTATAACTTCAGTGACGAGCCCTCGCAAGCCGGTGCGTTCGCTCAATCCTGGGTCCCCGGACTTTTCCAGAACTCGTCCTCGAACATGGCGGGATTTACTTCCTATGACAAGAGCCTGTTCAACATAAACAATGACGCGACTTTCTCCGTAAACCTCGGTGGGAACTTGAATTCCAGTCCGGGCACTGCCATGGGAAGCAGTCTGAACCTCGGGTCAACGGAGTATTGGTACCAATACGTGCCTATCTTCCAGTTGTCGGACAACGTTGCGAAAACCATCGGGCCGCATACCCTGAAGGCTGGGTTTTACATGGCGCACCGTTACGAGCGCGACAATGACATCATCCGCTCTGTAAACTTCAATGGAAACTACACCAGTCAAGGGACCTACGCAGGGGATGGTTCCGGCAATGGCATCGCCGACTTCGAACTTGGCGATGCCAGCGGCATGAACCAGCGCACGCCGGTGGCCAGTGGCGATGCCAGCCTGTATTACGGCATGCCCGAGTATGGCCTCTATTTCGGCGACACGTGGAATGCAACTCGAAAACTGACCGTGACCCTGGGTCTGCGTTACGACCTGCCCATCCCCGCTTATTCCGTGGACAATTACTGGGCCGTGCTTGACCAGACCTACCCGGGTTGGCGATTTGTCATGCCGGGACTAACTCCTGGGACCAACGCTCATCCCTTTTCCGGGGACAAGAAGGATTTCTCGCCGCGCATTGGGCTGGCTTACCGCTTGGGAGACAAAACGGTGATCCGGACTGGTTACGGCATCTTCTATGAGACCGGCCGCTTCAAATTCCTCGACCAGGTGACCTGGAATGGCCCTGGCTATGGGGGAACTTCTTACTATTCCACGGATCAGGTCGCCGATCCGGGCCTGCCCTACTACAATTTCACCAACACATTCCAACCGCCCGCTACGGTTACCAGGGGCACATGGCCAACCCCGCTGGGTACCGATGGCGGCTTGATGTGGCCCATTGGCGGAGCATACCCCACATCGACCGTTGATACGAAAACCTGGTCGACTCCTTACAGCCAGCGCTGGAGTCTGGATGTCCAACGCGAACTGGGCAAGGCCGTGGTGGCCACACTCGGCTATGTGGGTTCCGAGGGCACCCATATCCCGATTGAGTATGACTTGAACCTCTACCCACAAGGTTTTTACCCCGACATTTACACTTCACAATGTCTCACGTGCGATGCGGCGCGGCCGCTGACGGCAACGTATCCCGGCCGCTGGAGCGGCATTAATTCCGTACGCCCGGATGAGAGCAGCAACTACAACGCCATGAATGCCGAATTGAAAACCCGTGGCTGGCATCATTTGACCAGCCAGGTTTCCTACACCTGGTCGAAGCAGATGGATACGTTCTTCGGCGAGAACGGGGAAAGCGGGCAACATGCGATCGGCGGCCAGTGGCACCCGCAGTGGAGTTATGGTCCTTCCGACGCGAACCATACCAACCGTTTCGTAGCTGCTTTCACTTATGAGTTGCCGGGAAAGAGCCTGGGAAACCGCGTGCTGCGCGAGGCGATCGGAAGCTGGCAGATCAATTCGATTGCCACCTTCGAATCAGGGGCCCCCACCACCGTCTGGAATGAATACACCCAGTCATACGATGGCATGGGGGATGTTCCCATCCAAACCTGCAATGCCAATCTTGCGCGCGGAAAGAGAACCTTCACCAGCTACTTCAACACCGACTGCTACGTGGAGCCCGCTGCCAGCACGGACCCGTACTACACCAGTCAAGGGATAAATAACTACGCTGTGACTCGGGGCAACGAACGCCGGAACAACCTTCGTCAGCCAGGGATCAACAACTGGGATATGGGACTGCAAAAGTCATTCCGGCTGTTCGGCGAAGGTCGCCAGTTGGAATTCCGCGCGGATGCGTTCAATGTATTCAATCACACCCAGTGGTCCAGCATTGACAATTACGACGACCGTCTAACCAACGGTTCCAGCGAGTTCGGATGGATCACGGGGGGCCGTCCCGGGCGCCTCATGCAGTTGAACATGAGGTTCGTGTTCTAAAATTGAGAACCCTGGCGCAGGCGGCCTCCGCGCGCGCTTGCGTCAGGGAGTTCGTTAGCCACTCAAACTTGATAAGAAAACAGAAATCAGGATAAGTCATGTATCAGCCGGAAGCGTACGGAATCGCACTGCTGTTCATGATCGGAAGCATGCTGTGCTGGGGATCGTGGGCCAACACCATGAAACTCACGTCCGGCTATGCTTTCCAGTTGTTCTACTGGGACTACATTATCGGGATTCTGCTCGGCAGCCTGGTATGGGGCTTCACTCTTGGCAACGTGGGCGGAGGTGAGTTGTCATTCCTGGCTAACATCCACCAGGCCGATGCCACCCACATCCTGTTCGCGCTCGCCGGAGGCGCAGTTTTCAACGTCGCCAACCTCTTGCTGGTTGCGGCCATCGACATTGCCGGTTTGGCGGTTGCGTTTCCCGTGGGCATTGGGCTGGCGCTGGTCGTAGGTGTTCTGCTCAATTACGTCCTCGCTCCCAAAGGGAATCCGCTGCTCCTGTTTGGTGGCGTTGTTCTCGTTCTGCTCGCGATCGTAATTGACGCAGCCGCATACCGCAGGCGCGAACAGAAAGCCCAGTCGGTAAGCACCCGCGGAATTCAGATCAGCATCGCCTGCGGCATTCTCATGGGATTGTTCTATCCCTTAGTCACGAAGGCTGTTGCCGGGCATGCTTCTTTGGGGCCTTATAGCGTAGGTTTTTTCTTTGCCGTCGGCGCGGCGCTCTGTGCCGTGCCGGTCAATTACCTCTTTATGCGACGGCCCCTTACCGGTACGCCGCCCGTCGGGATGTCTGGGTATTTCCGGGCGCGGCAGTCCTGGCATGTTTGGGGAGTCGTCGGTGGCTTGATCTGGTGTACGGGGACGGTCTTCAATTTCGTTGCTTCCCACGCACAAGTCGTCGGTCCGGCAGTCTCGTACGCGATCGGTCAGTGCGCGACCATGGTTTCCGCAATCTGGGGGATCTTCATCTGGAAAGAATTCGCCACTGCTCCTGCCGCCCGCAAACTGATTCCTGCCATGTTTGTTTTCTTCCTGCTTGGGCTGGCATCCATCGCGATTGCCCCCATGGTGACACGGTGATGAGAACGGTTGTCTTATTATGCAAAAATCCATTGTCGTTGTCGGCAGCATTAATCTCGATTTGGTTACGGTAGCTGATCGTATTCCCCGGGTGGGGGAGACGGTGATCGGGAGCAGTTTCAAAACGTTTTTTGGGGGAAAGGGCGCCAATCAGGCAGTTGCCGCGGCAAGACTGGGGTTCCCGGTGGTTATGGTCGGGAACGTCGGGTACGATGCGTTTGGCGCGCAGTTGCGCCAGGGACTTGATGACGCCGGCATAGATACATCTTGCGTGAATGTGGTGGAAGAATCCACCGGGGTCGCTCTCATCACCACCGACAGTCGTGGCGATAACAACATTGTGGTCGTGCCCGGAGCAAACGGACTTCTGACACCGGAAATGATCGAACCAGTTGCGCCCGTCCTCGAGCGCGCAGGCTTTCTACTAGCGCAGCTTGAGATCCCGCTGGAGACGGTTGAGTACGTTGCCATGTTTGCCGAACGGCACGGCATCCCGCTGATGCTTGATCCGGCGCCGGCGCGAACGCTTCCGGAGGATCTGCTCCGCCGTGTGACCTGGCTTACTCCCAACGAGTCGGAAACCAACACGCTGCTCCAAACCGATATGGAGAAAGAAGGAGCCTTAGCGGCAGCAGATCAGTTGCTGCTTCGCGGCGCTCAAAACGTGCTGCTGAAACTGGGATCGCGGGGATGCATGATCGCGCAGCGCAATCTTACGAAACAGTATCTCCCCGCTTTCGCGGTGGATGCCGTGGATACGACCGCTGCCGGAGACGCGTTCAATGCCGGGTTTGCCGTGGGCTTGCTGCGCGGCAAAACGCCCGTGGACAGTGCCGTCTTTGCCTCCGCCGTGGCGGCAATTTCGGTTTCCCGGCGAGGCGCCCAACCTTCGATGCCTTCCGGCGATGAAGTAGAGAAGTTCCTTCAGGAACGACAAACTGCGCAAACCGTACAAATTGGCTAGCAGAACTCACCCTGCACGGCGGCAGTCACGGACCGTTGGGGCGCGGCTGCGTCGTGCAATGGAAGTGCAATTAAAAGCCAGCCGAAGATACAATTAGCGAGCCATGACTCGTTTGGCCGAAATCCTGTTTGCGCTTCTCGGTCTCGCTTTGCTCCATTGGGGGATCCAGACCGGGCTGAGGAAGGCAGGCACTAGCATCGGCAAACTCATAGGGGCTGCCCTCCGCCCTCTTTTGCGACGGTCCCTGACAGCTTATTACACGAAGAAAGTGACCAGGCAGATGCAGGAGCAGCGCAGGGCTGACGGAGTCCCACCGCTGGAAAACCCTCATCTCGACTAGGTTCCAATGGCAGCCTGAGTCAGGGCGATCCCTAAGGGACCGCCTTATGACCGCCTGCACTCTTGGTGTTAACGTCGCGGAAGAGCGCGCAAGGAAACATGCAATGGAGGCGTTCGCCGCGTTGGGGCCCGCCATTGTAAACTGAACCGAGAATGTGGCCCCGTAGCTCAGATGGATAGAGCAGCGGTTTCCTAAACCGTTGGTCGGCAGTTCGACTCTGCCCGGGGCCCCCACTCCATTTCGCAAAGGCGGGCGTAGGCCTTGGCCCCGCCCGCTGAGCTTTTCTTATTGTGGTGGCGCCGAATTGGGTGGCCCGCTGGGGGCTTGTCCACCGTCGTGATGCCCGTGCATCCAATCTTCGCGTTTGCTCTGCATCTCATCCCATTTCTTCTGCTGGTCGGCGTCGAGGAGCGCGCGAATCTGGTCGTTCGACTTCTTGTGGATGTCCATCATCTTGGAACGGCGATCCTCCCGTGAAAGCGAAGAGTCCGATCGCTGGCTGTCCATTTGCGATTGTTGCTGCTTCAAAATGTCTTGTACCTTCGACTGCTGATCCGAGGTGAGTTTCAGTTCCTTGGTCAGCATCGCTGTACGCTCGGCCGGATCAAAGTGGCCATGTCCGGGTCCGTGCTCGGGTTCGGCTTGGGATGGTGGAGGTTGCTGAGCGCTGTTGCCGCTGTCTTGCGCGACAGCAGAGAGAGCAACCGCAAAGATGAGGCCCGCAAGCATCAGCGCGGGTACAAAACGTTTGATCATAGGATCTCCTTCGAAACTTCGGTTCGCGACAGTGGTATGAACCAGATTATGAACCCAAAGTTGTTACGGCGTCCCCTTACTTTACGAAGTTTTACTCAACACCCGGCCGTGGGGAGGCAGGACCATCCACGGGTGCCAGGCCCCCTGATTTTCTAAGGCACTTTCCCAATCCCTCGACAAGATTAGACAAAATTTTACAGTCGTTTGCGGAGGCGCGGGTTATGATCCCCATCAGTGGCGGCGCCACCAGTCAAGCGACACGGAATGCCTGCAAGGGCATAATCCTCAGGCCATTTGGTCGTAGCTTGCAGGCGCCGGGTGGGAATACTCTCATGACCCGGGCGACTGGTCCCGGCATAGCTCAAGCTGAGTGTTTACCAGTGTCCAGGCAAAGTTCCAAGGCCGCAGCATTGTTTCAACCTATCCCTCGGCAAAGCTCCGGCTGCTGGGGCGGTTGTTCCATTGTCGTGCCCGTCCGAATTCTTCTTCTATTGTGCCTGTCACTCCTGCTCGCTCGTGCTGCTCTCCAGGCCCAGACGCTGTCGGCCCAACCGCAAGTCGGAACAATCCACGGCATCGTGAAGTCCGGCAACATGCCCATCCCGGGTGCGGCCGTCACCATCTCGCAAGGATCCTCCGCGGAAAAGATTTCGACCTGGACTGACGTTGATGGCAGCTACTCCGTCGCGCTTTTTTCCTATGGTTCCTACACGGTTAGCGTACAGATGGCTGCGTTTACAAATAGCACCCAGGAGATCGTGATCGACTCTGCTCATCAGAATGTGCAGACGAATTTCGAGTTGACTCTCCTCTCTCGTGTGAGGCAGCCCCCTCCTGGGCCGCAGCGAGTTGCTGGCAGCGTACCCGGGACGCGCGGATTTCAGCGGCTCTCCATCGCAGCGAACGGAGCAGATCAGGAGTCCGGCGGCGACTCCCTCAACGATGTCGTCCCCGCGGGCATGCCGGTGCCCGGCATTGCGCCTGACAGCGCGACCGAATCCGTGGCCGTCTCCGGGAATAGTTCCAACGCACTGAGCGCGTTGAACCCCGGCGATTTCCAGCAGCGCGGAAATGATGCTGGCACGTTCGGCAGCGGTTTCGGTGGGCCCGGCGGAGGGTTCGGCGGAGGCCCCGGGGGTAGAGGTGGAAGGTCAGTTTTCGGCCGGCGGGGTTTCGACATCAATCATCCGCACGGGTCTCTCTACTATGGAGTCGGCGATTCTGCGCTCAACGCCTTACCCTATTCGCTCACCGGCCAGCCCGCAACCAAGCCCAGCTACCTGCAGAACAGCTTTGGCGGTTCGGTGGGCGGACCTCTGAACATCCCGCATATCTATCAAGGCGGGGCCAAGACGTTTTACTTCGTCAACTACAACGGCAGACGTGGCGAGAATCCTTTCGACCAGTTTTCTACGGTGCCAACTGTGCCGGAGCGTCGGGGAGACTTCTCCTCTTTATGCCAGAACGGTTTTACCGCCGGCGTGTGCAACGACCGGGACAGCAATAATAATGTGATCGATCAAATTTACTCGGTAAACGCGGCTGGTGTCCGCTCCCCCTACCTGAATAACCAAATTCCCGGATTCAGTTCACAAACGTGTCCATGGTCCGCACCGTCCCCACCAGCCGCACCGCCCAATTACACAATCGTGGAAGGACTGCTGCAATACATTCCTTGTCCCAACTTGCCGGGCAATTATGAGAACTTTCATTTCGTCACCTCCGCCACCAGCGACAGCGACGATTTGAACATACGTGTAAGCCACGCTCTTGGCGCAGCGCCCGCCGGCGGGCGCCGGGGCGGAGGGCGCGGCGCTCCGCGCAACAACCTGTCGTTTGGCTTCCACTATCACGGATCGAGCGCCAACCTGACCAATCCTTTCCCCAGCGTCGGGGGCAATACCGATGTGCGCAGCTTTGACTTCCCGGTGTCCTACACCCGCAGCTTCGGGAAACTGACCAACATTGTTCGCGCCGACTTCAACCGCAGCCGCACGCGAACCCAGAATCTCTACGCTTTCAACAACGACATTATCGGCGAGCTCAGAATCACGGGAGTATCCGAGAATCCATACGACTGGGGTCTGCCCAATCTCTCCTTCACAGATTTTGCCAGCCTTCAGGACACGACTCCGGTGCTCACGCGGAGCCAGACCTACACCTTCACCGACAATGTGATCTGGAACCACGGC
Source organism: Candidatus Sulfotelmatobacter sp. (assembly GCA_052326105.1). Classification (GTDB taxonomy): domain Bacteria; phylum Acidobacteriota; class Terriglobia; order Terriglobales; family Acidobacteriaceae; genus Sulfotelmatobacter. The sequence goes on along the minus strand of JBKQRC010000054.1, from coordinate 47,715 downwards.
AAGCACACCTGGCGCTGGGGAGGCGATTTCCGGCGCATTCAGGTGAACACGGACACGGACAGCAATCCGCGCGGCTCGTTCACCTTCAGCGGTCTTAACACCTCGAACTTCGACAGCAGCGGAAACCGCATCCTCGGGACGGGATACGACTTTGCCGATTTTCTTCTCGGCTACCCGCAGCAGACGTCGGAGCAGTTTCTCAACCTTGAAAACGGTGACCACTTTCGCGGCAACTTCTGGGATTTGTACGTGCAGGATGAATGGAAGATGCGCGGGAATCTCACACTCAATCTCGGAGTGCGCTACGAGTATGTGTCGCCGTTCACCGAGATCAATAACCGCATCGTAAACCTCGACCTTTCTCCCGGAGTACTGGTTCAGACACCGGTCCTGCCGCTACAGGTAACGCCGGTCCAGCCGGGGCAAGCCGGGCCATACAGCGGCAGCCTGCCTGTCACCCTGGTGCGGCCGGATCGCAATAATTTTGCCCCGCGCGTCGGCTTCGCCTGGAAGCCGTTTTCGAAAACGGTGGTGCGCGGTGGATATGGGATCAACTACAACACAGGCGCATACCAGAGCATCGCGCAACAACTTGCCCTGCAGCCACCGTTCTCCACTACCGCCACCAACATTGAGCCGTCTCTCCTTGGGTTCACGCCAACACTGAGTCTGAAAAGCGGATTTCCCACCCCGACCGGAATCACCAATAGCTACGCGGTCAATCCCAATTACCGGCTGGGATACGTGCAGATCCGCAATCTCGACATTCAACAGCAGATCCGCCCCACTTTGTTGCTCAACCTCGACTACACCGGAACCAAGGGTACTAATCTCGACATCCTGGAAGCGCCCAACCGCACCTTATCCAGCGTACCGCCCTACATTCAGCCTCGGATTTTACTCGTACAGCCATTTACCTACGAGAACTCTTTGGCAGACTCTGAGGCCAATGCGGCTTCCGTGCGTTTACGCAAGCGCTTGTCGAACGGCTTCTCTATTGGCGGAATCTATACCTTTTCCAAGTCGCTGGATGACGCATCTTCCATCGGAGCGGGAGCCACCTCCGGCTCAGGCAGCGCTGGATTGGGAGCCGGAGGTACCGGCGCCGGCGGAGGGGGCGCGACTGCTTCCGCGGGCAGCGGCGCAAACAGCGTAGCCCAGAATCCTTTTAACCTCTCCGCAGAACGCGGGCTTTCCAGCTTCAACCAGACGCAGAGGTTCACCGCCGACTACCTGTGGGAACTGCCCTTTGGACACGACAAGCGCTGGCTCACCGGCAATACTCCGTGGCGCGCGATCTTTGGCGACTGGCAATGGAGCGGAGATTGGACGATTGTGTCCGGGCTTCCATTCACGCCGCGCTATGTGGGTAACGCCAGCGAGCTCAACGGCGGAACGAACGGCACGCTGCGGCCCGATCTGGTTCCCGGACAATCGGTCCAACTATCAAGTCCGTCCATCGCGGAGTGGTTCAACACGGCTGCTTTCGTCGCGCCTCCTGAAGGCCAGTACGGAACCGCGCGCCGCAACAGCATTATTGGCCCAGGCAGCAAGGTCTTCGACATGGCCTTCACCAAGATTGTCCCGCTGAAAGGGTCACGTTTTCTGGAGTTTCGGGCGCAGGCCACCAACGTCTTCAATATTCCCAATTACTCGGGAATCGATACGTCCGTCACCTCGCCCACTTTCGGCCGGGTCACGGGCGTGGGGGCCATGAGGCAGTTCACCATCACGTCCAGATTCCGTTTCTAAGGAGACAACGCGTATGACTTCGACTTTACGCTCCTTCGCTGGCCGGATTCTCCGGGTCGTGCTGCCCGTGTTTCTCTTTTCCTCCGGTTTGCCGTCGCAACAGGCGGATTACACCTTCCGTGTGGAGTCGGAACTGGTCCTGGTGAATGTGACGGTGCGGGATAAGAACGGAGCCTTCGTCCGCAATCTTAAACCAGGAGATTTCACCGTCCTGGAAGATAACAAGCCGCAGAAGGTTGTTTCCTTCGATATCGAAAATACAGACGCCGTGGCTACTCAGGATGTAGCGCAGGCAAAGCCGCTGGTAGGGGAAGCCTCGGAAGCGGCCAAGCCCTTGAACACAGCCGCGTTGGCCAGTGCAGCCAATGAATTCAAAGACCGCCGCTTGATCATCCTGTTTTTCGATCTGTCGGCCATGGAGCCCGACGAAATCGATCATGCCATCGCGTCGGCCGTGCATTATGTTGACACCCAGATGGTCCCTGCTGACCTGGTCTCGGTCGTTTCTCTGGGAAGCGCGCTGCAGGTGAATCAGGATTTCACCACCGACCACGATCTTATTAAGAAACAGTTGCTTGCCTTTGGTACTGGAAGCGGGCAGGGTTTCGAAGAGGGAAGCACCGGCTCAACCGAAGGCACGCCTGACACCGCCCAGCCCTTCACGGTAGACGACACGGAATACAACATTTTCAACACCGATCGCCGCCTGGAAGCCCTCCGTTCGGTTGCCGAACGGCTATCTCATGTCCAGCAGAAAAAGGCACTGATCTACTTCTCCAGCGGGATGGACCGCACAGGAATCGAAAACCAGTCCGAGCTCCGCGCGGCCACGAACGCCGCCGTCCGCGCCAACCTGGCGATCTACACTATGGACATGCGTGGTCTGCAGGCGCTAGTGGCGGGCGGCGAAGCCCAGAACGCCAGCCTGCGCGGTGTGTCCGCTTATTCCGGCCAGTCCTCGATCGCCGCCCTCAACTCCAATTTCACCACGCAGGAGACGCTGGTCACGCTGGCCAGCGACACCGGCGGCAGAGCCTTTCTGGACTCTAACGATTTCAGCAAAGTATTCAAGAGTGTTCAGGACGACACTTCGATCTATTACATGCTCGGATACCACAGCACCAATCCCGCGCGCGACGGCCATTACCGCCGCATCACGGTCAAAGTCAACTTCCCCGGCATGAAGATTGACTACCGCCGCGGCTACTACGCCCCCGCCGATTACCAGCATTCCACTAAAGAGGATAAGGAGCGGCAGCTTGAGGAGGAGCTCGCCTCCGAGTTGCCGACTACCGATCTTCCCGTGTATTTGAGCGCTACCTACTTCCGACTGGACAGTAACAAGTTCTCGGTACCGATCTCCCTCGTCGTGCCCGGCTCACAGATTCCTTTCGTTCGCAGCAGCGATCGCGACAAGGCTACCCTGGATGTGATTGGGTTGATCACTGACAAGGATAGTCGTCCGGTGACTTCGATTCGCGACACCGTGAACTTGGCCGTGGACACATCCGACAACGTGAGGAAGAAGAACGTCCAGTACGACACTGCCCCCACACTGACCAGTGGAAAGTATCACTTGAAGTTTGTGGTGCGGGAAAACCAGACCGGCCGCATGGGTTCTTTCGAGACCGACATAGACGTTCCCGATCTCCATTCGCAGCCGCTCAAAATGAGTTCGATCGTGCTGGCCAGCCAGCTGCGCGCTGCGAAAAAGAATTCGACTCCCAACCCCCTCATTCGCGACGGTCAGGAAATCATTCCCAACGTTACCCATGTCTTCTCCACTGCGCAGCACCTGCTTCTCTACTATGAGGTTTATGACCCTGGGCGCTCGAATGTAGAGCAACCTTCCGCGGGAGGGGAGGCGAGGAACGCCATTCGCCTGCTTACCAACGTTGCCTTCTTCCGAGGAAAAACGCGAGTATTCGAAAGTTCGCTGGTCGAGTTGACTGAACTGAACGCTCGCGACCGCAAGGCCGGCGTATTCCAGTTGGACCTGCCGCTCAACTCACTGAAGCCGGGATTCTACACTTGCCAGGTGAACGTCATTGATGATGCGGCCGGACGCTTTCTTTTTCCCAGGCTGGCTCTGCTGATTCGACCTGAGGCTAGCACGGCTGCTCGCTGACGACGGCGCGCACAGGTGCGTGCCGCAGTCCATCGCATTGTCCCTACGGCTAGCGGCCGCGCGACGGGTCAGCTCTTGGGCGCCAGCTTGTCCAGGGCAAGATTGAGTTCGAGCACGTTCACCCGCGGCTCTCCGAGCAAACCGAGATCGCGCTGCGAAGTGTGCTTCTGCACCAGGTCGCGGACCGTGGACTCGGGAAGGCCGCGCTCCCGGGCCACGCGCGGAATCTGGAACTCCGCCGCCGCAGGCGAGATATCGGGGTCCAGGCCCGAAGCGGACGTAGTAATTAGATCCACAGGAATGGGCTGGCCCGGATTTTCCTGCTGCAGGCTGGCCGCATCGGTCCTGACGCGGTCAATCAGTTTCTGGTTAGTGGGCGCGAGATTGGTTCCCCCGGAGTTCGCGGCGTCGTACCCGTTGCCTGCGGCGGACGGCCGCGGATGGAAATACTTGGCCGAGGTGAAAGGCTGGGCGATGATGCGCGAGCCGATCGCTTCTCCGTTGCGATAAATGATCTGCCCATTCGCTTTGTCCCGGAAAAAGAGCTGCGCCAGGCCGGTGATAACGAGCGGATAGATCAGCCCCAGCAGAATCGTGGTGGCGATGGTCATCAGGAATGCAGTCAGCAGATGCTTTTTCATAAGAGTCCTCAGGCTAATCGGGCTGCGGTGATCAGCATGTCAATGATCTTGATGCCCACGAAGGGCGCGATCAATCCGCCCACGCCGTAGATGAAGAGATTGCGCCGCAGCAGGGCTTCGGCGTTCATGGCTCGGTACTTCACGCCCCGCAGCGCCAGCGGAATGAGCGCGATAATGATCAACGCGTTAAAGATCACCGCCGACAGCACAGCCGACTCTGGCGTCTTGAGGTGCATGATGTTCAGCGCGTTCAGCACCGGGAACGTTCCAGCGAACATAGCCGGAATGATCGCGAAATATTTCGCGACATCGTTGGCAATGGAGAACGTCGTCAACGCGCCGCGCGTCATCAGCAACTGTTTTCCGATTTCCACGACTTCAATGAGCTTGGTCGGATTAGAGTCAAGATCCACCATGTTCCCGGCTTCTTTGGCGGCCTGCGTGCCGGTGTTCATGGCCACGCCGACGTCGGCCTGAGCCAGCGCGGGGGCGTCATTTGTGCCGTCGCCGGTCATAGCCACGAGTTTGCCGCCCGCCTGCTCGGTGCGTATCAGCTTCAGTTTGTCTTCGGGCGTGGCTTGGGCGAGGAAATCGTCCACGCCTGCTTCGCGGGCAATCGCGGCCGCCGTGAGTGGATTGTCTCCCGTGATCATCACGGTGCGGATGCCCATCGCCCGCAGTTGCGCGAAACGGTCGCGGATTCCACCCTTGACCACGTCCTTGAGATGAATCACGCCCATCGCCCGCCGGTTCTCCGCGACTACCAGAGGCGTACCGCCCGACGATGAGATTCGCTCGACAGAGCTGCGAACTTCCTGGGGCACTGTTCCGTTGTTCTGCTCAATGTAGCGCGTGATGGCGTCGGCAGCACCCTTGCGAATTTCGCGTCCATCCAGATTGACCCCCGACATGCGCGTTTGCGCGGTGAAAGGGATGAACTGCGCCTCGTGGCTGGCAAAATCGCGGCCCCGCAGCTTGTATCTTTCCTTGGCCAGGACCACAATCGAGCGGCCCTCCGGAGTTTCATCGGCCAGCGAGGAGAGCTGAGCGGCATCGGCCATCTCCGCCTCGGTTACACCCGGAGCGGGCAAAAACTCCGTCGCCTGGCGATTGCCGAACGTGATCGTGCCCGTTTTGTCGAGCAGCAAAGTATTGACATCACCGGCAGCCTCCACGGCGCGTCCTGACATAGCCAGCACGTTGTGTTGCACCAGGCGATCCATACCCGCGATCCCAATGGCCGACAGAAGGCCCCCAATCGTGGTAGGAATCAGGCAGACCAGCAGCGAGACCAGTACGAAAACCGTCTGCGGCGATCCCGAATAAACCGCGAACGGCTGCAGCGTGACCACCGCCAGCAGGAAAATGATAGTCAGGCCCGCGAGCAGGATATTGAGCGCGATCTCATTGGGAGTCTTCTGGCGCGCCGCCCCTTCCACCAGCGCGATCATCCGGTCGAGAAACGTTTCACCGGGATTCGAGGTGATCTTCACCTTAATATGATCGCTGAGAACGCGCGTGCCGCCCGTCACCGCCGAGCGATCACCTCCGGCCTCGCGAATCACGGGTGCGGATTCGCCCGTGATGGCCGATTCGTCTACTGACGCGACACCATCGACAATTTCTCCGTCTCCGGGAATCAGTTCGCCGGCAGAAACCGAAACCAGATCGCCGGCCCGCAGCTTCGCACTCGGAACTTCCTCGATCTTCCCCTCCGAGACAATGCGCTTGGCGATGGTTTCTGACCGGGCCCGCCGCAGTGTCTCCGCCTGCGCTTTGCCGCGGCCTTCCGCCATGGCTTCCGCGAAGTTGGCGAATAGAACCGTGAACCACAGCCACAACGTGATCTGCAGGTTGAAACGAAATGCCGCATGCGGATGGAGAAGCAGGAGCACCGTCGTGATCACGCTGCCGATTTCGACCACGAACATGACGGGATTCCCCATCATGTGACGCGGCTCCAATTTCAGCAGCGAGCTCCAGGCGGCGCTGCGAACAAGTTTCAGATCCCAAACTGATTTGCGATGGCTTGCCATAGAGTTTCCTAGAAAGTCTTTCCAACATACAAAAGAAGATGTTCAAGAATCGGCCCCAGGCTCAGCGCTGGAAAAAACGTCAGCGCGCCCAGGATGAGAATCACGCTGATCAGCAAAAACGTGAACAGCGGCGTCGTGACCGGAAACGTGCCCACCGACGGCGGCACGTATTTTTTTTGCGCTAAATTGCCGGCAATCGCCAGCATGGGAATCATCATGAAAAATCGGCCGATCAGCATGGTCATCCCAATGGCCGTGTCATACCACAGATTGGTGGCGATGATTCCTCCGAAAGCCGAGCCGTTGTTGCCCGCTGCCGAAACAAACGCATACAGAATCTCGCTGAAGCCGTGCGGGCCGGGATTGAAAATGCCCACGGTCCCGAAGTTCTTAACCACGGAGATACCGGCCAGCGAAAGAATGATGAGCGGAAAGACCAGCGATACCAGCATCGCCATCTTCACGTCATAGGCTTCGATCTTCTTGCCCAGGTATTCCGGCGTGCGCCCGACCATCAGGCCGGCAATGAACACTGCCAGCACCACGTAGATCAGCATGCCGTATAGGCCTGCGCCGACACCGCCGAAGATGACTTCACTCAGCATGATGTTGACCAGCGGAACCATGCCGCCGAGCGGCGTGAACGAGTCGTGCCAGCTGTTGATCGCTCCGCAACTCGCGTCGGTGGTGATGGTGGCGAACAACGCAGAATTCGCGATGCCGAACCGCGTCTCCTTGCCCTCCATATTCCCGCCCGGCTGCGAATTTGCGACGTGTTGTTGCGCCACGTTTGCCGGATACAGCGGGTTCCCCCGCGCTTCCGCCCAGTACGCTGTCAACACGCCGCAGAAGAACAGGATCGCCATCGCCGCCCAGACCGCCCAGCCGTGAGCTTGAGAACCGCTCATGCGTCCCAGCGTGTAGGTGAGTCCGGCCGACACGGCAAAAATCGCGAACATCTCGATCAAATTGGAAATCGGCGTGGGATTCTCAAACGGATGTGCGCTGTTGGCGTTGAAAAAGCCACCGCCGTTCGTTCCCCACTCTTTGATGATTTCCTGCGAAGCCACGGGTCCTTGCGCAATGGTCTGGGTTGAGACCGTGTCCATCACCGGTTTGCCGTTGGGATCGACCACAGGTTTGCCGTCCGTACCCACGCGTTGCACTTGTTGCGGCTCGACCAGTTTCACCGTGTCGTACGCCTTGAGGTTCTGCACCACCCCCTGCGACACCAGCAGCAATGCGCCAACCACACTGAAGGGCAGGAGCACCCACAGCGCTGCCCGCACCATGTCTACCCAGAAGTTGCCGATAGTTTTCATCTGGCGGCGGGTGATGCCGCGGATGAAAGCGATGGCCAGCGCGATTCCGGTCGCGGCAGAGATGAAGTTGTGATAGGCCAGCCCGGCCATTTGCGTGAAGTAGCTCATGGTCGTCTCGCCCGAGTACACCTGCCAGTTGGTGTTGGTGGTAAACGATGCTGCCGTGTTGAACGCGAGGTGCTCGGGCATGACCCCAGCAAAGTGCTGCGGATTGAACGGCATCCACGAAGCGCCCTGAATCCTCTGGATCAAATACAGCACCAGCATCGAAACGCCGCTGAACAGCAGCATGGCCGTGGCGTATTCGGTCCAGGGCATTTCGTGTTGTTCGTCGACACCGGTGACGCGATAGAGCAGTCGCTCGATCGGTCGCAACACCGGGTCGAGGAATGTCCGCTCGCGCGAAAACACGCGTGTCAGAAAGATTCCCATGGGCTTGGTCACGGCAAAGATCAGCCCCAGGAATACGAAAATCTGCAGCCAGCCGTTGATCGTCATTTCAGAATTTCTCCGGACGCAGCAGCGCGTAGAACAGATAAATCGTCGTCAGTGCGCTGATGATGAGCATGATGAGAGATTGTGTGTCCATAAGGTCCCCTTACTTGACCCGGTCGCAGAAATGTACATAGGCAACCGAGACCACAAAGAACGCGATCGTTACCGCAGTCCAAATAACGTCTTGCATGCTTGATCTCCACTCCTGATTTCGCCAAACATTACCACGAGCCTTCCTTACGGCCCCACCACCAGACCATGCCAAGGGTTGCCGTGGTCTGCTGTTTATTGAGGACGCCTTGCACGTCAGACAAGAACGACGGCTGATTTGAGAAATCCCGCCGCCACTCATAACGCATGAGAAAACCCTCCGTCAGCTTGTAATCGAACGTGACGGTATTCTCTTTCAACGCCTGTGACAGCCCACTGAAGAGGCCTTCACGATCAGACATGTACTCGGCGCGGGCCGCGAGGGTTAGCTTTGGCGTCAGATGGTATTGGATATAGGCGGCGCCGCCGTCCACATGCGATGGAGCCGAGGATTCGCCGGGCGCAGCGTTCTTCCACAAGCGCTGGATAAAATAATCCCCCTCCAGAGCCATGGTCAACTTCGACGTGGCGTTCCAGGTCACATAACTGTCGAAAATGTGAGTTCGCCCATTGGGAGCTGGATCGATGGCAGTAAAGCACAACCCCGGCTGCACCGGAATTGGCCCGCAATTTGCCGACGGTGTGCGGTCGGGATGGTCCTGGCCCAGATAGTAATTCATAGTCCAAGTGACGCTTTTGCGCGGATTGGCGGTGAAGCCGAAAAGCTCGTCCTTGAAGCCGTTCGTCGCCTCGACCTGGTTCGTCCCATTCACAATCCAGTAGTTCACGCTGAAGCGGTCGTTCAAGGGCAGGCTCGCTCGTACTCCCATGTGATAAAACGGCAGAAAGTTGAACCAAAGCGAGCGAGAATAATCGAACTGGTCCTTGGTGTAGTTGCCTTCGATGCCGAGCGAACTGCCCCATTTGCCGAAGTCAATATTCAAGCCTTTGCCGATGGGCGCGACGTACGTGCCGTAAGCCTGAAAGATGTTGCGATAAATCTCGGGCCGAGGTTCGTTCGACGGATTCCCCTGCAGCGTATCCGTAGCCTGTCCGAACTGCAAGTCCAGGCGCCCGCCCCAGCGGCGGCCGGCGCTGACGTCGGGAGCATGTTCGAGAATCAAACTGGCCTGATTCAGGCTGAATTCATTGCTCAGGACGTCATACGCGCGCAGCAGATTCACGCGCCCCACGGGATTGTTGAAGTTGTATTCGTAGTAAGTGTCGAGCGCCAGATTGATTGTCGTGTCATGCAGGAAGTCGAGCGCCTTGCGATCGTCCGGGCTCACGCCTGAAACCAGAGTGGAGGCAGGCTGCGCCGGAGCGGCGGCCGGGGCCGGCTGGATGAGTCCAGCGGCCGCGGGCACGCCTGTGCTCGAGCTCGTTCCTGCCTGCAATTGCTTCACGATTTGCTTAAGCTCCGTCACTTCGGTTTCCAGTTGCGCAACCCGCCTCTGCAATTCCTCCGGCGAGTTTGCCGGCGCCGCCGAACCAGTTTGTTGCGACTGGCCATACGGCAGACACGCCAACGCTATGAACAAGCATGCGAGATCCAGCTTCATAATGCTTCATGCCTTTCTCCCTCATGCTCGCCGGCCGCGGGCCCCGCCTACGAGGCGCGAGGGACAGAATCGTCCCCAACATACCCGCGTCACTTCTAGAACTTGACCAGGATCGCCATCGTGGCGCGATCCTCCGTCTTGCGCAGATCGGGGTACCATGTGTTCGTCGGCGAACCGGTGCAGTTGGTGGCACCGTTCAGACAGACCAACGACCCGGGATTTCCGTTGTTGCCTCCCGGCGGCGTGATTCCGCCTGGGCCAGTCCAGTACGGCACGTTGGCATGGCGGTGATTGAACTCCCAGCGGAACGTGATGTACTGGCTGGGCATGTAGTCGTAGGTCGCCGACATGTCCCACGCCTTGAACGGGTCGCCGGGATTCTCCGGGAAGTAGGGAGTGCCGGAAGTTGCCGTCGCGCCGTCAATCGGCGGCAGCAGCACCAGATATCGCCCCGGATTGTTGATCTCTCCGCCGCCCAGCGTAAACCCATGCCGGTCTTTGTGGAACCACCAGCGGTTATAAATCATGTATCCCAAAAAACTCTGCTTGTAGTCGATAATCTGCCCGCCGCTTTTTTTGTTGGTGGTGCAACTCACGCCACCGCCGGTTTCGCAGCCCATATCGCCGGTCAGCGTGAAGGCCATCTTGTCGAGAAAACGCTCCGGATGGTCGTAGTACTTCACTTCCACGCTGTTGTCGGTATGCAGGCGGGTGCGGTTGGGAATGCCCAGCGCATCGGCGCCAACTCCGTAATTGTTGGAAAGCATCGAAATCCAGCTGTTGGGACGATACAGCACCTGCCCGCCCAGTCCGATCCGGCCATTGTACCGGGCGTAAGACTGCCATCCGTTGATGATCCACGGTTCGATCTTCAACTTCTCTGTGGGGAATATCTGGATCCGCATGCCAGTGAAAAACCACGGCGTGTTCGACGAAACGTACGAAGGCTGATAGGCCCAGTTGTCGAAGTTGTAGTAGCTGAACAGCCCGACATATGACATGAAAATGCCGGCGTCCACGTTGATGCCGTGCCACACGTCCCAGTGATAGCCGCCGTAGGCTTCGGAAACATAGCGGTAGGCGTCGGCCAGGTTCCACTGCCCGCGCGAGTAGCTGGCATCATTGCGCGGCGTGGTTTCCGAATACATGCCGAACTGCGTCATCAGGCGCCCGCGGACGTGGTCAAAGTGAAAATCTCCGCCGACTCCGAGCTGCGTTACCCCGACTTCGTTCGAGCGGAAGACTTCGCTCGATCCGCCAATCGAATCGTCGGCGGGATGGTTGAAATCGTAGGTATATTCCACGTCCGCGCGGATTTCAGGGGTAAAGAATTTCGAATCGACCGCGGCTTCTTTCGTGCGCGGGTTGCCGTTCAGCCACGTCCAGTCGGCGAAGGCAAAGGGCTCGGCGGCCGGTTTTTTCTCCGGCGGTGCCGCCTCGGACTGCATCGCTTCGCCCGGGGGCGCAATCGCTACGGCAGACACATTCGCAGATACATTCAATGAGGATGCAGCTGGTGTCACGGCTGCCGAGGTGGGAACCGCAGGGACGGAATCTCCCGCGCCTTCACGCGCCTTGAGTTGCGCCTCCAATTGCTCGATGCGTTTCTTCATGGCATCCAGCTCTGCCAGAATCTCCGTCGGCACCGGCGCAGTGCTGGCGGTTGGCTGCGGATTGATCGTGCTGTCATCGTTGGCGGAAGGGCCGCCCGTCGTTTGTTGAGCTCGGCCGGGAAGCGCGAGTCCAGTCGCCAACAGGGCGACCAGAGCCATCCGCTCACCAGTTCGTGTTGGAAATTTGCGCTGCACAGCCTCAGAATTCATAACTATGAGTTCTCCTTGTTGCCTGCGTGGATTAAACTTCGCCAGGTGCACCTTCACCGCGCGCGCACGCTCCTTGTTCACCTCCAGAACTAGGGCAAACAACACCCGCAGTAGAAAGGTGACCGCGCCGACACACAGCACCACCATGGCAAGTCGCAGCATTGTCGCACACTTGTGGAAAGGGTTCCGAACCAGATTGGACGACGCCACGCGTAAAAGCGGGCTTAAGAATTCATAAAGAATTCGTAAAGGTTGCCAAATGGATTACTCAGGCAATCCGTTCTGAAAACAAGTTCATCGTGCAGAAAGGGCTTCAGCAGCCCCAATCGGCCTCGCCCGGCTTGGCGAAGTACGGGCGGCTGGCATCGGCCTGCGCCGGCGTGGCTGCTAATTCAAGCAGCGCCAAACGCGCCGCAGCCACCATCAATTTGCGCTCGCTCTGAGGAGTGCGATCCCACGAAGACTTCCCCTCCTCGCCGTTGTGACAATCGAAGTCATGCGCCAGCGCTCCCCGATAGTGGTGGAACAACTTCGCCAGCTCTTCCGCGGAAACATCCTGAATCGACCACATAGCTCTTCGCCTTTCTGAGATTTCGTACGTTACCTTATGCGGGACCACTGCTCCGGTCCCTTCCGCTCTCGATAGATTTGATACAGAAAGGCGTAAGGAATGAATAAAGAGTTCGTAGAATGTTCGTAAGAGGGCTAGAAGGCCGCGAGAAAGTCGAATTTTGGGTGGCGCAGCGCTTCAGCGCTGCGATAAAGGGCCTATTTCGGTAGCGGTTTCAGCCGATGAGGGCGCGAAGGCAACTTCTTCAGCAGCCTGCTAACCAGAGTAAGTAGGATCAGTAACAAGGATAATCGGGCGCGCGGGTTACCGCCTCACTCTCCCGGCTCAAACCGGTATCCCACCCACGGCTCGGTCACGATATAGCGCGGCGAGGACGCATCCGGCTCCAGTTTCTTGCGCAGTTGGCCGACAAACACCCGCAGATATTCCACCTGCTCCGTACTTTGTCCGCCCCAGATTGCGCCCAGCAGAGTGCGATGGTTGATGACCTTGCCAGGACGGCGCGCCATATAGACCAGCAGTTCAAATTCCTTCGGAGTGAGGCGCACCTCACGCCGGCGCACGGTGACTTTGTGCGCGGCGGTGTCAATGCGGAAATCGCCGATCTCGATTACCGCCTGCGGTTCGCTCTCCGTCGAAATACGGCGGAGATTCGCCCGCACACGGGCCAGAAGTTCGCTCATGCCGAAGGGCTTGGTGACGTAGTCGTCGGCGCCCGCGTCCAGCGCCTCCACTTTCTGCCGCTCCTGGTCGCGAACCGAGAGCACGAGAATGGGAACGTGAGAAACGGCTCGCACCGCGCGGCAAAGCTGCACGCCGTCAATCGAGGGCATGGACAGATCGGTGATGATCAGATTGGGCGACCAGTCCTTCATGATCTCCAGCGCCATTTCGCCGCTGTTGGCAACCCGGATGTCATAGCCTTGTGCCGAAAGACTGGTGCGCAGCACGCGCGTGATCTGCGGTTCGTCATCCACCACGAGAATGTGAGGTGGGTCCGGCATCAGCGCTGCTCCTGGGTCACGATGTGGACATCCACCGACGGAGAGTCCCTGAGAAGCCGTTGAATGGCCGAGAGGTACAGATATCGTTGCCAGCCGGTGCGCGCCGATCGGCCAAAGATCACCTGCGTGATGTGATGTTCGCGCACCAGTTGCGCCACACCATCAGCGATGCTTCTGCCTGTCCCCCGAACCACGCGGGCCCCCAGATTGTCGGCAAAACGGATATTCTCCGCCAGAGTCTTCTGGTCCTCCGGACGCGTGTCCCGCCCGACATCTACGTAGATTACGAAAAACTCGCCGCCCATGGCCTGCGCCATGCGCGAGCCGCGGGCGATCAGATACTGCGCCGCCGGATTCGAACTCACGCAGACACCGATGCGCTCTCGCACCGTGTGCGCCTGCTGTTCGGCGTCCTGTTCCAGATATGCGTCGAGGCTGCGATCCACCACACGCGTAACCTGGCGGAGCGCGAGTTCGCGCAGCGCGATCAGGTTGCCCGGCCGGAAGAAGTGCGAAAGCGCGCGCTGGGCGCGGTCCGCCGGATAGACATCACCGCGCAGCATGCGGTTTTGCAGGGCCTGGGGAGTCAGATCGGCGAGCACAATCTCGTCCACACGCTGCATCACCCAGTCCGGAACCGTCTCGCGAACCTGGACTCCGGTGATTTGCTGGACAGTGGGGCCGACGCTCTCGACGTGCTGCACATTCATCGTTGAAAGCACATCGATCTTTGCGTCCAGCAGTTCGATGACGTCTTCGTAGCGTTTCCGGTGCTTGCTGCCCTCGATGTTGGTGTGGGCCAGTTCGTCCACCAGCGCGACCGCCGGTTTTCGGGCAAGGATGGCGTCCACATCCATCTCCTCGAAAACTGTGCCCTTGTACTCCAGTTTGCGCGGCGGGACGCGATCGAGCTTGGTGGCCAGTTCCGCCGTCGCCTTCCGGCCGTGGCTCTCCACCACGCCCACCACGATGTCTTCCCCGCGGCTGGCCCGGCGTATAGCCTCACTCAGCATGTTGTAGGTTTTGCCGACACCGGGGGCATAGCCCAGGAACAGCTTGAAGATGCCACGGGCTTTCTCGGGTGATACTTCACTCAACCACTCCTCGGGTGTCTTGGCCATCGCAGCTATTGTCTTTCGTAGCGTCGAAATTGTCACGTCCATCGTACAATGCGGGTGTGAAAACCAGCGCTCAGACCCAGGCCGTTCGCTATGTGACGGTGGTTGCGGCAGTCGGCGTAATCACCGTGGTGGACTTCCGGCTGCATGTGAACCACACCACCGTTGCCTTGATGTTTCTGGTCGCCGTGCTTTTGGCTTCCGCCTACTGGGGACTGCGTTACGCCGTAGTGCTGGCTCTCGCAGCCACCGGAGCTTTCAACTTTTTCTTTCTGCCTCCCATCAAAACCTTCACCATCGCTGATCCCCAGAATTGGGTGGCACTATTGGCGTTTCTCGTGACCGCGCTGGTGGCCAGCAATCTGGCGGAACGGGCCCGCCGCGAAGCGGAACGCGCCAAAGGACGCCGCCGCGAAGTCGAGCGTCTTTACGGCCTGAGCCAGCGCTTGCTGGCCTCCGAAAATGTCCTCGAACTTCTGGATGCCTTGCCGCGCTACGTGCAAGATGCCTTCTCGGTGAAAAGCGTTGCTGTGATCGCGGCCGACCAACCCTCGATCTATCGTTCCTCGCCCGATGCCGTGTTCGATGAGAGTGTGTTGCGCTCCACCCTTCTCCGTGGAGAACCCATCACCCAGGCAGGCGTCTCTTACGTGCCTCTGCGCCTGGGCATGCGCACGGTCGGGGCGCTAGGTGTTACCGGCGACGAACTCTCGCGCGAAACTCTCGATGCGCTGGGAAGCCTGGTAGGCCTGGCTATCGAGCGCGCCCGCGCTCTGGAGGCCCTCAGCAAGCATCGGGCCGAGCAGGAGCACGAACGCTTGCGCTCCGCCCTCCTCGATTCCGTGACCCATGAATTTCGTACTCCGCTGACTTCCATTAAAGCCAGCGTCACCACTTTGTTGTCAGCCGCGACTCTGGATGATCAAGGGAGGAGGGAACTGCTGACCGTCATTGACGAAGAGGCCGATCATTTGAACCGTCTGGTCGGCGAAGCCGCTGAGATGGCCCAGCTCGACGCGGGCATGTTCCAGCTCGATCTGCAGTCCCATTCCATCCAGGACGCCCTCAAGCCTGCCATTGACGATGCCAAGTGCTCGCTGGAGAATCACCCGGTTGAGATTATTGCCGCGGCGGACTTGCCCAACGTTCGCATGGACGCGCAGCGCATTCGCGAAGTGCTCATGCATCTGCTGGAGAACGCCGGCAAGTACTCCCCTCCCGGATCTCCCATCAAAGTGACATGCGAGGTCGATGGAGACCGGCTCGTCATCAACGTTGCCGACCGGGGGCCGGGCATCGATTCGTTCGAGCAGTCGTTGATCTTCGAGAAGTTCTATCGCGGCCATAATCAGCGTTACACCGCGCCCGGAACCGGCATGGGCCTGGCCATCGCCAAGGTCATCGTCGAAGCCCACGGCGGAACTATCGGGGTGGTCAGCCAGCTAGGAAGCGGTTCGGTCTTCTCCTTCAGCCTGCCCATTGATAAGAATTCCCCGGCGGGCGCGGCAACGCGGGAGCCGGTTGGCGCTAAGACCTCTTGACGCAGTCCGATTCCTCAACCTGCGGAACGGGCACGGCCGACACCGTGCAATTCGATCAGTAATGCCCTCTCGTCTGGGCTACAATCATGCGTTTGAAGATTGCAGGCAGTTGCTGTGCTTTACTATCGCCGGGGTGAACGAACGGTGAAAACACACGGTGAAAACCAAACAGTGGACACAAAACTATGACGGCTGAGATCGCAAGTAATACGACTACTGTCCTTGATAATAAGAAGTCCTTGTCTTTTTACAACCGATTACTGCTGGTGGTGGCCGGCCTGGGCGGCCTGCTCTACGGCGCGGTCGTCGGCGTCATTGCCGGCGCATTGCCTTACTTGCAGGCGACCTCCGGTCTGAATGCCGGCCAAACGTCATATATTGTGGCCGCCCCCATGTTGGGGGCGGTACTCTCGACCCTTTTCGCCGGCCTGCTGGCAGATTGGATCGGCCGCAGGTCCGTGATGACAGTCAGCGGACTCCTGTTCGTCATCAGTATTCCGATGATTGCCCTGTCTCACGGTTACGGACCGCTGGTGCTGGGGCAGTTGTTGCAGGGGCTCAGCGTAGGGCTGATCGGAGTGGCCGTCCCGCTCTATCTGGCGGAATGTCTGGTGGCCTCGGGCCGGGGCAAGGGAGCGGGGATCTTCCAGTGGATGCTGACTGCCGGAATAGCCGTCGCCGCGCTCATCGGTCTGCTGTTCAGTTTCCGCCTGGAGCATGTTGCGAAGCTTGCCGACCCGAACGCCATCTTCCACTTCAAGAACTTGGCTTGGCGCGGGATCTTCTGGGCCGCTCTGCCTGGCGGCGTTCTGTTTCTAATCGGGAGCCTCATGGTGGCGGAGTCGCCGCGCTGGCTGTTGCGCCGTAAGAAAAAGGACGCCGCTTACGCCGCCCTGCTGCGTTCCCGCGATGCGCAGCAGGCGAGTGCGGAACTCCGGGAAATGGAGGAAGTAATTGCCTCCGAAAAGAAGAACACGTCGGCCGCTGGCGGCGCCAAAGAGTCCCTCCTGCGCCGCAAGTACGTGATTCCCTTCATTCTGGCCTGCATCGTTCTGGCTTTTACCCAGGCTACGGGCATCAACTCGATCATCGCGTACAACACCAACATTCTTCTGCAAAGCGGGCTTTCGGACCTGTCTGCCCATGTGGGATATGTCTTGTTTACATTCGTCAACTTTTTCGTGACTCTTGGCGCCGTGGTGCTGGTGGACCGCAAGGGCCGCAAGTTTCTGTTGGGAATCGGGACCGCCGGCATTATCGTCTCGGTCACCTGCGCCGGATTGCTGTTTGTACGGACAGAAAAGCAGCGAGTTGACGCGCGGAGTGCGGTGCAGTCCATGGTCGGCGGCGATCAGGAACTCACACTGCTCTATAACCAGGAATCAGCGGGCAGGCTCATGAAAGAAAGCGGCAATGCGGCGGCCGGCGGACCAACGTCGCTGGTCGTTATTTACTCGTACGGTGACTTCCGGGCCGCGAGCACAGCCGTGCGTTCCGACGACCCAACCGCCGCCGTACAAATCGTACGCGAGAGCTGCCTGCCGGGCAACAAGGTCGGTGCTTTTTTCTCCAATCCGCTTGGCAATCTCGACGCTTCACGCAAGGCGCCCTTGAGGATCGAAAACGCGTTGATCACCCCCCTTCCGGGTGCCGACAATGGCTGGATCGTGGCCCTCACGCTTTTCCTGTTCATCGCGTCGTTCGCCATCGGCCCGGGCGTATGTGTCTGGCTGGCGCTTTCCGAGTTGATGCCGACCCGCATCCGCTCCAACGGGATGAGCATCGCGCTGGTGCTCAACCAGGCCGTCTCCACGACCATCGCCGCAGTGTTCCTGCCGACTGTCGGCAAGTACGGTTACTCGACGATGTTCTTCATCTTTGCCGGCTGTACCGTGATCTTCTTCGTCACCGCCGTCTGGTTCCTCCCTGAAACGAAAGGGAAAACGTTAGAGGAAATCGAAGCTCACTTTGAAGGCAAGGGCGCGGAGTAAGGCATTTCAGATTTCAGATTGCAGATTTCAGATTGAAAAGCAGATGAGGATGAGACAGAACACCTCCGATAGAGGCGGGTCTTCGACTCTGAAGTCTAAAATCTCAAATCTGCAATTGCACGCCCTGGTTTGCCCCACTCCCCGCGAATGATTTAGTCTCGCCTTGTCGCCATGACTCCTCTCAAACCGAAGAAGGATAGTTCCAACCAGCATTCCCACGCCATGCGGCGCGAGATCTATGAGCAGCCTGCGGCCATCGCCAAAACGATCGCCAAGCACCTGAAAGACGACATGATCTTTCCCGGCGAACTGCAGGCGATCGAAGCCTCGCTCCTGACCTTCGGCAAGCTCATCATCGCTGCCAGCGGCTCGAGCCGCCACGCCGGCCTCGCCGGCGAAATCATGATCGAAGATCTCTCCGGGGTCGCGGTTGACGTTGAGTATGCCAGCGAATACTGCTACCGCTCCACCCATGCCGGCGCGGTTCCCATCGTGATGGTGATTACCCAGTCCGGCGAAACCGCCGACACCATTGCGGCGCAACGTGAGGCTTCCACGCGGGGGGTGCAGACCATCGCCATTTCCAACGTCGCTCAAGCGACGATCGTGCGCGAGGCCTCAGCCGCTCTGATTTCTGGAGCCGGCCCCGAGCTCGCGATTCCCGCCACCAAGAGCTTCACCACTCAACTGACGATTCTCTATCTGATGGCCTTGTTTCTGGCCCGCAAGCGCGGCCGCATGACGTCGGAAGTCACCCGTGTGTATTTGGACCGGCTGCGCCGCCTTCCGCAAGCCATCGAGCAGAACCTGCGCACATGGGACGACCTGGCTGACCAATTCGGGGCGGCCCACTTTAAGGCGGAAAAATTTCTCTATCTCGGCCGCAGCGTGCATTACGCCATTGCCCGCGAGGGCGCGCTCAAGCTGAAGGAGATTTCCTACGCGCACGCGGAAGGCTATCCTGCGGGTGAACTCAAGCATGGCCCTAATGCGCTGGTGGATGAGACGTTGCCGGTAGTAGTTCTGGCCACCTGCGACCACCACGATCCCGATTCCGAGTTACGATACCGGCGAACGCTGGAAGTCATGAAGGAAGTGAAATCTCGCCGCGGATCGCTGGTGGCAGTAGCCACCGAGGGCGACAGCGAAGTCGCAAGCATCGCCAGCCACGTGTTCTACGTGCCTGCGGCGCCCGAACTGCTGTTGCCGATTGTCGAAGTGATTCCTCTACAGCTCTTCGCCTACCACGTCGCGGTGAAGAAGGGATACGACGTGGACCATCCCCGCAATCTGGTAAAGGCCGTGGTGACGGAGTAGGTGTGGTCTGGCTTCTTGTGTGCGTCCGGGTTCTAGTGTGGGTCCGGGTCTCTGACCCGGACAAGCCGGGGGTTGTGTGGGTCCGGGTCTTAGACCCGGACAGGCCGAGCGAAGCTCGGCTGCCCGCGCGGTCCGGTGCGTCAAGCCCCTACCCGGCCGGAGGCTGCCCCATTTCCGCTTCTTCCGCGTGATGGCTCTCCGCCGACAACTTCCGTAACGACAATCTCTCGTGATGCGAAAGCAGCAATCCGACTGGAACAACCGCGGCAAACGTGACCAGCCACAGCAGAATCCCGCAACTGGCCGCCATCTCCGGCGGCACGTCAAACACGCTCGACAACGTCGCGATCGTTGTAATTTGTGATCCGCCGCCCACGGCCGGCAGCTGCAACATCGAGCCCACCATGCTCGATCCCATCAGGATCAATAACTGTGAAACCGGAATCTCTAGAGCATCGACTCCATAGGAATGAGTCACTTCCTGATAGGAGAGCGCGATAATGTACCACATCCCCACCGATACAACCGTCAGCCATAACAGCGACCATGGCCCATGAATCGTGTTCAGCCCCATGCCGAATTCCCGCACCTTTTGCCCCAGCTTGTGCCCAAGACTCGCCCCGACCTTCGACGGCACGTGCGCGAACCGTTGCTCTACCCATTGCGCCGCCGCTTCTCCCTTGCGGCCGATTACCACTGCTGCCGCCGTGGTCGCTGTTACCAACGCGATTAGAAAGAACCCGGCTTCCCGAAAGCGCGTGTAATATTCCGGGTGCGGAATCGACGGTAGCGCACTCGGCAAGAAGATCGCCAGCACGATCAGCGCGGCAAACGCCCCGATGTCAAAAATTCGTTCTACTGCCCACACCGCCAGTTGGGAAGAGAAAGGAAGATCGGTCCGCCGCGCGATCAGATACGGACGGATAAACTCTCCCGCCCGCCCCAGCAGAGCTATCCCGGTGAATCCGATCAGCGTGGGCGACAGCAGTTCCACTACCTTCACCTTCGGCCTCACCGGGCGCAGGAATATCTTCCATCGTACCGCCCGCATCGCGTATGCGATGTAGATCAGCGCAATAGCATGCACAATATGTATTTTCTTGATCCGGTGCGTCTGGGCCCAGAAGGTTCCCCAGTCGAAAGTTCGCCAGTGCCGGTATTGCAGGTAAACCAGAACCGCCAAGATGAGGAACACCACCACGCTGGCCAGAATGCGCTTCTTATCCATGTAGAGAGAGATTCTCCGCGCCGCAGCCCTCGCAACGCGAAGCGGGAAACGGCAGTTCCAAAGGTAAATGACCGCGTCCAACGGGTCAAACCGGTGTGGCGCGGGCACTCCTGCCCGCGGCCTTTGACTTTGCCCTTGCTTTTGGTCGTGTGGCGCGGGCACCCTTGCCCGCGGCCTTTCGCGGACAATCCTACTCGCTCGGCCGCGCAGCGCTCGCCTTGGTCCGGCTCGCGGATCCGGAATTGTGGCTCTTGCTTGCGGTGCCCGCACCGGTCGCATTCCCAAGAGCCGTCCTCTGCGATGGAGCTGAGGCCGTCTTCTGCGCCACTTTCTTCTTGTTGAAATCCTTCACCACACGCGCCACATACGCCCGCGTCTCGTAAAACGGAGGCACGCCGCCAAACTGCTCGACCCGCTGCGGACCGGCATTGTAAGCCGCCAGCGCCTTTACCAGGTCGAAGTTGTAGCGCTCCAGCAATTCCCGCAGGTATTTCGTTCCGCCCTCGACGTTGGCCTGCGCGTCGAACACATTCAGAACGCCCAGCTGCGATGCCGTTCCCGGCATCAACTGCATCAATCCCTGCGCGCCCTTCGGCGACACCGCCCGCACATGGAACCCGCTCTCCGCCTGAATGACGCTGTTTACCAAATCTGGATCCAGCCGGTAACGTCCGCTCGCCTCGTTCACAACGTCCGCCAGATCCGTCTGCGGGCGCCCGGGGAATCCTCCCTTCGGATCGCTCAAGTTCCCGATGCGAGGCGGCGATGTCGGGTTGATTCCGAAAGCCTGACGTCCGGAAGAAGCCGGCAACTCCGGCGCCGCTTCAAAGTGCTCAATCTCCGTCGTCGGGACGTCCACATAATTCGACCCGTCGGCGTTCACATAAAGCCGCGTGATGTCGCCCACCACTTCCCGGCGTTCATGCCGGATCGAGAACCCGTTTTTCAGCACGGCAACGTCCGACGCGAAGCAGGGAAGCGCCATCGCCGCGAGTATCGCGATCACCGCACCGCTCAGCCGAAATGAACTTACGCGCCCCATGCTGTTCTGCCCAACTCGAGACCTAATACCTAGAGATGGTTTCGCATGCTTTTGCCCGCGCCGAATACAGAGCCCCCAGGGGCTGAAGCCCAGCATTTATGCGCCCTTGGCGGCCCGGCTGAAGCCGGGCCCTACCCAAAACCTATTCGTGAAACCAGTTCTAAGTACTCAAATCCCGACCCTGGCCCTAGCCCCTAACAACTTCCTCCACCGCGGCCGCTACTCCGCAATTATCGTTGCCGCGAGTTACTTTCCATCCGCGCCCGCGCAATTCTTCGCAGGCATTCCCCATGATAACCGGATGCCCTGCAAACTCAAGCATCTCCACGTCATTGTGATTGTCACCAATGGCCATGACCTCATCGCGCCGGTAGCCCCGGTGTGCTGCCCATCGTTCCAGCGCATGCCCCTTGGAACAGCCGGCATTCAGCACGTCAATCATGGACAGGTCCCGCGCCGGATACTCCGTCCGCAAGACCGTAATCTTGTCATCCATCCCTGCCTTGTCCAGCGCTCGCAGCGCCTGATTCATCCGCGCCATCGTCCCGCAAAACATGGCCTGCACCGGATCCCTGACCACTGCCTTTTCGATGGGCACCACGAACTCGATGAACTCCATATTCTTCTCGACCCAGCGCCGGATGCTGGGGCCGATCTCATCCAGCCGTTCCAGTACGATGGCTCCCTTGGTTTCGTCGTCAAACGTCAGAACGGTGTTACCCCGGAATTCTTGCATGGCCCGGCACAGGCTGCGGCAGGTTTCTGCCGGCATCAGGTCGCGATGAAACGTCTCCCCCGCCAGCGACCGCGTGACCGCCCCGTTCGAGCTGATCAGCCATAAATCAAACCCCAACTGCTTGGCAATGGGCAGAGCAAAGGTGTGCCGGCGCCCGGTCACGAGCACGATCTCGATGCCCGCCGCGTGCGCCCGACCGAGCGCTGCCAGATCGCCCTCAGAAATCTGGAATTGTGGGTTGAGCAGCGTGCCGTCAATGTCGGTCGCCAGCAGCCGGATGGAGAGCCTGGAAATGGACAGCCCGGAACTTGTCACTATCCGTGATTTTAGCATCCGGGCTCGCACTGGCCGGTGCTTGACATCAGCCGCAGTTGAGTCAGAATAGAGCCGCTTCCGTCGAACGCCAATGGATTGTCGCCACCGTCTCGTTGCCGCCCTCATGCTCGTCGCCGTTACCGCATGCTTCCTGTCGTGTGCCACGAGCAACCCCAACCTCGCTCGCGTCCTTACTTCGATTTCCGTGACTCCCGAGTTCGCCGACGCCCAGAGCTACCCCGAGGGGCAAGTTGTTTTCACGGCCACTGGCACCTATAGCCTCGCGCCGCTAACCGGCCCCGTGACTTCCGCCGCTCCATATTCAGGCCAGTTCGAGGTTGCAAATCCGCTCAACACCACCATCGCGACAATCATCGCGACTGGTAACGGGACCGCGACTGTCCAATGTGCCGCTGGGGTTTCCGGCACGGTCAGCGTCGCTGCCAGCGCATATGCCAACAACGGAACTACAACGCTCGTCTCCGGCAACGCCCAGCTCACCTGCCCCTAGCCGGGTGCCCCATTTCCCGCGTTCTTCGACAGAACCGGGATTTCCTCAGCCTGGGGCTCATCTCATTGGTGGATCCGGGAAGGGCACGACTTCAGTCGTGCCATAAAGCAGTACAAAGAGCTAAGGGCTTCAGCCCCTGCGGATTGCTCGCGCGGCGCGCTATGCCTTTAGCCGCCCCAGCAGCGAGTTCGCCTTGCGGAACCATGGCCGTTCTCGCCTTCGCAGGTATCCCGGCATGGTGGGTTTCTTGTCGAGAATCTTCTGCGCCCACTCGCGCGCCTCGGCGATCCGTCCTTGCGACTGCAGAAACAGGGCGTAGTGATAGTACGTTTCCGACATGGTCGAAATCCGGGTCGCTTCGCGAAACAGCGCATCCGCCTTCTCGGCCTGGCCGGTCTGCGCGTATGCCCAGGCCAGCAGCCCCTTGGCGCGGTGAAAGTCATAGTCGGGATCGGAACTGACCGTGCGTTCCAGGTCCGGCACAGCTGCGGCAAAGTCTCCCAGCTCAACTTCTGCGATCCCGCGCCGGTAGAACGGATCCACATGGTCCGCCCTCGAAGAAATCGCCTTGTCGTAACATTCGCGGGCCTTGGCGAAGTTGCCGTCGTCGAGATAGAGCAGGCCGAGTTCTTCGTAGTTTCCGGCAGAAGGGTTGTCGAGGATCGCGCGCTCCAGTTCGCCAATTCGCCGCCGCCGCGGAAAAACCTGGAACGAGGTCCGCAGGAGGCCAACGTCTGGAATGACCTCCACCACGATGTAAACCAGCGCCCCTATTGGATGAATCAGGATTACCCAGATCCAGAAAAAGTCAGGACGCCGTCGGATGAAGTGGACAATGGCCACCACCCGTACCAAAATCCCCCACCACGAAAAAGCAAAGAAGAGAAATCCCATTGCGTCAACGCACTATAGCATGCGCCCGGCCGCGGTTTCGGCCATTGCGCGTCGGAGGAACACCCAGTGGTAACTTCAGCACCACGTACGAGCAAAGGTGGGGTTTGTCAACGTGATTCTGCTCACAGACTCCTCGCCGCATCCGCCCTACCATGCTCTCAGAGGCCATGCCCTCAGATGTACGGTCCGCCCTCGATTCCCACCCAGGAGGGTCGCCATGTTTCTGTTTCTCGTTCTCCTGCTCTTTGTCCTCGGCGTTGCGCTCATTCTTCTCATGCCCGCGCTCTGGGGACGCGAAATCCATCATCGCTATTCTGCTCCCCGGGCGGTGACCTGCCCTGAGACCAAACAGCAAGTCGGCGTCACCATTGACGCCACGCACGCCGCTGTCACTGGGCTCCGCGGCACTCCCGACTTCCGTCTCTCCGATTGCACCCGCTGGCCCGCTCGCGCCAAGTGCGGGCAGGAGTGCCTCCCCGAAGCCCTGCACAGCGAACCCTACACCCACGGAGAAGTCCCAGTCTCGAAGTCACGTCGCCAGATCTATCACTTGCCGGTGTTGCTGGCGGCCTTCGCAGCCTGGTATGTCGGTATGGTCTGGCACTCGCAGTATGTATTTCGCGACCGTTGGATGGCCGCCCTCAGCCTTACTCCGGCTGAACTGAAGCAGTTGGTCCTCTGGTATTCACCGCACCTGCTCAGCGTCGCCGCCTGCCTGCTGTTCGCCTATGGAGTCGCATGGCTGCAGACCTGGCTGTCCCGCCGAGGCGTCTGGCGGGGGATTCTTTCCTCGACGGTGCTTTGGGCTGCGCTGCTGCTCGCGACTCTGCCGTCGCTGTTGAGTCTCTCTCGCGACCTGCTCCTAATCGAAGCCGGCTACACCCTCGTGGCCATGATTGTCGTCGGAGCCATTATCGGCGGCCTCAGCGGCAGACTCACGCTACCACTGGAAGGGAGTAACGAAGCCTAACTGCACCGCCGTCATCGAGCAGTCGCCACATCGAGCCGTCGCCTGTGGACATCGTCCTGCTTCCGCGTTACCCTCTCGTCCATGAACCGACGAGACTTTGTTGTTGGATCTGCCGCAACTGCCGCCGCACTCAGCATTCCCCACCTCTCGCATGCCGAACCAACAGATTTCCAACCGATCTGGGCGGAAATCGAAAAGCGCCATGACGAATCCCTGAAGCGCCTGCAAAGCTGGATTCGCCAGCCTTCGATTGCCGCCGAGAACCGCGGAGTCAGCGAAGGCTGCGACCTGACCATGCAGATGCTCGGCGATGCGGGCTTTCAATCGGTCACCAAGGTTCCAACCGATGGCCAGCCCGGCATCTTCGCCACGCTCGACGCCGGCGCTCCGCATACTCTGGGTGTTTATTTCATGTACGACGTGAAGCAGGTTACGCCGTCGGAGTGGTCGTCGCCGCCGTGGGACGCCGCCCTGGTTGACAAGCCCGGCCTCGGTAAAATCCTGATCGGGCGCGGCGCCGTCAATCAGAAAGGGCCGGAAGCCACATTCCTCGCGGCGTTGCACGCCATTCGCGGCGCCGGGCGCAAGCTCCCCGTGAACCTGGTGCTGGTGGCGGAAGGCGAGGAAGAAATCGGATCGCCTCACTTTCCTCAAATCGTGCGCCGTCCGGAAGTAATTGCCGCGCTCAGGAAGTCAGACGGGATTTTCATGCCCGGCGCCTCGCAGGATCTAGACGGCAGCGTCACTGTGACCCTGGGTTCCAAAGGCGTGATCGAACTCGAACTCGTCTCCAGCGGCGAGCGCTGGGGACGAGGCCCCACTCACGATATCCACTCCAGTGAGAAGGCGAGCGTCGACAGCCCCGCCTGGCGCCTGGTCCACGCGCTCAACACCCTGGTCTCCGACGACGGCAACACGCCCGCCATTGCCGGCTTTGGCGACAAGGCCCGCCCGCTCTCGGACGCGGAAAAACAGATGATCGCCGCTGCCGCGAAACGCATGGATGAGAACCTGGACAAGAAGGCCTTGGGCGTTACTCACTGGATCAATGACGTGGGCTGGCAGGAGTCGCTCGAAATGCTGATGTCGCGTCCCACAGTGAACATCGAAGGATTGGTTGGCGGCTATACCGGCCCGGGCGGCAAGACTATTCTTCCGCACCGCGCCCTCGCCAAGCTCGATCTGCGCCTCGTTCCCGACATGACCGCCGCCGAGGCCTTGGCCTCGTTGAAGGCTCATCTGGCCAAGCAGGGATTCCCTGAGATCGAGGTCAATATGACGGGCGGCTACGACCCCAACAGCACCGCGTTGGATTCCAGAATCATCCAAGTCGAGCTGAAGGTGTATCGCGCGAAAGGCATCGATCCGATCATGCTTCCGCGCAGTCCAGGATCGTGGCCCGGGTACGTCTTCACTGGCGATCCGCTGCACCTGCCCGCCGGCCACTTCGGCTTGGGACACGGCGAGGGCGCCCACGCGCCCGACGAGTATTACCTCATCGAATCCGCCAACCCCAAAGTATTGGGCATGGACGGCGCCGTGCGCTCCTATGTGGAGTTCCTGTACGGCATGGCCGCATAAACCGCAACCGGCAACTGGCCGCTGCCCTCTGCTACACTCGCATTCGTCATGCTCACTCATCTCGAATGCACCCGCTGCGGCGACCGTTATCCCGCCGACCGCCCGCAATCCGTTTGCCCCAACGATGGCGGCGTCCTTTACGCTCGCTACGATCTCGACAAGATCAAGCGCACCTTCACGCCGGCCCGCCTTGCCGGACGCGCTCCCACCATGTGGCGCTACGATGCAGTTCTTCCCGAGGCCGATCCCGTCACCCTCGGCGAAGGCTTCACGCCCATGCTGCCCAGCCGCGAATATCCCAACGTCTTCATCAAGGACGAAGGCCTGAACCCCACCGGCTCGTTCAAAGCCCGCGGACTTTCCGCCTGCGTGACCATGGCCCGCCGTTTCGGTCTCAAGAAACTCGCCATCCCTTCCGCCGGAAACGCCGCCGGTGCCCTCGCCGCCTACGCCGCCGCCGCCGGACTCGAAGCCCACATCTTCATGCCCAAAGACGTTCCCTCCGCCAATCGCATCGAGTGCGACTACTACGGCGCGCATGTCACGCTGGTGGACGGCCTCATCTCGGATTGCGCCCGCAAAGTCGCCGAACTAAAGGATTCCGAGTCCTGGAAAAAAGACGGCTGGTTCGACGTCTCCACCACCAAAGAGCCTTACCGCGTCGAAGGCAAGAAGACAATGGGCTACGAGGTTGCCGAACAACTCGGGTGGACACTACCCCAGGGCATCATCTATCCCACCGGCGGCGGCGTCGGCCTGCTCGGCATGTGGAAGGCCTTCGAGGAGATGCAGGTTCTGGGATGGATCGGCCGCGAACGTCCGAAAATGATAACTGTGCAATCATCGGGTTGCGCGCCCATAGTTAAAGCATGGGATGAAGGCAAGTCCGCCGCAGAAATGTGGCCCGACGCAGCCACTCTCGCTGTCGGCCTGCGCGTTCCCAAACCCTACGGCGACTACCTGATCCTGGACATACTCAAGAAGAGCAAAGGCACCGCGGTCGCAGCCACCGACGAAGAAATCCTCGACGCCACTCGCCACTGGGCCAAGGTGGAAGGCATCTTTGCCGCACCCGAAGGCGCAGCCTGCCTGGTCGCATACCGCAAACTTCGCGCCAGCGGATTCTTCAAGCCCGAAGACACGGTCGTCCTGTTCAACACCGGCAGCGGCTTGAAATATCTGGATGTTCTCGATACTCGTGTGGACTCAGCCCGTGTGGGCGCGGGCGACTCGCCCGCGCAGTCGGCGAAATCGGAGAAGCCCGCCGCCCGCCAAATCGGCGGCATCATCGGACCGTACTGAGCACCACGAAAAAAGAACGTCTCGCTCCGAACACCACCTGCCTCTTGCAACCTCTTGTCATTCCGAACGCCGAGCGAAGCGCAGGCGGAGGAACCTGCTTTCGCTCGCGCATCCCCACTTCCTGTGTGTTTCTCTCTGTCCTCTGTGGTTAGAATGATAGTTCTCATGACCGATCGCCTCTACTACCACGATTCCTTCCTCTACGACTTCGACGCCGAAGTTCGCGAACTCATCGACAGCCCGCGCCCATCGCTCGTTCTCGACCGCACAGCCTTCTATCCCACCAGCGGGGGACAAGTCTTTGACACCGGTTGGATCGTCCCCGCGGAGAATCCCGCCGACCCGAGCTCCAAGCTCCGCGTCACCGAAGTCGCCGAGTCGGAGGACGGCCGCGTCGTCCATTACCTCGAAGCACCAGTGAAGGACGTGCAGCCCGGAACCCGCGTCCACGGCCAGGTTGACGCCGTCCGCCGCCGCGACCACATGCAGCAGCATTCCGGACAGCACGTGCTTTCCGCCGCCTTCGTGCGCCTCTTCAACCTGCCCACTGTTTCCTTCCACATGGCCGACGACTACTGCTCGATCGATCTCGACACGCCGAATCTCACGAAAGAGCAGGTCGAATCCGCCGAGCGCCTCGCCAACGAAATCATCTTTGAGAATCGCCCCGTAGACACCCGCTTCGTGACTCGCGACGAAGCCACAACGCTCGGCCTGCGCAAACTTCCCCCAGCGGGCCGAGACGAACTCCGTCTTATTGACATCCGCGACTTCGACCTCAGCGCCTGCGGCGGCACGCACGTCCGCCAGACCGGGCAGATTGGCTCGATCCTTCTGCGCAAGACGGAGAAAGTCCGCCAGGGATGGCGCGTGGAATTCGTCGCCGGCCAGCGCGCCGTCTCGACCGCGCGCCGCG
Organism: Candidatus Sulfotelmatobacter sp.; assembly: GCA_052326105.1. Taxonomy (GTDB): domain Bacteria; phylum Acidobacteriota; class Terriglobia; order Terriglobales; family Acidobacteriaceae; genus Sulfotelmatobacter. The sequence continues at coordinate 18,829 of JBKQRC010000054.1, read as the reverse complement.
ATTTCTCCACGCTGACCGAAGCCGCCGCGCTCTTCTCGGCCCACATTTACGACCTGCCGCAACAAGCGCGAAAGTCGCTCGATGAGATCAAGTCGCTGCGCAAGCAGCGCGAGCAGTCGCAGGAAGAACTTGCCGAAGCGCAGGCCGCGGCGCTGCTCGCCGAAACTCCCGAAACCAACCACCGCAAAATCGTCGTCCGCACTTTCGCCGGTCGCGACTTGAGTCAGATCAAGCTGCTGGCGCAGAAGCTCACTCGCCTGTCTTCACAAGGAGATCCCAACGCGGTCGCCCTTCTCGCCACGACCTCGCCACAGCCGTCTCTGGTATTCGCGCAATCTCCCGGCCAGCCCTTCGACATGGGCGCGCTGCTGAAAGAGACGATAACGGCCCTCGGTGGTCGCGGCGGCGGCAGCAAAGACATGGCTCAAGGCGGCGTGGCCAGTGGGGATGGAATCGAAGTCGCGCTCAAACAAATCGCGCAAAAGCTTGCGACCGATGCGGCAGCGCCGAAGTGAACGGTTGCCCTCAGGAAACACAGAGAGCCGCAGGAGAATTCGTCTAATCCGGCTCGGCCGGCGCCGTTGATCGGAAGAGCGCCTCTGCGGCGATATTTTCTAAAGGCACGACGAGGTCCACGCCTCCCCGGGCAATCGCTTCGCGAGGCATACCGAACACGACACAACTCGCTTCGTCTTGCGCGATGTTGGTTGCTCCGGATTCTTTCATCTGCAGCAGGCCTTGAGCGCCGTCATTGCCCATTCCCGTCATGATGACTCCAATCGCTTTCGCGCCAGCCGACATGGCTACGGAGCGGAATAGCACATCCACACTCGGACGATGCCGTGAGACCAGCGGACCGTCGCTGAGCTGAAGGCTGAGTCCTGCGCCCGCCCGCTCGACCACCATGTGAAGATTTCCCGGCGCGATGAATGCCTGCCCTCTGTTCACCCGGTCGCCGTGCTCAGCTTCTTTCACTCGAATGGCGCATTCGCTGTCCAGGCGTTCGGCGAAAGCCCGCGTGAAACCCTCGGGCATATGCTGCACGATCACAATGGGCGGGCAGTCAACCTGCATGGCCGTCAGGAAAGTGCGCAGGGCCTCGGTTCCGCCCGTCGAAGCACCCACGGCGATAAGTCCCGCCGGCGCTCCCGCACTGCGGGGATTACCTTTATGCGGGACAGCTGCATTCGCCATCCGGCGTGCGACTGGCAAAATGTGCCGCCTGGGCCCCACCTGAGCCGCAGAGGCACTCCAAACTGCATCCAACAGAATCACCGCCGACTCATGCAGGAATTCTCGCACCCCAACTTTAGGCTTGGTGATTACTTCGACCGCGCCCTCCTCCAGCGCTCGCAACGCCAGTTCCGTACCTCTGGCCGCGAGACCGGAACAAACCACGACGGGCGTGGGCGACTCCGCCATGATTTTGCGGATGAACGTCAGTCCGTCCATTCGCGGCATTTCCAGGTCGGTGATGACGACGTCGGGTGATTCCTTCTGCATCTTGGCCCAGGCGATCAGCGGATCGGCGGCAGTGCTGACCTTGATCCGGGGATCAGTGCTCAAGATGGCCTGCATCACCTGCCGGACCATCGCGGAGTCGTCTACGACCAGGACCCGCAGGCTATCTTCCCGCACTGGTGGCAATTGCTTTTCGCCTTTCTGGGTCAGTCAGGGACGCGGAAGAAGTTTCCGCCAAACCGGGTTCGCGATCGGCTGCCGCCCTGATTCTGGTGTAGATAGTCGGCTCGATGCTACGCAATTCGCCAGACACGCTGGTCAAGTTCTCGGCATGACCCACGAAGAGAAAACCGTCGGCGGCGAGGTGGCTGAGAAGGTTGGCCACGACCCTCCGCTTGGAGGCAGCGTCAAAATAGATCAGAACATTGCGGCACAAGATAGCATCAAACGGGCCTTCTATCAGATACGGTTCCTGATTCAGGTTCAGCCTTCTGAAGTCGACCATCTGTTGAATGGCCGCGCTGACTTTCATCTGCCCCTGCTGGTCGGCAAACCCTCGCAGCATGAACCTGCGAAGTAAGGCCTTGGGTAGCTCCGCCGACCTTGCCAGATCGTAAATTCCTTTTCGCGCCTTCTCCAGCATCCGGGTCGAAATATCTGTAGCCAGGAGTCGTGTGTCCCAGCCATCCCTGGCGGGGAGATGCTCCGCCAGCAGCATTGCCAGCGTGTAAGGTTCTTCCCCGGAGGAGCAGCCAGCGCTCCACATTCTCACGCGCTTCGACCGCAATCCTTGTTCGGCCGCCATTCCCCATCGCGGAAACACCTGCTCGACCATGAATTCGAATTGCCGGGGCTCGCGGAAGAAGCGGGTCTCGTTGGTGGTGATGGCGTCGATCATGCGGGCGCGCTCTTCCTGCGCATCCGGCTCAGCTACACGTTCGTAGTAGCGTTCCAGGGAAGGCAGGCCCAGCGCCAGGAGCCGTCGAAAGAGGCGCCCACACAAGAGCGCTTTCTTCGAGCTTCCCAGCCAGATGCCGGTCTCGACGTAGATTAACTTCTGGAATTTCCGGTAGAGTGCAGGACTGACAGAAAGCGGCGGCTTGAAATCGTCGCATCCCTCGCTTTGGCGGGACACAGTCTGGCGGGACAAGGTTTGGCGGGACACCCCTGAGTTCTTACCCGCGGATGTGCCGGCCGGCAAAGTCAACTCCTCATCCCGGCTCGGGGTCGCTCCCTGGACGGCGCTTCAGCGGCCGGATCCTGCAGCGGAACCTCGCCGCTGCTGGATTCCGTCATGGCCAGGATTTCATCGGCAGACAGCACTTTGTCTATGTCGAGAATCAGGCAAAACTTCTTGCCCAGCGGTCCCATTCCGAGCAGGTATTCGGTTTTCACCTGAGTGCCGAAGGGTGGCGTTTCCTCGATGTCTTCAGCAGACAATTCAAGAACCTGGCTGACTGAATCGGCCAGTACCCCCATGGTCAGATTCTCGCCCTGAAACAATACTTCGGTGATGATGATGCAGGAGAACTTCGATGTGCCACTGGCCGCAAGGCCGAACTTCACCGCAAGATCGACCACCGGAACGACGGTGCCGCGCAGATTCGTAACACCCCGTATCCAGACCGGCGTGTTGGGCACGGTGGTGATCGCCTCGTACTTGACGATCTCCTTCACCTTTCCGATGTTGACTGCATATTCCTCGCCCGCAGTGAAGAAGGTGAGATACTGCACCACACTCCGCGAGGGCTGCTCCCTCTTTTGGTTAGAAGCTTCCATTTTTCACTCCTTGCATTCCTGCCGCGCGTTGCGCGGCTGCCTCCCGGTCTTCTCCGCTGCGGAAACAGCGTCAGGCCGCACCGGAAATGGTCTCTCAGAAGGGAGCAAAATTGTGCTCCTCCGCGGCCTGGCCATCGCCAGAATGGGAGTGTGCGAGTTCCGCTGAAGCCATCCCTGATACCGGTTTTTGTGGCAGAGCGGTGCGCAACGTTCTCGCAACGTTTGGATGGACGGGACTTCCCCCGGCCAGGCGGAAGAACGTCATGAGCTGTTGCAACTGCTCGGACTGGGCTGCCAGTTCTTCGGCGGTGCTTGAGAGTTCCTCGGCCGACGATGCGTTGCGTTGCGTGACCGTATCCACCTGCGACATCGCCTTGTTGATCTGCGTGACTCCGCTGGACTGTTCTGTAGATGCCGCAGCCACGTCCTGTACAAGTTCCGCCGTCTTCTTGATCGCAGGCACGAGATCAGTCAGCAATTGGCCAGACCGCTCGGCTACGCTGACACTCTTTCCCGCCAGTCCGCCGATCTCCTGGGCCGCTAATTGGCTGCGCTCTGCCAGTTTGCGTACCTCGACCGCCACCACCGCGAAGCCTCTACCTTGGTCCCCGGCGCGCGCAGCTTCGATGGCGGCATTCAGGGCAAGAAGGTTGGTCTGGTAGGCAATATCTTCAATGACGGATGTCTTGGCGGCGATCTGTTTCATGGCCTCCACCGTTTGCCTGACCGCATCCCCACTTTCTTCTGCCGCGGCCGCGCCCTTGGTTGCAACATGTTCCACCTGGCGGCTGTTGTCGGCGTTCTGGGTGATCGAAGCGTTCATCTGTTCCAGACTGGCGCTCATTTCTTCCACCGAAGCGGCTTGTTCGCTGGTGCCCTGGGAGAGGTTCTGCGATGAGGAAGACACTTGAGACGCGGCCGAAGCGACTGCCGATGATCCTTCCCGTACTTCGCGGATAATGCCCGCAAGTTTGGCGCTCATTTCGTGCATCGCCTGCTGTAATTTGCCGGTCTCGGAACGGTTTGTGACCTGAATCTTCCTGGTCAAATCACCAGCAGCGATATGCTGCGCCTGCTCAACCGCTTGCTGGATCGGAATGGTAATGCCCCGGGTCACTGTGACCGAGGCCAGACTGGCCAGACCCAACGTGAGGAACATGATCACGAGCGCAACCCGGCGTCCCGTGGCATAGGCTTCGTGGCCTTGCTTCATGCTTTCCTGCATGGCGCTGGTCTGCAGATCAATGAACTTTTCCCAGGAAGCGCGATAGGTATTAAGGGCCGGGACCACTTCATGCGCGAGTACAGCCTGGGCTTGGTCGCGCTTCTTGTCAGCCAGCAACGCTTTCGCTTTTTGCCGGGCCGCGATGTACGCTTTCCGGTCTGCGGTAACGACCTCAAACAGGCTTCGCTCCTGTTCTGAGCTCAAGCTCTGCTCGATCTCCTTGATCTGTCCGCTGATCTCCTGGCTGATCGCATCATTCTCCTGGTTCAACACCTTTTCTTCCTCGGGATCAGTCGTCTGGAACAGCTGGAAGGTAATGCGCGCGTTGGTGATCGAGTTCTCGATCGTCCTGTGCGTCAGCTCCACGGTGTTGTACCGCTTCTGGAGCGAAGTGGCCATGTTCGAGTTCAGGCGGCCAAACCAGGTGAGTCCTAATCCGCCCACCGCAATAAGACACAGCAGAATGACCCCAAATGAAAGGGCCAGGCGCGTGCCGATTGTCCAATCTTTCCAAGTCTTCATAGTAATTTGCCTCTCTCTGGCTGTTCTCTAACTGATCTGTAACTGCAAATTTGACCGCGTTACTCCACGCAGGAGACTGGGAACATCGACAATCAAGCCAACCCGCCCGTCTCCCAGGACGGTAGAACCGGTGACTCCGGCGACCCCGCGCAGCGCCCGGCCCAACGGCTTCACGACTGTCTGCATGCCGCCCAGCAACCGGTCTACCGCGATTCCCGCATAGAACTCGTTCATCTTGACAACAACGATGTTCTCCTTCTTCGGCGCTTCGCCCGCGATGTGGAACACGTCCCGCAGCCGGACGTACGGCAGCGCCTTCCCGCGGAGATTCAGAATCCCGCAGGCATCCGAGTTGCGCTGTTCTGCCGGCAACTCGGTGCACTCCGTCACATATTCCAGCGGCACCACAAACGTCTCCTCAGCGACCGCGACCGAAAAGCCTTCAATGATGGTCAGGGTCAGCGGCAAACGCACCGTGATAGTGGTCCGTTTCCCTTGCTCACTGGATATCTCCACGATCCCGCGCAGGGCATCGATGTTGCGCCGGACAACGTCCAGGCCCACGCCCCGTCCGGAAAGTTCCGTCACCGCCTCGGCGGTCGAGAACCCCGCCTGAAACACAAGCTCGTAAAGGTCCTGGTCACGAACGTGATCTTTGTCGGACAGGATTCCCATTCGTTTCGCCTTGTCCAGGATCTTGGCGCGGTTGAAGCCCGCTCCATCATCTTGCAGTTTGATGACAATGTTTCCGCCACTGTGGGCGGCGGAAAGTCGGATCAGCCCGCAGGGATTCTTGCCCTGGCTTTCCCGCACTGCTGGTTTCTCCAGTCCGTGATCGACGGCATTGCGCACCAGATGCAGCAATGGGTCTTTCAGGCTTTCGAGCACAGTCGTGTCCACTTCTACGTCTGCTCCCACGACCTCAAGTCGGGCCAGTTTTCCCTGGCTCTTGGCCAGGTCCCGTACCGGGCGCGCAAATTGCCGGAACAACGGACCCACCGGGACCAGCCTGATCCTCATCACTTCGCTCTGCAGGTCCAGAAACAGACGCTCGGCCTCGCCGTGCATTTCCAGGGCGGCTCGCCCCTGCTCGTTGCCCAGCTTTTCGATCATCTGGCGCAGCCGGCCTTGCGCGGTAACAATTTCCCCGGTCAAGTTCAAGATGTGATCGAGCCTGTCCACATCGGCGCGCAACGTCCGGTGCGCGATGCCTGCCAGCAAGTCAGCCTTCGGCGTTGCCAGGGACTCACCAGAAATTCCAGCCGTGGTCACGACTCTTTTCGAGCGCTTCTCTACCTCCCGCGCAATTTGCCTTCTGAATTCCTGTTGTTTCGCCGTGAGCTCTTGCGCCCCTGCCGCGGCCGCCGGGACCATGGCGCGAAGTTCGTCCACAACCTTCAACAGCAGCGAGATCAATTCAGGGCCGGGCAGCGCCTGCTGTTGGCGCAGGACGTCCAGTAAGTCCTCGACCACGTGGGCAAACCCGGCCAGTTCCTTGAAATTCAGCGAAGTGGCGTTTCCTTTGAGACTGTGTGCCACGCGAAAGACATTGGGCAGCAGTTCCGGATCCGAGGGATTGGACTCCATCGTCAACAACGACTGCTCCATCAGGCTCAGACCCTCTTCGGTTTCGACGAGGAATGACGCCAGAACAGCTTCACGGTCAAAGTCCGCCAAATCCACTCTTCCCCCCTCGGGCTCCAGCTCCAATCAGCCTCGTACTGACTACACTTGCTCGAAATTCTTGATCGTCGTCACGCCATCGGAAATCTGAAACACCAGCCTGCGCCCACGCTTTCCCGAAACGTCTTTTTCTACGACAGCAATCCCTGCCGATCGCAGAAAGGTTTCCGCCAACTGCACATTTTTTGAACCGACCGAGCGCAGGGGATTGGCCCCGAACGCGCTGGCCCCGCCGAAAATCTTGGCTTGCAGGTTGCGGACTTCACATCCCAACGCCAAGACCTGGCTCAGCAGTTCCGCGTTGGCGACATTGCCATAGCGCAGTCGGTTCGTCCCCTCGTCCGGGCCCTCAGGCAAGAGATAGTGGTTCATTCCTCCTGCCTTCCTGTGCCGGTCCCACAGGCAAACCGCCGCGCATGATCCCAGGATGGTTGAGATCGCGATCGGTTCCGCGGACACGAAGACTTGCCCCGGATAGAGAAAGTGCCTTGGTTCTTCGGAGTCTGCCGGTTCAAAGCTCTTCATGAACTCTGCGGGCAGGCTGGCAGGATTGAATTTGGGGGAGTTGTCGCTCATGTTCTCATTTCTGGTTTTTCCGTCGGTGGTTTCGCAATCGAACCAAACAGGGCCTTGCCGGCTTCTTCGGAAAGAAGGCTGAGCAGGTCCATGTCAGGTCTGTCGAAGCCAAGCTTTTGCGGAAGTAACCGCAGGATCGCCAGCACCGCTACCGTGTGGTTCGCCATGCGAAGAGGAACAAATGCCTGAGTTTTGGCGGCCGAGCCTACGCTGTCGTCGGCAGGCATCTCAACGTGGCACTCACCTTTGGCCATACGCTGAAGACCCACTTCGTGTAAGGCCCGAAGCGGATTACACGCCGCGGCGTCGATTCCAAAAGACCACAGCAGCCGCATATCCGCCGTTTTCCGATCGACCTCGAACAAGGCGATTTCCTCCGAGCCAAGAAGGTTGCTTACGATTTCACGCAGGGCCTCGATGGCATCGCTTTGGCCGGAGCTCTCCTCCAGCCTCCTCCGCGCCGCTCCCAGCCGCAAATCACTCAACCCCTCGCCTCCGCCCATCTCGACTTTCGGTCCGCTGTTCCGATCACTATTCATGAAGATCCATGCCGGTCGATGGAAAAACGCCTCGAGCTACTCGCCCAGGTAGCTCTGTAACAGGGCTACCAGCTCCGTTCCGTTGACGGGCTTCGTGATGTAGTCATTGCAGCCACTCTGAAATCCGGCTTCCATGTAGGATTCTTCGCCGCGGGTTGTGACCAGTACAATCGGGATCTCACGCGTGCTCGTTTGCTGGCGCATCTTCTGGCAAGCCTCAAATCCGTTCATGCGCGGCATCACCACGTCCATCAAGATCAGGTCAGGACGCTCCTGATTCGCCTTCTCCACCGCTTCCTGGCCGTCCGCAGCGGTCACGCACTGATAACTCGTGTGCTTTTCCAGGAGCGCGCGTTCCATCATCAAGGCTGTCTTAGAGTCGTCAACGAGAAGAATCTTCTTGGACACTGAGTTATTCCCTCGGATGATTTAACGATGTCAGTTGGGTCAGAGTTCTTTGCTGAGATGAATCACTCCGACGCGAACGAGAGGCCTTACTTGAAGATGGCTACGTTCTTGCCAACCTGAAAGATTAGCGTTTCCTTAGGGACAGTTGCAGCCATTTTCGGACTCTTGCCGTTACCTAAGTACTCCTGTTCTCAAACTATCTCCACCGCTTCGAAGATATTCTCTGGAATAATCCACGCTGGTGAGAGAAAGTAAGTGTTTTGTGCTGACCGGAAAGCTGCACTCATAGATACTCTGCTGGGGCAAATGAGCAAGACTCACCTCGCCCCGGAAATTCCGAACACAAATACATTTACCGCTCTCCGCGACAGGCGAGATCTGGTCGTACGGCTCCGCGGCTAAGGAGGCAATGCCTTGCTCGGCAAGAGACGCTATGCCTTGCCTGGCCGCTGCACGTACGCGACGAGGGCTGGATGCTGGAACGCATGCTGCTCCTAAAGCTGATCAGCCCATCTGCCGAAGTGCAGTGCATGAACCGCTCAACCTGGAAGTCGCAGAGTGGATGGTGGACCGCACAACCGCGTCTTCATGTTGGTAACGCTCGGGATTTCTGCTCAACCCGAGCCAGTACGGCAGACCGTGCGTGTCCGCCGGCGTCGAGGCCCTTTTTGCAGATCACCGGGAGAAGAAATCCATGCGTTTGCTGACAAAGCCTTTCGTGCTGCTGGTACTTTTCATGGCCCTGGGGCCGCTCGTTTTCGCCCAAAGCACAGAGCCTGCCGCCCGTGCGGACGCATCCCCCTCCGCAGCCGCAACCAAGGCTGAAGTGGATCAGTTGCGCAGCGAACTCGCAGCCCAACGCCGAACCATCGAGGAACTGAAGAATCTGGTTGAGAAACTTGCCCAGAACCAAAACCAGACCATGCCGGTGGCCCAGGGTTCGCTTGAGGTCACGCCCGCGGCTGCGCCGGTCGAGGTCGACTGGCAGCCAGCCGATACCTCCGGTCGCAACAGCGCGCATCTCTCCGATGCCGTCCTGCGAGTAATGGACCCCGCCGTAGAGGCAGTCGTGGATCAGGCTCCGCCCCCCGCTCCCAAGAAAGACACTCCGCTCACCGCCGGCTGGAACGGGGAGCACTTCTACATCAAGAGTCCCGATGGTCAGTTCACCATCAGCCCCTACGGCTACGTGAATAACGATTACCGCGCCTACAAGGGAGATGGCGCGCCGTCCGACACCTTCCTCCTGAAGAACGCCCGCTTTGGTTTTCAGGGAAGTTACGGTTCTCACTTCGACTTTGCGTTGCTCTCCGACGCTGCCACGACAACCGGATCGGTCGTGCGCGATGTTTACCTCAACATCAGAATCAGACCAGAGTTCCAGTTCCAGGCCGGCCAGTTCAAGGCTCCTTTTGCTCAGGAAACCGGAATTGGCGATACCAATATGGACTTCGTCGAACGCGGCTTACAGTCCCTGTTGTACCCGTCTGCCGCGACCACTTATCGCAGCCCCGGCATCACGCTGCACGGAGATATCTCCGGCGGAATCGTTCAGTACTGGGTGGGTGCTTTCAATGGCAAAGGTTATGCCGCCACCAATACCACCAATGAACCGGAAATCATCGGGCGGCTTCGCTTTTATCCCTTCCGCAAGTCCAAGAGTGATTGGTGGAAGCAACTCGCCTTTGGCGGATCGATCGATCACGGCCGTTCCCGCGCGCTTTCCGGCGACTTGAGCTTCAACGGCACGCTGCCCGATGGCGTCTACAATTTCTTTCCGCAGTTCGCGATCAATGGTCCGATCGAGCGCTACAACGGTGAATTCACCTACGTCAAGAGCAGCTTCGCTCTGCGCGGCGAATACGACCAGGTCAACCAGTTTCGCAGCAACATCGGCTCCTTCCAGGCGGGAGGGTTGGGATACCTGAGTCTGCCCGGGATCACCGCCAAGGCCTGGAACATCAGCACCACCTACTTGCTTACGGGTGAGAAGCGACCGGAGAACGGCACTCCCCGGGTGAAGAAGCCGCTCTTCGGACCTGATACGCCAGGCGGGAAGGGACGCGGGCTAGGAGCATGGGAACTGGCCCTCCGCTACACCGGCGTCCAGGCGATCGAGCCGGGCGAGAGTTTCTTGAACTACTACACGCCAGGCTTTGTGCCCACGTTTGATGACCACACGGACGAATTCACATTCGGGGTCAACTGGTATCCCAATTATTGGGTGAAGTACGTACTCAACCTGGGCGTGGACCAATTGAAACAGCCCAGCGTTATAGGTTCGGTCCCGCAGAACTATTACGTGGTGCTGCAGCGGCTGCAATTCAGGTTCTAGCGGTTGTGGAAGGGCACGGCTTCAGCCGTGCCGCTGGAAGCAAGAAGAGTGCGGGCTTTAGCCCCTGAGGGCCAACGCTTTCTTCGCTAAGACGATTTGTGAGACGAGTTCTCGATGGTGCAACTTCACATGGAACCGCGCGGCTGCGTTGCAAGGCCGGCTGCGAAGGCTCCGGCAGGAAAGTCGCAGGAGGATATTCGATGAGGTCCAGGATTCTTTTAACTTCTCTTCTCACGGCACTGTTCGTGCTGGCCAGTGGTTGCGGCACGACGCCCAATTGCCCGGTGTGCGGCACTACCGTGAACGGCAGTTACGGGGTGATTGACATCGTTTCTGTGCCCGAACACAATCCCACGGGCGAACCCGGCGGACCGTTCAACTCCTTCGACATTAGCTGGGTAGATCCGGTGCACCATCGCGACTATATTTCCGACCGCGTCGGCCTGACTGTGGATGTCTTCGACACCGTGAACAATCTGGCGGTCAACACCATCGCCGGCACGAACGGGGTAGCCGGCGCCGGTGACAACGCCAGCATGTGCATCCAGAATCAAACCACGAACCCTGCCTCAGACATCATTCCGCCGCTGGTTTCGGTGAACGGCAATTTCACCCGCTTCGGCTGCAGGACTGCGGTTCCGGGCAACACAGCCTTCCAGCTCTCTTCCGGGTTCGGCGCCAACCATCAGTTTGGCGGATTTCCCGGGGCACAATGCTGCGCCTCGCGCGGCAACGGTGTGAATCCCATGTCCGGTCCTGACGGCGAGGTCGTCACGCCGGACGGCAACACGCTGTTTACGGGGAACGGCAGCTCCAGCGTGGTAGTCTTCGATCTCACCACCAATCCGCCCGCCGTCATCGCCGACATACCCACCGGTGTCCCCGCTGACTATGATGGCCCGCAGGGCATCGCTCCCTGCATCGCATCCTGGAATGGAGAAGCTGGCTCGAGCGCGTTTTGCGGGGACGACCGAGCCGACGAACTTTCCTACGATTCCAAGGATCAGATTCTCGCCGTGATCAACGGCGACCCCGGCTTGCCATTCATCACCTTCGTTGATGTCTCCGGCGTGGTGGCTCGCACGTCCCATTGTTTGCCCGTGAATCCGAATTTGCCTTACGGGCCTCCGATTATTGCCGGCGGGACTGGATCCTCAATTACGCCCAGCACCGGCGCGCTCAATCCTGCCAGCTGCATCCTTGGGCAAATCTATTACGATGGCGCCTTTCCGGTCAGCAACACGGCAGTGGTCGACAACGGCAATGGATTTCCCTGTCCCGATCCGTCCAACCCCACCGCGCTCTCCGGGGCTTCAGGTGCGCCGCCATACATCACCGGTACAACATCCATCCCCTGTCACCATGGTCCGATCATTGATGCTGCTACCGGGGCTTATGATCCGGCCTGCGCCTCTTCCACCTGCATGGGCGCCATTTCTCCAGCGGGTTTAGGCGGGCACACTTGGGATCCCAACACGGGGTACTTCTTACTGACGAACTCGAACTCCACCACGATCACCAACGTTGGCAGCGTGGATGTGATCAATCCCAAGAGCCCGGCCGGTCCGGTTATCGTAAACAGCTTCCCGGTGCTGAACTGCATGCCCACCAGCATTACGCAAGGGCCGGGGGACAACTTCCTGGTCGGCTGCGCCGATCACGACGGCGAAGCGTTCCCACCGAATGAATACATCATGGTTGGCACTACCGGACAGATCGTGGCTTCCATCTGGAATGTGGGCGGCGTAGATGAAACCTGGTACAACCCCACCCAGAACCGCTACTATCTGGCGGCGCGCGATATGCCCACGGGCCCGGTGCTTGGCGTCATTGATGCCGGCACGAATCTGTGGCTGGCCAATGCGCCCACCAACACGAACTCGCACAGCGTAGCCGTAGACCCCAGCAACAATCACGTCTTTGTGCCCATGCAGACGGGCGGCATCTGCGGTACGCAAAGTGGCAATGGCTGTGTTGCCGTTATGGCGGAACAATAGACACGCCGGTGATATAGTTTTGGAAATGTTCGAATGCGGTTGGATGCGGAAATCCAGGTGATGTCATGATGGCAACTTCTCCTCGGTCTGTGGCGCGGAACCATGTTTTCGCGCTGTCACTTTTCCTGCTTCTTGCCGGGCTGGCCTTTGCGGGCGCACAACCTGCGGCAAAACAGACCGACGTTCCCGCCGTCGTCATTGCTCACTTGCCGTTGCCCCAGGCGACGGGAAGTCAAATGCTGCTTCAGAAGGACAATGAGAAACAGTACTTGTACGTGCAACAGGCTTCCAAACAAGGCTTCATGATTGTGGATGTGACCAGGCCGGAGAAGCCTGGCCTATTGAAGCGAACCGCCGAACCGAATCAGGCGACTGCCGGCAACCTGCAGATGGTCAGTCCGGACGTGGCTATCGCGGAAGCCCCGGAAAAAACGCCCACCACGTTAAGCAGCAGCAACCATCCCACTGAGACGGTGCGCTTGCTCGATTTGAGTGATCCGCGCAATCCCAAGACTCTGGAAACCTTCAACAAAGTCACCAGTCTTTTGCCTGACGGCCGCCACGGGCTGATCTACCTCACCAACGACGACGGCTTGTGGGTGCTTCGCTACAACCGTCCCCCCTTGCTCGAGCCCGCAAAGAAGAAACCGCCATGTGACTCCGAATCGGAAATCATGGCCATGCCTCCGGATTGCGACTAAGATCGCGGCATCACTGACCCGAGCCCAAGCCTCATCTCAGCCATTGCTATCGGCCCTCGCCTGCTGAACATTCCTTCGCGATCGTCCGGATCGAACTTACCGTGATGGTCACCGGGCTGGCAGAACCCGTCCTTGTCATCGCGTCAGAACTCGTGCCCAACGATGGCGACTCCGGGCCGGTTACTTCGACCCGCTGCCCCAGGTAGTCGCGCAGCCTCATTTTGCCCGAGGCCTCAAGCTCGTAGGTCACGCCCGGATCCTGCCGGAACAGGATGTAGTCGCCGCTCGAGCGGCTCACGCAGCCTTGCACCGTCACCTCGTCCTTGATGTGTTTGGAATTGTCCGGAGCCGCGGGCGCAAGTTTGTTCTGCCCCGCGGCAAGACTGGCCGAAAGCAGCGCAGCGAACAGCAGCAGCCTCATGACACGCCTCCGTGGCTCACGCATTTATCTAACAGGATGACAGAGGTCCGTGCCGGGTTGCTCAAAATTACTTCACGTGGGTTTCCTGGTAATGCAGCTCTTTCCACTGTCCGCCGCGCTTCACCCAGAGTTCGCCGATATACACTCTCGAATAACGTATCTGGGCGCTGGGCGGAAACTGCATGGTGACTTCATAAATGACGAATGTCGCGTCCGGGCCCAGGGGAATCACCTTGAGGCCCCACAGCGTGTAGTTGAACACATTCTGGTCAGTCAGTTCGTTGATCGCCTGGATTTTGTTTCTTTCGCCCCGGCCATCCACTTCCACACCCTGATACTCGTCCGCCAGCAGTTCGCCGTATGCCTTCTTATCTTTGTTCTTGAGCGCTTCCCACTCGGCTTTGATCTTCGCTTCGAACGCGGTTTTCAAAGCCGAGTCGCCGCCGGCTTGCGGATTCTCATCAGCCCGGGCTGAACTGGACGGCTGCTGGGAAATGGCAAAGCAGGTCAGGCACGCGACGCAGGCGAGAATGATGCAAGCTCGCATGAATCCTCCAAATGGAATGTGGTTCAGGGCCCCCGGAAAAGCTTGAGCGGCGGTGGAACAGCGGTGCTTCAGCAACCTGCCCAGAGCGCGCCCAACGGGCCGCGTAAGGAATGATCCAGGAACTGCGGCCTCAGCCCCGGCGAAAGCGCTGCGCTCTACGCCGGATCGTGCGACCCGCGCGTCCATTCCCACCAGACCTTAGGATCGTCGGGCGGATTCAGCATCTGCGACAGCTCCTGCTTGATCTCGCGCAGGCGCTTGGTGCGTAGCTCCAGCGCGGTCCGGTCGAGTTCGGTGTGCTGGCCTCTTCCCTCCAGGCGCGCGTTCATCTCGCGTAACTCGGTGATTTCCTGGCGGAGGCTGGTGAGATGTTCCGTGATATAAGGCATCTCTTTGATCATACGCTGTATTTGCCGCATCGCCCGATTTATTCCTCCGCGGGTAACCACGCGAAAGTCACGGGCCGAACTACTGACAGGAATCACTGACCATTTTCAAGCCGGTAACTTGAAAATCGGCGTACGGCTTTCCCTTGGATTCCTGCTTTTCGTGGTCCGAGAATTTTGCTTCATCGGCTGCGGAGCGGTGCAGGACATGGCCGGTCACTGTGATCTTGTGCCCCACGTGAGTGGCGTCTACTTTACCGCTCAGTTCCCACATCGTGCCGTCTTCGCCGAGAAGAAAGAAGCCTCCCGGCTCAACACCTTTCTGCAAGCAACCGGTGACGGAGTGGGGTTGGCTCATATTTTCCTGAGCCTGAACTGCAGCCGGACAGAGCCCCAGGAACGATAGAAGGATCAGGCAGAGAGAAAACCTGGCGTATGTGGACGACATAAGACCACCTTCATAAGTACTAGCAAGGATAGTACATGGAAGTGTTCGTTCCTGTCGATTCGACTGAGGGGAAAAATCAGGATGCGGGCGCCCCATGTCTCGCTGCGTGCCCCATCCGAACGTCGCGCTCCTTGCGACGTTAGAGCCTGCGGGTGCCCCATCCTATCCGCGTTCTCTGCGGATAGGGTGGGGATTTTGACTTTCGGTGCGTCAAAGAAAATCCCCGCCCAAGCGAAGCTTGGACAGGGTACCCTCCGGGCCGCCCCAATCATGCTGGTCTGGGCCCACGGATCGAACTTACCCGGCTATGTCCTTCAACGGTCCCGACAGCCGGCCTTCGAGTTCACCGTCAACGTGCCGGATCTCTTCCAGCAACGCCTGCATCGTGCTCTGGAACGCACGTTTCAGCTCGGAGGGCTCAAGCGACCGTGGAAGACAGGCGGCTGCGGTGTCGCGCTCAGAAACGGGAAGATCGTCGAGGCCGCGGCCCTGATTTGCAATCACGCCGCAGCGCAGGCACGTAAGCTCGCCAACCTGGTTGCGCATGCCGCTCAACATGTATTCCGCCTGCAGGATGCGGCCGCGGGCGAGGCTGGATCGCACATGCAGCGCATAGAGCCATGCCATCCCGATCAGAGCGCGGAGATTCGGTTGCGGCGCGCGGCGCGGCGGATTCGCTTCGCCGCCCTCCCGCATAAAAATCAGCCGGAAATTCGGTCCGGTCGCGCCGAAGTCTTCCGCGCGCCAGAAGGCGACATCCACCTGCAACGTGTTTTTCAGCAGGAAGACGCGGAACAGCATTGTCCCGCGCATGACGTCGACGTGAGCGACTGCGCCGTGATGGTGGTAAAGCCGGTCGGTCCACTCTGCCACCACTTGCTCGTGAGCGGCGGCCGGCTTCAGGCAGAGCGCCAGATCGATGTCGGACCAGCGGTCGAGTCGGGACGATGCGCCCGAACCAGTGTGTGCCGCGCCGCGGAGATTAGGGTCGGCTTGCGCGGCAGAAACCAGCTCATCGCGCAGCCGCTCCCGTTCGTCAGCAGTAAAGATCGCCACGCCCAAAGATGTTAATGGATCGCCCGCCGTTTTGCTGCGAGGGAAACCGGCTCAACCTTGCGAGTAGAGACTTTTTCATAACGTCTCCTATTTCGCGGGACCCAACACTGCACCGATGATGACCAAGGTCGCGATGCCGAACACAGGGATTGCGATCGACCAGAGGACCACTTTAAGGAAGATGTGCCTCGATGGTTTAGGAGCAGCATCATTTTCCCATGTAAGTGTGGCGCGACAGTTGGGGCAGACCGGAGTGAATCGCGGCACGGGCTGACGGCAACCCTTACAATGCCATCGCTTCGGTGGGCGATTTGCCAACCAATAGAAGAACCACACGATAGCAACTAACCACAACGGACCAAATATAATCATACGTGCTCCTTTGAAGTGGTCTCGCTGAAGAATGACGCATACTCCGCCATGTTATGACCAGGCTTCATCGCATTGACGAAAAGAGTGTGATTGTCTTCTCACGAGTCGCATTAATCATCCGCACGTCACCCGGCAAGTGCCGGAAGCGCGGTCTGCTCCAGTAGGAATGCTCTCAAACGGTGCCATCGGATCGCTGTGCTTGATGAACATTTCGCCTTGTGGATTTCCTGATTCGGGAATGCATTCCGAGTAGAAAAGTAAAAGCCCCGCTCTTTCGAGCGGGGCTAGCGGGCAAAAGTGCCCGCTCCACACGATTCAAGCTAAAAGCTCAAAGCTAATAGCTAGAAGCTGTCTTTAATACGTATCGTCCATGAAATGCGGGGACCGACGGGACGTTCCCAGCGCCAAATACAAAGGGCGGCCTTGGCGGCCGCCCTGAACTCAGCCTAGTCAAACGACTAGGTTCGCACCTTACAAGTAAAGTCTCGCGCTCACTTCGACGGATGTCAACAGAGAAAGCTCTTTACGACAAAACTTAGGTGTGGCCCCGGTGAGACTCGAACTCACGACCTCTAAGGTGCGAACCTAGTGCTCTATCCAGGCCGATCTACGGGGCCACTTCGCTCGTCACGCCCAACCATCAGAACCTGCTTCGCACCAACGACGTTCGGACTCACGACTGCTTCCGTAAGAATCCTTTCATACGAGACCCTCCCATCACCGTGATCCATGGACATTTCGCTCCTGTGGATTTCCTGATTCGGGAACGCATTTCGAGTAGAAAAGCAAAAAGCCCCGCTCTTGCGAGCGGGGCTTAGCGGGCAAGAGTGCCCGCTCCACACGATTCAAGCTAAAAGCTAAGAGCTAATAGCTAGAAGCTGCTCTTAATACATGTCTCCCATGCCGCCGCCGTGTCCGCCCGGCATCGGAGATTCCTTCTTTTCCGGAATCTCCGCTACCAGAGCTTCGGTAGTCAGCATCAACGACGCGATCGAGCCGGCGTTCTGCAGCGCGGTGCGCACGACCTTGGTCGGATCGAGCACGCCCGCCTTTACCAGGTCCTCGTAGTCGCTGGTGAGGGCGTTGAACCCAAAGTTGTTGTCCTTGGATTCGAGCACCTTGCCCAGAACCACAGCGCCTTCTTCGCCGGCGTTCTCGACGATCATGCGCAAGGGCTCGGTGATGGCGCGCTTCACGATGTTGATGCCAATCTGCTCATCGCCTTCGAGCTTCAGCTTGTCTAGAGCCGAAACGCTGCGGGCCAGAGCTACGCCGCCGCCGGGGACAATGCCTTCTTCCACGGCCGCGCGCGTCGCGTGCATGGCGTCTTCCACCCGAGCCTTCTTCTCTTTCATTTCGGTCTCGGTCGCGGCGCCCACTTTGATCACGGCCACGCCACCAACCAGCTTCGCCAGCCGCTCCTGCAATTTCTCGCGGTCGTAGTCGCTGGTGGTCTTGTCGATCTGGCTGCGGATTTCCTTCACGCGGCCTTCGATCTCCGCGTGCTTGCCCTTGCCTTCGACGATGGTGGTGTTGTCCTTGTCAATGGTGATCTTCTTGGCCTGGCCGAGATCCGAGATCTGCACGTTCTCGAGCTTGATGCCGAGATCTTCGGTGATGGCCTTGCCGCCGGTGAGGATAGCAATATCCTGCAGCATGGCCTTGCGGCGATCGCCGAAGCCCGGAGCCTTCACGGCCGCCACTTGCAGCGTGCCACGCAGTTTGTTGACGACCAGGGTCGCGAGCGCCTCGCCTTCAACGTCCTCGGCGATGATGATCAGCGGCTTGCCGCCCTTGGCGATCTGTTCCAGCAGCGGGAGCAGGTCCTTCATCGAGCTGATCTTCTTCTCGTTGATCAGGATGTAGGCGTTCTCCAGAGCTACTTCCATGCGCTCGGGATCGGTGACGAAGTAGGGCGAGAGGTAGCCGCGGTCGAACTGCATGCCTTCGACGACTTCGAGCTGCGTCTCCAGCGTCTTCGACTCTTCCACCGTGATGACGCCGTCTTTGCCGACTTTCTTCATGGCCTCGGCGATAATTTTGCCGATGGTCTCGTCATTGTTGGCGGAAATCGTGCCCACCTGGGCAATCATTTCGCCGGTAACGGGCTTGGAGAACTTGTCCAGTTCGCCATTGACGCGCTCGCCTTCCTTGTTGACCTTGCCGCAGATAGCTTCGACGGCCTTCTCGATGCCGCGCTTCATGGCCATGGGATTAGCCCCGGCCGCGACGGTCTTAACGCCTTCGCGATAGATAGCCTGGGCGAGAACGGTGGCCGTGGTGGTGCCGTCGCCGGCGAAGTCGCGTCCAAGACTTCCGACGTGGCCGGCGACGGCACCACCACCGCCACAGTTCTAGCGCAGGCCATCTACC
>JBKQRC010000053.1:0-70007 GCA_052326105.1 Candidatus Sulfotelmatobacter sp. | reverse complement strand
ATACAGGAACTTTTCGTTCGGGCTCAGCAGCATCGCAGTGGGATGAGAAGTCGGAGCCAGCGGATCTTTTGATCCCAGGAGAGGAATCGTGCTGGATATGTGCGCTCCGATCAATTCAATCTGCTCGACCTGGGAGCTATTCCACAGGCTGCACCAGGCTCGAATAGCAAGGTGGCTGACCACGCAGGTATACGGAAACGTCGAGGGAATCAGATCGTGCGTGCTCACGTCGAAGGTCTCGATGGCCTTCCCGGTGTCGGGATTGAGGACGGCGATGGTGTCGGCAAGATTCTCGGCAACGACGAGCCAGTCCTTGCCCTGCGGGGTGCGCGCCACGGCCAGTCCTGCCGGATAGGGAATGGCTGTATTCGGCCGGGTTTTCTCGAGACCGGCGGCAACTTTTCTCCCGGGTCTTAAGGGTTGCGGATCAATCGGCATAAAGCGTTCGGGCGCGACTTTTCCTTCCGTGAAGGTGTAAACCGCAATGCCGTTTCCCAAATCGCTGGGCTTCGTCCCGGTTGGATCGGTGATCGATCCCACGGATGCGTAGAGATGCTTTCCGTCCGTGCTGAAAGCCAAGCCGATGAAAAAGCTCTGGTGCGCGTCATCGCCGAAGCGCGCGTCGGGATAATCGGCGATCTGGTTCGTCTTCAGATCGAGCACCGCGATGGACTGGTGCGCCAGTGTTTCCTGCGTGCCGTAGCCGTCGTTCAGCAAAGCGGCATAGCGGCCGTCTGGACTGAGCACCATCGTGGCGGGAAAACTATTGGTGCTGCCGATGCGTCCGGGCGAGGGGACGGTCAGCATTTTGCTGGTGGGCAGGTTGATGGGAGGCCGCGCGTCGGAGGGAGATTGGGCGGAGAGAATCGCGGACGTAAAAAGGAGGAGCAAAAAGCAGGTTCCTCGCTTCGCTCGGAATGACAAACATGGGGGATTCGAGAATGACGAGCGTTGGGGATGCAGGAAAAAGTCAGTCACAGCGCCTCCGGGGATAGTGGGAGTCAGAAACGAAAGAGGTGATGAGCGTAATTCAATCCGGCAGAGATGGTCAAAAGCAGTGGCAAGCCAGGGTCTCCAGTCTGCTAAGAGACGTGAGCCACGACCCCGTCGAGCTTCGCTCGACCGGACAGCCGGGGGCGGCTGTCCCCACATAGATGTTCCTCGCCACTCCGACTATATGCCCGAAGCTCTCGACGAAGGGCGCTCTGATTCCTGGTGTTCCGCGCCCTCGGGGTGAACGTTATGGCGCACATCGGAACCCTGCACCCAGAAGATGACGTCTTCGGCGATGTTGGTAGCATGGTCGGCCACGCGCTCCAGATTGCGGGCTACCAGCAGCGCATCCAGAGCCTGGCGCACGAACTCAGGACGCTCGTTCATCGTCTTTACCAGTTGGATGAAGGCGTCGTCGCGCATGCGATCGATGACGTTATCCATTTCGAGCACGGCCTGGGCCAGTTCGACCTTGGCCTCGATGAAGGCCTCCAGCGCGCGGCGCACCATGGCGCTGACGGCCGTGCCCATGCGCGCAATGTCCACCGGTAACTCGGCCGGGGGAATCTCGACCATGTCCATGACGCGCTCGGCGATGTTGACGGCCTGATCGCCCACGCGCTCCAGATCGGCATTGATCTTAGTCACGGCCAGAATAAAGCGCAGATCCACGGCCATGGGCTGCTGCATGGCGAGAAGATCGAAGGCGGCCTCATCAATTTCGCGCTCCGCCATGTTGATCATGGACTCGCCTTCCAGCACCATCTGGCAACGGGTAAGATCGCGCTCGACATACGCCTGGCGGGCGCGGTCTACCGCCTGCTCCGCCAGTCCTCCCATGCGAAGCAACCGCTGCCGCAGATCGTCAAGCCCTTGCTGAAAGCGAGTGCGCATTCTCCGAACCTTCCTTATCCAAATCTTCCTTATCCAAATCTTCCTTAGCCAAATCTGCCCGTAATATAGTCTTCGGTCCGCTTGTCCGACGGATTGGTAAAGATCTTCTCCGTCTTGTCGAACTCAATCAGCTTGCCCAGCAGGAAGAAGCCCGTGAACTCGGCGACGCGCGCTGCCTGCTGCATGTTGTGAGTCACGATCACAATGGTATACCGCTCTTTGAGCTGAAAGATCAATTCTTCGATCTTTCCGGTCGAGATCGGATCCAGCGCCGAGCAGGGTTCATCCATCAAAAGCACCTCGGGTTCCACCGCCAGCGCGCGCGCGATACAGAGCCTCTGCTGCTGGCCGCCGGAAAGGCTGGCGCCCGATTTCTTGTGGACGTAATCCTTGACTTCATCCCACAGCGCCGCCGCTTCCAGAGAACTGCGCACGATTTCACCCAACTTGCGGCGGTCACGGAATCCATTCAGCTTCAGTCCCGAGGCCACGTTGTCATAGATGGACATGGTGGGGAACGGGTTCGCTTTCTGAAACACCATCCCCACGCGGCGGCGGAGTTGAGTCGCCGAAGTGCCGTCGTAGGCGTTGATATCGCCGATCTGAACCCGGCCTTCCACACGCGCGTCGGGAATGGTTTCGTGCATGCGGTTCAGGCAGCGAATAAACGTGGACTTGCCGCATCCCGACGGTCCGATCAGCGCCGTAGCGTGATTGGCCGCGACCTGCAGGTTAATGTCGTACAGCGCCTGGCCTTTGCCGTACCAGGCATTCAGCTTCTCGACCTGGATTCCAACGCCCATAGATTAAGCCGCTCCGAAAGTACCACGCCGCACGACATAACGCACAGCCGAGACGGCGGCGACGATGAGAATGATCAGCACCAGCGAACCCGCCCAAGCCTGACGATGCCAGTCGTCATAGGCGGAGAGCGCGTAAGTATAAATCTGCAGGGGCAGGGCGGCCGTGGGCTGATCGTAACGCAGGCTCCAGTACTGATTGCCGAAAGCGGTAAACAGCAGCGGCGCAGTCTCGCCCGCGACCCGGGCGAAAGCCAGCATAACACCGGTAATCACGCCCGAGGTAGCCGTCCGCAGGGTAATGGAGAGCGTGGTGCGCCAGCGCGGAATGCCCAATCCGTAGGCCGCTTCGCGCAGGGCTTGCGGCACCAGAAGCAGCATTTCTTCGGTCGTGCGGCTGATCGTGGGGACCATCATGATCGCCAGTGCAACCCCACCCGCGAGCGCGGAGAAATGCCTCTGATAGAGCACCACGATCGAGTAAGCGACGATTCCGATCACAATCGATGGGACCCCATTCAGCACGTCTGCCGTGAAGCGAACCACGCTGCCCAGGCGATTGCGCCCGAATTCGGCGAGGTAGATGCCGGCGCCAATTCCAAAGGGCACGCCGATCAGGCTGGCGATGCCTAGAATCAGCCCCGATCCCACGATGGCATTGGCCATCCCTCCGCCGGTCTCTCCGACTGGCTTGGGCGTTTGCGTCAGGAAAGCCCAGTTGATCGAGCCGATGCCCCGGTACACCAGATAGGTAAAAATGGCGATCAGCGGCACCAGGACCATGACCACCGTCGCGATAGCCGCGCCAGTCATGACGTGGTCCGTGATGCGCCGGCGCAAACTGATCGGAGGAACCACGTACTGTCCGGCGAATGAGGGGGCGAGTTCAGGCATGGCCCCTCGCAGCCTGCCCGCGCGTCACCGTCCACACCAGCAGCCGCGCCAAAGCGTTTACCACGATCGTAACCAGGAACAAGGCGAGCCCAATCTCGACCAGAGCGGAAAGGTAGACGTCGCCGGTGGCCTCACTGAACTCATTGGCCAGAACGCTGGCCATGGTGTATCCGGACGCAAACAGGGATTTCGAGATCTCCGGCCGGTTTCCGATCACCATGGTGACCGCCATGGTTTCCCCGAGCGCGCGGCCCAAGCCAAGAATGATGCCGCCCATGATGCCGGCGCGGGCGTTGCGCAGCACGCCGACCCGAATCATTTCCCACCGCGTCGCCCCCAGAGCCAGCACGCCCTCGCGCTGATGCTGGGGTACGACCATGAGCACTTCGCGCGTGATTGAAGAAATGATGGGGACGATCATGATGGCCAGAATGATGCCCGCCGCCAGCATGCCGAAGCCATAGGGCGTCCCTTCAAACAGTCCGGTCCAGCCCAGGGTCTTCGCCAGGAACGGCTGCACATACTGGCTCAAAATCGGCACCAGCACAAACATCGCCCACATTCCATAGATGACGCTGGGAATCGCAGCCAGCAGCTCCACGAAAAAAGAAAGCGGTCCGCGCAATGTCTTGGGGCACATCTCGGTGGTAAAGACCGCGACTCCGACCGCGAGGGGGACAGCAATGACCAACGCCAACAGCGAAGACACCAGCGTGCCGTAGATGAACGGCAGTGCGCCGAAATGCTCGTTGACTGGATCCCAGTCGCTCGCCGAAAAGAACTTGAACCCAAACGCATGCCAGGAAAGACCGGAGCCACGCATGAGTTCGTACACGATCAAAACCAGAACGCCGAGAACAGCCAAGCCGCATGCGGTCATTGCGCCCCTGAAGACACGATCGGGCACCTCGCCGCCGGAAGCAGGCGAAAGCGTTGCCCGACTTGCCTCTACGGATGTAACCGTCTTCATTTCAACAGGTTGCGGACCGGGCATATCAGGCCGTGGCGATGCAGGAATGGCCATTCGCGCTAACCCTAGCAGACGGTTGTTACAAAGGTGTTAAAATCGGTGAGCTTTTTCGCCGTGGCTTCGGAGGGGGTTCGAGATCACGGTGTCGGTTGCAATCATAGATTTCTGTTCTCCCGGTAACCGGCAGTCTACCTATGGCGCTTGCATCTAAACGCTGTCAGCTTGTGTTTCGCAAGCTCGAGCGAAACGTTGAGAAGCTGTCCGCCCAGCAGAGTGCTGAGACGGTCCACAGCTTCCGCACGTCCACGCGGCGTCTTCAGATTCTGCTGGAAGAATTGATTCCCGAGCGCACCCGCAAGCAGAAGAAGCTTCTCAAACTGCTCCGCGGCCTGCGCAAGCTGGCGGGCAAAGTGCGCGATCTCGACGTGCAGCTCGCAGCTCTGCGCAGTTTGAAGATGACGCTGGAGCCCCGCCGCAAGACTCAGCTGCTCCAAGGACTGATTGAGCTTCGCGCGACACATGAGAAAAAGCTGCGTAAGACGCTGACTAAACAAGCAGCTCATGAGATTTGTCAGCGTCTCAAGAGAACCTCGAAGGAAGTTGAACCAAAGACCAGCCGCGATCCGTTGAAGGCCGCGAGAGAGATACTATCGCGGCTAGAGCCGCCCAACGGACCTGTGACCGAAGATGCCCTGCATCGTTGCCGCATTCTGGTGAAAGGGGCGCGCTACGCCGCGGAATTCGCCCCGGAATCACCTGCCGCCGCGGAATTCATCACCCAACTGAAACGGCTGCAGGACATCCTTGGAAATTGGCACGACTGGGAAACGCTGACGCGCACGGCGGCGGAGCGCTTAGGCGATGTCAACCAATCGTCGCTGGTAGCGGTGCTGCACAACGTGAGCGGAGGCAAGTTCCGGCAAGCCGCGGCGGCGGTTTCGGCCTCGTCGGCTCTGCATGGTACTTCGAAGCCCGGTCCAGCGTTGGCATCGCGCAAGCCGGGCGCGAAGATGGCGCCGCAAACAGCGCGAACAGAATCCGCCGCCTGAGCGGTCGAGCTTCGACCGGACAGCCCCTTCGACTGCGCTCAGGGCGGCTGGAGCGGCCGTTCCACATCTTGTTTCCTGAAACTGAGACACTACCAGCCCGCCAAACTCCGGTGACGATCTTCGCCTGTCCATGTAAACTGTGAGGCTTCGTCATTCCCGCTCCCCATGCCCACGTTTGCCGCGGTGGATATCGGTTCGAACTCGGTACGGCTGAAGATTGCGCGTCTGCAATCCGGCCGCCTGCGTCCCCTGCACGAAGACCGCGAAGTAACACGCTTAGGCGAAGGCGTGTTCCGCTCCGGCTTCCTCACCCCCGAGTCAATGGCGGAGACCGTGAAAGTGCTGCGCCGTTTTCATCGCGCCACGCAGCAGATCGTGACCGACAGCGTGCGCGTGGTGGCGACCAGCGCCCTGCGCGATGCGCGAAACTCACAGGCATTTATCGAATGGGTGCGTTCGGCCACAGGGTGGAGCATCGAGATCATCTCCGGCGTGGAAGAGGCGCGCCTGATTCATCTGGGGCTCGTTTCCAGCCCGCGGGTGGACCGCTCGCCCACGCTCATGATTGACCTGGGCGGAGGCAGTTGTGAGCTGACGGTTACGCAGGGAGGACATATCCGGGATGCCGTGAGCCTCCCTCTGGGTGCGGTACGTCTGACCGACGAATTCCTGCGCCACGACCCCGTCCGCAAAGGCGAATTGAAACGGTTGCGAGGCTTTGTTGTGCGTGAAGTGAACCGCATCGCCGCGCGCATTTCCGCGGCCCGGGTGAAAAACGTGATCGCGACTTCCGGCACAGCCGCAGCCCTGGCTGCCGTCGCGACCCGCCTGCGCCGCGGACGCAACCGGCGGCGGTTGGTTGTGTCACGCGGTGAGATGACCCGCATCGCAAAACGGCTGGCGCGCTTGCCGGTTGCGGAACGGCGAAAGATCGAAGGCATTGGACCGCGGCGTGCCGAAATCATCGTCTCCGGTGCGATGGTTTATCACGAATTGCTCGACCGCCTGCACCTCGCCGCTTTCCGCTACTCGCCACTGGGCCTGCGCGACGGAATCCTCGCGCAAATGGCCGCCGATTATGATCGCAGCACGCGCTCCGGAAAGCAGATCGAATCCGAACGCTGGGAATCCATTCTGAAGGCGGTCGAGCATTATCACATGGACCGCAAGCATGCCCTGAATGTCCGCGAATCGGCCATGCTCCTGTTCTCGGCGTTGCGCTCGGTGCACCGCTTGCCTCCGGAATACCGCGAATGGCTTTCGGCAGCGGCCATGCTCTACGAAGTGGGCGACTATGTGAATCGCAACGGGCACCATCGCCACACCCACTACATTATTTCCAATTCGGAGATCCTGGGCTACACGCCGCAACAGCGCCGGCTGATCGCGGCAATTGCGCGCTACCTGGGAAAATCGCGCCCCACAACGGAAGATGGTCCCATCAAACTGGTCGATCCGGCCGACCGGGCGAACGTGCAGAAGGCAATCCTGCTGCTTCGTCTGGCGCGGGCCCTGAATCTGGGCCGCAGCCGCGCCGTGGAGAAGGTGCGCATCGGCCTGCGCTCGGCAGAAGTGCGGCTGACGCTCGTTCCCCGGCAACGCGTGGGAGTTGATCTGGAGCTCTGGGCGATCGAAAAGGACTGCGCTTATTTTCGCGAAGTTTTCGGACGGGAGCTCTCGACCGCAGTTTCGTAGAGCGTGCGCAGCACTTTCGGGGTCACGCACCACTGCAACGTTCCCGAGGTTCGGCGCATTTCCACCTTGGCCACCGCTCCCTTTTTCAGTTCCAAGGACGCCTCACAACCCGAGTCGCTGATCACCGCTCCCAGGAACTGGCTCAGGTTCGGGTTGTGCCCGATCACCATGATCGCTTCCTGACGGGAATATTTTTCCAGGAGCTTGCGAAAGTCGGCAAGTCCGGCTTCGGGGCGCAAGCCGGCATCCATCTGCAGTTTGCCTTCATAGCCGAGTTCGTTGCCGACCAGCGATGCGGTCTGGGTGCAGCGTTTCAGCGGGCTGGAAATGATGACGTCCACCTGCACGTCGAGCGCGGCCAGCGCCCGTCCGATGTAACCGCACTGTTCAATTCCCTCTTTGTCGAGAGCGCGTTTTTCGTCCTTCTTCGGGTTCGGACCATGTGTGCCCGCGCTGGCGTGACGCAAGAAATAGAGAATCATTGCAGATTATCGTTCCTTTCCCACCGTGACCCGGCGCTTCCGGGCCGGAACGGGTACGGGCAAAACCAAAGGCGCTTTTCCTTCCGCCATGCCGATCAGGAAATCCTGGGCGGAGAATACCGCCGCTCCGGTCGGCGGACGCCGATTGCGTTTCCCATGCAGAGGCTGCCACGCGCGGACGTAAGACGCGTCCTTCAGCAGGATACGCGCTTTCCTGTTGTCGGCAAGGTAGGCGTCGAGTATCTCGTGCCGTACCCGCTCCCGCAACAATTCATCGCGCAGCGGCACCAGCACTTCCACGCGCTCGTAGAGATTGCGCGGCATCCAGTCGGCGCTGCCGATATAGATCTCGTCTTCCCCACCGTTCGCGAAATAGTAAATACGGCTGTGCTCCAGGAACCGGCCCACAATGCTGCGCACGCGGATGTTGTCGCTCACCCCTCGCACTCCCGCGCGCAGGGCGCAAATGCCGCGCACGATCAGATCAATTTCAACCCCGGCCTGGGAAGCACGGTACAACGCCTGCACCACGTTGCGGTCAAGAAGAGCGTTCATCTTAGCGATGATGTGGGCTGGCTTCCCTTGCCGGGCATGCACGGCTTCGCGGTCAATCAGGGCGATGACCTTCTCCGCCAGATCGAGCGGCGCCACCAGAAGCGGCTCGTAGCTGGGATTTTCGGCATACGCGGTCAGAAAGCTGAAAACGTCGTGCACCGCGCGCGTGATTTCGGCATTCGCCGTCAGCAGGCTCAGGTCGGTATAAATCCGCGCCGTGGTCGCGTTGTAGTTTCCGGTACCGATGTGGGCATAACTGCGCGTCGCTCCGTCGGGATCGCGCCGCACCAGCAGCGAGAGCTTGCAATGCGTTTTCAGGCCTACCAGACCGTGGAAAACCTGCACCCCGGCATCCTCCAGATCGCGCGCCCAGCGGATGTTCGAGGCCTCATCGAAACGCGCCTTCAGTTCCACCACGGCCGTGACTTCCTTGCGTGAGGCGGCGTCAATCAGCGAAGGCACAATCAACGAATGTTCGCTGGTGCGGTACAGCGTCTGCTTGATGGAAAGAACGTTCTCGTCTTCCGCCGCCGCCTCGATGAACGACACCACCGCGTCGTAAGAATCGTAGGGGTGATGCAGCAGGATGTCATGCTGGCGAAGTTCCTCGAACAAATCTTTCGACTTCGAAGTCAGGCGCAACTCGCGCGGAGTAAACGACCGGTACTTCAGGTCGGGCCGATGCACCTGCTCGTAGATATTGAATAGCCGCGAGAGGTTGACCGGGCCGCTGACAGGAAACACCTGCCAAGGATCCAGCTCAAAAACGGAGCGCAGCCGATCAATAATTTCCGGATCGGCGTCGGCCTCGATCTCCAGGCGCACCGCGTCGCCTTTGCGCCGGTTATGCAATTCCGCCCGCACTGACTCCAGCAGGCTGCGCGCTTCTTCCTCCGCCAGATACAGATTGCTATTGCGGGTGACGCGAAACGGCGCCGAAGCCACGATGTCATAACCGCGATACATCCGCACGGCGTGATAAGCGACCAAATCCGCCAGAAAGATAAAATCGGCCGTGCCCTCCGAGGGCAGCGGCACCAACCGCGGCAATGCGCGCGGAACCGACACCACACCGGTGTAAGTCAGGGCCGAGCGCCGCCGCCGCCGCAAGAGGAATCCCAGACAGAGCGCCTTGTTGATGACTCGCGGAAACGGATGCGCCGGATCCACCGTCACCGGCGTCAGCAGCGGATCCAGTTCCTTCTCGCAATACTCGTCCACGAAACGCAACGCTTCGGGGTCCAGTTCATGCAGGCCGAGCACCCGGATGCCGTTTTCCGCCAGCGCCGGACGCAGGCGGACGTTCCAGCAGTCATACTGGTCTTCCACGAACTCATGGGTGAGTTTGTTCAACAGATCGCGCTTGGCGGTGAGCGTGAGGCCATCGGGACCAGCCTCGTTGTAGCCGTCCTCGATCTGCTGCATCATGGCGGCCACACGCACTTCGAAAAATTCATCCAGATTGCTGGCAGAGATGGAAAGAAACTTCAGCCGCTCCAGGAGCGGGTTGCCTTCATCCTCGGCCTCTTCAAGCACACGCCGGTTGAACGCGAGCCAGGAGGTGTCGCGGTTCAGAAAATACTGTGGATTGTCCAACGAAATACGAGCCATGGCGGACGTTTGCTGCCTGAGGCAGGGACCTTAGTATAAAACATCCGCAAGTCTTCCGCAGGCCTGGGACGCAAGGCAGGCACTTATCCCGGGCGTGGAAAAAAACCGACGCCTGGACAGCATTGTTTTTGTCCAGGCGTCTGTCGAATCGAGTCCGTTACTGGCCTTCTCGGCCCCCACTTCCGGCTACGGCAAGTAGTAGCGGAACGAGGTGAAGACCATGGCGTCTAAGCCGTGCGGTTCCAGCCCACCCACGCCTGACCACGCCTGGCGATTGGCATAGGAGAACTGCGGACCCCACTGCACGCGGCCCTTCGGTCCGTTGTAAAAGCGGTACCAGAAGCCGATGGTTCCCTCGGTCAGCGCGCGTGTGTCGGCGGTGCAGTTCGCGAGCGAGCCGGGAAGGAATCCGGTGCCGTTCTGAGGAATGGTCTCCGCATAACAGCCCGTATTGTTGAAGTTTGGCGACCCATAACCGACGTACTTGCCGGAGATTGGATCGAAATCGTTGGCTCGGCTGTTATACTCCGCGCCCACGTTCATGTAGACGTCAAGCTTCGGCCCGTGCCACTCCAGGGTGGCCAAGCCCTGATAGTTCCGGATGAGATCCAGCGTGCCGTTGGCGTGCACGGACGCGTCGGCGAGGCCAGCGGAGCCGTAACGGCCGATTCCGCTGCCGCCAAAGCCGTGCAAGCCGAAATCGATGCGCTTGCTGGCAAACGACCAGCGGGCGTTGGCTCCAATGCCTCCGCCGCTCTTGGAACTGTTCACCGCCCCCAGCGCGCTGGCAGTCGTCAAGCCTTCACAGGTCCCGCCTGTTGCGATCTCCGCGCAGGGGAAAGTGCGATCGCGGAAGCGGCTGAACACACCGAAGACTTCGTAGTGGCCAAATCCCGGCTCGAACACGGCCTTGGCGACGATGTCGGGCGAGGGGTTGAAGGAGTAGGTGTAGGTGGGAGTGCAGGTAGTGGTACCGGTGGCGCTGGTGCTGCAAGTGGTGATGGTGGGATTGTAGAGTCCGCCGGCAGCTCCCGCTGAGCCGACCAGGAAGTTGGCGGCGTTGTTGTGGGTGGAGACCGTCGCCTGCGAGTTTTCCATGGAAACCGCAAACCACACTTTGTTGTTGAAGTTCTTGGCGAGGCGAATCCCGTATTGCCGCGCCCAGGTGAATCCGACTTGGTACTGCGCGTCAATGGTCATGGGCAGTGCCTCGGTGCGGTTATCCACGCCGTGCTTGGTTTCGGTCAGCAGACTCCACTGTTGGCCTCCAGTGAAGCTCCAGCCGTCATCGAACGCGGCCTGACCCCACGCCTGGCGCTGCCGCAGCCCATAGCTGTTGCTCTGGTTGTTGTTCGAAGTCGTGGCAGCCGAGAGAAAGTCGGTTTCGACGTAGGCGGACAGTTTCGCAGTCTTCAGCCGCCCTTCCGCCAGCATCGAGACGCGCGACTGGCGCCCGGAACCGAAGAACTCCGACAGGCTGTTCTGCGAGGCGCCGGGCATGGTGATGTTGTTGAAGGGGGTGTTGATGTCGGCGGCCAGAGCCCTGGATCGCCGCACGGTTTCAGCGGCCAGGAAGCCTCCGGGCGTAATGGTAATTCCCTTGTAGTGAAGCGCCATCGGACTCTCGCTGGCAGAGATGTTCTTCTGGGTGTCCTGCAGCGTCATCACCGTGTTAGTCAGATTGGTCTTCAGGTCGGTTACATCGCTCTTCAGCGCAGTGACCGTCTCCTGCTGCTGGGTCGCTTGGGCTTGCGCGGCGTCGGCCTTGCCGGCGGCATTGGTGGCAGCCGTCTGCGCCTGTTGTACCGTCTGGTCGCGCTGGTGCAGTTCATCCCGGAGTTCCTGGATTTGCTTCTGCTGCTGCGCCAATGCTGCCTGCTGCGACGCAATGGCATCCTTCAGCGCCTGGACATCTTCCGCTGTCACGGTTGCCGCTTTCTTTTTCGGTGAACTGGGAGCACTGGCAGTCTGTGCCACCAGGCCCGTCGCTAGGAACAGAATTACACACAGCTTCCACGCACACTTCATCGTCCTCTCCTTTTCACACTGTGAATGAAGAATCCCCTGTGCTTGCAGGGTCCTATTTGACCTGCTTGATCGTTTCTTTCACTTTCGCGACCACGTTATCCGGCAGCGGCGCGTAGGTAAGAGCCGAGGTCAGCTGCTGACCATCGCTGACCATCCAGTTCAGAAAATCGGCCAGGATTTTGCCCTTGGCCGCATCCTTCGACTGCTGCGGAACCAGCAGCCAGGTAAAGCTCGAAATCGGGTATGCATCCTTCCCCGGAGCGTTGGTGATGGACACTCGGAAGTCGGCCGGCATCTTGGGAGCCGAAGCGGCCGCCGCCGTTACGCCGTCCAGCGATGCCTTCAGAAAAACCCCGGCGGAGTTGCGCACGCTGCCGTACGGAATGTGGTTCTGCACCGCATAAATCAGCTCCACGTACCCAATGGAACCCGGCAAGTTGCGGACGAATCCCGCTACTCCCTCGTTTCCCTTTCCTCCCATGCCTTTCGGCCACTTCACGGAGGTGCCGCTACCCACCTGGGCCTTCCAATCGGCGCTCACCTTGGACAGATAGTCCGTCCAGATGAAGGTGGTGCCGCTGCCATCGGAACGATGGACGACGACAATATCCAGGTTGGGAAACTTCACGCCCGGATTCGCGGCGCTGATCGCCGGATCGTTCCAATTGGAGATTCGGCCCAGAAAAATCCCGGAGAGAATGTCCGGAGTGAACTTCAGTTCTTCCGTTATTCCCGCCACGTTATAGGCAGGCACGACAGCGCCCAGCACGGTCGGAATATTGAAAACCTTGGTCTTCAGCTTGGTTTGGGCTTCCTTGAGCTGATCGTCAGTCATGGGCATGTCGCTGGCGCCAAAATCCACCGTACCTTCTGTTACCTGGCGGATTCCGCCACCGCTGCCAATGGACTGATAGTTGATCTCGATTTTGGAATAGATCTTGTGGTAGTCACTGAACCACTTGGAATACATGGGATAGGGAAATGTCGCGCCTGCTCCATTCAGCGTGGTCTGCCCTACGGCCGGCAGGGCGAGAAAAAAGCACACCAACCACAGCACGGTTTTGCGCATCAGTAGATAATTCCTCCTCGGGAGATCTGTTCTCGTTCTATCGGCGCCGTGTTACAGAATTGTTACAGGCCCGTGAATTTCTCATGAATGGCGGATGCATGCGCCTAAGCCATTGCCTGGTGTGGGCAAGAGAGAGATTGATTCAGGGAATGCAACTTTGTCCCCGTCTCAGTTTTGCGTGCGCAGGTGGGCAATCTCGCGGGCAAACAGAAGATTTTCAGGAAACTCACGCCGCAGCCCGGTCAGCAACTCGAGGGCCCGGGCCTTGTCTTTCTCCCGCACATAGGCGATGGCCAGCAGGATTCGCGCAAATGGCGCGAGATAGTGCCCGTGATTGGCCACCGTCTGCAGGTCGGCGATCCCGCCTTGCTTGTCGGCCGGCAAGCCCCCCAACTGGAGGATCCAGCGTACTGGGGCGGCCATGCTTCCAATGATGTACTTGCTGAATCCTGTGGCCAGCAGCGCGTCATAGCAATCGTGGCATACCGCCAGCAACTGCTGTGCCCAGGTAGAAGCCTCCCTGGTGAAGTGCAGCGAAGCCAGGTTGCGCCTCTCGATGAGGGCGGCGTAATCGGCCTGCAGACCCGAAGCTAAGGTCATGGCAAGAAGGGAGTCGCGATCGTTTGCATCTTTCGCCAGCCGGGTGCGGGCCAGATTCTCGGCGCGGCTGATCGCAGCCTGAAAGCGGTCCCGCACGGATGGATCGGGCGCCAGTTTAGGCCGCTCGGCAAACGTCTCGTCATTCTCGTAGAACTGCGCTTCCAGCACGCCCAAGCGGTTGAACTCGGAAAACAAGAAACCGGCCGCTTCGCTGACCGGACCCATCGGATCGTCCGGATGCTCGGTCTCCCATTCTACGAAGTCGTTTTGCGCGCCGGCAAAGTCGAGGTTGTACAGGCCGGAGAATCCCTGGTTAAGCAGCGAAACCGCATCCGCATTGGCGCTGTCTTCGGCCCGGCCCATGCCACATAAGGCAAGGCATGCGCAAATGGCGACGATCATGCGCCGGGTGGCATCTGATAATTGGGCAGACTTTGCCATGTTTTCGGGTTCGTCTGTTATCGTTCAACTGCACCAGCGGTCGTTCGTTTCGGCCCAGCCGTTCATTATTCTGATGCAGTGGCCGGGGCCGGAGCACTGCAGGTTCGTCAAACTTAGGTAAATTCTGGGGATAGACTCTGGGGAAGTTGTTCTCGATTCACCAAAGGAAGATCGCAGATGAGTGATTCACCCGTCCGCTATGCTCCGGGCTGGCCCGGCATCCCGCCGCGCTGGACTTCCAGCGCGAAAACCGGCGCCGGAACGGCCCTGAACCAGCACAGCAAGGTATGGATCACGCTCAGCCACGGCATCCTGAACGAGGTTTATTTCCCCCGCGTAGACCAGGCCTGCACCCGCGATCTGGGATTGCTCGTGACCAGCGGGCGCGACTTCTTCTCGGAAGAGAAACGCCACTGCTCGTTTGAAAATCGCCCCTTCGAGCCGGGAATCCCCGCCTTTGAGTTAACCAACACCTGCAACAGCGGACGTTATCGGATCCACAAGGAAGTTCTCACCGATCCCTACCGCAATGTGGTGCTGCAGAAGATTCAGTTTGAGCCGCTGCTCGGGCAACTGTCCGACTACCACCTTTATGCGCTGCTCTCGCCCCATCTGGCCAATTGCGGATACCACAATACGGGGTGGATCGGCGAGTACAAGGGCTCTCCCATGTTTTTTGCCGAGCGCGGAGGCGCTACTCTGTGCCTGGCCGCTTCCGTTGCGTGGAAAAAAATGTCAGTCGGATTCGTGGGCGCGTCCGACGGCTGGCAGGACATTTCGCAGCATTTTGAGATGGAATGGGAATATGCGCGCGCGGAAAACGGAAACATCGCCTTCACCGGCGAAATTGATCTGGCAGCCTGCGACGGCAAATTTCTGCTCGCGCTCGGTTTTGGCTCCATATGGACCGAGGCCGGACAGCAGACGCGCTCCACCCTGTTTGAAGACTACGACGAATTGCGCGAGCACTTCGTCGTGCAGTGGAAGAACTGGCAGGACAAACTGCTGAAGCTCGATGAACCGCAGCGGCAGTACGATCTTTATCGCGCCTCGACCGCAGTCTTGCGCACGCACGAATCGAAAGACTTTCTCGGCGGCATCATCGCCAGCCTCTCGATTCCGTGGGGCTTCAGCAAGGGCGACGAAGACCTCGGCGGATACCATCTGGTCTGGCCGCGCGATCTGGTCGAAACCGCCGGAGCACTGCTCGCGGCCGGAGCGGTTACGGACGCGGCCCGCGTCCTGCGCTATCTCGAAGCCACGCAGGAAGCCGCCGGCAACTGGGCGCAAAATCTCTGGCTCGACGGCCGCCCCTACTGGAGCGCCGTGCAGATGGATGAGACCGCCTTCCCCATCCTGCTGCTCGATCTTATGCGGCGTGAGGCACCCGACGCGCTGGGCAAACTGGACCGCTGGTGGCCCATGGCGCGCAATGCCGCCAGCTATATTATTCGTAACGGGCCGGTCACGCAGCAGGATCGCTGGGAAGAAGACGCCGGATACTCGCCGTTTACTCTGGCGGCCGAAATTTCCGCGTTGCTGGCCGCGGCTGATATCGCAGACCTTACCGGGCACCCGGTCCAGGCCCAGAGCATGCGCGACACCGCCGACGCCTGGAATGACAACATCGAGCGCTGGACCTACGCCAGCGGAACCGATCTGGCGCAACAACTCGGCGTCCCCGGTTACTACGTGCGCATCGCCCCGCCGGTCACGGACGGCGCGGCTTCACCCGTGCAGGGCTTTGTCCCCATCAAGAATCGCCCGCCGGGGCAGGATGGCGAGCGCGCGTATCACATCATCAGTCCCGACGCTCTGGCGCTGGTGCGCTTCGGACTGCGCGCCCCTGACGATCCCCGCATTCTCGCTACGCTGCGCGCGATTGATGCCCTGCTCAGTGTCGAACTTCCCCAGGGCCCATGCTGGTACCGTTACAACGGCGACGGGTACGGCGAGCACAAAGACGGCTCCGCGTTCGATGGAACCGGGATTGGCCGCCCCTGGCCTCTGCTGGCCGGAGAGCGCGCCCACTACGCTGTGGCCGGCGGCCATCGCGACGAGGCGGAGGCCCTGCTGACCGTGATGGAAAACTCCACCGCCGGACAGAGCCGTCTGCTCCCCGAGCAGGTCTGGGATGCGGGCGACATACCGGCCCTCGAGCTTTTCCGCGGCCGGCCGTCGGGCTCAGCTTGCCCGCTGGTCTGGGCCCACTCCGAGTACGTCAAGCTCCGCCGTTCGATTCGCGACGGCAAGGTCTTTGACCAGCCGCCGCAGACCGTGAAGCGCTACTTGATTGATAAGCATGGGCGGCAACACTATGGCTGGAGATTCAACAACAAGGCGCGCACGGTTCCCCATCATCAAACCCTGCGCATCAATCTTCTCTCACCCGCGCGCGTGCACTGGAGCATCGACGGCTGGAAAACCGCGCACGACACTGCAACCCGCGACACCGGCCTGGGCCTCTACGCGCTGGACTTGCCGACCGCTTCGCTGCCCGTAGGAGGTCAGGCGGTATTCACTTTTTTCTGGCCGAACGAGAACCGGTGGGAAGGAACGGATTACACGGTGACAGTGGAGGGGGGATCGCAACAGTCTTCCGGTTGACATGTGGATAACATGAAAGTATGCTATTCACATGTCAAAGATGATTCAACTTCGTAACGTCCCTGATGAGTTGCACCGCCGTTTGAAGGCGCGCGCCGCCACGGCAGGTATGTCTCTCTCAGATTATCTGCTCTCCGAGATCAAGGAGGTCGCCGAGCGGCCAACCCTGGCTGAGATGCGCGAACGCCTCCATCAAAGGAAGTCCGTCTCTCTTCGACTCGATACGGCTCGCATGATCCGAGAAGAGCGAGAGGCACGGTGATCGTCTTGGATGCGTCCGCCGCGGTCGACTGGCTGCTTCAGACGGCAGCGGGAAAACGCATAGAGAAGCGAATTTACACGCGCAACGAGACACTGCACGCCCCACATCTGTTGGACCTCGAGGTTACTCAAACTCTGCGCCGTCTGGTAAGGGAAGGGATCATCTCCGCAAGGCGCGCGGACGAGGCCGTCCACGATTTACTAGACCTGCGAATCGCACGCTATCCGCATTTCGTATTCCTGCCCCGGATTTGGCAGCACCGTCACAATTTGACGGCATACGATGCAGCCTATGTTGCCCTCGCGGAAAAGCTGGGCGCAGCCCTGGTTACGCGGGACGCCCGCCTCGCTGCCGCTTCCGGCCACGCTGCGCAGATTGAACTGTTCTGATTCCGACGCAAAAGAATCGCTGGGGAACGAACCCCACGGTGAGGATAGATGCGACGAGCGGATGAACGCCCTTCGGGATCTGCTTCAGGCTTCCGCGCTCGCGTAGCGCAACTCCACCACGGTGCAATCGTCGCTCAGAGGATTGCCGGCGCAGAATTCCGACACGGCCGAGAAAATTCCTTCCAGAGTCGGGGACTTGGCGGCGGCTGCCTCCAGCCGGGGATCGTCGAAGAACTCTCCCATAGCGTTCTCGGCTTCGGTAACGCCGTCGGTCACCAGAATGAAGCGATCGCCGGATTTCAACTGGCAGGTTGCGCTTTCAAAGGTCGCATCGGCCAGCAAGCCCACGGGTACATTGCCGTGCGGTGGGCGCATGACCTCTCCGCCGCACACCAGCAGCGGAGGCACGTGACCGCAATTCACGTATTCGAGTTCGCCGTCGCGCCGCAGACGGACCAGCAGCACAGTCGCATATTTTTCGCCGCCCATTTTCGCCGCAAAGAATCGGTTCACCGCCGTCACCACATCCAGCAGAGACATGCCCGCGGTCAGGTGCGAATAAATCATTCCCTGCAGCGTGGAAGCCAGCAGGGCGGCCGACACTCCTTTGCCGCTGACATCGGCCAGCACCACCGCCAGACCCTCTTTCGTGTTCACTGCGTCGAAGAAGTCCCCGCCGATTTCCTTGCAGGACAGGTTTTTGCCGCGCAGATGGGCGAAGGGCACTTCGGGAATCTTCACCTGCATGAGCCGCTGCTGAATGCTGGCCGCAATGCTTAATTCCTGCTGGTAGCGGCGGGCTTCCTCTTCCGCCTGCACCAGTCGCGCGTTCTCGATCAACGACGCCGCTTCAGTCGCGATCACGTGAAGAATCTTCTGGTCCACTCCACTCATGTCGCGCGAGGCAAAGCGCGAGTCCACGTACAAAACTCCCATCGCTTCGGCGGAACTGGCCGTGGGCACCGCCGCCTGCGCTTCGCGCGTTGCCTGCACTTGCATTTTGCGCAGCGGAATGCAAACCACCGTCCGCAGATCGTAGGCCACGACGCTTTGCCGGCCGGCCATTTCGTTCGACTGGCTGGTGTCGGTCAGAAGAAATTCGGAGTTCGACCGCATCGACTCTTCCAGGATCGAGTGCGAAATCGTCTTGTCGTCCAGCAGCGGTTCTTTCTTGGAATTGCGCCCGGCGACCAGCCGGAGTTTCCCGTCTTCGTCCTTGAGAAAAACGTAGCCGCGTTCGGCCCGCGTCAACTGCAAGGTGACGTCGAGCATGGTCATCAGAATCTCATCCAGCACGCCCGCCGTGTTCAGTTTGCGCGCTGCCTCGAGAAACAGCGTGAGCTTCTCGAGGTCGGTGGTTTCCTGCTTGATCTGAATGCCGGAAATCTGGCTGAGGAATTCACGGGCGGTGTTGGAAGTGTCGCGCGCGGGATTGAACAGAACGTAGGCCGAGTCGCGGGCGCCAAACTCCAGGCGATCGCCGCGCTCCAGTTTCTGGCGCTGGATGCGCTCCCCATTGACGTAGGTGCCGTGCTTGCTGCCCAGGTCCACCAGAACAAAATCCGGCCCCTCCTGCATGATCTGGGCATGGTCGCGGGAAACGCGAGGGTCGGCGATCACCAGGTCTTTGTCTACTTTTCGCCCCACGCTGAACGGAGTGCGGTTCAGGACGATATTCTTCTGCTCGCTGCCTTGCACGAAGACAAGGGCAGGAAACACTCCGGAGGAGCTGTGATGGCTGATTGTATTCAGGGTCATGAATGGTTAGTCCGCGCCCTTCGGGCGCGGAAAAGCCGCGGCCCAGCCGCGGCCAAGTGTCGCTGGAACAGACTACTCTTGCGCTGCGCCGTCTCGCAAGTTGCGGGGTGCGGGGCTCCATGTGTTGAGCAGCGTCAATCCGAAGACAAATACCGGCATCATGAAATTCGAATAAAACGGCATGGGCCAAAGCTTCTGCCGCAGTTCCGGCGAGAGCCAGACGCTGGCTGCGCTGAGCCCAATCGTGGCAATCCAGGGCCAGACCAGCAGAACGCCGCCTGCCATCCGAGCCAGCCGGACCACTGGCAGAATGGGCTCTCGCGAACTCTCGCTCCACACCAGGGCCAGAATCGCAGGCGCCAGCAGTACCTGGTTGTACGGGGCAAACATGGGCACGATGACTACCGTCAGAGCCAATACCAGACTCATAGCGCGTCCAAATGCCACGCTGGTGGCCGGTTCTGCGCGCATGCGCCAGAGGCATACCGCGCAGGCCAGCACACTTACAGCTTCAAGAACCCGTCCCATGATCGCGCCAAACATCCAGACCAAGACCGACTGGTTCTGGGTGTAGCGATGATACTGCCCAATCGCATGAATGAACATCAGCGGCCATCGGGGCAACAGCAGTTCTGCCCCGCCCATCAGCAACAGCATAGCTAGAGCAAAAGCAATCACCAGCCACCGCCGCGATCGCCATTCTGCACTTGCCCAGAGCAGCAGCCACAGAACGAGTGGCCATGCCAGCTGCGGTTTGATGGTAGCGAGCGCGAGCAGCAGTCCCGCGCACGACAACCAGCCGCCTGCCAGGCATGCGCCACAGCCCGCGAGCAGCGCCGCCACCAGCAGACTCAATTGTTGCAGCTTGATGCCCTGCACCATAGGCAGCCAGCCCAGCATGAGCACGCAGAATACGCATACCGTTCCACACGACACTTTCCAGCGCAGAACTCGCAGCCAGAGCACAACGCTCGCGGCCGCGAGCGCGATCAGCAGCCAGCGAAACCCAATCTGTACCTCGCCGAACGGAAGACGCACTGTCGGCGCCAGCAAGAACACAACATACGCCGGGTAGGTGAAGCCCTGCTCGTCCCTGGGATCATCGGCGCGCGCCGGATCGAGCGCTCTGCCGTAATACCCCTGCTGAATTTCCCGCGTGATCTCTGCGCTGTAGGGATTGCGCCCGCGCAGCAGCAGTTCCCGCGCTCCCAGCCACCGCGGATAGAGATCAGACAAATTTCCTCGCGGCCGGTGATGCGCTGCCGCGTCGGCAATCTGCTGTGCCCGCAGAATGCGGTTCATATAAAACCAGGTGCTGGCCGAAGCCACCACGGCCAACGCGACTGCGACGAGAAATGGCGAGCGTTTCAAAAGGGAGTGTTCTCACTTACAGCTGATCGAGATTCATCCGGTTCATGTTACAACTGTGGCGCACGGAATCCCTATGCGACGGCGCATCGCAGTTTCGGCCGCAATCGGCATCGTGAGCGGCACATTCTGCTGGTTTCTCATGCGGCATTTCCAGCAGGATGCCGCCGACTTCCGCTGGGCGCTTCATCTGGCGCAGCGCCTGCTGGCCCGGCAGAATCCCTACGATACGCCGCTCGAGCAATACCCGCTTACGGCCGCGATCTTCGCTCTGCCGTTTGTGCGGCTGCAACCGGAACTCGCTGCCGGACTCTTCTGGGGAATCAGCTCTTCCCTGCTCGCCTTCGGTCTGACCCGCCACGGTTATACCCGGCTGTTAGTTTTCCTCGCTTATCCGTATTGGGCAGGGATGCTGGCGGTGCAATGGTCCCCCGTCATTGCTGCCGGCGCATTCTTCCCGCTGCTGTTGCCCGTGACTATGGCCAAACCGCAAGTCGGACTGCCCGTCTTGCTGACGCGCATCAGCCGTCGCGGACTGGGCGCATGCCTGGTCGTGGCGCTGGCCAGCCTCATACTGATGCCGTCCTGGCCCTGGGCCTGGTTGCGGCAAACGGGAAATTACCAGCACTTCATCCCGCTGGTCGTACTTCCGGGCCCGTTGCTCCTGCTGGCGCTGATTCGCTATCGCAACCGCGACGCGCACTTTCTACTCTTGTCCGCGCTCATGCCCCAGCGCTGGTTCTTCGACAGCTTCATTCTCTGGCTGATTCCGCAATCGCGCCGCGAAATTGTGTGGACGGTGTTTTTCAGTTGGGGAGCCGGCATCTGGCGTTGGTACCACTTTCCGCACAGCTTCGCGGAGGTGGGACGCTGGACCGTTATCTTTCTCTATCTGCCCATGCTGGCCGTGATTCTCTTGCGGAAGAGGGCAACGGACGCACCCGTAGTCACACCGAAGACGTGATGCGAGCAGCGGTGCCAGCCTGGTTGTTTCTCAGGCGCTGCAATTCCCGCCTCATGGCGTATATCCACCAAAGCAATGGGATCGCAACAAGATTCAGTTTGCCCCACCGCATCCAGAGAAAGATCCAAAGCGGGCTGAGCAGCAACGGCACGACAGGAATGAGCAGCACCCGGACTGCCTGCCGCTCGGACCAGTGGATCGCGACATAATCCGCGAGCAATGCCAGCGGCAGCACCAACAGGCACAGATCGTGAGCATTGGTGAGATAGCTGACCAGGACAGCTGCGATCACCGCGCAGGCAAAGCTGAGCCGGAAGAATTGCTGGTCAGTGAAATTGCGAGTCTGCTTCGGAGTCCGATCATTCGCCCCATTCGCGCGCGCCAGATGGCTTATGCGGGCGACGACAATCAGCAAGGCTGCATCAGCGGCGAGCACAATCAACCGCCAGGGCCAACCCAGATTCTCCATAAAGGGCCAGCCTGTGGCGAAGCCAAGCAGATTCGGCATCAGCGCGATGGGTGTTTGACCGTGGCCGGGCAGCGACACCACGCGCCAGGCATACCCCGGATATCGCAGAGCTCCGTGCCAGCCGACGATCCCCAACGAAAGCAGGGCTGCGGCAGAGGCCGCCGCCGCAAATCCCAAGACCAGTCTTCGCCCTCTC
This sequence comes from Candidatus Sulfotelmatobacter sp., assembly GCA_052326105.1. Taxonomy (GTDB): domain Bacteria; phylum Acidobacteriota; class Terriglobia; order Terriglobales; family Acidobacteriaceae; genus Sulfotelmatobacter. The sequence continues at coordinate 47,913 of JBKQRC010000053.1, read as the reverse complement.
CACACTGCCAGAATCAGAACCAGCGGAATCACGAAATGATATTTGAAGACTCCCAGCCCAAACCAGCAGCCCGCAGTGAAGTCAGCATTTCGATCAAGTGCGTGAAAACCCAGCACAAAAACCAGCAGCAGCAGGATGGCATCCTGCCCCTGCAAGAAATTGGCAAAGACGGGGAAAAACGCCAGCAGCGCCAGAACCCACTCCCAGAGCGGAATCTGGCGCAAAGAATCCCCCCCAGTATCCAAAGACCGCCGCAACAACAGCGCGATCGCGAAGAGCATGGCCAGGTTCAGCAGGTTCCAAAGCACAAAGGCGTCCCCGTAGGGCAGGAAAGTCAGCGGCAAGAAAATCAGAGCTTCGAATGGCGGGTGAATGTAGGGCAAAGGCCCCTGCCGGATATCCGAATCGGTTGCGAACTCCCACTGGACCGTCTGCTGCGTAAAACCGTTGTACAGTTCGGCGCTGTGCCCTTCGCGCAGGATTTTTCCCGCGGTGTAATAGACCGTGAAATCCGGATCTCCCTTCTGAATCCGGCCTCGCACGCTCCATAGAAATGCTGCGTGGATCGCCACCATCATCAGCAGAAGGAACCGGCCAATGGTCCTCCAGGATCGAGGAGGAATCTCGATAGAACCTCCATTTCTGCGCCGCATACGGCCCGGCACGCGATTGTATCCCTCCGTGGCTATGGTCGCCAGAAAACACAAGACTTCTTGTGGTGTCCGAGCAGTTTCTGCCTGATGGACGCCGACGGCCCCTGCTGCTGGTTGATCCAAGCGGCTGCAACCTGTTCGGATCGCGGAAGTTAACCATCGGATAAGGCTGCCTGCGGCGCCTCCGGCCTAGTTACCTCCGGTAGTCCATGGGGGTGCAAGAATTTACCACTTTTCCTCATCTTGCAGGGTATGATTACCCTAGAGCGGGCAGTATCTTAGCGGATTAAGTGCGCAGGTTGAAGCCAGAGGCGTGTCTCTGAGCAGCGACCCCTGCCTGTGGCGCCGGTAAGATCATTCCCCCGTGATCCCGTAAGCGGCAGATAGGAGAATATTTATGGAACTTGTGCGCAGGCTTTGGCGCGATCAGGAAGGACAGGATGTCGCCGAGTATGCAGTGATGTTGGCGGTGATTCTGGTCATAGTGATCGGAACCGTCCGGCTCATTGGCTCGAACGCAAACAACGTGTTCTCCTCGGTTGCCAGTTCCATCCAGTAGCACTCAGGCTAGGACCGGGGAAAGAACCCATTAGAGTCCGGCAGGTGGTAGCAGCTTCAGTTCTTAAGGGAGCATCATGAACCGCACACGTCTGTTGATGATAGGAGGACTGGCGCTGGCTCTGGGCGTGCTTGCCGCCGGCTACGTCTACAAGAACCTGCAAAGAGGAGCCGGGGCGGGCAGCGAACCCGGCGTCGAGGTCATGGTTGCCGCCGACGATCTTCAAGTCGGCTCCAAGGTAGAAGAACACGATATCAAGATCATCCGAATCCCGGCGAGCGATCTGCCCGCGGGCGCGCCGCGCAAGCGCAGCGAAGTGCTGGGGCATGGCGTCATCATTCCGATTTCCAAGGGCGAGTTCATCCTGGCCAACAAACTGGCCGGCGAGAACGTGACCGGGCTGCCGTCCCTGATTACCCCCGGGATGCGCGCGGTATCGGTGCGAGTCAACGAAGTGGTGTCGGTCGCTGGCTTCGTCACACCCGGAACCCGCGTAGACGTGCTCCTGACGGGAACGCCCACGGGCGGTAACGACGCGCAAACTACCACCGTTTTGCAGGATGTTAAGGTCCTGGCCTCGGGCCACACGCTCGAGAAAAGCGCGACCGGCGAGGCTCAGAACACGCCCGTCATCACGCTGCTGGTTACGCCTGACGATGCCCAGCGGCTGACCCTCGCCAGTTCGGAAGGACACATACAGCTCGCCCTGCGCAACCCGCTCGACACTCGCCAGGAGGAGTTCCCATCCTCCAGCGCCAGAGGTCTTTACCGGGTCAGCGCGGCTCCTGCACCGACGGCGCCAGTTCACCACTCCGTAGTCAAGAAGAGTGAGCCTGCGCCAGTTGCTACGGGCGTCAGCGTTGAGGTCTATCAGGGCGACAAAAAGGTGGATGTAGTCAATTGCACAGACGAGGGTTGCCAGACTAAGTGACCGGGAAAACTTCGATTTCGCGAATCGCATCTTTAGGCAACGTCAAGTTTCCTCACAGGGAGAGGAATCCGAAAATGAAAGTCCGCACGTCTGTCCTCGGGGCGTTTGTGCTCACAGCCGTCCTCGCCGTTCCTGCGTTTTCGGAGATCATGCAGCAGGCCGACGCTGCGGGACAGGCCCAGAGTCCCGCCCCTACTACCACGCAGACCACAACCCTCCCGCCCGAGTCCCAGCAGCCGGCGGGATCGGCGCCGTTGCGTGTCATGGTGGGCAAATCGCTGCTCATTACCACTCCCAACGAGCGGCTGAAGCGTATCTCCATTACCGACCCAGGCATCGCCTACGCTCAAGTCATTACGCCCACCCAGATTCTGGTGCACGGCAAATCTCCGGGAGAGATTTCGCTTATCATCTGGGACGAACTGGAGCGCTCGCGCAGCTTCGACTTGCGCGTGGATGTTGATGTCAGCGCCTGCGCCGAAGAAGAGCACCGCGTCTTCCCCGACGAGCGGGTCGTGGTCACGCCCTCGCGCGCCGCCATCGTGCTCTCGGGACACGTTTCCACCGAAGATGTTGCCAAGCGCGCCGGCGATCTGGCCACTGCCTACTCCCCGAAAGTCGTCAACGTGCTGACCTTCGGACCAGTCGGATCGCAGGAGGTCCTGCTGCAGGTGAAGTTCGCGGAAGTGGATCGCACCGCGCTGACTCAGTTGGGAGTGAACTTCCTGTCGAATGGTGGAGGAAATACCATCGGCGCGCTGACGACCGGGCAGTACGGAGGGCTCGGGGCGGTCAATTTACAGTCCACGCAGACAACTTCTACTCTCGGCGGCACCGCGACCACGAACTCGGGCATACAGACCATCAATAACGTTCTCAATCTTTTTCTGTTCCGTCCCGACATCAATTTCGGCGCCGTGATCGAGGCCCTCCAGACCAAGAACCTGCTGCAGATTCTTGCCGAACCGAACCTGATCGCCGTGAATGGCAAAGAAGCCAGTTTTCTTGCCGGCGGGCAGTTTCCTTTTCCGATCGTGCAGCCGGGCGCGGGCTTTACCGCGGTAACGATTTCGTTCAAGGATTTCGGGGTCAACTTGAAGTTCACTCCGGTGATTATGCCCAACGGAAATATTCATCTGAAGGTCGCGCCGGAAGTCAGCACGCTCGACTTTTCGAACGCGCTTACGATTTCCGGCTTTACCGTCCCGGCGCTCAGCACGCGCAAGGCCGAGACCGAGTTTGAACTGCAGGACGGGCAGAGTTTTGTGATTGCGGGCCTTATCGACAATCGCGTCACCGACATTTACAACAAGATACCCGGTCTGGGCGATATCCCGATTCTGGGGAATTTTTTCCGGAGCAAGAGCGTGCAGAAAAGCAATTCCGAGCTGATGGTACTGTGCACGGTGCGGCGCATCTCCCCCAACGCGGAGCCGCCGGCTCTGCCCAAGCAGCCGCAGCCGTATATAGACACGGGTAAGTTCGACAAGTCGCCAAGCAAGTAAGCAAGACTGGGAGTAGCTTCGCAGGTCAGGCGAGGAAAGAGTTTGGCGGTAGCGGGGAGAACCGCGCGTTAGTTATGGCTGAGCTTTCTGTCGTCATCGTCGCCACGGACAACGAACAGCGCGCCGTGCTGCAGGTGCTGGTGGATGGCACCACGGTGGCTCGCACGGTGCATACGTGTGCCAGCTTTCCCGTAGCGGCTTCCGATCCCATCACCCGCCGTGTGCGCACCGCGAATCCCGACGTGACGCTGGTAGACATTCCTGCTGACAACCCTCCCGTGGCTCTGCGCGCCATCGAACTCCTCCATCAGGAGATGCCGGAAGCCGCCATTTTCGCCGTGGGCAGTCTCAGCCAGCCCCAGGTCATCGTAAACGCCATGCGAGCGGGAGCCCGCGAGTTCATTGAGCGTCCCACCACGACCACTGATTTACTGGAAGCGTTCGTGCGCCTCACCGCGGCACAGCGCCGGGGACGGCAGGAAGGACCGCGCGGCAAAGTCTTTTCGGTCATCAACGCCAAAGGCGGAAATGGCGCTACCACGGTGGCCGTGAATCTGGCTTTGGCGCTGCAGACGGCGCAGGGACAAACAGCGCTGGTGGACCTCGCGCCGCTGGGGCATGCCGCCCTGCACATGAACCTCAAACCCGTGTTCAACGTCGCCGATGCGATGCGCAATCTCCACCGCATGGACGCTTCCCTGCTGGAAAGCTTCATGACGCGCCACGGAGGAGGATTGCAGTTGCTGGCGGGAACCAACGTGCCCGCGGCGGTGGATCCTTCTACCGCGGAGTTCGTTCGTCTCTTCGACATGCTGGTCACCCACTATCGTTATGTGGTCGTGGATGCGTCGTCGCGCTTTGACGCGGCCAGCCGGCTCATCGCGAATCTCTCGGAAATCGTGCTGCTGGTGGCTTGCACCGACGTGGCGTCGCTGTGGAGCGCGGCCCGCGTGCATCAATATCTGGGCGAGACTGGAAGCCGGGAGCGCGTCCGGTTGGTGCTTAATCGCTTCCGCAAGGTTCCGGGTTTCAGCGAAGCCGATGCCGAAGCCGCGGTCGGCGCCAAGTTGCTGTGGCGGGTACCGAATCAATATTTTGCAGTTTCCAGCTCGATTGACCGCGGCACTCCGGTGATGGATCAGCGCAACAGCGAAATCGCGCGCTGCTTTGCCGGGTTGGCCGAGGAGTTGACGCGCAACGACGTTGACGTAAAGCGGACGGCGTGGTCTTTGTTCAAATCGGTTTAGGAAGTTAGGGCTCTATGGCGAATCTCCAATCGTTCGAGCGCACCGATTACCAGCAGGTAAAGGCGGACCTGCATCGCAAGATCCTCGACCGTCTTGACCTGGAAAAACTGGGCAAGACCGGCGATTCGGCGCGCGACGAAGTCCTGGTCGTCATTCGCAACGCCGTCAATGCGGAAAGTGTGCCCCTCAGCTTCGCGGAGCGGGAGCGTCTGGCGCGCGAAATTCTTGACGAGATTTTCGGTCTCGGACCCCTCGAACCGCTGCTCAAGGACTCCACTATTTCTGACATTCTGGTCAACCGCTTCGACCGCGTCTACGTGGAGCGCGCCGGCAAGCTGGAATTGACCACCCTTTCGTTCAAAGACAATTCGCATCTCATGCAGATCATCGAGCGCATCGTCTCACGCGTCGGGCGGCGCGTGGACGAGTCTTCGCCTATGGTGGATGCCCGCCTGCAGGACGGATCGCGTGTCAACGCCATCATTCCTCCGTTGGCGCTCGACGGACCGTGCCTCTCCATCCGCCGTTTCGGACGCGAGCCCATTACCGCCCGCCAGATGATCGAGAACCAAACCCTCACCGAGTCGATGCTCGAACTGCTCTCCGCCGTGGTCAAGGGGCGGCTGAACGTTCTGGTGTCTGGGGGAACGGGCGCCGGCAAAACCACGCTGCTGAACGTGCTCTCCGGCTACATTCCCAACTCCGACCGCATCGTCACCATCGAAGACGCCGCCGAACTCCAGCTCAAGCAGGAACACGTGGTGCGACTGGAAACGCGGCCGCCCAACATTGAAGGCAAGGGCGCCGTGCGCCAGCGCCAGTTGGTGATCAACAGCCTGCGTATGCGTCCCGACCGCATCGTGGTCGGCGAGGTCCGCGGCGAGGAAGCCTTCGACATGCTGCAGGCCATGAACACCGGTCACGAAGGATCTTTGACCACGGTCCACGCCAACTCGCCGCGCGATGCCCTGGCCCGTGTCGAGAATATGGTTTCGATGGCGAACCTTAATATTCCCGAGAATGCTGTGCGCCAGCAGATTGCCGCGGCGATTCACGGTGTAGTGCAGATCGCGCGCCTCTCCGACGGTACTCGAAAAGTCATCACCGTCTCCGAGATCACCGGCATGGACAACGGTTCGATTGCCATGCAGGACATTTTTTCCTTTGATCGAACTGGCATTGATGAGAGCGGAAAGGTTCGCGGCGTATTCCGGGCGACCGGCATCCGTCCGAAATTTACCGAACGGCTGGCCACCTCGGGAGCCCGTTTGCGTCCGGCGCTGTTTGAATCGAGGACGGAGGTCTGATTTCCAATATGACCGCAGCTCTGCTTGCCTTTCTCGCGTTCGTCCTCGTCGCCATCGCGGCTTTTGCCCTGCTCTCCCTGCTCGATCAGCGGCGCGCGCGGGCTCGCCTGATCAAGGAACGCCTGGCTAAAGAAAGCAAGGCGCCGGAACGCGCTGCCGAAGAAGAACTCGCCGTCGTGCGGGATGAGCAACTCAGTAACATTCCCGCCCTCGACGCACTGCTGCGGCGTTCCGAGCGCGTCTCCGCCATCCAGAAAATGCTGGCGCAGGCCGGATTGACGATTCGTGCAGGCAACTTCCTGGGCGTGTGCGTCCTGGCCGGGATCGTCGCCTGCATCGTGGCCTACGTCTTGAGCAAGCGAGTCGAAGCCGCCTGGATAGCATTACTGGTCGGCGCGCTGCTGCCATACTCCTACGCATCGATTCGCCGCAACAAGCGCTTCGAAAAGTTTGAGGAGCTCTTCCCCGAGGCTATTGACACACTGGCGCGCGCCGTTCGCGCCGGACACGCCTTTACCACTGCTCTCGAAATGATTACCAACGAAGTGTCGGAACCCGTATCTGGCGAGTTTCGCCAGCTTTACGAGGAGCAGAAATTCGGCATGCCGGTGCGCGACGCTTTGCTGAACCTCACCGAGCGCATGCCTCTGGTGGACGTAAAGTTTTTCGTCACGGCGGTCATGCTGCAGCGCGAAACCGGCGGCAACCTGGCTGAGATTCTCGACAACCTCTCCTACGTGATCCGCGAGCGCTTCAAGATCCAGCGTCAGGTGCGGGTTTACACCGCCCAGGGACGCCTGACCATGGCCCTGCTGATGGGCATGCCCCCCATCATCGTTGCGATGATGCTGGTGCTGAATCCGGGATTCATTCACCCGCTTTTCGCCGACCCGATCGGCCACACGCTGTTGGTGGCTGGGATTACCTTACAAACTGTCGGATATTTCGTGATCCGCAAGATTATCAAGATCCAGGTATAACGCATGTCGCCGCTGATTCTGACTATCGTCGTGTTCGCCAGCGTAGTGCTGGTGGTCTTCGCCTTTGGCGCCGCCGCGGTCACGCCGAGTTCGCTCCTTGGCGCGCGCTTGCGCGAACTGGGCGGGCGGCAACAGCCGGTGGAGAACAAGCCTGCCCTCAAGGAACGCCTGGAACAGGCGCTGGAGCCCATCAGCAGAGCCCTCCCGCTCTCTCCCGGCGACGTTTCCCGCACCCGCGGCTGGCTCATTCAAGCCGGCCTCCGCGACGCCAGCCACATGAGCTATTATTTCGGCCTGCGCCTGGTGATGGCGGTAGTGGGCTTTGCCGGCGTCGCACTTTTTACCGGATTCGACAACGTTCCCCTTCTTGCCGGCGTTACTGGCCTCGGCTTTTTGCTTCCGCGCTTCTTCCTGAAGCGCATGATTAAGGATCGCCAGCAGCGCATTCGGCTGGCCTTGCCCGATGCTCTCGACCTTACCGTGATCTGCGTGGAGGCAGGTCTCGCCCTCGACCAGGCCTTGATGCGCGTGGGCCAGGACCTGCACCACGCCCACCCTGATCTGAGCGACGAATTCCATCTCGTCAACCTCGAGATGCGCGCCGGCAAGCCCCGCGCCGAGGCTCTGCGCAATCTGGTGGATCGCACCGGCGTTGACGATATTCGTTCTCTCGTTGGTACACTGATTCAAACTGACCGCTTCGGCACCAGCGTCGCCCAAGCCCTCCGTGTGCACTCCGACTCCCTCCGCACGGAACGCCGGCAGCGCGCCGAAGAGCAGGCTGCCAAGACGACCATCAAAATGGTCCCCCCCTTGGTGGTGTTTGTTCTGCCCTCTATTATTTTTGTTACGATCGGCCCGGCAGTGATCGAACTGATCCGGCAACTGGGCCCGGTTTCTGGGGGCCACTGAGCTTCCGGGCAGGCCAACACCCAGTAGATTGGGAGCGCTTACATCTATGGCTGTTCTGACCCCGCGGGGGGAGGCTTTCAACCGAACCCGCCAGACGCACCTCGCCACGTCTCTGGCCGTGGCGGATACGCACTGGACCCGCCTGCGGGGGCTCCTCGGCCTCAGTGCGAATGACTTCAGTAATGGTTGCGGTCTCTGGATCACCCCCTGCCGCGGCGTTCATACTTTAGGAATGGGGTTTCCGATTGACGTCGTGTACCTTGATCGCACCCAGACCGTCGTCCACATCGAGCGCAACCTGCGGCCCTGGCGTTTGGCTCCAGTCACGCTGGAGGCGGCGTCCGTACTGGAACTTCCGTGCCGTTCGATAGTGGAATCAGAAACAGCGGTGGGCGATAAAATTGACATAACCATGAGTCCGGACACCTGTGGGGTCCGCTAGGAATTTTGCAGTAGGAGGTTGTGACCAGCCAGTTGACCGAAGTGCTCCAACTCGAAGCGCCCGCCGAACTTCACGACGCGCCTAAGCTGCTCGTCGAGTGGTCCTCGCCGTGGCGGGAATTCGTCACGGCCATCGGCCCGGCTCTATCGCGTTCGGAAGCTCGTCTTGCCGGAGAAGCTCCTTACGGCCTGTTTCCTTATCGCGGGATGGTTCCTTGCTGGCTGTTTGAGGCATTCCTGATTTTTGCCGCCATCGTTGTGCCGGTAAAGCTCGCGCAACTGCGTCCCTACGTCGTGCCCCGGTTATCCAGCCACGACATAATCTATTACTCCGGCGATGAGCTTCCCCGTACCGCAGATCTCGGTGGCGCACAGGCCGGAACTAGCGGCCAGGCTGGCGGAGACGAGGCTTACCACCACACCCAAACCATTAAGATCGCGCGCGGCGGTTCGCTCGTGCCAAAAGTTGTGGACGCACCCAACCTTCGACTCCCTCCATCCAGCGACGCGGTGGCGAACTTGCTCGCCGTCAAACCGAATCCGGGCCCGCCTCCCTTGGAAGGAGTGCGCTCAATGCGCAGCACGCCCAACCTGTCCACGGTGATTGCTCCGGTTCCCAATGTCATTCGCGATTACACGCGCAACGGAATTACGATGGACGCGGTAGTGCCTCCCGCTCCTAACTTTTCCCGCGACCAGCCTTTGACCGCACCCACGCTGAACGCCAACGTGATTCCGCCGGCGCCCAATGTTCCGGGAGCCCATATGCTGGTCGCCCCGGCTTTAGGCCCTGCGGTGATTCCGCCCGCGCCCAGCGTCTCCCGCGACCGCACGCAGACCGCGCCGTCTCTGAATGTCTCCGTTGTGGCGCCCGCTCCCAGTGCCCCTCACGATCAGGAGCGTTCGGCTCCATCGCTTGCGGCCAGCGTGATTCCGCCTGCACCTGGCGCGATAAGCCGCGAGATCAGCGACGCCCCGGTGCAGATGACGAACGTCGCCGTAGTACCGCCCCCGGTTTCTTCACCCGAACGCGCCTCAACGCGCGATCCCAAGCTGACCCTGCCTGCACCCTCGGTCATCGCTCCGCCGCCCTCGGCCGATGTCTCGAAAGACCTGAGTCACCTTGCCAGCGGCAGCGTTCCCGATCCCTTCAAGGCAATCGTGCCGCCACCTCCAACCCAGGCGGGCAGCGGATCGTCCATGAGCAGTCTGATCGGCAAGATCTTTGGACCGTCTGAAGTTGTGCCTCCGCCGCCCACGGTCAAAGCCAATGCCGCAGGGGGCGGAACTGGAGCCTCGCTTGCGACGAATGTCGTACCGCCTCCGCCCACTGTCAGCCCAAGTGCCGGGGGCAATCCTCACGGTACTCGCAATGGCGCGGCCGCGTCTCTCGCGACCAATGTCGTGCCGCCTCCGCCCACCGTCAGCGCAAACGCCGGGGGTAATTCTCACGGCAACCGCAATGGCGCAGGCGCGTCTCTCCCGTCCAACGTGATCGCTCCGCCGCCCTCTGCCGGCGTATCGGGCGGCACCGGTCCTCACTCGCTCGCGCCTTCTGCGGCGCCGGCGCTTGGCCCACCCAGCATAGTTCCGCCGCCACCGTCGCTCACCGGACAGGGAGGCGGCATCAACAATACTGGCGGCGGTGCTGGCGTCCCGACGGGCACGCTGGCCAACAACATCGTTCCGCCTCCGCCCAATCTTGCTGGAGGCTCTAACGCCACCGGTTCTGGCATTGCCCGCCGCGGCGCGGGACTCGGGTTGCCCCTCGACGTCGGTTCCCCGGTCGCCCCACCCACGACTGGCGGCAGTGGCACGAATCAGGGCGTCGTGGTTTCCAGCCACCCCGGCTCCAAAGTTGGACTCCCCACCACTGGAGGCGCGGGCGCTCTTGCCATGTCGCCTTCGGGGGGCGACAACCCCGGCCTGGGCGGATCTGGAGGAGGCGCGGGCATTGGGCGTGGCACTGGTCCCGGCAGCGGCGTGAAGGGCGAAGGTCCCGGCGCCGGCAAGGCGGGCCCGGGCCGCGGCTCCGATCCCAACGCCCACGGTGGAACCTCGCCCAGCCCCGGTCCCGGTGGCGCGGGCACCGCGCCCAGCGGCACTCCATCCGTGCCCGGCGTCTCCGTCAGCGGCGGAAGCAGCATCATCACGCTTCCCAGCTTCGGATCCGATCCGGCTGCGAATGATCCCTCCGGGCCGGGACGTTCGTCGCTCAAACAACGCCAGACGTTTGATGTCAACGTGGTCGCGACGGCGAACTCGGGTGGGCCGTTCGAGCCCTACAAGAGCCTGCTCCACGGCGAAACGCATACCATTTATCCCGAGACTGGCAGTTCGTCGGGTGCGGCTGCGATGCAATATGCGGATGAATCGGCGACTGGGCGCGGCACCCTCACTGCGCCGCAGCCCATACGCACCGGTCTCCCCGAGGGCTTGCCCCACCTGCGCATCGTGATTGCCTGCACGCTGGATGCTTCTGGCAATCTGAAGAACATGCGCGTCCTCGAACCCGGTCCGGCTGACATGATAACTAAGGTACTCGCGGCTCTGGGCGGCTGGAAATTCAGGCCCGCTTTGCGCGGCAGCCAGCCGGTAGAAGTCACCGCCATCCTCGGATTCAATATCGATACCAACGACCGCTTCTAGCTCAATCCTCTTGACGGTGGAGAATGGCCGCCCCTCGCGTCTAAACAGGCTGCTGGAAGCTCAATGTCGCACGTGATTTTGGGTGGCGCAGGCCCTTCCAGGTTTGCCATCCAAGCTGGCAGAAGGAGTAGGCTTCAGCGCCCCGGAAGTGCCTTCAGCGGCTGAACAGGTTGCGAAAAACTCGTGAAAGCGTGGAAGAGCGGCGCTTCAGCGCCGCGTAAGCGGTTTGAAAATCGATGCGGGCTTCAGCCCCGGTGGTCATTCTCGTGGCGACGACGGACTTTTTCCGCATCCTGGGAAGCCGCTACTAAGAATTAGCCCCTGACCGCAGCGCCGAAGCGCTACGCCATCCCAATTCTGCCCTCTCCGCAACCGCACCGACTCACTTCGCGCTGCGCCGGGCCCGCCGCGACGGCGGAATCACGCCCTTCTCCGGACGCTCGCGCTCGATCTTATCGGAGAGCTTGTGCAACGGACGATCCCGGGCAGACGACAACTGCTGTCCCGCTGCGGTCGCGGTCAATCCCTGAGCCGTGTAGGTCGCTTCGTTGAACGTCGTCCCCGAAGTGGCCGCAGCGACCGCAAATACTCCATGGGGCACGCCATTGGTGAACGCGGTAGCGATGTAATCTCCCACCATCAATCCGTTCTGCGAATTCGGCAGCCAGCCCAGTTGCATCGGCCCGGCGAGAGCGACCGGCTGATTCCAGGTTGAGCCACCGTTCGCCGACGCAATGAAACCGACAAAGAGCTGGCACGTAGCGACCGTGCAGTTGCTCTGCGAATAGTAGTAGTAGTGAATGCCGACGTGCGCGCTGGCGCCCGAAGTCGCGGGATCGATCCCGATACCCGGGATGAAATAATCCACGCTGCTCGAGGCTGCATCGATTGGGACACGCGTGACCGCGCTCCAGTTCACGCCATCTGCTGAAGTGCTGTAGACCAAGTCGTTGGTGGTGCAGCCCGCACGAAACCGGCAATCCTCCCACACGACCCAAACCGTCCCGGCACCATCAATGGCCGCACCTGGCAACGGCCCGCTCCGAATTCCTCCCGCGTCAAGATGCGTCTGCACATTCGCGATCGTGGTCAACCCACTCCAGCTGGCGCCTCCGTCTTGCGAACTAAACGCGGCCATCGGGTTCGTGACGTTCCCGAATGTCTCGATCGGCACCACCACGTTTCCGTTGGGCTGCACCAGCGGTTGGCCGCCGATTCCGACATCCGCGCTTGCCGTAGGCAGCGCCGGTCCCCAAGTCAATCCTCCATCCGTCGAGGTGCTCATGAAAATCTCGTCGCTATTGCTCGGGTCATCCCACTCCACATAGCAATTGCCGTAGTACGGGCTCGCTGGCCAACTATCACACACGATCCAATTCTTGTCGGAACTCAGCGCGGACGGTTCAACAGCGACCGGATTCTGCCAGGTCGTGCCTCCATTGCTCGACCGGTTGACCATCACGGCAGGCGTTTGCAATGTGGACGAGAGAGGCAGTGACGCGATCATCCATACCCCATGCTTGGCGTCGTACGCCACTTCCGGATCGCTTACCGCATCATAAGGGCCTGTGCCCTCGCCAGTCGTCAATCCCGGAAGGAAACCATGCGTCCAGGTCGTGCCCCCGTCGCTTGAGGTCGCCCATCCGATGTCGGTCGCGCCGCCGGGCACGATGCGCCCGGTCTGAAACGCCGCCACCAGCGTAGAACCATTGGCCAGCACGTGCGGCTCAACCTCGGTCGCATGCTGCCCCGGTGCGACCGTATAAGGGTCCGCGCTGATCTGCGTCAGGTTTGATCCCCCGCCCGTGCCCAGTTGCGTCGGCGAGGACGTGGAAGAACTTGAGCACCCCGCAAGGGAAAGAATGGACGACGCCAGGAAAAAAACGGCGACCATCCTTCCCACCAGGCAGCTGATAACTTTCGCTGTCATGAGGATCCTAGGGCCAACGCGCGAGACGATACGAAACTAAAAGCACAAATGTTTATCATGGGTTGGATTCTTATGAACTGCAATCGAATTCGTTCGAAGTGCGTGCCGCCACGGATTCATTGATTTGCCGATGCACTCACGAACGCTACGGCCGTGTCATCCCTGTAAATAACATTCCAACGCCGGCTCTCCAGAAGAACAGTAGCCAATGGCGCCTCTCTGGGCAGCAAAATGCACCCAATGTTCCGCCCGGCCAGGAACTCTCCAAACTCCGGCTGGCCCCGTATCATCTTCAAGTAAGACTTGAAGAATTGCTCGCCGTACAAGTCGTGCCGGTCATCTACGACCACCCGGGTCGCGGGGTAAAGCCGGTAGATCAAGTATCCTCCCCAGTAGTCCGGGCTCAAAACCGGCCCTTTGAGTTCGTGCCTCTCCAGGTAGTTCACTGCCTCGACGGGCATCCGCGTGGCATCGAAGTGCGCGTTCATACCGAAGCGGGATGCGAGTTTTACGCCAGTCCCGGCGATCCAAAACGTGAGCACGACGATGAGAATTGGCCACACGTGGCCGCGCAGCCCGGACTCGACCGCCGACATCCTCTGGAAGAATCCGCGCCCCAGTCGTGCCGGAGATAGCACCGGCGACAACAGTGGCCCCATTACCATCACCAGCAGCACCGCCGAAACCGGAATATTCCGCGATGCATACAGCCCGGCGTACACCGCGAACAGTACCGTCATTACCTCGCTCATGCGTAACTCGCGTCCGCGCGCCGCCAGAGCCGCCGGCGTGATCAGGAGCAGAATCAGGAAGCATCTTTGCGCCACACCGTGAAAATCCGGAGAGCGGAATTCATCGATGTGATCCATCAGGAATCGGTTCGAAAGATACGAGTAGATATGCTCGTGGAGTCTCCATCCAAACGGATTCACCAGGCTCGCTGCCAGCGAAAGCAGCCCCACGCCGGCCAGCGCCCTCGCCCGCTTCCCCGCCGCAATTCTCGGAAGCAGTTCTTCGATGCGATTCTCTTTCGTCCGGAACCAGTTCCACATGGCCCCCGCCCAGAAAATTCCCAACAGCACGAACCCCAGCAGGAATCCGCCGTGCATGTTGACCCACACCAGCATCAGCAACGGCAGAGCCCATAACCATCCGCCGTGCTGGCGATCTCCGCCGTAAAACCACTCCCGCTCCGAGGACTCGAGAATCCAGAACCAGGCCAGCGTGAACAACCAACTCACCACATGAGGCCGCGCCAGGAAATGAATCATCGAAGCTGACATCGCCAGCAGCACCAGCACCAGGGCGACCAGCACATTGGTTCCCCGGAGAATCAGCAGCCGGAACGTCCACGCGAACACCGCGGCAATCACAATGGCCGTAAACCAGACCACCCCATTCAGTCCCAGACTAGCTTCCAGCTGACCCACAAGCAGGTCATACAGCCACTCCCAGGCAAACCACGGTTTTCCTCCCGTGGTTGAAGAAAACGAATCCACCCGCGGAATCATGTGGGTGGCGAGAATCTGTTGCCCGGCGCGGATGTGCCATCCGATCCCAGCATCTCCCAGCAGGCGCACCGACAGCGGTGTGAACACAAGCGCGCCCAGCACCGCGACGAAGATCAAATCTTGTACCGAGGGCATCGCCACGCGAACCCACAGGGGAGTGGCTGCCGAAGTTCTGGAACCGTCTGCCATCGCCGTGAATCTTATAGAGGTCAGGCATGAAGGGCAAGGCGACAGCTCGGGTCGTAATCGTGGGCGCCGGCTTTGGCGGCCTCAACGCCGCGCGCGCCTTGGCCCGGGCCCCGGTTCAAATCACCATCATCGACCGCAAGAACCACCACAACTTCCAGCCGCTTCTGTATCAGGTCGCAACCGCAGGGCTTTCCCCGGGAGAAATCGCCGCGCCCATCCGTTCCATCTTCCGGGCGTATAAGAATGTCGAAGTGCTCATGGCGGAGGTCACCGGATTCGATCTTGACCGGCACATCGTTCGGACCCCGGAGGTCGAGGTCCCTTATGATTACCTCATCGTTGCCGCGGGTGCGAGCCACACCTATTTTGGACACGATGACTGGGAGCCGCTCGCCCCGGGCCTCAAGACCATCGAAGACGCGCTCGAAATTCGCCGCCGTGTGCTCCTCACCTTCGAACTGGCGGAGCGGCAAGCGGCCGCCGGAGAACCAGCCACTCCGCTCAACTTCGTGATCGTCGGCGCCGGACCTACGGGAGTCGAATTAGCCGGAACCCTCGCCGAGATTTGCCGGCACGCCCTGGCCCACGACTTCCGCTCGATTGATCCTACACGGGCGCACATTGTTCTGATCGAGGGAGGCCCGCGCGTTCTTCCCAGTTACCCGGAAGACCTGTCGCGCAGCGCGCAAGAACAACTGAGGCGCCTTGGCGTCGAGGTCCTTACCTCAACCACGGTGACTCGAGTCGAGCCTGGCGCCGTTGATTTCAGTGATACGCGCCTCTCCGCCGCGGTGGTGTTGTGGGCGGCGGGAGTTGCGGCCTCGCCCTTAGGCAAGAAACTCGGCGCACCAGTCGACCGCGCCGGACGAGTGCAGGTGCTGCCCGATCTCAGCCTTCCGAATCATCCGGAAGTGTTAGTCATCGGCGATCTCGCCACCCTGAAGGACGAGCATAGCAAGATGCTTCCCGGCGTAGCTCCCGTTGCCATCCAGGAAGGCCGTTATGTCGCCGAGGTAATTCGTCGTGAAACCGAGACGAAAGTTGTCTCGCGCCCTGCATTCCATTACTGGGACAAAGGCAGCCTGGCCACGATTGGCCGCGCCGCTGCCGTCGCCGAATTCGGCAAGATTCACATCTCCGGTTTTGTCGCCTGGTTAGCCTGGCTGTTCGTTCACATTCTTTTCCTGATCGGCTTCAGAAACCGGCTGCTCGTGTTCATTCAGTGGGCATGGTCTTATGTCACTTACGAACGCGGCGCCCGGTTGATCACCGGCAGCACGTACCTCCCAGGGTGGAGTTCCGATCCACACGTCCCGGCCGCAGTCGCGGAATCAGCGCCACAAGAAATCCACACCGGAGCACCGAAATAGAGCGACAATAGCAAAGGGCCTTGGATTTCGGAAATGTGCGTCGCCAAGGTCGGCCACATCTCACAATGCCCTGTCATCCTGAGCGAAGCGAAGGACCTATGCACTCATCCTCGACCATAATGAGCTACTCGAAATTCCGCTTGATCATCGGCATTGCAGCCGCCGTTCTCTTCTCTTTCCCGGCCCAAGCCGAGATCCTGAAGATCGTCATTGATGACACCATCCAGCCCATCAGCCAGGAATACGTCAGCCGCGCGATTGACGAAGCCCGCCGTCGCGGCGACCAGGCTGTATTGATCGAGATGAATACGCCCGGCGGTCTCGTCAGCTCCACGCGAGAGATCATCGAAGCGATCACGTCCTCATCCGTGCCCGTGATCGTCTACGTGACGCCCACCGGCGGCCACGCGGGCTCCGCGGGCATTTTCATTCTTGAATCGGCCGACATTGCCGCCATGGCTCCGGGAACAGCCGCGGGAGCGGCTCATCCGGTCGCGCTCATTGGTCCGGTTCAGCTGAAGCCGGATGACGAGATGAAGCGGAAAATGGAGAATGACACCGCCGCCCTGATGCGCTCGGTCGCCTCCAAGCGCGGACGCAACGTCCAGGCGGCCGAGAGCGCCGTGCTCGAATCGAAATCTTTCACCGAACAGGAAGCGTTAGCACAGCATCTCATCGACTATGTCGCCTCCAGTCCCGAAGAGCTTTTCCGCCAGATGCAGGGAAAGAGCTTCAAACGCTTTAACGGGGAGTCAACCACGCTAAACCTTACGGGCCAGCCGGTCGTCCTCTTTAACATGACTCTGCGGGAGCACGTGCTCGACACGCTGATGGACCCCAACCTTGCATTCCTTCTCCTGGCCATCGGCGCGCTGGCGCTTTACATCGAGTTCAACCATCCCGGCGCGGTCATCCCAGGAACGGTCGGAGTCGTTTTCATTCTGGTGGCTGCCTTTGCCCTCAATCTTCTGCCCACGCGCTTTGCCGCCCTGGTCCTCATTTTGGGATCTTTCGCTCTGTTCGCGGCTGAGGCCAAGCTCGCCACCCACGGCGTGCTCACCATCGGCGGCATTGCGCTTCTTACGCTGGGCGGATTGCTGCTGGTGGATTCGCCCATTCCGGAAATGCGCGTCCATCTCGTGACCGCGCTCGCTGTCAGCATCCCGCTGGGACTGATCACCGCCTTCCTGATGATCAAAGCCCTGCAAGCGCGCCGCAACAAGATTGTCACTGGGGCGCAAGGCATAGTGGGTGAGACCGGCGTGGCGCAAACCGCGCTGTCGCCGCAAGGCAAAGTTTTCGTTCACGGCGAACTTTGGGACGCGACAGCTTCCTCTCCCCTGCCCGTCGGCCAGCTGGTAGTCGTGCGCAGAGTTGACGGCCTGATCCTGGAGGTTGCTCCGCTCGGGGCAACTCCGCCGGCCGACACGGCTCCCGCGTCGCTCTGATACTGTGACCACGGCGGTCATTACCGCAGGCAAAAGTCGCGCCGCCGTCCCCGGAGGCTGTCCGGCGGGCGTCCTCGCCCGCCGCGCCGAGCGCGAGACGCCCTCGGGACATCGCTTCACCGGTTCCGGTTCCCGAGATCCGATCTAGTTTTTCGCTCCGGTGGAATAGGCGACCCGGGGGTAGATCTGGGCATCGATGTCTTTCCTCAGATCTTCCCAGATCTTGTCCGGCATTTCGAGAAATACTTTCACAACATCCGGGTCAAACTGCCGGCCAGACCATTTGTGAATTTCTTCGCGCGCGGCTTTCAGCGACTGGGCAGGTCGATACGGGCGGTCCGAGGTAATCGCATCCAGCGTGTCGGCGATGGAAAAGATCCGCGCCCCAAGCGGAATCTCCTCCCCTTTTAGCCCACGGGGATAGCCAGTGCCGTCGAAACGCTCCTGGTGCGCATACACAATCTCCGATGCCTCCAGGAGAAACGGTATCTTCTTGAGCATCTGATAACCCCGGTAGGCGTGCTCCCGCATGAGGGTAACCTCATCGGGATCCAGCTTGTCCGGTTTGCGCAGAATGGCGTCCGGGATGGCCATTTTCCCTATGTCGTGCAGGAATGCTCCGCGGGCAATAACTGGAATATGTTCGCGAGGCAGCCCCATGGCCCGGGCAATGGCGATGGTGAACGCGGTCACGCGCTTGGAGTGGCCCTCGGTCTCCGCGTCCTTCAAGTCCAGCGCGTCCCCCAGGGCTTCCAGCGTGATGTCATACGACCGCTCCAGATTTGCCATCGCCGCCTGCAGCTGATTCGTACGCGCTTCCACCAGAGACTCCAGATTGGTCTGGTAGGTCCGGTTCTCCGCTTTCAACCGGCGGTTCTCCAAGGCGCGGCTGACCGTGTTGAGGAGTTGTTCGCGCTCAAACGGCTTCAGCAGGTAGTCATAGGCGCCGTTGCGAATCGCGTCCAGCGCCACGGAGATATCGTGTACCGCCGTGACCATCACTACCGGCATTTCGGGGTATTTTTCCTTAGTGCGCTCTAACAAACCGATGCCATCCAGGTCCGCCATCATGAGATCGGAAAGCATCAACTCGAAGTCTTCCCCGGAGGTGAGCACGGCCAGCGCCTCCAAGCCGGAACCCGCTTGCTTGCAGGCGTACCCCGCAGCGGTCAGCATCGAGGAGACGATCTCGCGAATTGCTTCTTCGTCGTCAACTACTAAGATGCGATCTGGCATAAACACACGAAAGTCTATCGGCGATTGTAACCTACCCGCGAGATGCCGAAAGTAATCATTCAGGTCCGGAAACTCTACCGTGATAAACCCGGCCCATGATATTCAGGAACAAGGAACAGGTACGTCCTGACTACGATGAGTGCGTCCCTCTGGTCGATCTGGAATACGGCGGCAAACCTTGGCATAGCCAGGCCTACGGCGGCAGAATTTGCCCTGCTCATTCTGCTGGGCGCGTTCCTGTTTGCCTTGCGTGCCGGACGCGAGAGTTACTTCCAGATCTGGATCGCGGGCTGGGCGGCCCTGGTGGCCTCCCGTCTCGCTGAGCATGCGCTGGCGGCCAAGATACCCCCGCCGTTCGACCTGGTGGTCGTTCAGGCCACATTCGTGCTGGCAGTCGGATTGCTCGCCGGCGCCGTTCTCCGGTACACCCGCAGCCGGGAACTGATCATCCCTCTGGCTGTCATCACACCGATTCTGGTGGGCTTTGCCGGGGCCAGAGTCCTGCTATGGCCGGATTCCCTGCCCTTGCGCATGGCGCTCGAAGTCAGTTACCGGATCATCCTGCTGACCGCTTCGATTGCGTTGCTGCGTGCGCGTCGCGGACGGCGGGAACCGGGTACGTGGTTATTCGCCTTGTGCTTACCCGCGCTGCATCTTTCCTGGCCGCCGTTCACCGACGGCATGCCCGGAGTAGCGCTACTTGGCGGCGAAATTGCCCTCGGTTTAAGCATGTTGCTGATGGTCTTGGGCCAGGCCCGCATGCGCACCCGAAGGCTGCTGGCTTTTGAGGCGCTCGCCAACGGCATGACCGGTTCGCCGTCCTACGGCACCATCGTTCAGGCTGCGCTGGAGCAACTGCAGCGGGTCAACGGGCTCCGGGCGGCATGGTTCCGCTTGCTCGACGCCGAACATCTGGTCGCGACCCATGCGGTGGGAGTGTCCGCCGACTTTCTCCGCAATACCAGTTTTGCCCCCATCTCTGAGGAACTGTCGAAACTTTTCCAGGAAGGCGAACTGCAAGTCACCTCACCGGATGCCGCCGCTCCCGAGGATCCCGCATGCCTGGAGGCGGAAAAGATATGCCAGTTAGTCATCGTACCGGTGGTGGGCAACAAATCTCCTGTGGGATTGCTCCTGTTGGCAGACTCCCGCAAGCGGCAGTGGACCGCGGAAGAACGGGATTTTCTCAAGGCCTGTGCCCGGCAACTGGCGATGGCGGTGGAGAACTCACGGTTGCTGGAGCAGGTGTTGCGCTCCCAGCGCCAGTGGATGAACACCTTCGATTCGGTCCACGACATCATCCTGGCGCACGACTCGGATTACCGCATCATCAAAGCCAACCAGGTGCTGCTCGAACATCTGGCCCAGGCTGCAGCCGATGTCGTTGGCAGCACTTGCGAGTCAGCCTTGCCCCACAACGTCGGAGAGTGGACCGGCTGCCCGTACTGCGCCATGCGCGGGGACGAAGAATTCACCGAGGGCGCCGACCCTTGTTTTGGCGGCTTCTCGGTGGTTTCGACCACGTTGTACACCGAACAGGAAACCGGTCAACGCGGAGTCATCCACGTCATTCGCGACATCTCCGAACGCCGCTCCGCCGAGGAAAGATACCGCCTGCTGTTTGAGCAGGTGCAGGAAGGCGTCTATGTTGCCGCCCCTGACGGACGGTTGCTCGACTGCAACGACGCGCTGGTGTTGATGCTGGGCTACGCCACGCGGGAAGAGTTGCTGGCCCTGAATCTTAATTCGGACATTTGCGTAGACGAGCGCCAGCGCGAGCAATTCCATCACGAGATGGAGACGCACAACTACGTGCGCAACTTCGAAGTCACCCTGCGCCGCAAGGACGGAACTTTGATGCTGGCCGTGGAAAGCAGTTTCGCCACGCGCGACACGGCAGGCCGCATCGAGCGCTACCAGGGTTTTGTTCTCGACATGACCGAGAAGCGCCGCGCCGAAGACGAAATGCGGCGGCGCAATCGCGAACTCAATGCGCTCAATGCCATGGCGGTCGTGGCAGCACAATCCTTCGATTTGGATGAAATTCTGAACCTCACGCTGCGCCAGGTTGTCACCCTGTTTGGGGCGGAGAGCGGATCCGTCTACCTGTCCGACACCGACAACCAGACCTATCGCCGGCGGGCAGCCTGGGGGCCGCGTAGCCGGGAAAAGGCGCGCGCCGCAGAAGTCACTTTTCTCGAAGGCTTTGGCGATCTGGTCATCCGCTCCCGCACCGAGGTGATCACAGCCGAATATCTGCCTCATCTTCCGCCCAACGTGGCCGATTTCCTCAGCTCGGACCCCGACCGCTCCTGGATCTGGGTACTGTTCTGGGGCAAAGACTGCCCCGTCGGCATCATGGGCCTCTGCAGCCACCTGGGATACGAGTGGTCCAGCAACGAAGAAAATCTGTTGGTTGCCATCAGCCGTCAGTTAGCCACTACGATCGAAAAAGTCCGGCTGTACGAAGAAACCTGTCGCGCCTATGAAGACCTGCGGAAGACGCAGGAGCAGCTCCTGCAGAGCGAAAAGATGTCGGCGGTAGGCCAGCTGATCGCCGGCGTCGCCCACGAGCTCAACAACCCGCTGACTGCGATCCTCGGTTACGCGCAGCTGCTGGAGAGCGAAGGCCTCAACCAGCGCGCGCAGGATTACGTCGCCAAACTCTTCAAGCAGGCGCAGCGTACCCACCGCGTTGTCCAGAATCTGTTGTCGTTCGCTCGCCAGCGCAAACCGGAGCGCGAGGAAGTGGACATTCGCAGGGTGCTCGATGAAACCCTGGCGCTGCGCGATTACGATCTGAAGACCAACAACATTCGCGTCGAGCTTGAGGCTCCCTCGGAACCGCTCATGGTCGTCGC
This sequence comes from Candidatus Sulfotelmatobacter sp., assembly GCA_052326105.1. Lineage (GTDB taxonomy): Bacteria > Acidobacteriota > Terriglobia > Terriglobales > Acidobacteriaceae > Sulfotelmatobacter. The sequence continues at coordinate 26,184 of JBKQRC010000053.1, read as the reverse complement.
CGATCCTCACCAGATCGAGCAGGTTTTCCTGAACATCATCAATAACGCGGTGGACGCCATCCTCGAAACCGGGCGCACCGGGAAACTCCAGATTCGTGCTCATAACCTGGCCGGGCAAGTTTGTACGCAGTTCACCGACGACGGTCCCGGAATCAAAGATCCCAAGCGCATTTTCGATCCCTTCTATACCACCAAGAGCGTGGGCAAGGGCACGGGCCTGGGTCTCAGCATCTGCTACGGCATCGTGAAGGAACATGGCGGCGACATCACGGCGAACAACGCCCCGGATGGCGGCGCCGTGATCGAAGTGAGATTGCCCGCGGCGGTGGTGGCCAGGACGGAGCCGGAACCCGAAAAGGTCGTGGCCCGGTCCCACGACGGAGCCGTGCATGGCCGCTTCCTCCTGGTGGAGGAAGAAGAAGCTGTACTCGAATTTGAGCGCGACGTGCTGGCGGGCGCCGGAGCGACCGTCGTCACCGCCAAGACCAGCCAGGACGTAAAGACCCGCCTGCTCTCAGAATCTTTTGAGGCCGCAATCCTGGCCGGCAAAATGCCCGGCGACTGGAACGCCAAAGAGTCCTACAGCTGGATCAAGGAGAATTGTCCGAGCATGGTCGGCCGCGTTCTGTTCACCTTCTCGAACGGAGTGGAACAGGGTGACGGCCGCGCCTTCCTTCAGGAAAACAGCGTCCCCTCCCTGGTAAAGCCCTTCGAAGTGGCCGAACTCATCTCCCAGGCCCGCAAGCTGCTGCAAAAGACGCAAGCTGCGGGCGTAGGCGCCTAGAAGCTACCCCGCAAATCGCGCTTGGTGAAACGTTCTGTTTTAGCCGGTTGAGCGGGAGCATAATCGGCGAGGGGATGTCACGTGGATCGGACCTCAACTGCCGCTCGACGAATGGTTGGGCGCGCTCGGGGCGTCAATCACGTTCGCGTCGTGGTCATAGGCTGGGCGCTGGGATTGGCGCTTGCGGCCGTGCTCCTGCCGTCACCCGACTTTGGTGTACGTCCGGCTTCCGGGGTCATCAAAGGTCTTCTTGCCATCCTCGCCATTTGGATCACTTACACTGCTGTTGCGGTTCCGCTGTATTTCTACCGCGCATTGCGCAAAGTACGAGACGTGCCGAACAAAACCGAGTACGTGCTGTGGCTGGGTTTTGAGATTTTGTGCGCAGTTGCACTCACCGGCGGAATCATCTATTCCGTGCTGTTGCGCAGGTAGCAGGCCACTCTTGAGCAGCGTGTCGCACCCCGAAACGCACAGCCGTCCACACCCTTCCTCCGTCCCCATTGCGCTAAACTAGCCCTACCACCCCCATGTCCCAATTCGTTCACCTGCACCTGCACACCGACTACTCCCTGCTCGACGGCGCCTGCGACGTCGAAAAACTCTGCCAGCGCGTCCATGAACTCGGCATGCCTGCCGTCGCCATGACCGATCACGGCAACATCTTTGGGGCCGTGCATTTTGTCAATGCGGCCAATAAGCATGGCGTGAAGCCCATCGTCGGTTGCGAACTCTACATCTGCAAGAAAGACGACCACAACATCGAGCGCACGCCCCCGGAAGGCGACACCTACAACCATCTGCTGGTGCTGGCCGAAAACGAAGAGGGCTACCGCAATCTGGTGAAGATCACCTCGGAAGCCTCGCTGCACGGTTTTTACTACAAGCCGCGCGTCAGCAAGCGCTTTCTCGCCGAGCATGCGCGCGGGCTGATCGGACTCTCCGGATGTCTGAAAGGCGAGGTCGCCGAAAGCCTGACCGAGAACAATTACGAAGCCGCCCGCGCGGCAGCCGGCGCCTTCGCCGACATCTTCGGCAAAGAGAACTTCTATCTCGAGATTCAGGACCAGGGCCTGGAAATGGAGCACCGCATTCATCCCGGCCTCTTCCAGTTGGAAAAGGATCTTGGCCTGCCGCTGGTGGCGACCAACGACAGCCACTACCTCTGCGAAGACGACGCTCACGCGCAGGATGTCATGGTCTGCATTCAGACCGGAAAATCCATCCGCGATACCGCCCGCATGAAATTCGAAGGCACGCAGTTTTTCGTCAAGAGCTACAGCGAAATGCAGAAGGTGTTCAAGGATTCGCCTCAGGTCCTCGCCCGCACGCTCGAAATCGCCGAGCGCTGCAGCCTGCGTCTGGAAAAAGTGGCGACCCCGTTTCCGCAGTTCGAGGTTCCGCCCGGTTACACGATTGACAGCTATTTCGTGCACGTGACTCGCGAAGGCTTCGCCCGCCGCATGGATATCCTGCGCCGGGCGCACGCCGAGGGAAGGCTCAAGCATCCGCTCACCGACTATGAACAGCGGCTGGAGCGGGAACTCGGCATTATTCAGCAGATGAAGTTTGCCGGCTATTTCCTGATCGTCTGGGACTTCATTCGCTACGCCAAAGAGCGCGACATTCCGGTGGGTCCGGGTCGCGGATCCGCCGCCGGCTCGCTCGTTTCTTACGCGCTCGGCATTACCGATCTCGACCCGCTGCAGCATGAGCTGCTGTTCGAGCGCTTCCTGAATCCCGAGCGCGTGTCCATGCCTGATATTGATATTGATTTCTGCATGAACCGCCGCGGCGAGGTGATCAACTACGTCACGCAAAAGTATGGCCGCGACAATGTCGCCCAGATCATCACGTTCGGCACCATGGCCGCCAAGGCCGCAATCAAAGACGTTGGCCGGGCCATGGACATCCCGTACGCGGATGTGGACCGCATCGCGAAAATGGTTCCGGTGCAGCTCAACATCACGCTCGAGCACGCTCTCGAGGATTCGCCCCAACTGCGCGAAGCCTACGAAAAAGATGCGCAGGTCCACGAGTTGCTCGACACCGCGCTAAAGCTGGAGGGACTGGTTCGCAACGCTGGAGTCCACGCCGCCGGGGTAGTGATCGCCCCGCGCCCGCTCACCGAACTGGTTCCGCTGCACAAAACCAAGAACGACGAAATCGTCACCGCTTTCGACATGGTCGCCATCGAGAAGATGGGCCTGTTGAAGATGGATTTCCTCGGCCTGACCACGCTCACGATTCTTACCGACACGTTGAAGCTCATCCTGCAGACGCGCGGCACGCCGCTGACCCTGGAGCAGATTCCCCTCGAAGATGAGCGCACCTACGAGAAGGTCTTCCACAAAGGACTCACGTCCGGGGTCTTTCAGTTTGAATCTCATGGCATGCGCGACGTATTACGCAAATACCAGCCCAATTCGATCGAGGACCTCACCGCCCTGAACGCCCTGTATCGGCCCGGCCCAATCCAGGGCGGCATGATCGAAGACTTCATCGACCGCAAGCACGGACGCAAGAAGGTCGAGTACGAACTGCCGGAATTGCAGGAGGTACTGCAAGAGACGCTCGGCGTGATCGTGTATCAGGAGCAGGTGATGCAGATCGCCAACCGCCTGGCCGGCTACTCCCTCGGCGAGGCCGACCTGCTTCGCCGCGCCATGGGCAAGAAGAAACCGGAAGAAATGGCGCAGCAGCGCGAACGCTTTCTCGAAGGCGCGGTGCAGCGAAAAATTCCGCCACGGAAGGCCGAAAAGATTTTCGACTTGATGGCCCAGTTCGCCGGCTATGGCTTCAACAAGTCCCACTCCGCTGCGTATGCTCTGCTGGCCTATCACACCGCCTATCTCAAGACTCACTATCCGGTGGAATTTATGGCGGCGCTGCTGACGTCGGTGACCGGTTCCACCGACGACGTCGTTAAGTACATCAATGAGTGCCGCGAGATGGGCATTGCCGTGGAAGCGCCTGACATCAATGTCTCCGCCGCGAACTTCACCCCGCATGGCGAATCCATCCGTTTCGGCCTGGCCGCGGTGAAGAACGTGGGTGGCAACGCCATCGAGTCCATCGTGGTTGCACGCAAGAAGGTCGGCCGGTTCAAATCGATTTTCGAATTCTGCGAGCACGTTGACCTGCGCCTGCTCAACAAGCGCGTGCTGGAGTCGCTCATCAAGAGCGGCGCCATGGATTCTCTGGGCCGCCGCGCGCAGTTGATGGCCGTGCTGGATAAGGCTATCGAACAGGGACAGAATGCCCAGCGTGACGCCGAGTCCGGCCAGCACGGCCTGTTTGGCGTTTTTCAACAGGAAGAAACCGCCGCGCAGAATGACCAGTTGCCCAACGTCCCCGACTGGGACGAGCACACCCGCCTCGCCGCCGAGAAAGAAATTCTCGGCTTTTTCATCACCGGCCATCCGCTGGAAAAGTACAAAGACAAACTGAAAGATCTGCAGGCCCTCAGCACCGAGGAAATTTCGGCCATGACCCGATCCACCGGCAAGGACGAAACCATCGTCACCGCCGGCATCATCAGCAACCTGCGCGTGCTCAAATCGAAGCGGGGCGAGTTTTACGCCCAGGCTGCGCTGGAAGATATGGCGGGCTCGCTCGATATGATCGTCTTCCCTGAGGCTTACAAGCGCATCGGGGACAAGGTAAAACTCGAGGTCCCCGTACTGGTGAAGGCGGGCGTGCGCATCGAAGAGGGCGCCAACCCGAAGATTACCGCCGCCGAGATCATGCCGCTCGAAGACGCCAAAGTCCCGCTTCCACGCGCCATACGCATTCGCATCCCGCTGGAGACTGCGCGGGAGACGACAGTGGATGATCTGCACGACCTGTTTCGCGAACGCACGGGTGAGGCCAAGGTGTTGTTCGACGTGGAACGCCAGGGCGATTTTATGGTGGTGATGGAGGCGGAAGGCTATAATGTGCTGCCGGACCGCAGCTTCATCGCCCGCGTCGAGCAATTGTGCGGCCGGGGCAGCGTGCGGGTCATTAGCTAGCACGATTTTGCGAACGTGTCGGCCTTTTCCTTCGTGAACCTTCGCGTCCTTCGTGGTTAATTAACTCTCCGACCGCGAGGAGGACAAAGGTGCATGAAGCAACACCGATGAGTTCGACGCAGCTGAGCATTCAACAATCCAGAATGGCGCCAACCGAAAAAACGCAGCAGGAACTGGAGCAGATCGAGCGCCAGCTGGCCGAAATGGAGCCGGCGGGCGGCGACGACGATACCCGCCGCCAGATCGCGAAACTGCAGGCGCGCATCGAGACGCTGAGGCAGGAAATGAGCGCTCCCCACACGGCCTGGCAGAAGACCGAACTGGCCCGCCATCCTCAGCGTCCCCAGACGCTCGATTACATCGAACGCGTCTTCACCGATTTCAGCGAGATTCATGGCGACCGCGGCTTTGGCGACGACGCCGCCATCGTCTGCGGCATGGCCCGCTTCCACGGGGAAGAGGTCCTCGTCGTCGGCACGCAGAAGGGCCGGGACATGAAGCAGCGCGTCTTCCGCAACTTCGGCACACCCCATCCCGAGGGTTACCGCAAAGCGCTTCGCATCATGCAGATTGCAGAAAAATTTCGCCGGCCCATCTTCACCTTGGTTGACACCGACGGCGCCTATCCCGGCATCCATGCCGAGGAGCGCGGGCAGGCCGAAGCCATCGCCTATAACCTGCGCGAAATGGCGCGGCTCGAAGTGCCCATCATCGCAACCGTGATTGGAGTCGGTGGCAGCGGCGGCGCCTTAGCCATTGCGGTCGCGAATCGCGTCCTGATGATGGAGAACTCGATTTACTCCGTCATCTCCCCGGAAGGTTGCGCCGCCATCATGTGGCGCGACGCCACCAAGAAAGAACTCGCCGCCGAAGCCATGCGCATCACCGCCAACGACCTGCGCGAGTTGGGTTGCGTAGATGATATTATCCCCGAGCCGGAGGGCGGCGCTCACCGCGATCACGAAGCGGCCGCCAATCTCCTGGACGTCAGCCTGCAAAAGCATTTCGCCGAGTTGAAGAAGGTCCCCCCTGCCGAATTAGTCGTGTCACGATATAATAAGTTCCGTTACATGGCGCAGTACTTTAAGACCGAATAGTGAGCGCTCGGCCGCGATTGTCATTCCGAGCAAAGCGAGGAACCTGGGTTCTTGCCGATGACCAGAGGACCCTCGATCCCTCTGAATGACAAACAGTTCTCCTGTTTCCAAAACAGGTTCTCGCACGCGCCGGACGGGCGATTGGCGGCGGCGAGGAATCGCCGCTGCCGTATAATAGAATCATAATTTCTTCCCGCAATTATCAAATCACGGGCAACTGGGTTCAGCCCGCTAATCGAAGGAAGGTGTTGGGATGGCTACCACGGACGTTGTGCCCCGCCAATCGGCCGGAGACACGGGGCGCAAGCGCATTGTCAACGACATGAGCATTCAGGTCGCGACGGTTAACGGCTCCGGGTCACAGAGTTCAAATACGGTTTTGCTGCGCAGCATCTTCCAGATGGGCGTGCCGGTCTCGGGCAAGAACATGTTCCCCTCCAACATTGCCGGCCTGCCCACCTGGTACACCATCCGCGCCAACAAAAACGGCTACATCGGCCGCAAGAAAGAAATCGATTTTCTCGTGGCCATGAACCCCGAGACGGCGGTCGAAGACACGATGTCGCTCGCGCCCGGCGCTTCCGTGCTGTACGACGAGCCTCTGGCCCTGCACAAACTGCGCGATGATCTCGTCTTCTACTCCGTTCCCTATGACAAGCTGGTGGCCGCGGTCTGTCCCGAAGCCAAGCTGCGCAAGTTGGTCAAGAACATGGTGTACGTCGGGGTGGTCGCGAACCTGCTCACCATCGAGATGGCGGAGGTCGAGAAAGCGATCCGCAAGCAGTTTGCGAAGAAGGCGAAAGCCGCCACTTTGAACCTGGCGGCAGCACAGGCTGGATTCGATTACGCCAAGGCCAACCTGGAAAAGCGTGGAGCCTTCTACATCGAGCGCATGGACAAGACCGCGGGCAAGATCATCATTGACGGCAACTCCGCTGCCGCGCTGGGTTGCATGTTTGCCGGGTGCACGGTCGTGACCTGGTATCCCATTACCCCCTCGTCCTCGCTCGTCGAGACCATGATCGAATACATGAAGGAATATCGCATCGGCCCTGATGGCAAAGCTACTTTCGCCATCGTGCAGGCCGAGGATGAACTGGCCGCGATCGGCATGGTCATCGGCGCGGGATGGGCCGGCGCGCGCAGCATGACCGCCACCGCCGGCCCCGGTATTTCCCTCATGTCGGAGTTTGCCGGCCTCGCTTACTACGTCGAGGTGCCAGGCGTCATCTGGGATATCCAGCGCGTAGGTCCCTCGACCGGCCTGCCCACGCGCACTTCCCAGGGCGACATTCTTTCCACCGCCGTCCTCTCGCATGGCGACACCAAGCACATCATGCTGATTCCCTGCTCGGTCGAAGAGTGCTTCACCATGGCGACCGACGCCTTCAACCTGGCCGAGCAGTTCCAGACGCTGGTCTTCGTGATGTCCGATCTCGATCTGGGGATGAATAACTGGATGTCGGATCCGTTCGAATATCCGACGACGCCGATCAAGCGCGGCAAGGTGCTCAGCAAGGAAGATCTCGACCGCCTGGGTGGATTCGCCCGCTACAAAGACGTGGACGGAGACGGGATCGGCTATCGCACGCTACCCGGCACGCCGCATCCCGCGGCCGCCTACTTCGCCCGCGGCAGTGGCCACAACGAGAGAGCGCAGTACAGCGAACGCGCCGACGACTTCGAAAACAACATGGAGCGCCTGAACCGCAAGTTTGAAACCGCGCGTTCGTTCGTTCCGCGGCCTGAGATCGCGAAAGGTGATAAGGCGAAAATCGGAATCATCGGCTACGGCACGTCTCACTGGGGCATCACCGAGAGCCGCGACCAGCTCCGCGATGAATACGCCATCGAAACTGATTATCTCCGCCTGCGCGCCTATCCCTTCACCCGTGAAGTTCCCGAGTTCATTGAGCAGCACGAACGCGTGTATGTGGTCGAGCAGAATCGCGATGCGCAAATGCTCAGCCTGCTGAAGCTGGACCTGAAGCCGGAGTTGATCGGCCGCCTGCGCAGCATCGCCCACATTACCGGACTGCCGCTGGACGCGCGCTCCATCACCGACGAACTGACATCCATGGAGGGTAAGTAAGGTGGTTTAGAGGAGCGTTTCGGGAAGGGCACGGCTTCAGACGCGCCGTGGAAGAGCGGCCATTTATGGCCGCGTCAAGGCTTTTCTTTAACCAGGGGCTTTAGCCCCTGAGGGAGAACATTCCGATGGCGAGTACCACCGTTGAGCCCGGCTCACCCGGCCCCAAGACCAACCGCATCGGCCTCACCGTCATTGACTACAAGGGCGGCAAGACCACACTGTGCGCCGGTTGCGGCCACAACGCGATTTCCGAGCGCATCATCGAGGCCATGTTCGAGATGGGCGTCGAGCCGGAGTTCGTCATCAAGCCCAGCGGCATTGGCTGCTCGTCGAAGACTCCCGCCTATTTTTTGAACCGCTCACACAGTTTCAACGCGGTTCATGGACGCATGCCGTCGATCGCCACCGGCGCCCTGCTGGCGAATCGCAAGCTGATCTGTATCGGCGTGAGCGGCGACGGCGATACCGCTTCCATCGGCATCGGCCAGTTCGTCCACCTCATGCGGCGCAATCTGCCCATCATCTACATCATCGAAGACAACGGCGTGTACGGCCTCACCAAGGGCCAGTTCTCGGCCACCGCTGATCTCGGCTCGAAACTGAAGTCGGGCGTGGTCAACGATCTTCCTCCCATTGACACCTGCGCCCTTGCCATTCAACTCGGCGCGACGTTTGTGGGCCGCTCCTTCTCCGGCGACAAACGTCAGTTGAGCGCCATGCTGAAGGCTGCAATCGCACACAAGGGCACGGTCATGCTCGATGTGGTCTCGCCCTGCGTCACCTTCAACGATCACGAAGGTTCGACCAAGTCCTACAAGTACGTAAAGGAGCACGAGGAAATTCTGCAGGAAGTCAGCTTCATTCCGGCGTTCGAGGAAATTGACGTGGAGTACGACCCCGGGTCAACCGTGGAAGTAACCATGCATGACGGCTCGCGTCTGCACCTGCGCAAGCTGGAAGAAGATTACGATCCGACGGATAAGGTTCGCGCCCTCACCCGCCTCACCGAAGCGCACGACAAGGGCGAGGTTCTGACCGGTGTGTTCTACGTCAATCCGACCGCGCCCAACTTCATTGACATGCTGAACGTCGTGGATCAGCCCCTGGCCACGCTGCCCGATTCCATGACCCGTCCCGGCAAGGAAGCCCTCGACGCGGTGATGGAGGAGTTGCGCTAGTCGAACGGGTTTCGCAAATAGGGCCGCATAAACGCTGGGCTTTGTTTAATAGACTCTGAGGGTGGGTGCCCCATCCTTGTCGCGCTCTTCGCGACAGGGTGGGGATTTTGACCTCATTCTCGGCGGCGCTCCCGCCACTGCCGAGTCTTCTGTTACTCAAAGTATTGTGTCACTTAAAGCATTGTGTCACTTAAAACGTTGTGTCACTTAAAGCGTTGCGTCACTTAAAACGTTGTCATTCCGAACCGGGCGTAAGCCCGGTGAGGAACCTGCTTCTCTTCACGGCGAGCGTCTACAAGGCCTACACCGTCTTCAGTTGCGGCTCTCCGCTGTGCTCCGGATTCTCTCCCGGCTCCGGAAAATCGGTAGTCAGCATCTTGCCGAGTCTACTGTTACTTAAAGCATTGTGTCACTTAAAGCGTTGTCATTCCGAACCGGGCGTAAGCCCGGTGAGGAACCTGCTTTTCTTCACGGCGAGCGTCCACAAGGCCTACACCGTCTTCAGTTGCGGCTCTCCGCTGTGCTCCGGATTCTCCCCCGGCTCGGGAAAATCAGTATCCGCATCTTTGAGCATCGGATCCTGGTCGCGGTGCCCGAGCTGCTTTTCCATGCCGATGTTGCCGGGAATCTTGTGATCTTCCGCTTCCGTGGCGCCCTTCCCGGTATCCTGATCGTGTCTGTTAAAGTGCATGATTCCACCTCGTATGATGGCCACCACTTTATCACTGGAGGGTTACCGGGAAAATAGCTATAAAAGGGCAAGCCTGAGGCGAGATGGTGCCTGCTTCGCTCCGGACCCACAGAATTCCGTACGCCAGCGTCACACTCCGGTAAACTGGAAACGGTAAAACTGGAACCGGCACGCTAGCGGTTCGACTCTGGTAATGGCTTCCGAGGAAAGATTCCAAGACAGCCGGTAGGAAGGGAATCCTATGAAGCGGCTTCTTTCAGCTCTGTTCGCCTGCCTGCTGGCCAGCGTGTCAGCCTGGGCAACTCCGCAGAGGGCTTCCCTGATCCCTGTCAAGGCCACACACCGGCACGTGCAACGCCACCACGCCCACAAAGCGGCTAAGCATCGGCAGCCCAGGCACAATCACCGCAGAGCCTGACTGCGGGCCATCAAGAAACTGATGAAACATGTTTCCACGCGACTAATATCTGGAAGAACAAGCGATCATGCGCATCCGTCGCCGCCGCAGAGCTGGGCTATCGCATTGCTTGCGGGATTGCTCGTCGCAGCGAGCGTTTCGTGTTCAAGACCAAGCCCCGGCGTGCTGGAACTGCGGCGCTCCCGCCTGGCCGTCCGTGCCGCCCAGAGCTGGCAAAGCGATGTCTCGGTCCAAATGCCCTCAGGCCAGTGGAGCATCGTTTCCCTCGAAAAGGTTGAATGCCCAGCCCGTCTCGAGCGAACCAGCATCACTCACGATCAACACCCCAGCAGCGCGCACGAAATCTGGTTTGATGGGGTTTATTACAAGATGGAATCGCCCGGCTCCTGGACCGCGGCTGACGTCCAACTGCCCGCCAATTGCGGCCAGGGTCCAAGCCTCGTGCAGGATGGATTTCTTTACGACGACCTTGATGCGGTCGCGCGCAATGGTGAAGTGCGCCCGGGCCAACCGGCACAATCAAGTTCCCCGCCCTGCGCCTGGTGGGAAGTGGCTCCGGCACGGGGCTCTCCGGCACATTACTCAGTGTGCGTTGACAACACCGACCACCTTCCCCGCACCGTGCGTTTCCACGAACAGAACCTCACTTACGTCTACACCCTTACCCAGTGGAACTCGACCTCGATCACTCTTCCACCGGATATCGCCGCTCCCGGCGACTGAGTTGCCGGCTCTCTGCGTGCGCCGGCGCGCTAGCGTCCCGTGGTTGAAACCCCCAGCTTGCGCAACCGTTCGCGCGCCTGCAGAGCCTCCGGCGAGTGCGGATAGCGCTGGATCAAGTGCCGCAGTTCGGTGACCCCGTCATCCTGTTTCCCCCCTTCGATCAGGGCAAAGCCCTTCTTCAGTTGTGCCGAGGCCGCTTTGGTTCCGCTGGGAAAGTTCTGCAGCACCTGGTCGTAGTTCTGCGCCGCCTGCTCGTAGTTGCCCTGCCGGAACTGAATTTCTCCAAGATAGAAATAGCAGTTCCCGGCAAGGTCGGTGTTGGGATAGAACTTGAGGTACTCGGAGAATTCCTGCGTGGCCAGATCATTCTTAGCCCCGTTGTAATCGCGCAGGGCGTTGTTATACAGCACATCCGGCGGCGGAGCCTGCGCCTGAGCCTGCTGCTGTGCCTGTTGCTGGGCCTGCTGCGCCGCCAGACTCTGCTGCGCGGCCTGCATGTCCTCCAGTTGCTTGGTGACCTTGGCCAGCCGCACCTTGAGCTCGTCCATGGTGTCGTTGAGCGCCTGAATCTGCCCCGAAAGCTGGTCTGATTTCGCGCCCGCGTCGGTCTGCTGTTTGGCCAGTGTGGCCTGCAACGCATCGAGGGCCGCTGCCACCTTGTTCGCCGCGTCCGTGTCCTGCTCGACCAGGTTTTTCATGACGCCCATGCGTTCGTCAAAACTGCGCTGCATGGCCGTCATCTGCTCTTGCAGTTGCTGCACCTGCGTCTGCAACTGAACCATTTCTTTGCTGACACCCCAGGCCGGCATTGCTCCTAGCCAGAGCATCGAACACAAGGCGACGAACGCAGACATCCGATGTGGTTTCATAGAGAATTCCCTGAACATGGTAATTTAATGCCGCTGTTTGTTAGATGAGAAGATTGTCCCATAGGTCCGAGGCGATTCCGCAGAGAAAGGACTACCCGGAACCGCGATGTTCAATGGGGCGAGCCCTAAGATTTCGAGCGTGTTCCCACGTCGACGCAGACGGTTGCGCCGCTCCGCAGAGATCAGCGGGGGGGGCGCCGCCCGTGGCGTCCCCCCAGCGCTGTCACTTCTGATAAACGAAATGGCCGCGGCGGTTCTGCTGCCAGCAAGCTTCGTTGCTCTCTGTGCAGAAGGGTTTTTCCTTGCCGTAGCTGATCGTCTTGATGCGGCTGGCATTGACGCCCGCCGCCGTCAGCGCGTTCTTCACCGCGCTGGCGCGCTTGTCGCCCAGAGCCAGGTTGTATTCCGTCGAGCCGCGCTCATCGCAGTGCCCTTCAATCGTGAAATTGATATTGGCATGCTGGCCGAGGAAAGCCACGTCGGCCTGCATTGAGCCCTGCTGGTCGGCCCGGATGTCCGACTTGTCATAGTCGAAGTAAACATCCTTGATGTTCTGGTTGAACAAGTCCTCGTCGGTTACAGTTGGCGGCGGTGGTGGCGGCGGTGGTGGCTGCGTGACCGTCAAGCGCGCCGTTGCTTCCTGCGTCCCGCCCGCGCCCTTCGCCGTCAGGTGATAGGTCGTGGAATCGGTCGGAGATACACTCTGCGAACCGTTGGCCTGAACCGCGCCAATCCCGTCAATGGAAACGTCGGTCGCGTTGCTGGTCTGCCAGGTCAGCGATGCCGACTGTCCCGCCTGAATGCTCGTCGGGCTCACGGAAATCGAAGCCGTCGGCGCAGCAGGTGCCGGAGGCGGCGGTGGTGGTGGTGGTGGCGGAGCCACTTTCTTCTTGCAAGCGCCAACAGCGAGAAGCGCAGCGAGGGAGAGGGCCAGGAACATCCATTTCATGCTCTTATGCTTCACTTTGATCCTCCTTACGGACCCCTATGATTGCTATCGAGGTCGAACGAAGTGTTGCTATTTATTTCCAACTCCAGTTCGGTTGCGTGTTGCGTCCAGAAAAAGTCAATTGTTGAACCTTGCTTCCATCCGCCAGCATACTCCAGATTTCAGGACTGCCGGAGCGATTCGATTGGAAAACCATGTGCCGGTCATCCGGCGACCACGTGGGAAAGTCGTTGTGCCCCCCATCATGCGTGAGCTGCACCCATTGTTTACTGGCGATATCCATCAGGTAAATGTCCGACTCCCCCGGCTCCCCCGGCCCGTACTTCCGCACCCAGGAGAAGGCCAGAAACTGCCCGTTCGGCGACCAGTTGGGCGACACCGCATACCCCTGATCCGTCATGCGCTGCTGATTAGTGCCGTCCGCCTCCATGGTGTAGATCTGCGGCAGTCCGGTTCGCCCGCTCACAAAAGCGATCTGGGCATTGGTCTTGCGGTTCCATGCCGGGGAAACATCGGGCCCCTTGGCATCGGTCATGCGGCGCAGATTTCCGCCGGAAGCATCCGCAATATAGATCTCGGGTGCGCCGGCGCGCGATGACGAAAACGCCAGCTTCAGACCGTCGCCCGACCAGGCCGGCGACAAGTTTGTTCCTCCCAGGTGCGGAAAACTCACCAGCCGGTTCAGGTCAAGCGAGTACATCATGATCTCCCACCCGGTCTTGGTCAGAGCACTGAACGCGACGCGCGATCCGTCGGGCGAAATGCGTGGCGATAGCGCAATCGAGCCCAGATGCGTAATCTGGCGCTGGTTCGATCCGTCGTAATCCATCGCCCAGATTTCCTTGTGTCCGGTCCGGTCGCTGACAAAATAAATCTGGCTCTCGGCGATTCCTTGAATGCCCCCGCCCAGACGGAAAATAATTTCGTCGGCGAATTTATGGGCCATCACCCGCGCCACCGCGTCGCTCGCTACGTCCGTGTACTGCTTGCCCAGAATTTGCGGCGACTGGACGTTCTTGACGTCGTACAACCACCCTTGCACCGTGAGTTGCCCCCCGGCCACGCCCAGGTTCCCAAAGGCCAGCATCGCGGCATTCGGAGGCGGCACATTCCAGGCTGGGAAACTTACTTCCGGCGGCTGCCCCGGCGTCTGCAGCGGATAGAAACTCTTGGACACCAGTTCGACCACGCCCGAAACGTCAAGATCGTTCCACAACGTGTCGTTGAACGTTTTCAGCAGTGCGGCGTTTTGCGGATCGCCGGTCGAGGGCTTGAAGTCGGGAACTGCCAGGCGGACCTTTTCCACGCCCAGACTCGTGCCCGTTTTAACCCAATCCTGCGCCAGAAGAGGTGTAATCAGGCAGCAGCAGATGAAAGTCACAACCAACGCCGGAACCCGGCCGAAGATCCTCTTTGGCCATCGCTGGAAAGTTGTTCTGTCGTTCGCGTCCATCCGCTGCGGGGAAGAACATACTCCGTACGACAATATCGTATAACGATATGAATTTCTTTGCAAGATTTCTCTCCCCCCACGCTCGCGCGCTTGACTCGGCCCCTCAGACGAAACTCTCAAATGTCCCTCATCATTTCTTGTAATCGAACCAGTATTCTACCGAGATCTTGTTTCCCGGATAGTCCGTCGGGAGTGGCCCGAAGGTATCAATGCGCTGCAAAGCACGCGTCGCTGAAATATCTAACGATGGCACGCCGCTCGACTGCTCCACCTGCACGTTCGAAGGATGCCCGTCGCGCGCCACATCGAACGTGATATACACCCGCTGTGCCGACGTGATCCTGGGATCCACTTCGTACTTCAGCCAGTTCTCCGCCACCTTCTGCTGAATCACTCGCACATACCACGCAAACTTGGTGCCGAAATCGCCCCCGGCGCCGGTAATTCCGAATCCGCCCTTCGCGCCCGCTGCGCTGAACGTTCCGTACGGCCCGCTGACCGGCCCGCCTTCTCCGAACGCAACCTGGTTCGTCTCCTCTTCTGGCGCGGGCTGAGGCTGGTCTTTCGAGACGGTCTCCTGCTTCTTTTTCGGCTTAATCTTCGCGTTCTTGCCCTGAATCTCGATCGCGTCCGGCGCCTTCTCCTCGATCTTCGGCTGCGATTGTGTGATCCCCTTCGATTCGTTGGCCAGCACGTTTCGGCTCTGGGAGGGATTCGCCGGCAACGGAACGGTGCTCACTAATGTCGCTCCGATCGCTTCTCCGCCTCCACCCGCACCCCAGGTCTCGCCGCTGGTGCGATAGAAAACCGCGGAGTAGATGAGCAACAGCACAGTGATCCCCACGTGCAGGCCCGCCGACCAGGCCAGCGCGCGGCCCCAGTGGTCGTGCTCGAAATAGATCTCAGCGTTTGCCGGCATTTTCGATTGGCTGAGTCACAATGCTGACGTTGTTGATGCCCGCTTGTTTCACCGCATCCATCACCGTGGCGAATGCGCCGAAGGGCACGTTTTCGTCGGCGCGCACAAAAATGAACTGGTTGCGCGGATCGCGAATCCTTTGCCGCAACTTCTTTCCAATTTCATTGATGTTGACAGGATCGTTGCCCAGAAATACGCGCTGATCCCGGTTGATCGTGATGACCAGCCGCTCTTCCGTGATCTCGCGCACGGTTCGCGTCTTGGGCACGCTGACATCGATTCCTGACTGCAATACCGGCGCCGTCACCATGAAGATGATCAGCAGCACCAGTACCACATCCACCAGCGGAGTGATGTTGATGTCGGCGAGAGCGGTCTGCGTGCGCCCGTTGGAAGTGGTGAACGCCATCACCGCCTCACGTCCGCCGGAGCCTGGGCCTGGCTGTGCTCCACCGCATTGAGAACTTCCATGGCGAAGTCGTCGCCGCGCGCCGCGAACTCGCGGATCGACGCGCCAATCAGGTTATACGCAATTACCGCAGGAATCGCGGCCGCCAACCCCGCCGCCGTGGTAATGAGCGCCTCTGAAATGCCCGGCGCGACGGCGCGCAGCGTAGCCGCCCCCGCTGTTCCCAGCCCGTGGAACGCGTCAATGATGCCCCACACCGTGCCAAACAGCCCGACGAACGGCGTCACCGCCGCAGTGATCGCCAGCCAGGCCATGTTCCGCTCCAGCCGCGTGACTTCTTCCGAAGCCCCGATTTGCATCCCCCGCTGGATCGAGGTCAGATTGCGCAGCATGCCCGACGACGCGACCTGCCGCTTGTATTCTTCAAAGCCGCCTTCGAATACGCCCACCAGCGGGCTGGGACGGAATTGATCGGCCACGGCAGCAATATCCTGCAGCCGCTGCGCTTTGCGAAACGCGCGCACGAAGCGCCCGCTCTGCGCCCGCGCCCGGCGCAACAGGCTCCACTTGGTCAGAATAATGGCCCACGAAATCAGGCTGAAGGCCACCAGTGCCAGCAGCACAAGTTTCGCGACCGCACCAGTGTTGGAGATCATGTCGACGATTTCACCGCCGACGAAAGCTGCCAGCAAGGGGAGAAATTGCATCGGGTTTAGGAGAACACCTGCTTTGATTATAGATGAAGCCCGGCGCGCACTTTTCCGCACGTACCCGATCTGGCAACGCGGGCCCGCCCTTCCTGCCTGCTTATGGCCTCGCGGCGCGCGGATCCTGGTTGGTGAATGCGAATTGCACGATCATCGAATCCAGATACGGTGAGTCCAGCGGCGTAAAGTGAATATCCTTCACTTCGAAAGCCACATAAAACCCGTCCACCTTCACGATCCGCCTCGCCCGCACCGGCACGGGCCCGAACGGGTTCGGGCTCAACCACCACAGGTTGTTTCTGGGGTCCGGCGAAGGTTCCTGCTCCGCCAGCAGAATGTTGCTGTAAATGCTGTGATGCAAGTCTCTCAGCATTACTCGCCACGACGTAATCCCGTTATCCCCCTCCGGTCGTTGCGGCGTGATCGTCAACTCATAGCGATCGCCGCCGTTCGAATCTTTGATCCGTTCCCGGTAGGTCGCGTTCTGCGGACTCAGCTTGACCTCAAAACTCTCCTCGGTAATCCGGGTCGCGCCCTTGCGGAAGCTCTCCGCGTAGATCGTGGAGCGCGTGCCTTGCGCCCACACGACGGTCACCGAGAGCAGTGCCAACCCCAGAACTAACGCTGAACGTCTCATGGATGACCGTTTCATTGGTGGTGGACCGCCTCGCAGGTTTCGCCAGACGCTGGCACAGGATTCAAGCTTATCTTCTGCAGCCGGTCGCATAAGGCACGCGACGCCCGCCGGCTGTTGCCCGCCAGCCGTGCCACTCGCGGCCAGAGCCACGGCCGGACCGCGGCAAATAGCATAAAACGCGTTTCCAGAAATTGGCCATCGGAATCCACGAATCTCTCCAGCGCCGGGAAAGTGAAAGCAGAATCGTCCGAGATTGCTTTGACCGCCGCAAATCCCACGCCTCGCGCCTCCGCGGCGCGCGCCACCGCAGCCGCTTCCATGTCTACCACTTCGGCTGCGAACGCGTCTCGCAACTTCGCTTTCTGGGCTGGACTGGCGACCGCCGCAAAACTGACCAGCACGCCATGACCCGCAGCCAGGCTGACGCTGCTGCCGTCGCTGGCATTCACCACGCGCCGCGGTTCGACCACTTCCCCCACCTTGAGACTGGAATCCAGCGCACCGGCAAAACCGGCAGAGTAAATCATCCTGGCACCATAAATGGCGATCACGGCTTCAGCCGCCCGCCGGGCCGCTTCTGCTCCCATTCCGCCGCAGACCAGCACGACATCATCCTTATCGTTTTCGAAGAACCGGAAGCTCCGCCCCTCGTGCCTTCGCTCGCTGACGCGCCACGACCGGATCAGCGGACGCACTTCGCGCTCCAGCGCGGCTACGATGGCAATCCTAGGCATATCCGTTCGTCCGAAACCAGTCTACCGCCCGCCGCAACGCATTCTCGGTCGAGACAATCTTCCAACCCAGTTCACGCTCCGCCTTGCCTGAACTGACAAACATCTTTTTCCGGCCCATGCGCACCGTGTCCACCGTGGCCCGCGGCTCGCGATGGAGCAGCCGTCCGGTGATGGCCTCATCCACCACACCCGCGGCAAACGCTACGATATACGGCAACTTCACCGTAGGCGAAGGCAGCCCGGTAATCCTGCTGAGTCTGTCGAGAATCTGCTTGAGCGTCAGGTTTTCCCCGCCCAGGATGTAGCGCTCGCCCGACCTTCCTTTTTCAAGCGCGGCGATGTGGCCGAGCGCGCATTCCCCCGCATCCACCAGGTTAAGCCCGGTCTCGACGTAGGCCGGAAACTTGCGTTTCAGAAAATCCACCACGATGCGCCCGGTGGGCGTCGGCTTCACGTCCTGTTCTCCCACCGGCGTTGTCGGATTCACCGTCACCACATCCATCCCGCTGCGCCCGGCTTCCATCGCGATTTGCTCAGCCATGAACTTCGAGCGCTTGTACGGACCAATCATCGCGGCCAGTGAAACCGGCGAATCCTCATCTGCCAGAGAGCCGTCATCGCTGAATCCCATCGTTGCCACGCTCGAAGTATGCACCACGCGCCGCACTCCGTTCTTGCGTGCCGCTTCCAGTATCGCCCGCGTGCCTTCCACATTGGAACGGTACATCTCCTCCGGATCGCGCACCCAAAGCCGGTAGTCGGCCGCCACGTGAAATACCGTGTCACAGCCGGACATGGCTTTTTCAAGCGAGGCCGCGTCGCGCAAGTCTCCAGTAGCGGTCTCCGCCTTGGTGCCCGGGGAAAGCAGCCCTTCAAGATTTTTCAGATTGCTCGTGGGACGTACCAGCAGCCGCAACTCCGCACCCTGGTCGGCAAGTGCGCGAGCCACGTGGGAACCCAGGAATCCAGTTGCGCCGGTGAGGAACACAAGCATTTGGCAATTAGCAGTTAGCAATTAGAGGCGTGGATGTAGCCCCGGACGCATTCGTCCGGGGTTGCGCGCGAAGCGCGCAATGAACACAGGCTCGCTCCGCTCGCGCGGCGGACGAATGCGTCCGTCCCTACACACTCTAGTTCCCATTCTTCTCCATCACCTTGGCGTAGGTCGTCAGCGCCAGCAGCGGGAAGTACTCCCGGTAGAGGTGATACACCAGATAGAACACGCGCGGAAATCCGGTGCCGGTGGAATATTCCTCGTCCCATGACCCATCTTTCTTCTGGGTACGCAGCAGGTAGGCGATGCCACGGGCAACCGAGTCGCTGCGCGTGTCGTTGGCCGCGAGCAGTCCCAGAATCGCCCATGCCGTCTGCGAAGGAGTGCTCGGTCCCACACCGCGTTTGCTCGGGTCGTCGTACGAATCGCAAGTTTCGCCCCAGCCGCCGTCCGCGTTCTGCACCATGCGCAGCCACTCCGCCGCCTGCTGAATGCAGGGATCGTGCAGGTCCATCCCGATCGCTTCCAGGCCGCGCAGCACCAGCGCCGTACCGTAGACGTAGTTCACGCCCCAGCGCCCGAACCAGCTTCCATCCTGCTCCTGCTCTTCGCGGAGGAACTGGATCGCGCGCTTCACTGCAGGATGATTCTGGTCATAGCCATAGGTCGCCAGCATGTCCAGAATGCGCCCCGTAATATCAACCGTCGCCGGATCGAGCATGGCGTTGTGGTCTGCAAACGGAATGCTCTCAAAGATCATGCGGTCGTTGTCTTTGTCGAACGAGGCCCAGCCGCCGTTCTTGCACTGCATGGAAAAAATCCAGTCGATGCCCCGTTGCACCGACTCGCGCTGGTAGCGTCCGTTGGGATGCTCCACCCGGCTCAGCGCCAGGCAGACCATCGCGGTGTCATCCACATCCGGATAAAACTCGTTGTTGAACTCGAAATACCATCCGCCCGGCTGGCCTTTCTTGTTTTTGACTTTCCAGTCGCCCACGTTGCGCACTTGCTTCTGCAGCATCCAGTCCGCGCACTTCACCAGGCGGCGATCATTCGCCGGCACTCCCGCCTCACCCAGCGCGAACAACGCATATGCCGTATCCCACACCGGCGACATGCAGGGCTGCATGCGGAATGTGTCCTCCTCTTCGATGCCCAGCCTTTCGAATTCATCCAGCGCCCGAATGACCTGCGGATCGTCCAGCGAGTATCCCAGGCAGCGCATGGCGATGATGGAATTCATGATCGAGGGGAAAATCCCACCCAGCCCGTCGCTCATCTCGAAGCGCTTGAGCATCCATTTTTCCGCGCTCTTCAGCGCGATCGAACGCAGCGGCCGCACGTGCACCCGCTCGAACCAGTGCGTAACCCGATCAATCACCAGGAAGAAATTCCGCCACGAAATCAGCTTCTTAGCCCAATGCAAATGCATGCGCGACTTTTGCATGCCGCCAACAAACAATTCTTCCACGCCCATTTCCCGCGGGATTTTCTTGAACGGTTTCTTGGCATAGCAGATCGACAGCGGCACCAGGATGGCGCGCGACCACGACGAAATCTCGTAAATGTTGAACCAGAACCAGTTCGGAAACAGCACGATTTCGGGCGGAATTGCGGGCACGGCGTCGTAGTCGTACTGCCCGAAGAAGCAGAGATAAATCTTGGTAAACGTATTGACTTCGGTGACGCCGCCCATCTCCAGAATCTTCTTGCGCGCGCGCTGCAACGCGGGATAATCAGCCGTGTATCCCGCCAGCTTCAGTCCGAAATAGGCCTTCACCGAGGCGCTAACGTTCGACGGGCCGCCCGGGTAAATGCTCCAGCCGCCATCTTCATTCTGATGGCGCAGGATCCAGTTCGCCGCCTTCTGGAAACGATCCGCATTGCCGGTCCCCAGCAATGTGTGCAGCAGGATGTAATCCGATTCCAGGGTGGTGTCGGCCTCGAGTTCGCCGCACCAGTACCCTTCTTCGTGCTGCTGAGAGAAAAGATATTTGCGGGCCGCGGCGATGGCCGAGCCCACGTGGCTGGCAAGTTCTTCAATTTTTCCGAAACGTAGCTGAGGATTCGACCCGAGAGGTGCGGAAGCGATGTTGGAATCGGGAGAGTTTGGTTCCATCAGTTCAACACTCCATTCGTGCTCTGTTGCTTGTCATCCTGAGGCACCTGCTTTTCGTGCCGAGGGCGAGCCGCGCGATGTCGTCGCGATCTTTGCCACGAACAAGCCGCGCGTTTGGCTCGCTTCCCTGCTAGTCTGCGGTCGCACTGGCCGGAGCCGCAGCAATCGCTTCCACGATCTCCGGAGGCAGCCCGAAGCGCACATTTTCCGGCATCACTTCCAGTTCCTGGACGTTCTCGAAGCCCTTGTTTCGCAGGAATGCTATGGTCTCTTCCACCAGGCACTCCGGCGCAGAGGCTCCGGCCGTCAGCGCGATCGTCTTGGCGCCCTTGAGCCACTCCGGTTCAATGTCGTTGCAGCTGTCAATGAGATGCGCATTCGTACCCAGATTGCGCGCCACTTCGACCAACCGGTTCGAGTTTGAGCTGTTCTCCGAGCCCACCACCAGCAGCAAATCCGCTTCCGACGCCACCTGCTTCACCGCGACCTGACGATTCTCGGTGGCATAACAAATATCCTGCGCCGCCGGTCCCTTGATGTTGGGAAACTTCTTCTTCAGCGCCGCGATGATGTCTTTGGTTTCATCCAGGCTGAGCGTCGTCTGCGTCAGATAAGCTACGCGGTTGGGGTCGGGCACAGTGAGCGACTTCACCTGATGAGGCGATCCCACGACCTGGGTCACGAGCGGAGCTTCGCCCAGCGTACCGATGACTTCGTCATGATCGTGGTGCCCGATAAGAATCAGCGAATACCCTTCTTTGGCGAACTTCACCGCCTCCACATGAACCTTGGTGACCAGCGGACAGGTGGCATCAATCACGCGTAACCCGCGCCGCGCGCTGTGTTCGCGCACGTCCGGCGAAACCCCGTGCGCGCTGTAGATGATGCGCTCGCCGTTGGGCACCTCGTCTTCACTGTCCACGAAGATGGCGCCTTTGCCCCGCAGTTCCTCGACCACAAAACTGTTGTGGACGATTTCCTTGCGCACATAAATCGGCGGCCCAAACGCCTCCAGCGCGATGCGGACCACATCAATCGCCCGCACCACTCCCGCGCAGAACCCCCGCGGCTTCAGCAAAAGCAAGGTCTTTCCGTCGTTTTTCGCTAGAATTCCAGCCACGATGTAAGTTCACTCCCCCAGTTATTCGATGTCAGGGTACACGAAGGCCATTGTGACGATGCTACTAAACTACCGGAAAGTACCGGGATGGTCAACGCAAGCAACGCAGTCGGTAGTGTCCTAACAGTGCGCTAATAGGACACCACCACGCAGTCAGGGGTGGTCCCCCAAGGCCTTCATCATTCCCA
This sequence comes from Candidatus Sulfotelmatobacter sp., assembly GCA_052326105.1. GTDB lineage: Bacteria > Acidobacteriota > Terriglobia > Terriglobales > Acidobacteriaceae > Sulfotelmatobacter. The sequence continues at coordinate 4,090 of JBKQRC010000053.1, read as the reverse complement.
GGATTTGCAATTCCCACGATTTGTCATTCCGAGGAGCGCAGCGACGAGGAACCTGCTTTTCGCTTGCGCCATAACAGAAGCAGATTCCTCAGCTGAAGCCGCTCGGAACGACAACCAGTAGGCTGGCCGCCGCCCTGATTCTGATTTTCGTCTGCGCCATTTGGACTGAGGGTGCCCCATCCTTGCGTCTTTTGCAAGGGTGGGCGGCTGTGCTGCCGATGCAAGGGGTGACGCTTCCGTACGTACGCGCTCAGTGTCCCGCCGCAGGATCGCCCGTAGGCGCTGGTGCGTGATCCACCGCGGACTGAGGACCCAGCAACTCCGTAAGAATCGGTTTCAGCGCGTCCGCCCAGACTTGATATGCCTTCACGGTGGGATGGACTTTGTCTTTTGCGTTCATCATGCCGTCGAGCAGCCTTCCCTCGCCGTCGGCCAGCTTGTCGTTAATGTTCAGATATCGAATCTTCGGTCCATCCGTCTTTTTGCCGTCAGCAAGCTCCGACAGACTGCGGTTGATCCTCTCGATGATGGGCATGAACGCCATATTGTCGTTTCTCGGGAAGATCCCCATGACGATGATTGTCACCGCCGGCGCCTTCTCTTGAATCACACGCAAAATCACCTGCACGCCCCGCGTAACGTCATCTGCTCTCGCCTGGACCCCGCCCGCGTTCGATAGATCTGAGGCCGATAGACCGCCAAGATTGTTTGTGCCCGCGAGCAGAATGACGACTTTGGGGTTCACTTCGTCCAACTCGCCGTTCTCCAAACGCCAGAGGATGTTCTGGGTTCGATCACCGCCCCATCCAAAGTCAGCCGCGTTCCAGCCGAAGAAATTCTGTCTCCAATTGGCAAGCAACTCCGGATAGTCGGTGGCGCCCCACCTTCTTGTGATCGAGTCGCCTTCGAAATAAACGTCGATCCCGCCCTGCTTCGCCTTCGCCAGCAACTGAGCATGAGCAACCAGAGAGTTTGCGTCCGTCCGAAAAACCGGCTGGTCAGCCGGAAGTTCCCAGGCGGTCGCGTGATAGTTGAAGAACCTGTCTGCCCAGGGAATGAAGTACTTCCAGTTCGGGCCATCGGTGTGGCCCGCGTCATGCTGCCGCCATGCGAGTTGGCCATCGAGAAGCCCCGTATTCACGGGCGGCATCTTCGCGTTGTGATAGTCCTCAGTCACCCCCAGGTCCTTCGCGCCCAATAGCCGAAAGACTGCGCCCGCGGCCACGGTCGCCACAAAGCTGCCCTGGTGGTCCAGCCACTTTGCGTCCCCTTTTTCGGGAACCCCATAGCTGATGAACGTCGGTCGCGGCGCGCACAGCGCAATCAGTTCGTTCGAGTCCACCGGCAAGTCGCTGGCATTCTTGCTTCCGAACGGAGCCTGGGCCGCGCCGTACTTCAGGAAATTACCTGCCATCCAGTGATACTCGCCGGAGCCCGTAAGATTCTCGACCTCTTCTCCGAAATTGCGCCGGTGCGGTTTGGCGCCGCCTTCCCCGGAGGAGCCCACCAGCACGACCGCAAAGCGAGTATCGAACGCCATGGTCACGAGCGCGGCCTTCCCCCAACGGGAGACACCTTCGATGCCCACGTGCTTCGCATCAACGCTCTTGTCCGTCTCGAGATAGTCGAGAGCGCGCGAGGCGCCCCAGGCCCATGCCCGCAACGCACCCCAGTCGTCCGGCTTTCGAGCCTGACCCTGGTTGGTGAGGCCAATGATTCCCTTCGTCAGACCTGCGCCGTTGTCCGCCTGTATGGTATTGGTGTCGAGCAGCGCGTAACCCCACCCGCCGGCAATGAGTTGTTCGGTCGAGGGCGGATCACTCCCCATCATCTTCTTGAATTCCGGGTGGCTTGCGATGAACTGGCGGATGGCCACGCTGCTGAACATGATCATCACGGGCACCTGACTCTTCGCATTTCCCGGCGTGACCAGCGTCATCTCGATGTCCACGTTAATCGTCGGGTACGCGGAGTTGTCCACGTGTCCGACCAACTGTTTCTCAACGACAGGAAAAACGCCGGCTGTCGAGTCAGTTCTGCTCTTCACGGTCCAGGTCACTTTCGGCACGTTGGGCGGGACGCGGCCGACGACCTCGCGCTCGAAGTCTTCGACAATCTCCGGGCGCCGCTGATTCCACCACTGTTCCGCTGACGTGACCTTTTGCCCGCTCTTCAACGTGAGCGCATCGGGCAGATCACCATAGGGATTGGCCTTTGCCTCATCGAAATTGGCGTGATTGGGGTCGTTCCCATTCCCGCTCGGCCCGGGACGGAGCGCTTTGATCCCCAACTGGTCCATCATGTTCTGATGGTCTTGTTCTGACGTCCAGTTCGCAGGCGGCGATTGCTGTCCCGTGGCCATCTGACAAACCAGGACCGCCATCGCGGCGAACGCTGTAGCGCGGCCCATGCTTATGCTGATTTTCGTCCTTGCCATCTGGATTTTCGTCTTTGTCATTTGGACTGAGGGTGCCCCATCCTTGCGTTCTTTGCAAGGGTGGGCGGCTGTGCTGCCGACGTAACGGTCGACCTTTGCGGACAAACCCCGTTTCCCGCCGAATTTCCCAGGCCAATAAAAATGGCGCAAGCGGAAGGCCTGCGCCACGTGATTTTCTCTATCTATTTCCAGAATATCAAACTGGCCTGGGCAAAATGGACATTTCTCGGAAAATATATCTCCATCTGAATCTGTGACTTGAAGAAAATGAGAGGCGTTTAGGGGCTTGACAAGTTGTGGGCACAAGCGTCGAAATGCACCAGAACCGGTGCACTGATGCCACCTCAGCGTGGAAACTCCTGCTCTATCCGTTCGCCTTGATCATCTGCTCGGCGTGTTTGCGGGAGGTGTCGGTCAGCTTGGCGCCGCTCAGCATGCGGGCAACTTCTTCAGTTCGTTCGTCGCCGGCCACCAGCCTGATGCTGGTGCGAGTCCGGCCGCCAGTCTCTTTCTTCTCAATGACGTAGTGCTGGTCGGCAAAGGTCGCGATCTGGGGCAAGTGCGTCACGCACAACACCTGGTTCGACCGAGCCAGCGATTTCAGTTTCTTGCCCACCGCTTCGGCGGCGCGTCCGCCAATCCCGCTGTCAATTTCGTCGAAGACCAGAGTGCGCTGGGTGCCCCATTTCTCGCGTTCTTTGCGAGAAAGCCCGCCCTGAGCTTGTCGAACGGTGGGGACTTTCGTTTCCACTCCGTTATGCCTCTTGTGCAGGCCGGGGGCCCCTCCCGCCTCCACGCTGGCCCTCAGCGCCAGCATCACGCGGGAAAGTTCGCCGCCCGAAGCAATGTGTTCCAGCCTCCGCAGAGGCTCTCCCGGGTTGGTGGAGATCATGTAAACCACCTGATCCATCCCCGAAGCCGTCCAGTTCCCTTCCTCGTCGGAACTGGTGATCTCGACCCGGAACGCCGACTTCATGGCCAGGTCGTTGATTTCGGCCTCGACCAGTTTCTCCAATTTGCGCGCGGCCTCGGAGCGTTTTTTCGCCAAGACCCGCGCCGCGGACAGGTAATGCTCTGCCGCCCCAGCCAGTTCGCTGTGCAACTGGCGCAGAATCTCGTCTTTGTTTTCCACCTCCGCCAATTTACGCGAAACCTCGGCCGCGAACTGAATAACCTCGTCGAGCGATGGCCCATACTTGCGTTTCAGGCGATCGAGCAGCGCCAGGCGATCCTCCACCTGCGCCAGATGATCGGGCGAGGCATGAATGCCTCCGGCGTAGTCGCGTACCGTTGCGCCGACGTCCTCCACGCTGATGCGAGCGCTGTTGAGCGCGGCCAGAGCCTCTTGGAATTTTGGCTCGTAGCGCGCCAATTCTTCGATCTGCTTGTGCGCGGCCCGCAGCGATGCTGCCGTCGAACCGTTGCCTTCGTACAGCAAGTCGAAAGCATTCATGGCGGCGTTGTAGATTTTTTCCGCGTTGGCGAGAACGCGCTTTTCCGCTTCCAGACGTTCATCTTCCTCGCTTTCCGGGCGCGCCTGCTCGATTTCGCGCTTCTGGAACACCCACAGATCCACCAGTCGCAAGCGGTCTTGTTCGCCGCGCTCCAACTCGTCAATGTGGGTGCGAATCTTCTTCCAGGCTGCAAAAGCCG
>JBKQRC010000052.1:0-7881 GCA_052326105.1 Candidatus Sulfotelmatobacter sp. | reverse complement strand
GCCGAACTCGGCGGGCGGGGCGCCGGTGATGATCGACATCGACTGGATGGCATTGGGCGGCATCTGGGTCGAGAACTGTTTGCTCTGCTGGTCGCTGACGGGCATGCCATCCACCGAAAACGTGACCTGCGCGTGGTCGCCGAGTGGGTGGAAGAAGCCGTTGGAGTCGGCCACCACGCCGGGCGTACCGAAGGTGATGGCGTCGCTCAAGCCCGAGCCGGGCGTGGCGGCGGGCAGGCTCTCGATCAGCGATTGATCCATATCGTTGTGAGCGTAGGCCGCGGAATCGAGGATGTTCAGACCGGTGGCCTCGACGGTGACCTCGGTGGTGCCGCCGGAGAGCAACAGATGGATGGTCAGCTCCTGCGGGACGGCTGAGTGGAGCGCGACGTCCTCGTCATGGGTGTGGAATCCGGTGGCCGTGACTTCCACGTGGTAGGAATTCTGGGGGATGTTATAAAAACGGAAGGCGCCGTTCTGGTCGGTTTTGGTTTTCTTCTCGAAACCCGTGCGCGGATTATTCACTTGGACCGTCGCTCCGAGCACTGCGGCGTCGGTCTGGTCCAGGACCGTGCCGGTCAGGGTCGCGGCATTGCCCAGGGATTGGGCGCAGAGCTGGGCCGGCAGGCATACAGCAACGCCCAGCAGTATCAGATACAGTTTTCGCATCCTATAGGTCAATGTGCGATGCGGACACGCGGACAGGTGAGGATGGATCGGCAGGCGAGCCATTCAGGCGGGCGAACGGGCCATGATTGAGCGTGAGCGGTCCTAGATCAGGGCCGGTTAACGAGGTCTCTTCGGACGGCCGCTAGGCCTGTTTCTTGCCCTGGCGGGCGACGGCTTCCATGGCCGCCTTCACTTTTTCAGGATCGCCGAGATAGTAGGACTTGAGGGGCTTCAGATCGGCGTCCAGTTCGTAGACCAGGGGCATGCCGGTGGGGATGTTCAGTTCGACGATATCGGCTTCGCTGATATCGTCGAGGTACTTCACGAGCGCGCGCAGGCTGTTGCCGTGGGCGGCGATGACGACGCGCTTGCCAGACTTGACGTCGGGCGCGATGGCGTCGTGCCACAAGGGCAGGAATCGGGCGACGGTGTCCTTGAGGCACTCGGTCAGCGGCAATTCCTCCTTGGTCAGGGAGGCATAGCGCGGGTCCTTGCCGGGGAAGCGCTCGTCGTCGGGGGTGAGCGCGGGCGGCGGGACGTCGTAGCTGCGGCGCCAGATTTTGACCTGATGCTCGCCGTACCGGGCGGCGGTTTCGGCCTTGTTGAGACCCTGCAGCGCGCCGTAGTGGCGCTCGTTCAGGCGCCAGGAGCGGATGACCGGGATCCACATCTGGTCGAGCTGCTCGGTGACCATGTCGTAGGTCTTGATGGCGCGCTTGAGCAGCGAGGTATAGCCGAGGTCGAAGACGTAGCCTTCGCGCTTGAGCGCCTGGCCGCCTTCCACCGCCTCGGCGATGCCCTTTTCACTGAGGTCGACGTCGGTCCAGCCGGTGAAGCGATTCTCTTTGTTCCACGTGCTTTCGCCGTGGCGGATGAGGACAAGTCTATACATCAATGTCTCCTGACATTCTAAGTCCTACGATTAATGATTTCACCACATTCACGACACTTCCTCGTGTAAAATTGCGATCCTCTGAGGCTAGTCCCACAGTTAGGGCAACTGTAGAATGCCTATCGTAGCCACGATACCATGAGCACGACACCATACATTGCTGCAGCAATATATGTCGCAAGGTATGTTCCTGATAGTAGAGGAAGAACGTACCCGACAAGCAGCCCGAACGGGACCCATCCACAAACGAGCCCCAATAAGATCATCTTCAGTCGTCGATATTCTTCCCAGCGACTCAGATATTCCGCATCTGGTTCGTTCATTGATTAACACCCCTTGTGGGCTGATGCCGCTACCGTGTGTGTCACCAGAGCATAGTTATCGTGGGCGCTTGTGTCCGTCGGATCGGATCTACCGGCGGGCCATGTGGCGCGAACTTACCACATACCGTGGTCGATGCGTTCCGACCGGAGTTTGGCGACCAACGTCTCCGGGTCCCCCGTTTGAGTGTCTATACGGAGCAACCCGCTCACAAGATAAAGCACAGCCATTGGGATCAGGAAGACTGTCACGCACATGGCCGTGAACCGAAGCCAGCTTCCCATAAACTCGTTGCGAATCGCCGTGGACATGATCAGGCTCCGACCAATTCATAGGCTCGGCGGCTGGGCGAATCTGCGAGCGGCGCACCCAGCCGTTAGGATGCGCTTACTGCTTGAACGCCTTCCGGCCGGCGAAGATCGCGCTCTTGCCGAGCTCCTGCTCGATGCGGATCAACTGGTTGTACTTGCAGAGGCGATCGGTGCGGCTGGCCGAGCCGGTCTTGATCTGGCCGCAGCCGGTGGCGACGGCCAGGTCGGCGATGAAGCTGTCCTCGGTCTCGCCGGAGCGGTGCGACACCACGTTGGTGTAGCCGGCGGTGGTGGCCATGCGCATGGTGTCCAGCGTTTCGGTGAGCGTGCCGATCTGGTTGAGCTTGATCAGGATGGAGTTGGCGATGCCGCGCTCGATTCCGCGGGCGAAGATCGCGGGGTTGGTGACGTAGATGTCGTTGCCGACGAGTTGGATCTTCTTGCCCAAAGCGTCGGTCATCTTCTTCCAGCCGTCCCAGTCGAACTCGGCCATGCCGTCCTCGATCGAGATGATCGGATACTTGGCCACCCAGTCGCTCCAAAACTCGATCATCTGTTCGGAGTCCAGCTCGCGGTGGTCCGACTTCTTGAAGACGTACTTCTTCTTGTCCTGGTCGTAGAATTCGCTGGCCGCGGGGTCGAGCGCGATGGAGACCTGCTCGCCAGGCTTGTAGCCGGCCTTCTGGATCGCTTCGACGATCACTTCCACCGCTTCCTCGTTCGACTTCAGGTTCGGCGCAAAGCCACCCTCGTCGCCGACCGACGTGGCATAGCCGCGTTTCTTCAACACGCTCTTCAGGTTGTGGAACACTTCCGACCCGGCGCGGATGGCCTCGGCGAAACTCGGCACGCCGTGCGGCACGATCATGAATTCCTGCGGATCGACGCAGTTGTCGGCGTGCGCGCCGCCGTTGATGATGTTCATCATCGGCACCGGCAGGATGTTGGCGTGGACGCCGCCCAGGTAGCGGTACAGCGGCGTCATCAGGCACTCGGCCGCGGCGCGCGCGGTGGCCAGCGACACGGCCAGGATCGCGTTGGCGCCGAGGCGGCCCTTGGTGGGCGTGCCGTCCAGCTCGATCATCTTGTGGTCGATGGCCGACTGGTCGATGGCGTCCATGCCGAGCAGTGCGGGCTCGATCTCGGTGGTGATGTTGCCGACCGCCTTCAACGTTCCCTTGCCCTGGTAGCGGCTCTTGTCGCCATCGCGCAGCTCGACGGCTTCATGTTCGCCGGTCGATGCGCCGGAAGGCACGGCCGCGCGCCCCATCACGCCGTCGGCCAGGAATACGTCGGCTTCCACGGTCGGATTGCCGCGCGAATCGAGGATCTCGCGGGCCTTGATTTCTACGATTTCGGTCATAGGTGAATTATCTCCGGAGGATGGAATCAGAGGACGAAGTATTATTCTCTCACAGCCGCCCGCGGCCGGCTCCGGCGATCGCGGGCCTCGCTATACTGCAATCGGAAGCGGAGACGCCGCTCAGGAAATGGTGATGCAGAATCCACTGGCCTATCTCACCGAACAGCTCGACGAGCTGAAGCGCAGCGGAGGGTACTTCCGGCTGCGGGAACTCGAAAGCGCCTGCGACCCGGTCAGCCGCGTGGACGGCCAGGAGGTGATCAACCTGGCGTCCAACAACTATCTGGGCCTGGCCGACCATCCGAAGTTGAAGGAAGCCGCGATCGAGGCGGCGCGGCGGTACGGCGCGGGGACGGGCGCGGTGCGCACGATCACCGGCACGATGGCGATGCACATGGAGCTGGAGCGGCGCATCGCGGCGTTCAAACAGGCCGAGGCGTGCGTGGTTTTTCAGAGCGGCTTCACGGCCAACGCGGGCACGGTCAGTTCGATTCTAACGCCCGAGGACCATATTGTTTCGGACGAGCTGAACCATGCCTCGATCATCGACGGCTGCCGGCTGTCGCGGGCCAAGATCCACGTCTTCCGGCATCGCGACGTGGCGCACGCGGAGGAGCTGCTGGAAGGGTTGAAAGATACACCAGGCCACAAGCTGCTGATCACCGACGGCGTGTTTTCGATGGACGGCGACATCGGCCCGCTGCCCGGCCTGTGCGCGGCGGCCGAAAAATACGGCGCGATCATGATGGTGGACGACGCGCATGCGTCCGGCGTACTCGGCCGACAGGGACGCGGCACCGTCGATCATTTTTCCATGCACGGGCGCGTGGATATTCAGGTTGGGACCTTGTCGAAGGCGATTGGCGCTCTCGGCGGCTACGTTTGCGGCACTCGCGATCTGATCGATTATCTCTATCATCGCGCCCGCCCATTTCTGTTTTCGACGTCGCATCCACCGTCGGTCGCGGCCACCTGCATTGCGGCATTCGACGTTCTCGAAACCGAGCCGCAGTGGATGGAGCAGCTCTGGGCCAACACGCGCTTCTGGAAGAAAGAACTCGGCCTGCTCGGCTTCAACATCGGAGGCCAGACAACTCCCGCCAGCGAAACGCCGATCACGCCCATCATCATTGGCGACGGACGCCTGACCATGGATTTTTCGCGCGAGCTTTTTAAAGAAGGAGTGCTGGGGACCGGCATCGCCTTTCCCACCGTTCCAGAAGGCAAAGCGCGCGTGCGCACCATCATGACCGCGACGCACACGAAAGAAGAGTTGCAGCGGGCGCTCGAAGTGTTGGGGCAAGTGGGGAAAAGGATGGGGATTCTATAGCGGGTTTAGAACCGCTCGGCTGCTGGAAACTACCGAGCTTACGCTCGGCTGGACAGCCGGGGGCGGCTGTCCCTACACTAACGCAATACAGCCGTACGGAATCCGTTCTCATACCTCATCGCCCCACCCCCAGGACTTGTGTTGGTTTCGCCCCTTATGAAATCGATATTTGCAAAACTCGGGTTCGGTAAGGCGGCGAAGGAAGTTCCGGAGACCGTCCAGGGGGAAAGTTTCGCGCTCCACGGCGCGAACCTTGCGGTCGCCTATTTTCCCTCGCGCGCCGGAGGCGATTTTAACGACTGCCTGCGGGTCGGACCGACCCGTTTTCTTTTCGGATTGCTCGACGTGGCTGGGCGGCGCGAAGCCAACCTTGGCGTGCTGCAAGCCGCGCAGGCTTGTTTCCGATCGTCGGGCCAGGAACTCTTCGCCGCTGCTGAGTTGAACGAAGCCGACGCAATGGTCGAATTGTCGCACCGTCTGAATCTCGAAATCATGCGCGCAGCCGGAGGCGTGCGCAGTTGTCCAGCCTTCGCCGGCTGCTACAACGAGGAACTGGGCACGCTTTGCTACGTGAATGCGGGCCACACTCCCGGCCTGCTGCGCGATGAAGCGGGCATCGTCGAATTGCACGCGACCGGCCTGCCGCTCGGCCTGTTCTCTCTGGCTCCCATCGACGCTCGCATTCTCGGCGTGGGGCCAAAAGCCGCGATGGCCGTGGTCTCGCGCGGAGTGGTGGAGGCCGAGTCGAAACACGCGGAGTTTGGCCTGGAGGGAGTCAAGCGCATCCTGCAAGCTGCACCTGCCGCGGCCAGGAACAGGGACCAAGACCTCTCCCAGCGCATTCTGCAAGGCGTGCAGGACTTCATGCACAGGGCTCCCAAGCGGAACGACATGACCGCACTGACGCTCACCCGGGGAGATTAGCCGGGAATTGACCGGCAACCCGCCCGCTCCATTGGCCTCCTTGTCGCTGGCGGCGTAAAATGAAAAAATAATTTCCTCGCGTTTACCGCGGATTTCAAGAGAACGTGTGAAGAGAGTGCTCAATGAAGAACGCTAGACTTTCCATGCTGTTGGCGGTTGGATACGCGTTGTTGCTCCCGTCTCTTTTGCCGGCCGACACGGTGGTCGAAGAGATCATTACCCGGATCAACAATGAAATTGTCACGCGCACGGAATATGTCCGCAGCCGAGATCAGCTCAAACAGGAAATTCAGCAGCGGGACCCGGCCAACGCCGAGCGCATATTCTCGGAGAAGCAGCGCGACGTCTTGCGCGATCTGATCGACCAGCAACTTCTGCTGCAAAAAGGCAAAGACCTTGGCATCACCGGCGACACCGAACTCATCAAGCGCCTCGATGAAATGCGCAAGGAGATGAACCTCCCGACCATGGAAGACCTGGAAAAGGCGGCGAAAGCGCAGGGTGCTTCGTTTGAAGACTTCAAGCAGAACCTGCGCAACCAGATCATCACCCAGAAAGTGATTGGGCAGGAGGTCGGTCAACACCTGGCCCTGAACAAGGAAGACGAAAAGAAGTTTTATGACGAGCACCGCGCGGAGATGGACCAGCCCGAGCAGGTCCGCCTGAGTGAAATTTTGATTGCGCCCAAAACGCCCGCCCAGCCCGCTCCGACCGCGGACGCGAAGCCTGCGCCGCCCTCGGAGGCTGACACGGAGGCAGCGCTGGCGGCCGCCCAGGCCCAAGCGCAGGATATCCTCGAGCAGATCCACAAGGGCGCAAAGTTTGCCGACTTGGCGAAAAAGTACTCCGAGGGGCCGTCGGCGAAAGATGGCGGCGACCTCAGTTATTTCAAGCGTGGCACACTCGCTCCCGAACTCGACGATAAAGTCTTCGCGCTGAAGGCCGGTGACGTCACGGATGTGATTCGCACCAAGCAGGGTTACGTGATCCTGGAGGTGGCCGAGCACCAGAAGGGGGGCATTCCTACCTTCAAGGAAGCTGAGCCGCGCATCCAGGATGCCCTGTACATGGAGAAACTATCGCCGGCCTTGCGCACGTACTTGACCAAGCTGCGCGAAGACGCCTTCATCGACGTCAAGAACGGTTACATCGACTCGGGCGCGAGCGGCAAGCAGACCAAACCCGTCGAGACCACGGCCAAAGACACCAAATCCAAGAAGCTGAAAAAGGGCAAGAAGCTCGGCGTGTTTTAGGCTGATCTGCCGCGGCGTAAGCGAGGTTCGTCTCAGGGCATGTCTTCAGTCATGCCGCAAGTGCGGCAGCAAAATGCAGCTTCAGGCGCTGCAAGCGGAAAGCCGGTTTCGCGGAGGCCCATGAAAGAATTCTTTATCTCCGAATGCTCCCAGCAGGAAAACAAGGTCGTGACCTCCAGCTTCGTGGTGGCATCGAAACAGGTGAAGGCAAAAAAGAATGGGGAGCCTTACCTGGCATTGACCCTGGCCGACCGCACCGGCCAGATCGAAGCCAAGATGTGGGACAACGTCGAAGAATTCGTCGACACCTTCGAGCAGGACGATTTTCTCAAGATCAAGGGGCTCGTCAACAAGTACAAGAACCGGTTTCAGCTCACCATTCACAAACTGCGCCGCATGGAAGAAGCGGAGATCGATTTCACCGACTACCTGCCGAAGACCACCAAAGACATCGGCGAGCTCTGGCAAACGCTGGCCGGGTTTGTCGCCACGTTTCAGAATCCGCACCTGAAGTCGCTGGTGGAACTGTTCATGGCCGACGCGGAAATTGCCGAGCGCTACCGCAATGCTCCCGCGGCCAAGACCCTTCATCACGCCTACATTGGCGGACTGCTCGATCACGTCGTATCGCTGTTCCGCTCCTGCGATCTGCTATGCCGGAACTATCCGCAGATCAACCGCGACCTGCTGCTAACGGGAGCGTTTCTGCACGATATCGGCAAGCTCCAGGATCTGTCTTATAACCGCGCGTTTTCCTACACCACGCGCGGCCAACTCCTCGGGCACATGATAATCGAACTGGAGATGCTGCAGGCCAA
>JBKQRC010000051.1:0-2574 GCA_052326105.1 Candidatus Sulfotelmatobacter sp. | reverse complement strand
ATGTGGGACCCGCGCCGGATACCGCTCACAACTTCAAACCCGCCCATAACCGGCATCTGAAGATCGAGGAGCACGAGATCGGGCCCGTGTCTGGCGATCTCGTCGAGCGCTTTTGCGCCGTTGTCGGCCTCGCCCATCACTTCCACGCCGTCGATCAGTTCCAGTTCTTCGCGCAGCACCTGACGCGCGATCGGCTCGTCGTCGACGATTAGCGTTCTTAAGGGCATTGCGCAGCGCCGGGGCTCAGGTCATTTTAGAACTCGGAAAGCACTCAATCCTACCGTTTTCCCATGAGCGGCTGAGGAGATGTGGTAACAGGACTTAGAATGCCAGCGGACGGCAACCGACCACCGCGCGGATCGAGATCGTACCCCAGAATCAGGTGGCCCCCGGTCCACTTTCCCTTCTTGCGGGCGGCGACCTGTTTATCGCGCGTGCGCTCCGAAATGATCTCCCGCTCGAACTGAGCGAACGAGAGCAGGACGTTCAACATTAGCCTGCCCAGCGAGGTGGTCGTGTTGAACTGCTGCGTCACCGAGACGAAGCTGACGCCCTGCTTGTCAAACACGTCCATGATCTTGGCGAAATCGCGGATGGACCTGCTTAGCCGGTCCACTTTATACACGATGACGCAGTCCACATTGCCGGGCCGGATGTCTCTTAAGGTCTCCCGCGCGCCCACCGTGCCTCTAGCGCTCGCGCCGCGTTCTCCAGATCCATTGCGCGCTGCGTGTCCCCGTGCCGTCTCGCATTTTCGGCCTGACCACGTTTGACCTTTGCGCAGATGTGCCCGTCCATCGCGAAGTAGTGATTCACCATGTAATCCGCATCCACCTTTGGGTATTTCGTGAAATGCCAGCGCTCACGATGTGCCAGGGCCTCACTCCAGACCAGAAGCCCCAGAAACTTGCCGGATTCGTCATGTGCCGTCTGCGCATCAGTGGACGCCCGTTCAAGCGCGTCGTATAACGGCCCGAATTCCTGGCGCCAAGAATTCGGCGCCTCGCACGCAATCCAGGCAGCCGTGAACTGGGTGTGACTGTCAAGGTACTGTCGAATCTCGTTGCGTATACCAGCCTCCGCATCAGGGTCGTAATCTCGCAATATGTGCAGATACGCGTTCAACAGATCCTCACGCGCTTGTTCCGTGACCGGGATACACCCACCTTCAATTGTGAAGCGTACCAACATGCCGCCAACTCCTTTTCAGCCGGTTCGAAAACTGAATTTTCATTTTAGCGCCCGCCTGGCGTTTGCCAGTTCCAGTGCCCGGCGTGCTGCGAGGGCTAAAAGCCGCTCCATCTCTCCATACCTTCACGTTCGGGATATTCAGGAAATCCGAGACCATTGAGCGTCCTGGACCAGTCGTCTTCGGGAATATCGGAAAGACAACGCCATTCTTTGTCGCTACCGTCCGGTGCTGGTCCGATTCTCTTGCACGCCGTCTCCAACGCTCCAACTTTGGCGGCCTCTTCTGTCAAGGCCGTAAACCTTTCCCATACGTGACCCGGTCTCACAGACTCATTAGGGGTTTGCAGTTGCCAACAGCCAGCATAGACTGATCCGACCCATAGTTGCGGCCCAATCTGCTCCACTCTCAGCTGAAGGGCACCGTAATGTCGCAGAAACTTCGCTCTATCAGGGCGCCCTTTCCATTCCAATAATCGGAAGTATTCTTCGATTCGGCCAACTTCTTCAGCAGCACTTAGCTGGGCGGATTCACGGCGGTACGCCATCGCTCGACTTATCGCCATGCGTTTCGAGGCTTCAAGGCCATCGGCCAGGGGTTCGGATCTCTCCTGGCCTATGGCTGGGTCGATCAACAAAGCGGCCCACTGCCCATTGTCGCGCTCCGACACGACCAGCTTGAGTGCTTCGCATCCGGGCCGTTTAGGAAGAATGGCCTGGAAACATCGGCGTGTAGTCATAATTCCAAAGTATATCTGTTCCTTTTCACTGTGGTAATTTGACAGACCCGCGATGGTCGTTAACGGCCGTAGACCGTGCGAGGGCGGTCGCATGGTTCCGTAATAAGGTTACCTGGCACTCACCTCCGCAAATGCAGAGGGTCGTGTGCGGTCAAAGCAGCTATTTGCGGGCCTGCCACGAGAACGCAGCCGGATGGCCCGGCGCGGATACTCCTGGCCGTGATCGCGGGTCACCCCGACGCTGTGAAAGACACTCACCAAAAGGCAGGGTAACGCAACAATGGGTTGGCGCGGATGTTTCACCTTATCGCCCCTCCACATGGATTCATGGCACGCGGGTGTGGCGGCCCCTCCGGCTACTAGGCTAGGCGATCTGGCATTACAATGGAAGCCGTTAGAAACATTAGCAACCACGGCGACATGGGAAAGGGACGATTTACCTTGGCGCAGGACAGGGACTTTCTGGCGCACTTGGAGGACGACGGCAGGCGTCAACTGCTCCGAGACCATCTACTCTCTGTCTCGCAGGCAGCCGGCAGAATGTCTGAAAAAGTCGGGATTGGAGCAGCGGGCGCCGCGATTGGGCTGTTGCACGATTTGGGCAAGTACTCTCGGGATTTTCAGCAGTACCTGCGACGCATGGCGC
>JBKQRC010000050.1:0-136732 GCA_052326105.1 Candidatus Sulfotelmatobacter sp. | reverse complement strand
TCCGTAATGAGATTCAAATTGGAGCTGATGCCTTGCTTCGCCGGATGCACAAAGCAAAAGTTGCCAACCACATCCACGATCCAGAACTCCTTGTCACCTGTGGAGGCTTCCATGATTTTCTCGGTCGTGGGTAGTTCGATAAGGGTCGTATATTTCAACTTTGCGCGGATGGGAACGATGTCCTGCGAGTGATACTGCACAGTGCGCGCAGAGTCTTGCGCGAAAGCACCGATGGAAGAACAAACCAAAGCGCAATTGACGACGAATTTCAGATGCCGCATAGAGCTCTCCTTAGCGGTTGCTGTTTGAAGTTGATACGGCCAGCGCAAGCGGCTGGAATGGCCACTCTTCCGCGAGATGGCGAAGGCCATCCGCAAAACCGTGGCGGTCGAAATACTCCTGCTTCTTGAGGTTGTCGCGGGCGTTGTTGGTCGCCATCCAGTGCGAGACCGAATCGACGTTCAAGTGCACTTTCTTTGAGGTCTGGGCCTTGCGAATCAGCATTTGGCCCGGTGGAACAAGGCCGTCGATAAGGTCCAGTTCCGTGTCGTTCAGATGAAACGCTTCTCGGTAAACTTCCCGGTTCATGTCCGGGTTGGCCAGAAAGATCTTTGTCGGGCAACTCTCCGCCACTATCGCCAGCATTCCCGATTCCTCAAGTTCTTTGATGGATTGCGTCGCCAGGATCATCGCCGCTTTGTGCTTGCGCCATGTCTTCTGCGCCTGTACCACATAATTCCGAATGGTCTCGTTCTTAATGAAGAGCCACGCCTCGTCGAGCAGGAAGAACTTGGGTGTGCCAAGCTTCTTGGGGTCAGTGATCTCATTCGATGCCCGGTGCAAAACATAAAACAGCAGTGGTTCCAAGACTTCCGGCGCATCGTTCCAGCCGTGGAAATTGAACGTCTGAAAGCTTTTGAACGAAAGCGTGTCCTCGGCGTTGTCGAAGAGGAAGCCGTACTGTCCACCGCGAGTCCAGCGGTGGAGGCGTTCTTTCAATTCTCCAATGATGTTTCCAAAGTTCGAGACTGTGCGCTGGTTCGGCTCTAGGACGTAGATGCGCTCAATCGCGTCCCACAGTCGGCGTTCCTCCTTGAAATCGAGGCGGTAACGTTGCTCGTTACCCTCAATGAGCACGCGGAAAAAGCTGAAGAGAAACTGCAGGTTCTCTTTGGTCTGAGGCAGCGAGAAGGGGTTGATGGTGAAGTCTCGCGCTTCCTGACCCACATTGAGATACGAGCCCTCGAATATCGTCGTAAGCGAATGGAAGCTGCCGCCGATATCAAAGATGAAGGTCAGGAGCTTGTACTTCTGGGCGTTTTGAAGCAGAAAATTGCACAGATACGACTTGCCACTCCCGCTCATCCCAAGAATCAGCGTGTGGGCAACGTCGCCAGTATGCAGATTGAGATAGTATGGCGTGCTGTTGTCGGTTTCGAGCACGGCCAGATACTCAGTGCCGAGATGTGGGTTGGTCTTTTCGCCTGGCAGGATCGTAAACAGAAACGACAGGTCGGCGTAATTTGTGTTCAGCAGGTAAAGCTTGCGGAGGTTGAGCGCGTAGTTGCCGGGCACGGCGGCGAAATAGGCGTTCAGCTGGTTGTAGGTTTCGGCAAAGAGATTGCCGTCCGCGTTGGTGAAGACGCCAGTAAATTCCGCCACGAGCTGATCGAGTTCCGTTCGTGACTGACTGTAGAGCACGATAGTGAGGGAGAAATCGCCCAGTGACTGACCGTCACCCAGGGCACGCAGGCAATCCCCAAGATTTTCAATGTCGGCCTGCTTTGACTCGTCCACCAGCACATCTCGCGGGTTCGTCTTTGTGGCATCGTTGCCCATCTGCGAGACGAATCCGGTCTTTGACATATTGAAGTGGCGGCGGCGCTTGTTCACTTCTTTACGGGCCTTGTCTGCCGGGAGCGGAGTCCACTCCGTGACCGCGTAGAAGTTGGCCGGAATCTTCAGCAACGCGTCCAGTACCAGGGGCCTCGTTTCGGTGATGGCCTCTTTCATCGTCAGCACACGGACGATGTGATCGCCTACCCGCAGATGATCCCGTTGGGCTTCGATGTCGGAGTTGACCACCTGATAGTCGAGAAACTGCGTGGACTGCGGCCTGCCCGCAACACGCCAGTCGTCATAATTCAGCAAGCGGCGGAAAAACCTGAACTGCTCCTGCTGATTCAAGACTTCGATTTGCATGAAATCTGACAACTGTCGAGCGAATGCCTGCACGTGCTGATCCAGCCGTTGAAGATCGCGCTCGATATGCGTCCGCAACAACTTCTTCATACTTTCGTTGGTGAACTGCGATTTGAGTTCGGCAATCCCGCCCTCTGGATCACGTAACAGGCGAGCTAGCGCCGTGCCGACTCCGGTCTTCGACCGGGCGCCTTCAAGCAGGATGCAGTAGAAAATCTCAACCTGATAGAGATGGTCCCGCTTCGCTTCAAAGAACTTCCGTCGCTGGTCAATAGCTGCTTCCACAATCGGGTCGTCATATTTTGCGAACGGTATGTCGGGGCGGTTCGATTTGAAGAGATATTGGTAAACATGGAAGCTCGGGCCAAACGCTTTGAGGGCCGCTTCCAACCGCTTCACTGCATACTCCTGTTCCGAACGGTCGAGACTTTCGTAGTCCACGCCGGGAACGCTGAGAACCATGCCTAGATCGCCGCTTTTGGTAAGGAAGGCCGTCTCATTCCAGAAGCCGTAGAGGTTGATGTGATCGTTCAGCGCCGCACTCTCTTTCCACGGCTTGATGACCTTGTCGAGACGCAGCATCACACTACCTCCACGCGGGGGACTTGCTGCTTCGCGGCGTCATAGCGAAGCTTGTATCGTTCAGACTTTGCGAGGATGCGGAGGAATGCCGGATCGCTGTTCGTTGCCCAATGGCCGAAGGCAAAGCCGCCAATGAAGACGGCGATACCGGCGAGGATGGAATTGAAGAGGTTGAAGGCACCCACGGCGCCAACGCAGACGAAGTAGAACAGCGTGCGTTCCACGCCCAAGTACGTGAGCGGCTTGTGCAGGCTTTTGAAGACTCGATTTGTGCGATGTTTCTGCGGTGCTTTGTCTGGCATAAGTCCCTCGTCTAAGCGCGGGTTCACGGAGGGGCGCTATACGCCCCAGAGCCAACTCAGGACATTCACCGCGAGAACCGCAATGCCCGTTCCAGCGGCAACTCCAGCGAGCGCCTTTTTGGCGCCGGGTTCCCCGTGCGCGAATCCGTAGCCGCCGATCACAATTGCAACCAGACTTGCAACCTTGGCAATGGTGCCGGTGAAAAGGCTTTGGATGGCGTTAAAGCCAGTGTCGAACGGTGAACCCTGTGCCATCGCAACCATAGGTACGAGGAAAAGCAGCGCAAGAATAACGGCGGGTGAACGCACGCACTTCGATCGAAGAAGCGGCTGGATTTGGCCGATGAGATGGACTCTGGACCAACGCGGCATTTTGCACCTCCCGCAGCACCCAAATCGGCTGCTTGTGGCGCAAAACTAACCTAAGTCAATCATGGCGTCCAATGAATGTTCAGCGGACAGCTATTCCTAGCAGGAATCACTCGGTAAAATTGGAGCGATTTGGCGAGGGATGATTTCTTGGAGTCTCGTCAAAGTCCGAAAAACGGCGCGGGGGCGATAGGAACCAGGTTGTTTTTTTCTCGATCCGTCCCGGCGAATCTATGGGATACTGTGGTCGCCACTTAGTTTGCGGGACTCCAGAGCGAAAAGCATTTTCGTACAATAAACGTACAATGGATCAGGCAATGGGGCCTTTTTAGCCGTTGTGGCATTTCCTAGAATCAATAAGTTACGTGTTATCAATACCCTGAATAGTTCGACTCCCGCCGCCTCCACCATATAACTACCTTATTATCATTGGCTTACATGCACGGCAGCGGCCTCTGCCAACGCTTGTCTCACTTCCGGGGATGCCGCCGAATTGGCGGAAAGTCGTGGGAATTCTTTGCCACGGGCGATCATAGCGAACTCACGCGGAGTGGGAGCGGACAAACGGTTCAGGCTGCCGACGATCGCTCACAGAGTCGAGTGATTGTGGGCAACAATTCCCGCGTGGCGTCATCTTTGAGTACGACCGCATCGACCAGATCGCGAGTCTCCTCCGGGATCATCTCGTCGCCGGAGAATATGACTACTGGAGTTTCCGGCCGGATACGCCTTATTTCACAAGCGAGGTCATGCCCATTCATTTCCGGCATGTGGTAGTCGAGAAGCACTGCGTCGAAGTTAAACATCGTAGCCAGTCTCAGCCCTTCGCGCGCGGACACTGCGGTAACCACAAAGTATCCTGACCTTTCGAACAGCGCTCTTTCGTATTCCAGGACTCCGTAACTATCGTCCACACAGAGAAGCACTTTACCTGGCCCTTGATACTCTCGACTCATTCAGGACCTCCAACAAGGAAACGGGCAACCCGGTCTGTGGGGGGAGGGCTTTATAGGGTATGAAGGAAGGCCGGGCTGCCCCTTCCTCTTCCGGAGAACAAACCCAAACGGAAACGCTGGATCCCCAATTCCCCACAGTGTTGGTCACAATGTAACGCGGTGCCTCAGCCTTGTCTGTTCAAAATTGCACAGACCGGTGCAATTTAGCCGAGTTAGATTGTCCTCGGGCCATGCGACAAGATTCCGCCCCGGGGGAATACGATCGAAACAGAGCTGTACGATTTCCACTGGAGACATCGAAAGGGCCGTGTCATAATATTTGATGAATCCGCCACGGCTTCTCGGAGCTTCTTATGACATCGCTTCGCAAGCCGGCGTTGCGCCGCCGTGCCCAAAAACAGAACAGGCTCTTCGATCCCCAGGCTTTCTTAGCGAAGGCCGGTATCGGCAAGACTGTTCTTAATTATGGCCCGAAGGAAATTGTGTTCTCGCAAGGAGAGCGTGCCGACGCCGTGTTCTACATTCAAGAGGGGAGAGTGCGGCTGAGCGTACTCTCGAAACAAGGCAAGGAAGCCACCATCGCGCTGCTCGGTCCCGGCGATTTTCTGGGCGAGGGCTGTCTGGCCTCGGATCAACCCGTTCGCATGGCAGCCGCTACTGCAATCACCAACTGCTCTGTCCTGAGGATTGAGAGGCAACAGATATTGCGCACGCTCCACTCCGAACATGGGTTCTCCGACATGTTCGTCGCCTACGTGGTGGAACGTCACAACCAAACGCAAGCGGACCTGGTCGACCAGTTGTTCAATTCGAGCGAAAAACGTCTGGCCCGAGCGCTCTTAATACTGGCCCGCTTCGGGAAAAAAGACCGGCCCGAGACCGTGATCCCCAACGTGAGTCAGGAGACTCTGGCCGAGATGATTGGCACCACCCGCTCACGAGTGAATTTCTTTATGAACAAGTTCAGAAAGCTCGGGTTCATTCACTACAACGGCGGATTGCAGGTGCACAGTTCGCTTCTCGGTGTCGTCCTGCACGATTAGTTGAGAGTTGGTGCTTCTGGGCACCAAGATGTTCTCCCCTGGATCGGGATAGTCCGACTCGCGCCGCCTTCATGAGTTTCCGGGTCCTTCCCTCTCTGCCTGCTCAGCTTGGCCACTCGTCCGAAATCCGCATGCGATCTTGTTTGCGCCCTGATCGCGGGCAAAATAAGGTACAATCGCTGCCGTTTCCGAAGTCACAACGGGAAGGCGAGGTCGGACACGCATGAAATGGAAAAGCAGACTTGCTCTTGGAGTACTCACAGCTCTCGCCATGATGCTGGCAACGTATGCGCTGCCCCGAGGAGGCGCACTGCGGGATGCATCCTTGGTGCAGTTTCCCCTGACGGTCGGGGTGTGGTCGATTTTCGTGTTGCTCTTTGTGAAGCTGAAATAGGGCCGCAACGCTACGCCTGAATGGCGTGACGCCGCGACTCTATCGTCGCCAGGCTGGCCCCGGCCTCTCTCCCATCCGGTCAAGGTCGTACTACGTTCGAGAAATGGGATGACATTCCCTTTCGTACGCTAGCCGAGCAGTCGCGGACGGCTTCACGGCAGGGGCGCTTCGACCTCCTCGAGAACCCAGTGATCCTCGGATTCCAGGTGGCAGTCGTAGCCGTAGAAACGGCCATTGAAGACCTGCTGGAACAGGCACGCTCTCTGCCCCTTCATCACCGGGTTGCCCTCGACCGGCTGAAAGTCTCCATCCGGAGAATCGCTCCAGAAGACCTTCACCTGCCATTCACCTTCGGGGTCCGTGGTGTAGCGGTGGGGATAGATTTCGGTCGCAAGATAGTAGATTCCATCCTTCTTTCCAGCTGCATTCTTGAGGAACAGCAGCGTAGGAGCAGCGACCGTGGTGGTTGTCGTCATCAGGATTTTTTCCGGCGCCTTATCCAGATCGGTAACGGAGTTCGCACTCTTGCTGATGATCTCAAAGTGGTCCTGATCATTCCCGCGATAAAAGGTCAGATAGAAACGGCCTGATCGCGGCTCCCGGAACAGGTTGGGGTTTTGATTGCGCTGGTTGGGGACACCCGGCACCAGCACCTTCTCTTCCTTGAAGTGAATACCGTCAAGTGAGGTGGCGAGTACGATGTGGCTGCTGGGTGTGTCGTATTCGCGAGTAATGGCAAAATACAGCAGGTCCTTCTGTTTTGAGTCGGCATTGGCCAGCACCGAGGGCCAACGGGCGTTGGTCCAGAGCGGATTCTGATCGTATTTGGTCCAGTTCACCAGATCGTTGCTGCGAGCCAGGCCAATGCCCCGCCCTTCGTTAAGTCCATACCAGCCCCAGTAGCGAAATCCTCCGCGGTTTATTTCCAGTACAGCCATCGTATGAGGAAACTCGTTGCCCTCCCACGGTTGGGCGACGGGGAGCACCCGCCGCGGTTCGGTCAGCTTCAGGTAAGGAACCGTTTTCGATTCCTTCTGTTGTGTGGATTCCTGTCCGCAAAGGGACCCAGCGGTGAGTGCGAACACCAGAAAGATACTTGCATTAAAACGTAGTGCGATCATGAATAAGTCTCCCAATTATTCGAGCGTGTTTCAAAGTAAGACGGCAAGGCGAGATTCGCTCTGCGCCGACAAGATTAGCAGGCAGACGTACCTGTGATCCAACCCTTCTGATCTACGGCTCGGGAAAACGTGGCCGATGGCGTGGGAGTCTTGCGGAGGTGCAGGTACGTGCTCCCCCGCCCGGCGAATCGACAAGAAATCCGGGATGGGGTGTCGGAGCAAGCTGCTAGGTTACAAAGAATAGCGCTGCGAAGATACCGGCTGCTGCAGCGGCTTTCGAAGTCCCCACGGCAGGAGTTCCCACGTAACGCGCAGCATCCTGTCGAACTGCTTTCTCAATCACTCCCGTGCCAGGCACGCGTGCCGGCTGACTCTCTGTCCTTTCCGACCCCGTCTTCGACTCAGTTGGCATTCCAACCCTTTCCTTTTTCCGCGGAGCCCGGGTTGGCCTCCGGATTCAATTCATCTAGCCGGCTCGCCTCAACCCTGTGGCGGAGTGACCAGGCACGTGTGCCGACAAGCTGGCACCCACTTCCTCTTCGATCGCCTCCTGACATCGAAGGCAGAACTGCGTCCAGGGCAGTGCTTCGAGCCGCCGAAGCTGGATATCGTTGCCGCAGCCAAGGCAGGTTCCAAACGATCCATCGCTGATTCGCCGCAGCGCCGCTTCAATCAGACGCAAAAGGGTTCGTCGCTGGCTGCTCCGTTCGAATAGAGCCTCCTTCGTCAAAGTAATGACGCATTGGTCTGCCATGTCCTGAGTCGAGTCCGCATCCAGCGCGCGCGTCTCCTGTTCCATCTGGCCCAGGAATGTCCGGATTTCACGCCGTTGCAGTTCCAGCTTCCGTCTAAGTCTCTCAATGTCTGTCTTCTCCATAGCGTTTTCCTCGCTGCGGTCAGAGTTGTGTGCGGCAGATCTTTAAGCTTATTTGTTGCCTGCACTTCGAAATCCGCTTCCATTAATTTGCCTTGTGCCTTTTGCCTTGGACTTCTGTCACGGGCCGCCTCCTAGCCGTCCAGGTCCTGAAACGCCCACTCCGGTCTTCTTGCGTTGCGGAGATAGGAATCGAAGAAGCGCAGCAAGAATGGTGTTTGGCTTCCAATCCCGGCGAACAGGAGAACAGGGATCTCGGGCTTGAGCCGCTTCATCTCGGCTCGCAGTGCGGTGCCCGTGACATCGGGCAGGTCGTACTCCAGGAGGACGCCATTGACGTCCTGTTTTGTGAACCTGATCAGCGCCTGAGTTGCCGTAGTCGCCGACACAACCTCATAGCCGGCTGCCTCCAGCATGTACGTCAAGGCATCGAGGTATTCGGGGTGGTTTTCAACGCAAAGAACTCTAGTGACACTCATTTGCTTCCTCCTAGCCGACTGACAACGGGACAAACCGTTGACTAGCCCAGTTCGACTGATTTTCCGAAAACTGCTCAGTGTTCAATCGCATTGTGGTTTTCCGATGCTTCTGCCATGTTCCTTCGTGGCCCAAAATAACGCTCCTGATTCAGTAGTTGCTCCTGAAGCGGCTTCCGGCGAAGCAGGATCTCCCGCAGCGCCCACTCAATACGGCCAACACTTTCCGCGATCACTTGCAGCGATTGCTGGTTCTGTCCTGACTCCGCGGTCAGGATGATGGCGGCCAGGGCATTGCGGACGTGATGATTCATTTCAGAAATCACCTGCATTCGCAGCAGTGTGGCTTCGCGCTGCCGGTGCGCCGAGCGCAGCAACTGGCCAGTCAGGAAGGCAACCACAATCGCTGACACGCCTTCCGCCAGCCATCGTTCCCAGCGGCGCCCGAGGTCCGGGACTAACACGTAATGCATGACCTCGGTGGCTACAAAGGACATGAGTCCGACTCCTAGCGAAACCAGCATCACTCTTGGCCTCACACCCGAATCCGGGCGATGATCAGCACTAACATTTTGCAGTTCTGGCGCAGTAAGACGAGCCATGGAATGCAGCCTCCAGCACGCGTGCAAGCTCACGACCCACAATTGCCAGGGCCGTAAAGCAACTCAGCGATTGGACAGGGAGGGGTTAGCTAGCTGGAGGAGGGCGGTTATAGTGGAAGCCTTTGGTCCGGCGTGTGTAGAAGAGCGGCACGGCAGGAGCCAGGTGTGCTGACTCCGCGAACGGAGGCGCCGGCCGGAAACCGCGGACGGGAGCACTCCAGTGCAATCCGTCATTGTCAAAGCGTGGCCTTTGATCGTGGCTCGCGCGACTGTGGTGTGAGTCGGCGCTGGTCGCCGCCGGTGGAGGCGATGTCCGGGGAAATTCCGGGGGAACATTCCGAGCCGCCAGCAAGGCGAACAAACCAACCACGGCAAGAGTAGCCCGGAGACTGATCGTTTTGTGAGTGCCGCTTCGGAAACCCCAGCCAAGCGACATAGGCCCCACCTTGAAATTAGAGATGATTATATCCCGACTTTGGTTGGCCCAGGTTGCGGTCCCGGTAACCTCCCCGTAACCTACCCGGTCGGGGCGAGGACAGATGCGCGAGTGCAGAATGTCTGCGGGTCCCCCGCTCACATTTTGAGCTTAAACCCGAAACAGGAAAAAGATTCCTAATCCTGTCAAAGCAAGGCCATACCACCGCTCCAGTTTTACGGCGCGCGTTTTGATGGCCAGACGAGCCCCCAGGTGAGAAAACGGGATCGCGCCCAGTGCGACCAAACCGACCACGAACCATGAGATGTGGCCGAGCCTCAGTTCCTGGGTTTTTGGGCCACGTCGGCACTCCGTCGAGACTCGACGGAACAGGAGTTGCTGCGTCAAGTTGGCACGCCCAGTTTGGGCAGCAGCCATTGAGTTAAGGCCAGATAAGCGACGACAAAGATAATCAACCATGCCCAGTCTGGCATTCAGTTGGCCCCTTCCAATGTGGCGATTCTTGATCTGTGATCGCCCTTTTGTCTCTGGATTCTATTCCTCCGCGCCAGCACAACGGCGTATCGCTGTACGTGAGCGGCTTGCCGCGCGGTGCTGCGGCACACCAGATCGCATAACTTGAACACGACAGGATCGGCGATGCCATAGAAGATACTGTTGCCGGAACGCTGGCGGCTGACAAGTCCCGCGTCGAAAAGGATTTGCAGATGTTTGGAGATGTTGGGCTGATTGCCGTCCAGGTCACTGACGATCTGGTTCACCGTCATGGCTCCGCCCTGAAGGGCTTGCAGGATGCGCAGCCGGCAAGGTTCTGCCAGCACCTGAAATCGGCGGGCGACCAGTTCGATCATTTTCTCGTGGATCATGCGTCCGGTCCCATCAGATACGCGTAGGTTGTCGGAACTTCACTATATGATTATACAAGCATATAGAAGATATGAGCCAGAGATTCTAAAGTCCCCGGTGCAGGCGCAGCCGGAATTGCGCCGGCATCTTGCCGGCTGTCCCGAGGGCGTCTCGCTCTCGCCGCGGCGGGCGAGGACGCCCGCCGGACAGCCGCCGGAACGGCGGCGCTACTAATTCTCCGCGCCGTAATCATCATGCCGTCACGGTGCTAGAAGGTCGCCCGCCTCCCTCCTTCCTTTTTTCCTGTAACAAATTCCTGAAATTTTGCATTTATTCGTGTGGTTCCAAGTTGGGGCCCGTGAGGAAAACCCATGATTTCTGCCAAAGTTGAAGTGACACAGCCACTTAGCCAGCGGAGACAGTTCGTGGCCCGAACCGGAAGCGAGCATTTCCTGCTCATGGACGATGGCGCTGGGGGAACCGGCCCCAAGCCCATTGAACTGGTTGCGGTTGGACTGGCCGGGTGCACTGCCTTCGACGTGATCACGGTCCTGCGACAGAAATATCACCAGAAGGTCACCGGTTACGAAGTGCGGGTGGAAGCCGATCAGGCGGATCGTCCGCCGCAGGTGTTTACGGACGTCCGGATTCATCATGTCGTCCGGGGCTTTGACATTGATGCTTCGGCCATCGAGGAGGCGATTCGCTTGTCGGAAGAAAAGTACTGCTCGGTGGGGGCGATGATCCAGAAGACGGCCAGCTTCAAAACTACGTATGAGATCGTTCCCGAAAAAACCGAGTGGGTAAATACGGCAGAGCCGGCTGGAAGCCGGGCGTAAGAGATTCCTGATGCGATATTCTCCGCTCAAACCGGGTCATTGTGCTCACGGCGTTCTGCAAGTCGTGGCCGCTGTCATTCTTGTCGCCGGGACTCTGTTCGCGCAAGCGCCGCCGCAGCCTGCCCCGCTTTCGTTGCAGCAGGCCGCCAGCATTGCGATAGAAAAGAACCCGCTGCGCAAGGTGGCGCTGGCCGACACCAAGGCAGCGTCGGCCGGTATTCAGGAGGCTCGTTCTTTTCTGCTGCCCCACCTTACGTTCTCGGAAACAGGCACGCGCGGCAATGATCCCGTCTATGTGTTTGGCAGCAAGCTCCGCCAGCAGCGGTTTACTGCGAACGACTTTGCTTTGAACCAGCTGAACCGGCCGTTGCCATACGGCGACTTTACCACCCGTTTGGGCGGGAACTGGAACCTGTTCGACTCGTTTGCTTCCTGGCGTGGAGTCATTCGGGCGAAGGAAATGAACATTGCGGCCACGCATCAACTGCAACGCGGCGACCAGGAGATTCTGTTTCACGTGGTCGAAACCTACTATGGCGTGCTCCTGGCCTCGAAGCAGCTAGAGGTGGCCGAGCAGGCGGAGAAGACCGCGAAGGCGATCATGGATCGCAGCCAGGTCCGCTACGACGCCGGGCTGGCGGTGGAATCGGACTTACTCAGCGCCAAGGTTCGCCTGGCCGGCCGGGAACAAGAACTCATTCGCGCCAGAAACAACCTGGCGCTGGCGCGAGCCCAGCTCAATACCGCCATGGGCGTGCCGGTCGATACGCCATACCAGCCGGCCGATCCCCTTGCCGAACGGAACCTTGCTGTCGCTTCCCTGCCTGACATTGAACATCAAGCCCTGGCAACTCGTTCGGACCTGAAGCGGATCGAAGCCCAGCAGTCTGCGCAAGAGATGAGTGTGGCCATTGCGAAATCGTCGTTCGGTCCGCGACTGAATGCCTTTGGCGGGTGGGAGATGGACAATCCCACGCTTCTCGCCGGCGGTGGCGGCAACAACTGGCTCGCGGGAATCGAGCTGCAGATTGATCTTTTCCAGGGCGGGGCGAAACGGGCGGTGTTGTCCCGTGAACGCGCCACGGCCGAAAAGGTTTCGGCACTGAAGCAGGCCGCGATGGACGCGGTGCGGTTGGAAGTCCGGCAGGCCTACTACGATCAGGATTCGAGCCGGCAGCAGGTAGAAGTGGCGCGCAGCGCAATTTCTCAAGCCCAGGAGAGTCTGCGCATCAACCAGGATCGCTACGACGGCGGACTCCTCACCATCACCGATCTTCTCGGCGCAGAAGAGGCGGCCCGCCGCAGCCAGACCGACTACTGGCAGGCGCTTTATCAGTTTCGCATCAGCTACGCCAACCTGGAGCTGGCCAGCGGAAGTCTGAATCTGCAATCCCCGGCGGTTATGCCATGAATCTGATTTCTTTTGCAAAAATGAAAAGCCCGATGAAACTTACGCTCGCTGGAACCGCAGCGCTTCTCTTGACAGCTCTCACGTCGACGTTCATCGGCTGTTCCGGGGAACACGAAACCGTCAGTGCAGCGCCTGAAGTCGTCAGCAACGTATCAGTGATCTCCGCGCAGGCGGCGAATGTCCCGGACGTGGTGGAAGCTGTGGGGACGCTGCGAGCGGCCGAGACCAGCCAGCTTGCTGCCCAGATGATGGGTAATATCGTCGAGATCCGGGTACACGAAGGGGACCGGATCCAGCGGGGACAGGTGCTGGCTGTGATCGACGATGCCCAACCGCGGGCGGCTCTGGACCGGGCCACGGCAGCCGATTTGGCGTCGCAACAGGAGATCACGGCTTCTGACTCTGATTTCGCGCTGGCGGAAGCCACGTTCAAGCGCTATCAGACTTTGTACGACAAGAAGTCCGCCAGCCCGCAGGAGTTTGACGAGGTCAAAGCGCGTTATCAGGCGGCACAGGCGCGGCAGGAAATGGCCCGTGCCGGGCAGGCTCAGGCCAAAGCTGTTCTCCAGCAGGCGCGGACGGCTCTTTCCTACACCCATATCCTGGCTCCGTTCGATGGGATTGTGACCGAGAAGAAAGCCGACGTCGGCACGCTGGCCAGCCCCGGCATGCCCATCTTTACCGTCGAAGATCAACGCCGACATCGTCTCGAAGCGACCGTCAATGAAACAGATCTGCGCTATGTGCACATGGAGCAATGGGTTCAGGTGCTCGTTGATGCCCTCGGCGATCGCGAGCTTAAGGGAAAAGTGGTTGAGATCGTTCCGGCCGCGGACCCGGCGAGCCGCAGCTTCCTGGTGAAAGTGGAACTGCCTTTTGATGCGGCGCTCCGCTCCGGACTTTTTGGCCGGGCGGAGTTTGCTCGCGCAGAACGGTCTGCGCTTTTCATCCCGCGCACGGCCGTCATTGAGCGCGGCCAACTGCAGGGGATATTCGTTCTCGATCAGAACCGGATTGCCGGTTTGCGCTACATCACGCTGGGTAAGCCTCTGGCGGGGCAGGTGGAAGTGCTTGCCGGGTTGCAAGCAGGCGAGATCCTGGTTACTGAACCGGGCAACCAGGAGCTCAGCGGCAAGAAGATTGAGTCTCGATAGAAGGCTCGGGAAGAACCACGGGAAACGAAGATGAGTGCTACCAAAAATAATCCGGGGCCGGACAACAACCCCGCAGCGCTTCGTCTGGCAGGGCAAGTGGCGCACGCCTTCATCGCTTCCAAACTCACCCCGCTCGCCATTGTTGGGGCGCTGCTGCTGGGTGCATTCGCGATCCTGGAAACTCCGCGCGAGGAAGAGCCGCAGATTGTGGTTCCGATGCTCGATGTGTTTGTGCAGATGCCGGGTGCATCGTCGCAGGAAGTAGCCCAGCGCGTCAGCCTGCCGATGGAAAAACTGCTGCGTGAAGTGCCGGGCGTCGAGTACATCTATTCGATCAGTCATCCTGGCATGAGCCTGCTGATCGTGCGCTTCTATGTGGGCACGAAGGAAGAAGATGCCATCCTGCGGACTTACAACAAACTCTATTCGAATTTCGACCGTATTCCACCAGGAGTCTCGCAGCCGGTCATTAAGGTCCGCTCGATTGACGACGTTCCGATCATGGCGCTCACGCTCTGGGGCAAGAACTACGACTCCTACCGCTTGCGCCGGATCGCAGGTGAGTTGGAAAACTCGCTCAAAAAGCTGGATGACGTATCGGAGACGGCGATCATCGGCGGGCAGCCGCGGCAGGTACGCGTGGTGCTCGACACGCAGCGGCTCGCAGCCTATGGACTGACACCAGGAGCAGTGGTCGGCCAGTTGCAAAACGCGAACACTCGGGGGCAAGCTGGCAGCTTCGCCCGCGACAACCGCGAGTTCCAGGTGGAAGCAGGCCTGTTCTTCACCCGTGCTGAAGATCTCCGCCAGGTTGTGGTCGGCGTCCACAGTGGACGACCCGTGTATTTGCGCGACGTGGTCGAGAAGATCGAAGACGGGCCAGCGGAGCCGGACAACTACGTTTTGTTCGCCAATGCGAAGGGGACCAGCGGCCAGCCGGCAAATCCCGAGTATCCCGCCGTCACCATCACTCTTTCCAAGCGCAAAGGCACGAATGCGAGCATCATCGCTGACAATGTTCTGGAGAAGGTCAGCGAATTGCGCGGCTATATGCTGCCGGCGGATCTGAATGTCACGGTCACGCGAAATTACGGCGAGACGGCCAAGGATAAGTCGAACGAACTCCTCAAACACCTGTTCATCGCAACCCTCTCGGTAACGCTGTTGATCGCCCTGGCTTTGGGCTGGCGTGAGTCGGGCGTGGTCCTGCTGGCCGTGCCGGTCACTCTAGCTCTCACCTTGGCGATTTTCTATCTTCTCGGATACACGTTGAATCGGGTCACGCTGTTTGCTCTGATCTTTTCCATCGGCATCCTGGTCGACGATGCGATCGTCGTCGTCGAAAACATCGTCCGCCATTTCCGTCTGCCGGGAAGCCGCGGGCGCTCGCTGGTAGACGTAGCGGTCGAAGCCGTGGACGAAGTTGGCAATCCCACGATTCTGGCCACATTCGCGGTAATTGCTGCGATCCTGCCCATGGCGTTTGTGCGCGGGCTGATGGGGCCATACATGCGGCCGATTCCCGTCGGCGCGTCGGCGGCGATGGTGTTTTCGCTGATCGTAGCTTTTGTGGTTTCACCCTGGGCGGCGCTGCGGCTGTTGCGACACTACGCCGGAGATAGCGCCCGCGGCCATCACGAAGCTGAAGGCTGGACGACGCGTTTCTACCGCAAGATCATGAACCCGCTGATTCTCAATTCGCGGCGGCGCTGGATGTTCCTCGGTGGAGTGGTCGTGGCACTCTTGGCGGCGGCCGCATTCGTTCCTATGAAGTGGGTGCGCGTGAAGATGCTGCCTTTCGACAACAAGAGCGAGTTTCAGGTCATCATTGACATGCCCGATGGAACGCCGCTCGAACAAACCACGCGCGTAGCGCAGACGTTGGGTGGGTATCTGGCGCAGCAACGGGAAGTTACGAACTACCAAATCTACGCCGGCACATCGGGCCCTTACAACTTCAACGGACTGGTGCGGCATTACTTCCTGCGCCGGCAGCCTAATCAGGCGGATATCCAAGTGAACCTGCTGTCGCGCCACGATCGCAAGGCGCAAAGCCATGAAATCGCACGCCGACTGCGTCCCAACCTGGTCAAGCTGGCGGCTCCGTTCGGCGCCCGCATCAAAGTGGCCGAGGTGCCCCCAGGCCCTCCGGTTCTCGAAACGCTGGTCGCCGAGGTTTACGGCCCGGACTACAAAGGCCAGATACAACTCGCCGGCCAGATCAAGCAGATCTTCCAGCAAACGCCGGGAGTCGTGGACGTGGACTGGTACGTAGAAGATCCGCAAACGAAATACGACCTGAGGGTGGATCTCGACAAGGCGTCTCTGCACGGAATCTCCGCCGCCGACGTCACGCGTACCCTGCAAATCGGACTCGGCGGGGCCGATGCCGGGCTGCTGCATGATCCGCGGTCGCGTGAGGATATCCCCATCCAAGTGCGATTGTCGCGTGCCGATCGGTCGGCGATCCAGGATCTTGCCAATCTCAAGCTGGCGACCCCTTCGGGTGGTCAGGTCGCGCTGCAGGAACTGACGAATCTGAATCAGACCACGATTGACACCAGCGTGTACCGCAAGAATCTACAGCCAGTCGTCTATGTCACCGGAGACGTCGCCGGAGAAGAAGAAAGCCCGGTTTATGCGATCGGGAAGATGAGTGATGCCATCGCCAAGATCAAGTTGCCGGACGGCTACTCGGTGAAGCAGTACCAGGGCACAACCATGCCCGAGCGCACAGATCGCTTCTCCATGAAGTGGGACGGCGAATGGCACATTACGGTGGAAGTGTTCCGCGATCTGGGTTTAGCGTTTGCCGCGGTGCTCGTACTGATCTATGTCCTGGTGGTGGGCTGGTTCAAGAGCTTCAAGACGCCACTGGTCATCATGGCGCCGATCCCTCTGACGCTGGTCGGAATTCTTCCGGCTCACGCGCTGATGGGTGCATTCTTCACCGCAACCTCGATGATCGGATTCATTGCGGGCGCGGGAATCATTGTGCGCAATTCGATAATCCTGGTGGATTTCATCGAATTGCGGCGTTCGCAAGGGATGGCGCTGGAAGATGCGGTCGTGGACGCGGGCGCCGTACGTTTCCGGCCGATGTTGCTAACCGCGGCTGCCGTAGTCGTCGGAGCGAGCGTGATCCTGTTCGATCCGATATTCCAGGGGCTAGCGCTATCGCTGATGGCCGGGGAAGTTGCCTCGACAGTGCTCTCCCGCATGGCCGTGCCCGTTCTGTACTACATGTCGGAAAAACGGGGACGACCGCTGCCGCCCGCACATGCGCATTCGCCGGAGAACATCGCCGAGTGCGAAACACCACAATGCGCGGTTCCGTAATTCGCGACGGGAGACCGCGTTGAAAGATCGCACTTAACGCAACCAAGGAGACCTCGTCATGACTGTAGAACGCGCACTTCGCTTGATGGCCGGGAGTTTCGTTCTTTTGTCCCTCGCCCTCGGACACTGGGTAAGCCCTTACTGGTATTTGTTTACGGGCTTTGTCGGATTGAACTTGTTTCAGTCCGGACTAACCAACTGGTGCCCTGCAATGTTTGTGTTGAAGAAGCTGGGACTGCGGGAAGGCTAAGTCGGCCATGGAGGCTAGGGCGGGGAGATGCTAGCGAGGTACCTAAACACGCGTACTAAAATCCTCGGCGGCGCGAGCGCAGTCGTGCCGGGCGCGCACCAGTACACGGACAAATTTGTCAGCAGCGATGCCGCGAATAAAAGTCCTATTGGCCCTTATCTGGCGCACGCGGGCGTACCTAGTTCCAACAGCGACGATCGCGAGCCATTCCACGGCTACTATTGCCGAATTATTTTGCCCCAGGGGCAGGCCGCTGCGACCGGGGCCGGAAATAACGCCGTGCCCGCCACGAACACAAACGCTTTCATGATCCTCGCGTTCCCGGCGGAATATCGCTCGTCGGGCGTGATGACATTCCTTATGGACCCGGACGGCAACGCGTATGAAAAAGATCTGGGCCAGATGACTGCCACTTTGGCCGGGCAAACTACTGCATACAATCTCGACCAGACCTGGAAGAAGGTCGAGTAGCGGCTGAGCGCGGACTCAGGCCTTCCACCGCCGGCCTTGACTGACCGCCGCTATGCTCTGCGCTAGGTGCAAATTTCTCTGCTACACTGGCGCCCATGAACCCGACAACCAGAAGGGAATTTCTTGAGCAGTGCGCAAGTGCTGCGGCGGGAGCTTGTTTACTGCCTGGGCTGGCGCTCGCGGCAAATTCTGTACCTTCGGTAAAATTTCCTGCCGCTCCGCGGGAACGCGTAGCGGTGGCGGCGTATCCGTTCCGTGAATTCATTGTGGGATGGAAAGGGTGGGACGGCAATTCTCCCAGTTCGATCCCAGCAGCGCAGCAGATCGAGTTGAAGGATTTTGCCGCGCACGTGGCGGCAAAATTCAATGTCCACAGGATTGAGCCCTGGAGCCCTGTCTTTCCTGCAACCGATCCGAAGTATCTGGAGCAGTTCCGCAACGCAGTTGAAAAAGCCGGTTCCGCCATCGTAGATATCGCTGTGGACGAGCAATACAGCCAGTACGCGGCCGATGCGGCCGTGCGGGAGCAAGCCGTGACTGTGAGCAAACAATGGGTGGACGTCGGCGCGGCTCTCGGATCGCCCAGCATCCGCACCCACATCCACGAAGCGAAGGATTCGAAGCCAGATGTAGCGCGCGCCGCCGACACGCTGTCGCGCGTGGCTGAATACGCGGCCAAGAAGAACGTGGTCGTG
Source organism: Candidatus Sulfotelmatobacter sp. (assembly GCA_052326105.1). Lineage (GTDB taxonomy): Bacteria > Acidobacteriota > Terriglobia > Terriglobales > Acidobacteriaceae > Sulfotelmatobacter. The sequence goes on along the minus strand of JBKQRC010000050.1, from coordinate 118,370 downwards.
AATCTCGAAAATGACGATCCCGTCAGCGAAGATCCATTTTTCATCGTGCAGATTATCGAGAAGGTGAACAGCCCCTGGTTGCGCGCTCTTCCTGACTTTGGCAACTCGGTGGCCGCGCATGATGAAGACTTCGCCTATCGCGCCATTGATGCGATGTTCGCGCACGCTTATGGCATCTGCCACGTGAAAGCCGGCGGCGTCAACGACCAAGGCAAGGTGGTGCACGTGGATTTGGCGCGGACGTTTGCCATACTGAAAAAGCATGGATACAAGGGTTATTGCTCCATGGAGTTCGATGAGCCGGGCGACCCGTACAAGGCGACGGCGGAGTTGATCGAGAAGACGGTGGGGTTCCTTTCGTAAAGGAAACAGATTCCGCGCTGGATGACTCGGAGTGATGACCTCCGCCAGTCGGTCGACCACCGCATACTCCGCCAGCGTGAACGGTGAATCATATGACTTCTAGCGAGAGACCGAATGGTTTACGAGGTGTGATTCTCATCCGCCTTGCCGTGGGACTGATTTTTCTTACTCAGGGCATCCTCAAGTACAGCGACCCGAACATGGGCGTGAACCGGTTCACTCGAATCGGCTTTCCGCATCCTGCCATTACTGCGCACTTCGTAGGAACCTTTGAAGTGGTTTGCGGGTTGCTGGTCCTGCTGGGATTCTTCACCAGGATTGCGGCGGTTCCCCTTCTCATCATTATCTGCACCGCCATCGCTACCACAAAGGTTCCAGAGTTGACACACGCTGGGCAGGGATTCTGGTTCATGGTCAGCGATGCGCGCACAGACTTTGCCATGCTCATGTCCCTGCTTTTCCTGCTCGTATCCAGGCAGCGGGTCTAGGTGCCAGTCCAGCCTAACGACAAAACTCACGCCCGACAGAAAGGAACGGTAAGGCTAACGTGGTTGAGTCGGAGACAACGCCGATGTCGGACCCTCCGCCTGTGCGGATCACCGTGCGTCTGCGTGAACTGGCGGCGCTTTTCCTCAGGCTCGGCACCACCAGCTTTGGTGGCCCCGCGGTCCACATCGCGATGATGGAAGCCGAGGTCGTGCACAAGCGGCAGTGGCTGACGCGGCAGCAGTTCCTCGACGTGCTGGGAGCGGCCAACTTGATTCCCGGCCCCACTTCCACCGAGATGGCCATCAACGTGGGCTTTGTGCGTGCGGGCTGGGCCGGGTTGTGTGTGGCCGGAGCGAGTTTCATTCTGCCCGCGGCCCTGATTACCGGAGCGCTGGCGTGGGCCTATGTCCGCTTCGGAGCGTTGCCGCAAGCCGCATCGGTACTGGGGGGAATCAAACCGGCGGTCATCGCTGTCATCGCGATCGCGGTCGGGCGGCTGGGAAAAGCAGCGGTGCGGGATGCGGGGCTGGCCACGCTCGGCGGGTTGTCGCTGGCAGCGTTTTTTTTCGGCCTGAATCCGATCACGATCCTGCTGGGCGGCGGACTGGTGGGAATGTTGGTGCGGCGGGCCATAACATTTCGTCGTTCCGGCGCTTCGCTCCTGTCATTACTGGTCCCGGGTCGGGCATTCACGGCAAGTGCAGTCTGCAGACCGTGGGCTGTGTTCCTGCGCCGGTTCGGAGCCGTGGCTGTGGCCTCAGTGCCGATTGTGGCGAGTCCATCGCTCGGACGCATCGCCCTGTTCTTTCTCAGGGTGGGCGCGGTGCTTTATGGCGGGGGGTGTGTGTTGCTGGCTTTCCTGGAGCAGGGACTGGTGCGCCAGCACGGATGGTTGACACAGCAACAGTTGCTGGATGCGGTGGCGATTGGGCAGTTCACGCCCGGACCGGTGCTCTCGACCGCGACCTTCATCGGTTACCTTCTGGGGGGCGCACCGGGAGCGGCAGTGGCGACGGTAGCTATTTTTCTGCCTTCGTTCCTATATGTCGCGATGCTGGCGCCGGTTCTGTTCCGGCTGAGGCAGTCCGCCTGGATGGCGGCTTTTCTGGATTCGGTGAGTGTCTGCGCGGTGGCGCTGATGGCGGGCGTCACGTTCAGGCTGGCCGGCGATGCCTTGCGGGGATGGCCTTCCTGGGTGATCGCCGTGGCGGCGCTGGCGGTGTTGTTGCGGTGGAAAGTCAATCCGGCATGGGTGGCGCTGGGCGGAGGTGTAGCGGGGCTGCTGTTCACCATGGCACGCTGATCGAGACGCAATTTCGTTTTTTCTTCGCCCGTCGTCTGTTTTGTGGTAAATCTATAGGCCATGCGCAAGGCCATCAATCGCCTAAAGAAATCTGACCCCGTAATGAGCGCCATCATCGAGCGCGTGGGCCCGTTCCGGATGGAGTTCGGCTCGCCGGAGTTTTCCAGCCTGGCTGAGACCATTGTTTACCAGCAGCTGAATGGCAAGGCCGCCGAAACCATTTTCGAGCGCTTTGCCGCGCTGGCGGGAGAGCCGCTCACCCCGGACGGAATCCTGAAGCTCAGCGATGCGCAACTCCGGAGCGTTGGTTTGTCGAAGCAGAAGTCGGCGTATCTCAAGGATCTGTCGGTGAAGACGCGCGACGGGTTGCTCGACTTCGGGAAGTTGCCGGACCTGCCCGATGAAGAGGTGGTCAATCATCTGACGCAGGTAAAGGGCATCGGCGTGTGGACGGCGCAGATGTTCCTGATGTTCACGTTGAAGCGGCCGGACGTGCTGCCGACAGGCGATTATGGGGTGCAGGCGGCGATCAAGAAGCATTACCGGAAGCGCAAGTGGCCCAAGCCGAAGGACATGGAAAAGATCGCGCGGCCCTGGGCGCCGTATCGCAGCGTGGCCTGCTGGTATTTATGGCGGAGTTTGGATATAAAAACCGTTTAGCCACGGCGGCAAGACAGCAAACGTAAAGCAGTAAGAGTTTTCGAAAATGACTCTTCAATCTCCTCGGCGGAAAGCGATCCTAGTTGGGATCGCGCTCACTCTTGGGGGAGCGGGTTTCTCTCTCCTCTTCCCCAATGCGCCAAACTATGTATTCTTGCCGGGAATGATGATCGTTTACGTTGCGAGCGGCGGCGTTCATGGCTTTTCGAGTGGAGTGTACTTGCCAAGCCTCCCCGCTTGGTACGCCCTTGGTGGGCTCCTGAATGTGATTATCTATTCGCTGATTGCGTTCATGGTCTTGCGACACCTTCATCGGAAGAAAGACAAGGACTCTCTGTGATCCCCTGTGCCCTCTGTGGTTAAATGAATAGCGATGCCTGACATCAGGATACGCGTGTTAGTAGCCAAGCCCGGGCTCGACGGGCATGATCGCGGCGCGAAAGTCATTGCCCGCGCCCTGCGCGATGCGGGTATGGAAGTCATCTATACCGGTCTACGGCAGACTCCCGAAATGATCGTCAACGCGGCGCTGCAGGAAGATGTGCAGGTGATCGGGCTCTCGATACTCTCCGGGGCGCACAACGCGATCGTGCCGCGCGTGATGGACCTGCTCAAGCAGAACAAGATGGACGATGTGATTGTGCTGGTAGGCGGGATTATCCCCGATCAGGACGTTGATGGGCTCAAGAAGGCCGGCGTGGCCGCGATCTTTCAGCCGGGCACGGCGATGGACAACATCGTCCAGTTCATTCGCGCGCATGTGAAGGGGCCGGGCGTGCCTGCGGCCGGGTGTTAGATTGTAGGTGGTGGGTCTTAGGTCTTCGGCCCTGGCCTTTGTCTTTCCGATCAGAAACTCCCTAGACTCCTGACTCTCAATGCCGGCATCAGATGTTCAGCTTGAACAACAACGCCTGTCGTGCTTCGCCCGACCCGACAGTCGAGGGCGGCTCCCACATAGGTGTCTCCACACCAGACTATGGTCGCATGCCGCGTTGCGCGCGTACGCCCGCGTGGTATACCGTAATCAGTTTGTGTCTTCATCTCTCGACCTTATCTCTCGACCATGGCTGATCGTAACGAATCTTCTCCGACGAACTCGCCCACAGCGGCGAACGTGCTGACCACAAAAGTCGATCCCACTTCCGCGCGCTTCGAAGCCAATATGCGCTTCCTGGCTGACCTGATGTCGCAGGTGCGCAATGAAGAGGAGACCATCCGCGAAGGTGGGGGCACTAAGGCCATCGAGAACCAGCACGCCAAGGGACGTCTGACCGCGCGTGAGCGCATCGAACGACTGATCGACCCCGGAACTTTCTTCGAACTGGGAGTGTATGCCGCGCACGGTATGTATGAAGAGTGGGGCGGAGCGCCCGCCGCGGGCGTGGTGACGGGAATGGCGCGGGTTCATACGCGCCTGGTGATGATCATTGCGAATGACGCCACCGTCAAGGCGGGAGCGTTTTTCCCGATGACGTCCAAGAAGGTGATTCGCGCGCAGAATATTGCCCTCGAGAACCGTATCCCAACGATCTATCTGGTGGATTCGGCCGGAGTGTTCCTGCCGCTGCAGGAAGACGTGTTTCCCGATACCGACGATTTTGGACGCGTGTTCCGCAACAATGCCGTCATGTCGGCCCTGGGTATTCCGCAGATCGCCGCCATCATGGGCATGTGCGTGGCCGGCGGCGGATATCTTCCGGTGATGTGCGATCACCTGCTGATGACCGATGGCAGCGGATTATTCCTCGCGGGTCCCGCGCTGGTGCAGGCGGCGATCGGACAGAAGGTGTCGGCGGAAGAATTGGGCGGCGCGGCGATGCATTCGGCGATCAGCGGCACGATTGATTTCCGCGAGCCCAACGACGAGGCCTGTATCGAGAGAATTCGTTCCATCGTCGAGAAGTGGGGATACCGGCGGCTGTCTCCGTGGGACCGGAAGAAGCCGGTCGAGCCGGCCTTGGCGGCCGAGGAAATCTACGGAATCTATGATTCATCGCCGGCGCGGCCCTACGACATGAAGGAAGTGCTGGCGCGTGTGCTCGACGCCAGCCGCTTCGACGAGTACAAACCGGAGTACGGAAAAACGCTGGTCTGCGGCTACGGCCGCATCGGTGGCTTTGCCGTAGGCATTGTGGCCAATCAGAAACTCCACGCCCAGCAAACCGATCACGAGGGCAACAAACGAGTCGAGTTTGGGGGCGTGATCTACACCGAGTCCGCAGAGAAAGCGGCGCGCTTCATCATGGACTGCAACCAGAACCTGATTCCTCTCGTCTTCCTTCACGACGTGAATGGATTCATGGTGGGCCGCGACGCAGAGTGGAGCGGGATCATCAAGGCGGGCGCGAAGATGGTGAACGCTGTGTCGAATTCCGTGGTGCCGAAGATCACGGTAATCGTGGGAGGATCGTTCGGCGCGGGACACTATGCCATGTGCGGGAAGGCGTATGATCCGCGTTTCGTGTTTGCCTGGCCGACAGCTCGCTACGCGGTCATGAGTGGCGATTCGGCCGCGGGCACTCTGGTCGAGATCAAGCTCAAACAATTGGAGCGCGACGGCAAGAAGCTGAGCGAAGAAGAGAGAACAAAACTCTACGAATCGGTGAAACGCACCTACGACGAGCAGGGCGATCCCCGCTATGGCGCGGCCCGTTTGTGGATTGACAAAATCATTGATCCGATCGAGACGCGGGAAGCGATTACGGAGGCGCTGGAGGCGGCCGCGCTGAACCCGGATGTGGCGGAATTTAAGGTGGGAGTGCTGCAGACATGATTTACCAAGGGGATATGGGACGATTTTCGATTTTCGATTTTCGATTGTTGATTTGTTGATTGAAGATTGAAACCTCTTTCGCTAACTGCCAATTGCTAAATGCTAACTGCTCCTTCGGTGAAACTGATCGAGTGTCCGCGGGATGCCTGGCAAGGGCTGAAGGCGATGATCCCTGCCGATCTGAAGGCCGATTACCTGAAAGCCTTGATCAGTGTCGGATTCAAACACATTGATGCGGTCTCGTTCGTGTCTCCGAAGGCCGTGCCGCAGATGGCAGATTCGGAGCAGGTGCTGAAGGAACTCGATCCCCCCGATGACGTCGAGATCATCGGCATCGTCGTGAATGAGAAGGGCGCGCAGCGAGCGATCGAGACGCAGGCGGTTTCTACGGTGGGGTTTCCTTATTCGATCTCCGAGACGTTCCTGCGCAAGAATCAGAACCAGTCACCCGAGGAGGCGCTCGACGAACTGGAGAGAGTCCAGAAGAGAGCTGACGACGCCGGGTTGGACGTTGTGGTCTACATTTCGATGGCGTTCGGCAATCCCTATGGCGACTCGGGGAGCGTGGACGAGGTGATTGAAGCCATCGGCCTGCTGGAAGTGGAAAACTTGCACGTGATTTCGCTGGCCGACACGGTGGGCCTGGCAGACGCGCAGGAAATCAGCGACGTGGTAAGCGCGGTACTGACCAGGTACGACTACCTCGAGATTGGCGTGCATCTGCACAGCCGGCCCGAAGACGCTGCCGCGAAGATTCTGGCTGCTTACGATGCCGGCTGCCGGCGCTTTGATTCCGCGTTGGGAGGGTTGGGTGGGTGTCCCTTTGCGCAGGACGCGTTGGTTGGTAACATCCCGACGGAGAAGGTCATCGAAGCCCTCGGCCAGCGAGGAGCGGAGTTGCCGCGCCTGAAGCCGCTGGACGCGCTGTTGAAGGCAACGGGAGGAATCGGCGCAAAGTTTTCTGTCTCGCACGCAGCGGATTAGATTGCCACCGATTTGCACGGATCATCGGGGATTTGGCGGATGGTTTGAATTACATCCGTGAAAATCCGTGACGGTTGTGAAAAATGAACTTCAATACGATCCAACTCGCATACGACCGGGGCGTGGCAACCATCACGCTGAACCGGCCCGAGAAGCGCAACGCCATCAGCTTCGAACTGATCGACGATCTGCTGCGCGCGCTCGATGAGGTAGCGAAGTCCGAAGCGATCGTTCTAATCTTGACCGGGGCGGGCAAAGCGTTTTGCTCAGGGATGGACCTGGACAATCTGAAGACTCTGCTCGGCCGATCGCCAGAGCAGAATCTGAAAGATTCGCAGACGATGGTCCAGTTGTTTCGCTCGCTGTACGAGTTTCCGAAGGTCACGGTTGCCGCAGTGAACGGTGCAGCGATCGCGGGCGGGACAGGACTCGCGTTGTTGTGCGACTTCACGTTAGCGGTTCCGGAAGCGAAGCTTGGCTACACCGAAGTGCGTATCGGGTTCGTGCCCGCGATTGTCTCGACATTTCTCTTGCGGCAGGTGGGCGAGAAGCAGGCGCGCGATCTGTTGCTGACGGGAAGACTCTTCGGTGCGGACGAGGCAGCGCGGATGGGTCTTATCAACGAAGTCGTTGCGCCGGAGAACTTGATGACGCGGGCGCACGAATTGGCGGCGCTGTTGATGGAGAACAGCCCGGCATCGTTGCGAGCCACCAAGCAGTTGCTCACCGATCATGCGCGCTCTGATGTGGAGGCACAGATTGAAGCGGCCGTGCGCGAAAATGCGAAGATTCGTACGACCGCCGACTTCCGTGAAGGGATTACGTCATTCCTGGAGAAACGCAAACCGGTGTGGACCGGAAAATGAGCTCGAACAATCATCACGTAATGAATGAAACCCGGCTGCGGGTGCGCTACGCAGAAACCGACCAGATGGGAGTGGTGTACCACTCCAACCACCTGATCTGGTTCGAGGTGGGACGCGTGGAGTTGATGCGGCAGCTGGGATTCTCCTACCGTGACATGGAGCGCGAAGACGGCCGCTTCATCGCCGTTGCCGAGGCCAAATGCCGGTACCGCGCTCCGGTGTATTACGACCAGGAAGTCGTGGTGCGGACCAAGCTGAAGAACGTGCGCGAATCGGTCGTGATCTTCAGTTACGAACTGCTGCAGGCGGATAGTGGAACGCTGCTCGCAGAGGGTGAAACCACGCATATCGTCACCGATTTGAATATGAAAGTTGCGCCGCTGCCGGAGAAATATTTGAAGGCCTTCCGCAAGGCGATGGGGAAGTAAGCTTGTCATTCTGAACCGGCGCTGGCTGGCGTGGAATCTGCTGGCCTGCTGGCGTGGAAAAGCAGATTCCTCGAGGGCTTCGCCCTCTCGGAATGACAAGAGCTATAGATTCGAATTGAACATCGAAACGGAACATTTCTTGAACGCATTGCACATCAACGGAAACGATCTCAGCTTGGAAGCCGTGCGTGAGGTCGCGGCTGAGCGCCGCGCTGTTCTTCTTTCTCCCGACGCCCGCGAGACTGTGGATCGGGCACGCGCCGTGGTTGATGAGATCGTCGCCAGCAATAAAGTCGCCTACGCCATTACGACCGGTGTGGGCAAGCTGAGCGATGTGCGCATTGCCGTCGACCAGATTCGTGAACTGCAGGTTAATCTGGTGCGCTCCCACGCGGCCGGCGTCGGGGAACCGCTCGCAGTCGCGGAAACGCGCGCCATAATGCTGTTGCGGGCCAACTCGCTGGCCAAGGGTCATTCCGGCGTGCGGGCGGTCGTCATTGACTCGCTCTGCGAAATGCTCAACCGCGGCGTCACTCCGGTGGTGCCGTCGCAAGGCAGCGTAGGCGCCAGCGGCGATCTGGCTCCGCTGGCGCACCTGGCGCTGGCTTTGATCGGCGAAGGTGAATGCCGCGACGAAAAAGGCGTGCGCATTTCCAGTGCGGAGGCACTGAAACGTGCACAAATCAAGCCGCTCGTGCTCGAAGCCAAGGAAACAATTTCCCTGATCAATGGCACGCAGGCCATGCTGGCGGTGGGCACTCTGGCTCTGCTGGCGGCGGAAATACTGGTGGACACGGCCGACGTGCTGGGCGGGCTGAGCTGCGACGCGCTTCTGGGAACGGACGCGGCGTTCGACGAGCGCATTCATAAGGCACGCCCCCATAGTGGGCAAATGAAGAGTGCGGCCAACCTGCGGCGCATGCTCGCTGGCAGCCAGGTTCGCGAATCGCACCGCGACTGCGGCCGCGTGCAGGATGCTTACTCTCTGCGCTGTATCCCGCAGGTGCACGGCGCGGTGCGCGACACGCTCGCTCACTGCCGGGCAGTATTTGAAACGGAAGCCAACTCCGCGGTTGACAATCCTCTGGTCTTCATCACCGACGCGAAGAAAGCTGAGGGCGATGTGATCTCGGGTGGAAACTTCCACGGCGAGCCACTGGCCTTCGCGTTGGATTTCCTGGCCATCGCGTTGAGCGCGCTGGCTGGAATCAGCGAGCGGCGGATTGAGCGGCTGGTGAATCCTGCACTCAGCGAAGGCTTGCCGCCATTTCTGGCTCCGGGCGCAGGATTGAACTCCGGCTTCATGATGGCGCAGGTGACGGCGGCAGCGCTGGTCAGCGAGAACAAAATCCTGGCACATCCCGCCTCCGTCGACTCGATTACCACCTCGGGCAATAAGGAAGATTTCGTTTCCATGGGCATGACCGCGGCGCTCAAGCTCAGGCGTATCGTGGGGAACGCGGGCAATGTGCTGGCGATCGAAGCAATGGCAGTTGCCCAGGCGCTGGACTTTCTGGCTCCGCTGCAGGTCTCGAAGACCGGACAGGCGGCACACGCAGCGATCCGCTCGGTGTGCGCAACGATGGAAAAGGATCGGGTAATGTATAAGGATTTCACAAGGATTGCCGAGTTAATTGCGAGCGGGAAGTTGGCTGAAATACTGCGTTAGATATCCGGCCTCCATTTTGACCGCGGATTCAAACCAATGAAGACCCTCACCGAATACCTGAAGTTTCACACTAAGTCACACCGGGCTTACGTGCACATCACGCCGCAGGTTGAGGAGATTGTTCGCAAGAGCGGCATGCGCGAAGGCATGGTGCTGGTTTCAGCCATGCACATCACGGCCGGCATCTATGTCAACGACAACGAGAACGGTCTGATCGAGGACATTGACCAGTGGCTGGAACACTTGGCGCCGTTTCGCAAAGACTACAAACATCATGAGACCGGCGAAGACAACGGCGACTCGCATTTGAAGGCGCTGCTGATTCATCATGAGGTCATCGTCCCCATCACCGCGGGCAAGCTCGATCTGGGCACGTGGCAGCGGATTTTCTATGCGGAATTCGATGGACAACGGGACAAGCGGGTGATTGTGAAAGTCATGGGCGAGTAGCGCGGAGGAGATCGACCTGCGCGAAGTTCCGCTGCTTCTTCACGCTGTGGAAGCGGTCCTGATCGCGGCATTTTCTGCGCTGGGCTTCACCACCAGGAACGGACCGATCGCCAACACGTCCATCCGCGTTCGCTGGAAGCAATCAATGGCCTCTTCCGGCGTGCAGACAATCGGTTCATTTTCGTTGAAACTCGTGTTGAGGATGACCGGAATCCCTGTCTTGCGATGAAAGGCCGAGATCAGATCGTAGTACATCGGATTTTCCTCCCGCGTTACTGTCTGCAGGCGTCCGGTGTCGTCCACGTGATTTACTGCGCATAGACTCTTGCGCTTTTCCGGGCGGATTTTGTAAACGTGCAGCATGAACGGAGAAGGGTGGTCGTGCTCGAAATACTCATGCTGATAGTCGGCGAGGATCGAGGGCGCAAACGGACGGAACCACTCGCGGTGCTTGATGCGGGCGTTGAGCACGTCCTTCATGTTGGGCAAGCCGGGATGCGCGACGATGGAGCGATTGCCGAGTGCGCGCGGCCCCCACTCCATACGTCCTTGAAACCAGCCGACAACGTTGCCTGCGACGATCTGCTCTGCCGTTGCCTCCAATAAGAGGGCCCGTTCCAACTTCCGAAACTGCAACCCCGCATCCTGGAGTGATGATTGAATGCGCGACTCCGAGAACTCAGGTCCCAGATATGCATCTTTCAATTCGTGATGGCGAGGTTGTTTGAGCACGGAATGGCAGGTGTGCAGAGCGGCTCCAATCGCCAGACCTTCGTCGCCTGCGGCGGGTTGAATGTAGGTGCGACGAAAAGGCGTGAGATCGAAGATCTTTCCGTTGGCCACGCTGTTGAGCGCGCATCCGCCGGCCATGGCCAGATCGTCGAGCGGAACGCGATAGTGCAATTGCTTTAGCAGATGGAAGAAGATTTCTTCGAACTGGCGTTGCAGGGCAAAGGCCAGGTCCATATCGCGCTGCGTGATTTCGCTGTAGGGGCGCCGCGGTTCGCCAAACAACTTCTCCATGCGCGCAGAAAAATGCCGGGCCAGCCGGACGGTGCCGTCCGGCAAAACCTGCATGCCCTGATTGCTGCCCAGCGGCTTGAAGTAGCTGAGGTCGAGCTGGAACCCGCCATTCTTCGGGGTCACGACTTTGCCGATCTGGTCGCAGTAGGTATCTTTACCGTAGGGAGCTAGGCCCATGACCTTACCTTCATCGCCGTACTTCGTGTACCCGATGAACTCGCAAATCATGGTGTAGAGGCTGCCCAGCGAGTGAGGCAGGAAAACGCGGTCGAGCACTTCGATTTCGCCGCCTTCGCAGCGCGCCATCATGGTCGAAACAAAGTCGCCGGAGCCGTCGTAGCTGAAGCCGGCGGCTTTTTCCCACGGTGAACAGTAGTAGGCGCTGGCGATGTGGGCGATGTGGTGCTCGAGATGATGCTCGCGAAAACGAAACTGGGACGAATCGGCTTCCAGCGCCTTGGCCAGAAGCGAGCGCACGTCGCGCATGGCTTCTTTACGTTGGCGGAGTCGAATGAAGTTCAGAATTTTCGCCGGATTTGCCAGAGCGTAGTGCACTTTCTTGGCGAGGTTTGCGTCACTGTCCTGACCGACGGCGACGTGGTCGACGTCCGGGATTTTCGCGCCGATGGAATCGAGGCAAGCTTTTACGGCGAGCGCGGGGAATCCGCCGAAGTGCTTATGCCGGTTCAGCCGCTCCTCGGCGATGGCAAACTTTACCTCTCCGTCAACGACAATCGCCGCCGAAGCGTCGGCGTGAAACATGTTGAGGCCCAAAATGAGCATGAACTAACTTCGTCTCCTCTTGCTGTTCACGATTCGCTGGGTCATTCGAGATTGGATCATTCGTTCAGATTAGAGTCTTGACCGTAATCTCGTGCCTGCTTCGGTGTTGAAGAACTCGCTTCATGCCGTGGCTGTTTCCCGGGGAACCGGCGCTTCCGTCTCAAACTTCCGCGCCCCACCGTCGAGGAACGTCTGCATCCACAATTCTAGCGTCAAGAACTGCCATATCTGCATGGACCAGTCTTCCCGCCCGCTGCGGTGCTCATCCACGAATCGCCGCACTGCTTCTGGGCGGAAAAGGCCGCGGTGGCGCAGTTGCGCGGGCGAGAGCAGGTCGTCCAACATTTCTTTGAGATCGTGAGCCAACCAATAGTCTACCGGAGCGGCAAAGCCTGCCTTGGGTTGCTGCAACACCTCTTGCGGCAAGATGTCCTGCATCGCCCGGCGGAAGATGTACTTCGTGGTCGGCATCAGCGAACCCTTCAGCTTCAGACCCGGGGGAACGTTCCACGCCACGAACTCGGCCAGTTCCCGGTCGAGAAATGGAACTCGCACCTCGACCGACGACGCCATGCTCATCTTGTCGTTGTAGGTAAGGTTGAGGCTCGTCATAAAAATCTTGGTGTCAAGGTAGAGCATCTGATGCAGAAAGTCGGCGTCGCCGACGCGTTCAAATGCAGCGCGGTGACGGAACGCCGGATCAGTTGCTGTGACGTCATCCGCAAGTTCGGGAAGGTAGAGCCGCGATTTCTGGCCTTCGTCGAGATACGTGCAGTTTGTAATGAAACGATCAACCGGGTTCAGCGAAGCGCTGCGCGCCATCTTCTTCGCCAGGCGCAACCTTCCCTTCATCGGCGTACCACGCAGACCGGGCAGCGCAGCCAGAGCCGCCTCGGTCATGTGGCGCGCGGTTGATGGCAGACGCCGGTAAGCTTGGGCCCAATAATGAGCAACGTGCTTGCGATATCCCGCAAACAATTCGTCGCCGCCCACTCCTGACAGCAGGACGGTCGCCTGCTTGCGCGCTTCGCGGCATACGAGATAAGCCGCGATGATGGCGGGATCGGCGGTAGGTTCGTCCATGTGCCAAACCAGTCGCGGGAGAAGTCCGGCCACGTCCGGTTCGACGACAATGCGCTGGTTCTCGCAGCCCAGGTGACGAGCCAGTCGGGTAGCAACTTCCGGGTCGTCGAGCGTGGTTTCGCCGACGCGATATTTGCGCGGAAATGTGATGGTGTAGGTGCGCACCGGCTGGCGCGCCGTTGCGCCGCGCGTGGCTGCCCCGCACATCATGGCCACGATGCTGGAGGAATCGAGACCTGCGCTGAGGAAGGCGCCGATAGGAACGTCGCTGACCATTTGCGCTTCCACCGAACGGCGGAAGCGCCAGCGGATGTCCGCGGTGAGATCGGCTTCCGATCTCGCGTAAGTCTGGTTCGCCGGCGGAAACGTCAGATCCCAGTACTGGGTGAGCTTGAGTTCGCCGTTGCGCAGCGTCGCGTAGTGGCCCGCGGGAAGCTTCAGGATGCGGCGGAACATCGTCTTGGGATCGGGAACCCACAGGAACGTCAGATACTGATGAAGAGCCGCCGGGTCGAGTTCGGCTTCGATCCCGGGAACCTGCAGAAGCGCCTTGACCTCCGAGGCGAACGCGAAGCGCACACCATCGCAGAAATAATAGAAAGGCTTGACGCCGAAATGATCGCGGGCCATGAACAGCGTCGGCGTTGTTGAGCGGAGATCGCAGATGGCAAAGGCGAACATCCCGTTCAAGCGCTTTACGCAGTCGGGACCCTCCAGTTCGTAGAGGTGGAGCAGGACCTCAGTGTCGGTGTGCGAATTGAAGCGATGGCCCTTCAGCTCAAGTTCGCGACGAAGTTCGGCGAAGTTGTAGATTTCACCGTTGTAGGTGATCCAGACGGTGCGGTCCTCGTTGCCCATCGGCATGTGGCCGACCGGCGACAAGTCGAGGATTGCCAGGCGGCGGCTGCCGAGCCCGATGTAGGAACCATCGGGAAACTTCTTCTCCCACAGACCGAAGTCGTCGGGGCCGCGATGCGCCTGCACGTGATTCATCCGCGCCAGCGTTTCTCGATCTCCGCGATTCACCACACCGCTGATTCCGCACATTCCCCAGTTAGTTCCTTTGCGCGTCGTCGTTGTGCATCCGCGTCTTCATCTCGTAGATCTTGGCTTTGGTATGAAACATCTGCACCGCCTGAAACCCACAGTAGATCAGGCCAGGAATACCATCCAGGAATCCCAGCCGCAGGAAATAGCGATAGAAAAAAAGCAGAATCGGAGACCCCGGCAAAGCATAGAGCTTCTTCTTGAGCCAGCGGCGGCGCTGGGCTTGTGTGCCGAAGAATGCCGGCGGCAGATCTGTGCTGCCCTGTTCGCCTTGCAGGAGAACACGCGCTTCCCAGTTGGAGTATTCGTCATGCTTCTGGATGTAGCGGGACAGTGATTCCACGTTGTGATGGATCAGAGGATTCTTCAGGCGCAATGTTGGACCGTCCACGACGACGTGCTCATGAACCTCCATGTCGGCCATGGAGGAATCTTGATCGCGAAGGCGGCATTCGTAGTGCCCTTTGCCCCGGCGAAAAAGCGCAAGTTTCCAGAAGGTGGCGTCGCCGTGGCGAAGAACCTTGCCCAGAAACCACATGCGCAACGAGATGTAATAGCCGTTGCAGCCCGGCGATTGGATGGCTTGGCGAATCTCGTCTGCGAGGCTGGGTGTAAGAGCTTCGTCGGCGTCAATCAGCAGAATCCAATCGTATTGCAGGGGAAGGTTGTCCATGGCCCACTGGCGCTTCTTGGGCCAGCCGCCCTGATAGTGAAACTGCACCACGTTCGCTCCGCAGGAACGGGCGATCTCGGGAGTTGCATCGGTGCTCTGCGAATCGATGACGTAAACCTCGCCGACGCCACGCAGTGCCTCAAGACATCGAGGCAGATTCTTCTCCTCGTTGCGTGCAGCCACGATGACGCTGACCGGCAACTTGCCAGCCGACGTTGCCAGCTGCGTCTTGGCGATGTCTTCCACGTTGTGCATGGGATGGGATTACAAATGCAGTTCACACCAGCGCTGCAGCACGTACAAAGACCACGGCCGGGACCATGAAGTCTTCCCACAGAGAAATCGCTGCCAGACCGCTTGTACCTCAGCCCCGTTGAGTAACCCGCCGAGCGGACCGCCGTTGATTCGCTTGGCGTCCAACCCAGGCTCGATCTCGGCTCGAAGCTCCTGACGCATCCAATGTTCAAAGGGCAAGGTAAACCCGCGCTTCGGACGATGAACAATTTCGTCCGGCAGAGACCCCGCCATGGCTCCGACCAGAAGCTTCTTCGATGTCTGGCTCAGTTTCCACGCGCCCGGAAGCGCCAGCACCGCCTTAGCCAAACGATGATCAATCAGAGGCACACGGACTTCCAGGCCCTGGGACATGCTCATAAAATCGGCGTCCCGCAATAGTGTATTGAGCATATAACAGCGCGCCTCCAGATAGGAAACGCGATTGACGGCATCGAGGGGGAGAGCGCGCTGCAGACATAGCCGTTGCGATTTCGCCGCTTCGGTTGTATCGGCGCCAGATTCCGGAAGCAAGACACTGCGTTGGTCGGGCGTGAACAACATGCGGGCAAGGAAGTAGGGATGCAAGATCTCGCCGTTGTCGCGCGCCAGCGAGATCAGCTTGCGACTCTGGTCGTTCTCGGGAGAGAGAGCCGCCAGCGCTGACGCCAACGGGGCGCGAACGGCATAGGGAGCATGGTTCCAGAACTGGGCGAAGCGCTCCATCCGCGGGACAGTGCGAAAACTGGAGTAGCCGGCGAAGATTTCGTCGCCGCCCAGGCCCGAGAGGGCAACTTTCACTCCAGCGCGCCGAGCTTCCCTCGAAACGAAATACGTATTGATGCCATCCATGGTGGGCAGGTCCATGGCGCACAGCGCGTCGGGGATAGCGGCCAGAACGTCCGCCTGGGAGACACTAATCTCGTGATGATCGGTGTGAAACTTCGTGGCCACGGCACGGGAGTGTTGCGCCTCAGAGAATTCGGCTTCGCGAAAAACAATGGAAAACGTGCTCGGAGTCACTCCACCGCGACTGAGAATGCTGACCAGCGCGCTCGAATCGATGCCGCCGGAAAGGAAAACGCCCACCGGTACGTCGCTCACAAGTTGCAAACGAACAGCTTCTTCGAGAATTGATTGCAGGTGTTCCACAGCGCGCATTTCACCGTGAGCAGAAACGGCTTCCCGCGTTTGTCCATCTGGCCCCTCATCAACCAGATCCCAGTATGTTGATTGCCGCAGAGTTCCACTTTCCCATGTCAGTGTGCAGCCGGCGGGAAGCGCGTACACATCCTTCACTAATGTGAGCGGATCGTACGCCGAGCCGAAGGTCAGGTAATTGATGAGTCCAGCGTGGTCGATTTGGCGGGGTACAAGTCCGGTTCCCAACAAGGTGCGGACTTCTGACGCAAAAAGAAAATACGAGCCGGACTGAAAGTAGTAGAGCGGTTTGATGCCCATGGGATCGCGGGCCAGGAATAGACGATGCTGACGCGCATCCCAGATGGCGAAGGCGAACATTCCACGCAATTTCGCCAGACACTGTTGACCCCAGCATGCATAAGCCTTGAGAAGAACTTCCGTATCGGAATGACTGACGAAGCTAGTTCCGGCCAGTTCCAGTTCCCGGCGGACATCGCGGAAGTTATAGATTTCACCGTTGTAGACGATCCAGTTGCCAGTTTCAGCATCGTGCATGGGCTGATGGGGAAGGGGCGAGAGGTCCAGAATTGCCAGGCGGCGGTTACCGAGGCCGATTTCCACAGGCCCGGGAACCGAATCTTGCAGCACGACGGTCCCTGAGTCATCGGGTCCGCGATGGGCAAGCGACTCCGTCCCGCGCTCCAGCATGCCGGCCGGGATTCGCCCGTCTTGCGCAATAATGCCAAAGATTCCGCACATTTAGAAATGTCGCTCGACGCTGGAGCCTGAACGTCTCGCAAGCAGGCCTCTCATGTTGGGCCTGCTAAAGCTTAACCCATACGTAAATTGCTGTCTGTCTAACTGGCTCGCCGCCTGACCGAGCGAAAACGAAACTTCATAAGCGCGGTAGTGACGTGGTCCTGGTCGTTAAGGCTGAGATCATTGTAGAAGGGCAGACGCAGCAGCCGCTCACTCAAGTCTTCCGTGACTGGGCAGCATGAAGAACGCGCGGCAAATTTCTTCCCTGCTTCCGAAAGGTGCAGCGGGGTGTAGTGAAAGACGCTGAGAATGCTTTGCGCTTTCAAATGCGAGATCAACGACTCGCGGTCTTCCGCCGAGGGCAGCAGCATGTAGAACATGTGATAGGCCTGCTCGCAATCTGCGGGAATAACGGGCAGCTTCACGTCGTTGCTCTCAGCCCAATCCGCCAGTGATTCGTAGTATCGGCTCCAGACCTGCCGCCGCTTTTCCTGGATCGTCTCTCTGGCTTCAAACTGTGCCAGCAGAAATGCGGCCAGGAGATCGGAAGGCAAGTAGCTGGATCCCAGGTCAACCCAGGTGTACTTGTCCACCTCGCCGCGGAAGAAGCGGCTGCGGTTGGTTCCTTTTTCGCGAATGACGAGCGCCCGTTCTATAAACTCAGCGTCGTTGATGACCAGCGCTCCACCTTCCCCACAGGTGAAATTCTTGGTCTCGTGGAAGCTCTGCGTGGCGAGGCATCCCAGCGATCCCGTGTAGGTACCTTTGTAGCGGGAGAACAGAGCATGAGCATTGTCTTCCACAACCCGGACGCCATGGCGGGCAGCAATCGCAAGGATTGAGTCCATCCCGCACGGAACTCCCGCATAGTGAACCACGACGATCGCCTTGGTTCGCGGCGTAATCAGCGATTCCAGGAGACTCTCGTCCAGATTCAGTGTGTCCGCTCGGATATCTGCATACACCAGGCGCGCACCCCGCAGAGCGAAGGCGTTCGCCGTTGAGACAAATGTGAACGAGGGAACGATGACTTCATCTTCTGGACCGCAGTCGAGCAGGAGCGCCGCCATCTCCAGAGCATGCGTACAAGAAGTGGTCAGCAAGACTCGGGGTGCTCCGAGTTCTGCTTCCAGAAGCTCGTGACACCGGCGCGTAAATGGGCCGTCGCCGGAGGCGTGGCCATTGGCAATCGCTTCTGCGATGTACCTGTACTCATTGCCCGCCAGGCAGGGCCGGTTGAATGGAATTCGATAGCTCATCGGTCAAACCATTTGTGGAAAGTATAGTAGGAGTGGCTAGGCTCGAAACCTACACGGCACCAAACCTTTTGCATAGAGACGTTGGTGACCTGGGTCGAGATGATCATTCGTTGCGCACCTCGAGAACGGCACCACTGCAGGCTGCGGATCATGAACGAACGACAGATGCCGCGGCCTTGCCATTCCGGAGCGACCGCGTAGAGCAAGCCTTCGACCTCCTGCGGTGAATTCAGCCGCAACGTGGCAAACCCGACGACTCGATCTCCGTGCTCGGCGACAAGGACTTCATCGGCCGCTGTTTTCGGAATACAGGAACGCTCGGCCCATGAAACGTACCCTTCATCGCACCGGCGCCGGTCGAGCCGGCGGTCGGCATGGTAGTGGCCGATATATCCCTTGAACGCTGCTGATGCGACCATCCGAACCTGTTCTTCGTCCCCTGGCCGCAGGCCGCGCACTGGAAATTCACCTTTGTCTTCCGGAACTGCGCGCTTTGCCAGATCGAAGCGGTAGTACACAAGCGTATCCATCAGGCTGAATCCGTGCTTCTCCATGTCTTGCGCGGTGGCGAGGTCGCTGGTCGGACAGCGAGCAATCAGTAAGTCTATCTTCTCCGCCGTACAGCTCTCCAAGACGCGGCGCAGATTCTCCGGCACAACGTGCGCACGAGCCACGCGGACACCAAAGCGGGCGCTGTCAATCTCGGAAAACGTGACTGCTTCGAGCTCAGTAACCATCTTCGCCCCACTCCCTATCGCAAACCCAAACGCTAAGAGCGCCGGCCGGTGCCCTGAATCAGCTCCGAATCCGCCGGAGCAGCCGAAACACTCTCCAGCCCCACGCCCTGGCGCACTACGTAGCTGGGGCGATCCATCATCCGGAAATGCATTCGCGCCAAATACTCCCCGATAATTCCCAACGCAAACAACTGAGCTCCCGAGAAGAGGGCGATGATGGAAGCGAGAAATGGGAATCCAGGAACGCTCCCGCCAAGTAACAGGAAACGGCCGACAACATAGGCCAGAACTCCGATTCCAAAAAGAGTGAAAACAAAACCCACCAAGCTGGCAAATTGCAGGGGGAGGGTCGTGAACCCCGTCATCATGTTCATGGCGTGGGTGACGAGCTTGCGAAATGTATAGCTGGATATTCCTTCTTTCCTGGGTTCGTGTCGCACCGGCGTCAAGCAGAAACGGTTCGTCCCCCAGGTCAGCAGAACATCAATGGAAACAAATGCGCCTGCGTAATGGGCGAAGGCCTTGGCTACTTCGGCGCGAAAGGCGCGAAATGCGCTGATTTTGCGGGCGATCTCTGCTCCCATTACATTCTGCAGGGCGATCTTCGACACCAAAGAGGCAAAGTCGCGCCCGAACCCGTGTTGCTCGTGTTCTGGCGTGCCATAAACAACATCGTACCCCTCGGCAAGCTTGGCCAAGAGTTTTGGAATTTCCTCCGGAGGATGCTGCAGATCATCATCCATAGTGATGACGACGTCGTAACGAACGGCCCGGATGCCGCACAGGAGCGCGTTGTGCTGGCCATAATTGCGCATGAGGTTGATGGCGCGAATCCAGGAGTATTGTCCCGCCAGATCACAGATAACGTCCCAACTGTGGTCGGGGCTGCAATCGTTGACCAGGATGAGTTCAAACCTCTCCGCGATGGCAGGGAGCACCGCGTCCAATCGGCGAACTAGTTCGGGGAGAATTGCCTCGCTGCGATAGACGGGGATGACGACCGACAAGCGCCGCCGCTCCAACGGAACGTCTCTCGCGATCCCTCCGCTCTCAGGCATCCGTGCGTCCAGACTCACGCGCAACCCTCGCCGACCCTGGCTTGAAGGAATTCATCCACGAACACATTCCATAATCAGGTGTGTGTAAGGAATACGCAACAGATCGTGGCGAACGGTCGTCCTGACCCTGCCAAACACCTGAGACGCGATCTTCACGTACTCAGTCTCGCTCCTGACGTATTCTCCGCGATCTCGTGCCAGCAACCACCGCGCGGCCGTGGACTGATCGTCCGCAAACACGCCATCGACAGTGACCAGCTTGCCACCCGTGTTTAAGGCATCATACGCGATTTGAAATAGCTGTGTAGCTTCCTGCTCATCCAGATGGTGCACAACCCCGAGGGCCAATACCGTGTCAAAGCGGTGGTGGTCAACCAATGAAAATCGGCTCACCCTCTCGCAGAAGAATCGTGCGTGTGGAAAACGCTTCCTGGCCATTTCGATGTACCTGGGGCTTATATCAAACCCTTCGTAATCGCAGTCAGGCAGGTAGCCCAAGATTGTTCCCGGCCCACAACCTATTTCCAGAATGCGGGCGCCGGCCCGGGGCTGGACATATTCAGTTACCACCGCTTTGACCACAGCAGGCCCGCCAACCATTTTCCACCACAAGTTGTAAGCCGCGGGGACGGCTAAGACCGAGCGCACAAATTGAAGGATCTTATTATCCGAATGCAGCATTCGTCCCTTGTCCAAGGTAGCGTCCTGAGGCCCGGCCATCACGAGGTTCCCGGTCCAACGATGTGCTATTGTACTGGCAGATCATCGCCAGCATAAGAAGATGCTCAGCTGCCACTGGGCAGCCGAACCGCGGCATTTCTGAAGTTCACCGAACCCTAATGGAAGAAAGCAAGAATCCAATCAACCGGCCTAGTTATGCGTGGCGAATCGTCTCAACTGTACTCCTCCTGGCCGTGGCGGCCGGAGTATCTCTTCATTGCTACCGCTACAGTATGTTTGAAATCGACACGCTTGGCTATGCCGGCACGGTGGCGCTGGCGGATACGGGCGATGTTGTCAAGGTGCACCAGATTCTCTACAGCGCGCCGTTGACACCGCATCTCCGCGGCCTCGACGACGATGGCAAACAGGCCCTCGACATGAGGCGCCGGGCCGCTGATCCCTATTACGCCGCCATGCATTTCCCGTATTTTGCCATTAAGCCCTTGTACATTCTGACCCTGGAAGCGGTCCACAAACTGGGCTTCAGCGCCATTGACTCGACCCGTGCCGTATCCGCGCTGTTCTATTTTGCAATCGCCGTGATGCTGTGGACCTACACGCGATCGTGGCTGGTTCTCATCGTCATAATACTTCCCGAGACAATGCTCCTTGGGCAAGCGAACGAGCCGGATGGTATGTCGTGTTTTTTCTTGCTCTTCGGCCTCTGGATGATTTTTGTCAGAGGCCGCGACATGGGCGTTTTGCCGCTGCTGCTCGCCATCTGGGTACGGCCGGAGAATTCTCTGTTGTGCCTGCTGGTCATACTCGTGCTTCTGTTCGAGGGCAGGCTCGACTGGAAGAAGGCCGCAGTCCTGGCTGTGCTGAGTGCGGGAAGTGAAGTTGTGATCAACCACTACGGATATCCCTGGCAGGAGATCTACAGCCACTTCCTTGGGGCAGCCCCGGGAAGTGGAGCCTCCTCTGCGTTCTCCAACTACGGCCACTCCCTCATGACAGCCGTAAATGACTTGCTCCATAGTTCCGGGCCCCTGTTTGGTTTGCTCTGGCTGGTGTGCTTCCCCCTGGTCAGGAAAGAGCTTCGCTGGATCATGGGGTGCACTCTCGTTTTCTCTGCCGTGCGTTTCATGATGTTCCCAATTTACGAACTTCGCTATTACGGATTGTTTTTCATTACGACTTTAATTGCCGCGGTGGTGCTAATCCAGAGTCTGCGCTATCAGGATCTGCTGAAGAAACCCATCCCCAGCCTGCAAGACTTAACCTCACGGCTGTTTCGCAAGGCAGCATAAGACCGGCTTTGGTTTCGCTGCCGGTCTCTTCGAGCAAAATGAATTTGGCGGTAGGCCCAGGCAATCTAGCGCAGAGCCGGCAATACATTCCGAATGCCGATGGCCGAGCAGGCTGCTAAAACGGACCCGATCACACACGCTGAGTACAGGACGATGCGCGATTTTGGCACCCAGGGCTCCAGGGCAACGAGTGCGAAAGGCACGAGAGGAATCACGAAACGAGGAAACTCCGCCCGAGCCCATCCGGAATTGTAGGTGAAGAGAAATACGAAGTAGGAGAACGCAAACAGAAACTCCGGGCGGTGTTCATTCAGGTACGGGCGAAAACCCCTGCGGCTCATGGCCAGAAAGCCAACCAGCACGAATACCATCCAGCCCAGCGTATGCAAGACGTTGCTGAGTGGCTGGCGATTGTGCAGGAAGCTGGACGCTAGCGCCTGAAAGGGCAGGCCGAGGGCCAGGCCGGAGCGCCAGTCAGCAGTCTGGTAGCGATGCACCTGATAAAGAGCGTCGTGAAAGTAGACCCAGAAGGGCAAGAGGTAGAGAATGCCGATGACAGCGCCTGCGCCGGTGCAGATGAGAAGCTTGCGATACTGACGCCGGAAAAGCAAGACGAGGCCGATCGCCAGCAGAGCAAAGATTCCCAGCGGCCGAACTATACTGGCCAGCGCGGCCAGAATCGCGACCCAAATCCAGCGCTCTTTGCGGATGCAGAGGAACGATGCAAAAAGCAGGCCTGCGAACATCGGTTCTGAGCCGCCGAGGTAGGAGCGCTGCATCCAATCAAAATTCAGCACCGCAAAGTATCCCGCAATCCACGGACCCCACAATTCATAAGCGAGCAGCACGGTTGTGAGGGAACAAGCACCGCAGATCAGCAGAAGCACGGTGCGCGGCGATAGTCCCGGCACGAAAGAGAACAAGGCCACTGCGTAGGACAGTCCCCAGAACTGCTTGACGATAACGTTGTGAAAATTCCAGTCATGGATGGCGCGGGCGGCGCCCAGATAGGCGTCGTTGTCTCCGAAGGCGTCAACCATGGCCATGAAAGGGCGGAAATGAGAGACCACAGCGACGAAAAGCACAGCAGAGATTACCCACAGTACGGCGATTTCCATTCGCGACGGAGAACGCATGAAAGGGAGTTTCCTTTGGGCTGGAAAGCATTAGTATATAAGCTCGTGTGTAAGCACGGAACAGCTTGATGCTGAAACTGAAGATAGCCTTAGAACTGATGATTCGTTCCTGGTGCGTTTGATCAAGGTTTCGAATGTCGAACTCTTCCATTAAAGTGCCGTATCTCGATTTGAAGGCGCAGTACCAGAGCATCAAACCGGAGATTGATGCGGCCATCGTCGGAGTCCTGGATACTTGTCAGTTTGTTCTCGGCTCCGAGGTAGCGGCCTTTGAAAAGGAATTTGCTGCCTATTGCGGGGCGGCTGAGTGCATTGCTCTGAACTCGGGCACAAGCGCCCTGCATCTGGCATTGCTGGCGGCAGGCGTCGGCCCCGGCGATGAAGTCATCACGGTTCCGTTCACCTTTATCGCCAGCGTGGCCGCGGTCACCTACACGGGAGCGCAGCCGGTGCTGGTGGATATTGACCCGCGCTCGTTCACCATGGATCCAGCAGCGATCGAGGCTGCCATCACGCCCCGCACCAAGGCGATCCTGCCCGTGCACCTTTACGGCCAGACTGCGGACATGGACCCCATCCTGGAACTGGCGCGACGCCATGGACTGGTGGTAATCGAAGATGCGGCCCAGGCACACGGCGCAAAGTACAAGGGACGAACGGCCGGAAGCATGGGTGACATTGGCTGCTTCAGTTTCTATCCTGCCAAGAACCTGGGAGCTTATGGCGAAGGCGGCGCAGTGACCACCAGCAACCCGGAGTATGCGCGCTCCATTCGCATGCTGCGTGACTGGGGCCAGGATCGGAAGTATCATCACGTGCTGCACGGGTATAACTACCGGATGGAAGGGTTTCAGGGGGCGATTTTGCGGGTCAAGCTCCGGCATCTGGAGCAGTGGACCGAGGCGCGGCGAGCCGTCGCCCTCAGATACAAGCAACTGCTGGCAGGCTGCGGAGTGGAACTGCCCGCCGAGATGCCGTGGGCTCGCCACGTTTATCACGTCTACACCGTGCGCGCGGACGATCGCGACGGCTTGCAATCGGCGCTGCTGGCAGAGGGAATCCAGACTGCCATTCACTATGCGGTGCCGGCTCACCTCCAGCCGGTATATGCGGACCTCGGATACGGGAAGGGATCACTCCCTCAAGCAGAAGAGGCGGCGGAACGTGTACTCTCGCTGCCCATGTATCCCGAACTCACTGAGCAAGCGGTTGCGGAAGTTGTCCGCGCGCTAGAGAAAATTGGCGCTCGCAGGGCGCAGACTCTGGTCTGACCCGCATTACCCCACAGCCTGTGAAGGGGCAGCGATCGCCCCGATGATCTTCGCTCCGATGACCCTCGCTCCGATGACCCTCGGGCCATGAAGTAGAGCAGCAGAACTGCCAACAGGATCAAGTCCCAGGCTTCATGGGAAAGGATGATGGCGTTCCACCACCATCCGTTGGCGACGGCCGGCGGAATCCTTCCTGTGCGCACAAGTTCGGTGAGGAGAACCGGTCCCGGCAGAAGAAACGGCGCGATCGCCGCGAGCGTAACGGCTACGGTTGAGCGCTTACCCGCCAGCAACAGACTCCAGGCCAGAGGCCAGATCAACAACCCCGCGTCATAGAACCTGTGGTAGAAGGGAATCAGGCTGATGACGAAGATAGCGCTGATTTCCAGCAGTTCGGAGCCTGCGCGGCGGCGCCAGCAAAGCCAGAGCCACGATCCCAGAAACACCGTCCCCAGCAACTGCGCCAGCCGGTTGGCAATAGAAACATTTCCAAGCAGGCTGTAGAAAAAAACCTGGGAATTAATCAGATTGAACCGGATTGCATCTCTCTGTGCAAAATCTGTAAGCGACCCCGAAGCAAAGATCCTTCGAATATTTTCGAAGTAGGAAGCAAGCCATGGCACTCCCGCGATCGTGAGACGAGAGGCTCCAAGAACGCCAATGATCGCCGCGGCCGCGCATGCAATGCCGGCCACTTTCCACCGCCGGCGAACCAGATAGAAAAGCAGTAATCCGCCAGCCACCGTAGGCTTCAAGCAGAAGGCAATTGCCAATAGGGCGCCGGCGGTCTTCTCTCTGCGGGAGCGCGCCGCCCAAACCGTGAAGATCGTGAGGCTGATGGTTAACATGGTCAGATGCGCAGTCGCCAGACCAGTGTGCAAGGGGGCAAGGGCAAAGGCCACCACCAGGAATAATTGGGCGCGCAGGTCAGCCAGGCTGCAGCCGCAGATTGAAAGGAGCGCGAAGGGCGACAGCACCACAGCAGCGATGTTGATGACGATCCACACGGGCTCGGCGACCGCCCAGGGAAGCAGGCTGAAGGGCGAAAGCACAACCAGACTGCTCGGGGGATAAGGTGGCGGCATCCCCCGCTTCAGCTCTAATACTCCGTTCGCTGCGTCGATATCTACCCAGGATGGACGCCGATTGCCGGATGGCCACTGTGAAATGAAAGACTGAGCGCTGTAGGGATCTTTCCCGTATGCCCACGCTCTAGACTGAATGTAAAGGGGAAGAAAGTCGTTCCAGGCCATTTCGCGCACCGCACGAAGCGGACCACGGGCGCAGAACTCCGCTCCGGATGCGAGAAGCAACACCGCGACCAGAACGCTGCGCCATCTTATGCTTGTCACAGAATCTCCGGCACCCGAATGGAAAGATTGAAGCAACGCATTCTAAGCGCCGGGCCGGAACGGAATCAACCACCGGCCAGCAGTTGCTTACACGCTGGTTCCGTCCTTGGAGACGAGCGAGCCAGCTAGCGCCAACAATTCATCGGCGTGCTTTCTCCAGCTGAACGCAGCCGATCGCGCGGCTCCGCTGGCGGACAGTCGTGACGCCAGGCCGGTCGACGAAACAACTTCCAGAATGCGAGCCGCTAATTCCTGAGGGGAAAAACGAGGAAAGTAGAGGGCCGCTTCACCACATATCTCCCTGTGCACAGGCAGGTCAGAAGCGACCACCGGCAGCCCGCTGTCCATCGCCTCGACCAGCGGGTGCGCAAAGGTCTCCGCGTAGGCCGAAGTCACGTAGACATCGGCGCGGCGATAGAGTAGGTGAAGCTGACTGTATGGGATCGTTCCCAGTTCCACCACGATGTCGGCAACTCCGAGTTCCTTCGCCAGCCTTGCCGCGTGCTCGGGGCGGTACGCGCCGGGATTCTGGCCGGAAGCGAGCTTGCAAGTCAGCAGGAGCTTCGCCGAACGGCCGGTCAGACGATCGCGCAGGAACGGGAGACTGCGAATCAGGGTTTCGAAGTTTCGGTAATAGTTGTAGTGGCTAACGAACAAAAGCCTGAGCGAGTCTTCCGTAGTCCGCAGCTTGACCTCGACTTCTGCGTCGAGCGGACGGCCATTGCGAGTAAAAGCCTCGTGGTCGAACCCATGATGAATCGCCTGGATGTGGCGCCCTGACCATCGTTGCAGTTCGGCGGCAAAAGCCTGGCTCGGGGCCACGGTTGCGTCTGCCCAATGGATTGACCTCTTGGCCATGAGAGCTCTCAGGCGCGTATCCAGCCATGCGCGGTACTCACGCCGGGAGAGCAAGTCGCGGTAAAAATCGGCTGACGTGTAGAGAGAATTGCGCGATAGCAGTACTTGCGGCACAGGAGAGTTCCGAAGCGCGAAGTTTCCCGTGGAGAGCAGCACATCGGCGTGGCAATCCCGGATCAGACCAGGAAGTGCCGACTGTTCATACCAGAAGCGGCGAGCGGGCGAGACCCGTAATTCCACAAAGGCAATGTTGGTGAAATCGCGAAATTCTTCCGCCAGGCCCGGTTCCAGCGCCACGGTCACGCGCAGGCCAGGCGTAGCGGCCAGGTGAGGAATCAGGTTGCGAATGTAGGTGAGGCCCCCGCCGGCGCTGGCAGCGAGGCTGTTGATGAACAGATGCATCATGGGCTCGGAGCAACTCCGCCCCAACGCTGCGGCACTGGCCGGGGCCGCCACCTGAATGAGAGCCGGGGAAGCGGTGAGTAAGGCGCAACATCCATGAGGATGAATGCCAGGCTCCAGAAGAACACGCAGAGGTAGTAGCCCACGGCGAACAGCCAGTCTTCGAACCCAGCGTGAACCAGGCCGGCGACCATGACCATGGCGAGAGGAACGGCAGGATGGGAGGGATTTCCGGTGTTCAACATCCACAACACGGTGCGCAGGATGCTCCCGAGGAGCACAACCAGAAGCAAGGCAAAAGGCACAACCCCAAGCATCCCGACCCAAGTTGCAATGGTCAGGTAGCTGCTGCCGTTTTCTCGTGTAACCCTCTCGCTGGTAGCGTATCCACCGTATTGATTGAGGAATGCGCTGGCGTCCTGGCCGTTATCCGTCGTGCCGAAGCCGGACCCAAACCAAAAGTGCTTGCGGATACTTTCGATTGCTCCCTGCCACGGCGTTTGCCGCGAGCCCAGTAGGCCCAGGTTCGGATCTTTTCCCTTGTACACAACGGTAGTGGTCAGCTGGGAAACCTCATTCGAGAATTTCTCTGGATTAAGAATTGCGGAAGACGTAACCAGAATGACCAGGATGACAACGCCCTGCCCCAGCAACTTGTACTTGCGCAGAGCCAGACAGAGCAATCCACAGGAGACAAGAGCTGCAACCAGGCCTGCGCGTGCCTGACTGTGGAATGTCAGGTACAGGGCGATGGCGCATAGGATCTGGCGGCGGCGTAGAACCAAGTCATTCTCCTCCAGCAGCGTCCCCCAGAGGAGAATCGGGGCTCCGACCACTCCCATCACTGCACCCAGCGAGTTGGGATTCCCCATAGCTTCGAACCCGAGGAGGTAAAAGACCGCCATCGCTCCTACAAACACCTCGCAACCCGTCAGCAGGCCCGTAAAGAAGCGGGATTCGCGTCCGGTCACAGCGAGTCTCG
The DNA here is from genome assembly GCA_052326105.1 of Candidatus Sulfotelmatobacter sp. Classification (GTDB taxonomy): domain Bacteria; phylum Acidobacteriota; class Terriglobia; order Terriglobales; family Acidobacteriaceae; genus Sulfotelmatobacter. The sequence continues at coordinate 90,573 of JBKQRC010000050.1, read as the reverse complement.
CTCCCGTACCCGTATAGACGAACAGCAGGACCAGGCTGAAAGCTTTCAGCAGGGCAAAGCCGGGATACCGGGAAACAGCCGCCGATACCAGCGCAGCCAGAGCAGCAAACGCAGCCAGAGCATGGAACAGTCCGAAATGATGGCCGTGCTCTTTGAGCATAATGACGGAGCCAACCAAGGCCCCCGCGCCAAGAAAGAACCAGCGAACCGTAAGCCAGAGTCCTCCGAGGGGCAGGATCGCGCCCGCGAAGAGAAAAGTAAGAATAACCAGCAGGAAGAAAACTCGGCGGTACAAACAGACGGCGGCAATGAGAAGCTCGAGGAGGACAACGCCCCCGAGGTAGACCGGGCTCGTGAAATATCCTGGGCGGGCGTAGGCAAAATACGCAACCAGGGGCACACACAGTGCCGCCCCGGCGATCAGCGCCACCTTGGAAACGCGCTCAGGCACGGACACCTGCCGTTATCTCGACAGCCCGGGCAACGCCCGTCGCCCATTCCGCCGGGGAATAGTGGGAGATATGCTGCACGGCGTTGGCGCCCATTGTCACACACAGTTCCGGGTGATTGGCAAGGCTCGTCATGGCTTCAGTGAGCGCGGCAACATCCTTCGGCGGAATCAGCAGGCCGTTCCAGTGTTCCTTCACTAAGTCGGCTGCGCATCCGGCCGCCCGGCTGAGAATCGCCGTTAAAGCGCAAGCCATGGCTTCATTCACGACCAATCCCCACGTATCCGTGTAAGTCGGCAGAATCAGGGCCTGGGCAAAAGCGTAATACTCGGCTAACTGTTCCCGCTGAGCAAAGCCGGAAAATATTACCCGTCCCGGCGAGATCGAGGCTGCCTGCTCCTCCAGTTTCCTTTGCGATACGCCGTCGCCGACGAAAACCAGGCCCGTCCGCTGGCGCACCTCGTTGTCCAGTTTGGCATAAGCAGATAGCAAATCAAACACCCCTTTCTCTGCGACCAGGCGGCCCACAAACAGAAAGTAGCGGTCCGGCAAGCCGAGCTCGCGGCGGCGATCGCTTGCTTCCCGGCGAACCATGGCCGCAGCAGAACCGAAGAAATCATTGTCCACGGCATTCGGTGCCGTGAATATACTGGTTTCTTTGATTTTCTGGGAGCGAAGGTACTCCCGAGCCGATCGTCCGGGCACGACAAACGCGTCGCACCGCTGAACAAATTCAGCCTTCAGAAATTCCACCAGGGCATGGCCGCGCCGCAGATCCTGCCGGTTGCTTTCTGACCAAAGAAGAAACGGAACGCTCCGGGAGCGGGCCCAGAGCAGAGCCTGCCAGGAAGCGATGTAGCTGTACCCGCCGCACAAAATAACGTCGGGCGCCGCCGCAGCCAGTGCCTGGCCGAGCCCGCGGTTCAGCAACACGTTGTATTTGCCCAGGCGCCTCCGCCATGAAGGCAGGACCTGATACGAAAACTTGATCTCATCCTTGTAGACCTGCCACTGCCGCAGATTCGGGTCGGTCTCAGCCAGAAAAATGACGTGCAAATCCACGTTTTCGTGCCGGGCAAGAGCGTTAAACAGCGGAATGCGATAGGGAGAGATGATCTCTGTCAGAAGCAGAAGGCGCCGCGTCATGCGACGGACTCCCGGTAGATTCGCACCAGACTTTCCGCCTGCTGCGCCAGCGTTAGCCGCTCCAGAATCGTATCTCGCGCTGCGGCGCCGAGATTACGGCGGCGCACGGGGTCGCGAAGCAGCATCTCCAGGGCAAGAGCCAGTTCCTTCTCGTTGTCAGGACCAACCAGAAAACCATTCGAGCCGTGCTGGATGATCTCGGCAATTCCCTGCCCGCGGCAGCCGATCACGGGCTTGCCCACCGACATGGCTTCCAGGTAAACGCAACCCAGACCTTCGTAGCGGCTGGGCAGCGCAAATACCGTGCACCGGCGCATGGCTGCGACTACTTGCTGCCGGGACTGTCGTCCAAGAAGATGCACCCGGCTGGAGATTTGAAGTTGCTGAGCCTGCGCCAGCAAGCGGGAACGCTTCGGGCCGTCGCCAATGATTTCCAGCGTGAGCTCCGGAAATTCAGGAACCAGCGACGCAACCGCGCGAATGAGCAGATCGTGACCCTTGATCGCGATCAGGTTGCCGACGCTGAGCACGAGTAGTCCGGCAGACGATGTTTCGCTCCCCGGTGAGAACATCTCCGGGTCTACTCCGTTGTAGACGACGGAGGTGCGGCAACTGTGCCCGGCCCCCTCCAGGACATGTTCACGAACCCGCTCGCTGATGCAGATCACCCGGCGCGAAGAATGGTACACACGCTGGGAAATCCGACGGCACCACTCGCCTGCCCGTCCTTTGACCTGCTCCGTGGAAAATGCATCGAGGCCATGTACCGAGACCACATACGGCAGTCCCAGTTCTGCGTTTAAAAGCATGGCCGCGTGTCCGCAAGGCAGGGGCGCGTGGGCATGGACGAGGTCAACCTGCCGCGAGCGTTGCAGCTCTCGTACTCGCCCCACGATACGCGCGAAAAGGAAAGCGCCTGCGACGGGAAGTCCGAGGCCTCCGGGCAAGGAGAAATAGCGCAACCACTGTGCCGGCACACCCGCCGAATCCGCACGAAGCCTTTCGCGATAAAAAGGCTGCACTGCAAAGACGGTATTCGCCACGCCAACCTTGGCAGTCGCGGCCAGCGTCTCTGCGACAAAGCAACCGGACGCATCGTCATGTTTTGAGGGATAAAAGGGCGTCAGCGTAAGAACGTGAATAGGCCTGACCGTTTCCCTCTTCAGCGAACCGCCCGCCTGGCCGAGCACGGGCGGAAGATGTGGAGTTTCGGTCAAGCGGGCTGCGCCTCCTGGGAGCGCCTGCTCAAAACCAGCCAGCGGAAAAGTTGATCGCTGCGATCGGCGCCGGCCTGGTGCTCGTCGAACAGTTTCCACGCTGGGGCCACGTCGAGCACAGTCCGCAGCGCCGCTGGAAATTCCTGCAGAGCCTGCTCCATCTGCGACCGCAGGCTGGTTCGCAGCCAGGTCGCCAGCGGAGGAGTGAATCCGCGCTTCTCGCGCCAGCGAATCTGGTCTGGCACCCACTGTGGCAAGGCCCGCCGCAGCAGCGCCTTTCCCAAGCCCCGTTCGAAGTGATAGTCCAGCGGCAGACGGCGAACAAAATCCGAGAGGTCGCGATCCAGGAACGGAGTGCGGCATTCCAGCGCGGATTTCATGCTGGCACGATCCACCTTCACCAGGATCTGCTCGGGAAGATAACCAGCCGTCATCGCTTCGATGGCCGATTTCGGATAGGAAAGTCGGGCATGGTGCCGCGCGATCGCTCTCAGTTCTTCCAGCCCTTCTGTGGCGGCGTCTGCATGCGGAGCAAGGAAGATATCGAGAAGACTGTCCCGCTGCTCCACCGGATACAACAGGCCCCAATCCGAACGCGCCAGAAATGACAACGGGCCGATGCCGCGCCACGAGGCATTCCAGTGTGGTAACAAGGCAGAGGCTGCGGCATTCACGCCCGGGAACCGCCGCAGCCCATGCAGCGAATAATAACGAAAGAATTCGCGATAGCCGGCAAAGCACTCATCCCCGCCATCACCTGAGAGCATGACCTTGCAGCGCTCCCGAGCTGCCCGACAGACAGCAAATGTCGGGAACATGGAAGCATCGGCAAAAGGCTCGTCGTAATGGTCAATCAAGGAATCAAACGAGCTCAGCACCTGCTCGGACGTGAAATGGACTTCGCGGTGATCCGAGCCGATGCGCTCCGCAACCAGGCGAGCGTAAGGCGCTTCGTCCAGTTCTTCGTCATCGAAGGAGGCGCAGAATGTGCTGAACTTCGTGCCGGGCATCAACTCCCGCATCGCGCAGACAACGAAAGTGGAGTCGATCCCTCCTGAAAGAAACGCCGCCAGCGGCACATCGCTGCGCAACCGGAGCCGCACCGACTCGCGCACCCGGTGTTGAATCTCTTCCACCGCTTCGGCCTTGCTCGGCGGTTTGCCTGGGACGTCGTTCGGAAGCTCCGGCTCCCAATAACGCCAGCGGCGAATCCCCGTTCCCGCCTCCACTACTAGCGCTTCACCAGCCATCAGCTTGCGGACTCCCTGCAGGTGCGTGCGCGGAGCAGGAACGTAGCGCAATGCCAGGAACTGAGCGACGGCAGCCACGTCGAGGCGGCGGTCCAAATGCGGCAGAGGGATCAACGCCTTCATCTCGGACGCGAACGCGATGCCACCGCCCCCGATTGGAGTCCAGTACAGCGGCTTCTCGCCAAAGCGATCGCGGGCGGCAAGAATGCGCTGGTTCTTCTCGTCCAGCAGGACGAAGGCGAACATCCCAACCAGGTCATCGAGCAGGGCATCGCTTTTTTCTTCGTAGAGATGCACCAGAACTTCGCAATCACTGTGGGTGCGGAAGCGGTGTCCTTTTTCGATAAGCTGCGCGCGCAACTCGACGTAGTTGTAGATCTCTCCGTTGCAGATAACCCATATTGTCTCGTCTTCGTTGCGCAGTGGCTGCCGGCCGCCTTCGAGGTCAATGATCGAAAGCCGCGTGTGCCCCAGCAGGCAATGTCCGTTCATGCGTTCTTCGCAGCCCTGATCGTCCGGCCCACGATGCCGCAGCGACTCCTGGGCACGTTGGGACCATGTCCGCATGGCATCGTCGAGAGGCGACGAGGGATCGAAGACTCCGTAGATTCCGCACATCTTAGTGTTCTTGCCTCAGTGTTTTCGCCGCCTGGCTACGGCCTGCTCGAAAGCTTCCTGCCACTGCTTGGCGATCGCGTCCCAGTCGAAGTTCTGCGCGTGGGCGACCGCGGCCGCTCCCATGGTCCGCCGTAATTCCGGCTGGCGAATCAACAAGTCTAATCTCTCGGAGAGTTCGGCGTCGGTGTCAACCAGAAAGCCGGTGGTGCCGTCCACCACATAGTCGGGACGATAAACTTTCATGGCGATGGCGGGGAGCCCGCTGGCGGCCGCTTGCCCAAGCACCTGGGGGTGTCCCTCGATGACGCTCGGAAAAAAAAAGATGTCCGCCCGCCGCATTTCTTCGCCGAGTTGCGCGATCGTAAGGTGTCCGAGGAATTCGATATTCCGGCACGCCAGCTTCTCCGCGAGGCTCCGGCAAGTCGGCTCGTCTTCTCCGGTTCCGGCAATGCGAAACCGCACTTCCGGCCAGCGCGCGGCTTCTTGAACCACCAGAGGAACGCGCTTGTACGGCCGAAAAGAGCCGGCGTATAGAACGCCGATTGGCTCAACCGGCGATCGCCCGGTTTGCGGTGGGAAGAAGTAGCGGCGGTCAATTCCGTTGTAGATGGTTCCTGCGTTGATACCAAATCTTTCGCTCACCAACTGCGCGAGATAGTGATTGTTGGCGTAAACCGCATCGGCTTCGCGGATGTTGCGCGTGCGCGCTGAAGAATACGGCTGAGAATACAAGCCGCCGGAAACGACTCGCGTGACCAGTGCCGTCTTAAGTCCGGCATGGCGCCACAGGCTCAGAAATGCCGCATCCAGCGGTCCTTCGCGAGGATGGAAATACACATCGGGGATGTTTGTCAGAAGGTGCCCCATCGTTCGAAGCGTATTTCCATGCTGGTAACAGCGCAGCAGCCTGGTGTTCGCGCGCGCTGCAATGCGCGGATCAACCGCATCTTCAAACAGCATCGTCACGGCGGCTCTAGCGGGATCCAGCCGGGCCACAATCTCCTTGGCAGAGAGATTTTGCGCGTTGGTGTCAGCTTCGTCAGCGAACGACGGGGTGAAGATCGTAATCATTGCGGGTGCCAAGAATGTCCAATGTGCAGGCTAGAGCATTTTCACAGTTACTGTAGCGCATTACGAGGTGTCATCCCGAGCGCAGCAAGGAATCTAGGATCTAGCTTGTACCACCAGTATCGCCGCCGCGGGCAACCCCCTAGATCCCTCGCTACGCTCGGGATGACAAGCGTCTTTTGCCCACATTATGCCCGAAGACCGTCTAGGAAGCCGCTGCCGAAGCCTTATCCGCCGAGTTTTTCCATTCTAGCTGAATATCCCGCAAACGCAGGTGCGCGCGCGCGGCCAAGTCGCGCTGGCCAATCGACCGTTGGAGATGTGCGTGCGCGATCTCGAGCAAACGCCGCCGCACCGGCTTCGAACTGTTCACCGCGAGAGGCGCATGCTCGCCCGGATCGGCTTCGAGATCGTAAAGATGCTCCTCGCGAGGATCGAAATGCAGTATCAACTTGTAGCGCGCTTCCCTCACCGACAACACGCGATGCCCCAGACGGTTCTCTGGCCGGAAGGGATTGGTGCAACCCGCGACACACTCCGAGATGGCCACAGCATCAGAGGTTCGGCCGTTCCGAACCTGCGGCCAATAGCTGCTGCCTTGAAACTCCGACGGAGCAGGCACCTGGGCCGCATCCAGCAAGGTGGGCGCAAAATGCAGCAGGCTGAAGGGAGACTGCGCCACTTTTCTCTTGGCGTTGCCGGGCACGCGCAACAGCAAAGGCACGTGAATCAACTCTTCCATCAGTCGTGAAGGAGGATGATAACGACCGCCATGGTCCAGGAATTCCTCGCCGTGGTCGGCGGTAAAAGCGAAGATGCAGCTGTCCCAACGGCCAGCCTTGCGGATCATCTCGATCAGCCGCGCCATTTGTGCGTCCACCCACCGGATTCCGGCATCGTACAGCGCGACGACCTGCTCACGCTGGCGAGCCAGCCTTCGTGGTCCAGGATCAGAACGGTTCCAGTATGAGTTCAGATAGCGGGCACGAAAGGGGCTGACCGGGCCGCATCCGAGCAGCGTGAGTGCCTCGTCTTTCGGGTAGTAGGGCGAGTGCGGATCCATCAGATGCAACCACAAGAAGAACGGCCCTTCGACGGATGCCATCCACTGGCACGCCTGATCCACGATGACGTGGGCTGCAGGAAACCGCCTCAGGGTGTCGAGCGAATTCGCCACCGGTGTCGTTCGCTGGCAGTACTGAAAGTAGAGTTCGTCGTAGAGAATGCCAAGCGGCCCCAAGGCGGGGCGCGCCTGCTGCAGTTTCCGGTTCAGTCGGCTCGCCCAACCGCCGCCCGCAGCGGCATTTACTTTTCCGCTGGAGAGCAACTCCGGTTCGTCGTCGAGAAAATCCCGGAAGGTATCGAAGCCCTGCTCATAACCGAACTGCGATGAAATGTAAGCGTTGGCAGCCGCGAACGAAGCGGTCGCATACCCGGCCTCCTTCAGAACCAATGCCAAGGTCGGCTCGCCCGGGGCCAAGCCCAGCGCATCGCGTCCTAAAGCCAGCGGATAGCGCGATGCCAGAATTGCTGGGAATGAATAATACGTCGGCGCGCCGGCGACGATGGCGGCAGGAACAACGAAGCTCTCGGCCGCCAGAGAATCCAGAAATGGAGTGGTAGTACGTTCATAGCCCATAAAGCCGACATGGTCGGCGCGCAGGCAATCTACCGTCACCAGCACAATCGATTTCTGGATTCCCATTTATGTCTTCTGCCGTCGTGCCAATGCTGCTCGGGTGAAGTTCTTTGTGGTCACGTTTGTGCGTACGGCACCGCTCAACACATCGCGGCTCGCCGTTCTGTAAGCCCCCGTGGCTGCCAACTCATACAGATCCTCGTCGTGAAGATACAGCAGGTCAGGATACTTGCCTTCGAGGGCGGTGAGAAATCCGTCGAGAGACAGCAGAGTAGGGCCGCGAAAATCCCGCACCGTGGAATGGAAATTGATAGAGTGCACGCTCACGATCGCCGGCACCCCTTCTTCAAAACATTTTTCTGCCTCGCGGAGGCAGGCCTCGACCGAGAACGCCTCATTGACTCCCGGCTCGAATTCTACCGTGCGCGTAAGATGCAACACACCGTGGCGATCGAAGTAGGGCGGAACCGGCGCGTCCGGACCGCCTTGCGCAACTCGAATCCCGTGCTGCGCCCACGCGCGGTAAGTGTCGTCATTGGCGCGGTAGCCGGGAGCGCAAGCCGAGCGCGGAAGCGACGAGAACAACTTCGCAAATGCTCCCACCGACTGGCCGATCAACTCCCGCTGCGCCTCCTTAGGCAGAAACCGCTCGTCCTCAGGCTTCTCTGGATCCCAGTACTCGTAGCCGATCCACGGCATGCGCCAGTGGATGTACGGAGCGCCCGCTCGCCACAGCGTGCGCAGAAAATCGGCGCGATCGCCTTCGCCTGCTAGCGCACGCTCGGCCGCCGAACGGCAGAAGTGCGTGGTTCCGTGCAGGGCTGGATGAAAGATTCCCTCGGCAATTCCCGCGCGATAATCCTCGATCAGACCCGCACGGCTCCAGCCCTCAGGGAGGCCTTCCGCGAGGGGCAGAAGGTGAATTTGCCGAAAGGCACCCGCGCTCATTCTGGCAAAGTCAAGATTGGCCAGAATGAAATTCATCGTGATGCAGGGATAGCGGCCACTGGCATCGCGATGCCGCTTCAGCACCGTCCGCAGCGCTCCTAGATCATCGGCTGTTTCCAGAGTGTAAAGATCATAGGGCCGCTCACCCAGCGCCAGTCCGGCGGTCCGAAGCTGTTCGAGGCCCTCCTGATCGCGCAGTCCGACGCGTCCCCAATCATCGCTCTCGAAAAGGACGAGCGGCCGGTCAAAGTGATAACCAGCGACGGGAAACAAGTCCCGGCCTTGCTGCCAAAGCTTTTGAACAAATCTCAGCATCAGTTATCCAAACCGGTGCGATAGGGCTTACACATGACCGACCGGGATGACTTTTCATGCGCGCCCGGGCTACAGGAATGAATCAGGCTCCGGCCCTGGCATCGTCCTCTGGTTTCACGGCGAAGACGCTGCAGTTTGCAGCAAATTGATCGTTGCCGCTGCCTGATAGCCGGTCCCACAAGGCGCCCACCAAGTTTACAACCGGAAAGACGGTGTATCGAAAGATCGCGCGAAGCGCGGGATATCGGGCAAAAATATTGAGACACGCGTTGATCGCACGAAAGAAGCCAACCACGCTTCCGCCTTCGGGTACGACTTCTACCCTGTCGAATCCACTGAGCAAGTGGCGCAGACTGGCAGGCAGGAACCTCCAGCATTCATGGTCGGCATCTCGCGGACAAACGCTCGGCACGCTCAGCCACAGACACCCGCCAGGTTTGAGCACACGATGAATCTCGGCGACAACGGAAGCCGGTTCGGGAACATACTCCAGCACCTGGGTGCAGATCACCAGATCGAAACAATCGCTGGCCAGCGGGATCCGCTCGCCGTGCGCCACGAGGTTGACCAGCGGCGTCCGCAGCGGATCCACGGCTACGTAACTGCGAACGCGCCCTTCCAGCAGTGGACGATAGGGTTGAATCCTTCCGCCCACATCGAGCACATCGAGCTTTCGATCACCAAGGCGGGCCAACCATTTCTGAAAAATCTCGCGCCGCTTGCGCAGCACCAGCCAGCTGGGATTGGTCAGCGAGGGATACAGGCGCTCTCGCCCTTCGCGGTTGACTGTATCCAGTGTCTCCATGCTTTTCGTTTGGGATGAATTTTGTCCCGGATGCACCGCCGGCCACACCCGGTTCAGAAATAGCCGAGTTCCCGCAGCCGCTGTTCCACCAGGCGCTGCTCAGCCTCGTCGAGCTGTCGGGCTTCATCGCGCGTCAAGTCACGCAGTACGAAAGCCAGCAATTCCTCCAGGCTGCCGAACCTCTGGGCAAATTTCTTCTCGGCCGCCGCACACAGATCCGCAGGAAGCTGTACCGTCCTCATTTCTGTCATGCTTCCACCTCCGCGTGAGTCCTGGCAAAAGCGGCGCGAATGCGCGACCAGATTGCGATGGCAATCAGCCGGTCATCAGTGTCCAGGCCAGCCACGAGAATCATGCCCGCAAATACGCAGTATGCCAGTCCGAGTGCGACGCCAACCGCGAGCCAGTCGTGACGAAAAACGCCGGAATATCGTTGCAGCATGAGCGCTACGGCAAGCGTGGCCGCTGTTGCCGGCAAGAGCCGCAAATACCCGCGGTTATAAGGAGAAAAACCCAGCGCCTTGCGGACCTCCAGTAGATTCCACAGGTTTATGCCTGCGTTGGTGATGGCTGCCGCCACAGCCGCACCCACAATCCCCCGCGTCGGAACCAGCAATCCGCTAAGCACAACCATCACGGCAGCCATGACAACCTGCACTTTAACCAGGCGCCTTTCGTTCCCCGACATGAGGAGTAGATAGCCCACGGAGCCGACCCCGCAGTTTACCAGTTGACCAAGCGTACCGATGATGAGAATGGGCCAACCCGCTTCGAAATCGTGACCGAAAATGCGCATGAGCGGGCGGGCAAATATGATGATCACGAGAGCCAGTGGCGTGGTGAGTCCGACGGCCCACTTGGTGAGCGACTGAAACAACCGGCCGAGCAGAAGATGCTCCCCGCGGGTGTGCAAATCGGCAATGGTCGGGGCAAATATCTGGTTGATCGAGGTCAAGACGAGCGGAACGTACACCACGAGCGCCGCCGCGACGGAGTATATTCCGACCTCGCGCGCAGTCCGGTAGAAGCCCAACGCAATCTTGTCCACTTGTGCCATGATGAACTCCAGGAAACCAATCCCCAACATGGCCGCAGAGAAAGACCAGACCTCCCTTTCGGGATAGGAACCCGGCAACGCGGAAAAGCGCGCGGCATGGGGCGTACACTTCCGCACCGCCGCGAGCAGTAGAAGGGACACGACCACGGCGCTGAGAATCTGCGCGGCAAGATAACCCCGCAGTCCCATCCCCATCGAGATCAGCAAAACCGCCAGGACCATGTTCAGCGGGCTACCGACAAAATTGACGATCAGAGTCCTCAGCCTCAGGTCGCGGTATCCTGCGAGGACTTTGCCGTAAAACCCGTTGACCATACCGAACAGCATGATCAGCGCAAACAGAGGCAAGTACCGAACCAGCGCGGGCGAATGATAAAAGCGAACTGCGAGGGTGCGGCCAAACGTCAACAAGACCACTGCCAGAACGACATTCGCGACCAGCAGCAACCCAGCGCCGCGCCATAGCAAAGCGTGCAGCTCTTTGAATTTTCCGGCAACCCGATAAGCAGCCACAAAGCGAATTGCAGATCCCGGCAACCCCAGCGTGTTGAAAATCCCGATGAACCCGATCAGGGTCATGCCCAGGGCATACAGGCCAAGATCTTCCGCCCCCAGAACGCGGGCGAGGTACACCTTGAAAACGTAGCCGAAAGCCGCGGTAAAAACTGTGCCGGCGAAAAATATGCCCGACTGGCGCGAGATGTGTCCGACCTGGGAGCGGAACTGCTGGGTCTCAGTGGCGTCATCGGCCAGAGCGTTGACGATTGGATCGCTCATGAAGCTGACCTCGCGCCGGAGGGTTCGCGCAAACCAGACGTCAGCCACTGTTGCAACATTGCCGGATCGATTGGTTGCGACAGGTTCGGTGCGGTTGCACGCCGGTTGCGAAATTCCTGCAGTCGGCTGGGAGCGTCGCCGATCTGCTCCGCACTCTGCAACACTTCTCCCACCCCAAAACGAGAGTATTGCTGCGCATACTCATAAGGCGAAAGTGTCAGCCACCCGCACAGGAAACAGCAAACGCCGCCTTCGAGGCAATCCATCACGGTGGTGGACTCGACAGTAATTCCGAACCAGGCTTTCGACAACAGTTCATTGGTCAGAGGGCCGTCGAGCACGGTCACCAGTGTTTGATCCGCGGAACTCAGGATGTCGCGAATCATCCGGCAGCGCTGCGAACGGTTTTCAAAGGGATGCAGCTTGACGATAACGTTCCGTCCGTGTTCGCCCGCCACGCGACACAGCGCGGGCAGGATTTCGCGGTACACTTCGTCGGCGCGCATGCCTGCGGCCTCATAAGGCTCAGAGAAGAAGATCGCCGAACCGCCGTCCTCACGCCCCAGGTCTTGTGCGGCACGCGCCTGCCTGGGGGGCGCGCCGATCATGATCCTTGCGCTCGGAAGCCCACAAACCTGCGACAAGTAGTCCCGCTCCATTTCGTTCTTGGCCAGGTACACATCGCATGGCAAGTCTTTCAGCAGATAGCGCCCGTCGAACGCCCCATGATGAAAATCCACGGTTGGGATCTTCCTCCGGGCAGCCAGCAAAACGGGGAGGCGCGTATACAGATTGCTGTCGTCGCCGCACAGAACGCCGCACACGGGTTCTCGCTCAATTACATCGCGCCATGCGTTACGGGCGCCAATACCATCGCGAATCCAACTAGGAAATGCCTCTAGAATTCCAGCCTGGGATAACATCCGCGATTCCGCAGTCGAATCCAGGTCTGCTCTCAGCTCAAACCAGCGCTGAACCAGAGACGCCATCTCTTTCGTAGAAGGCTCTGCCCGGGCGTAGGCAGCGAGGTCCCGCACTTGCACGTTGGCCGGAGGTGCGAACTGTTTTGCGCTCTGCCGGGTAGCAACCATCAGAAAAGATTGCTGTGGAAGCAGCCGGGCGTAAGCGGAGCCGGTGCGCGACACGTTTCCGTATGCGCTGGGCAGCAGCACGACCGGGTCGGAACACCTTCTCGGCTTCGGCGTGACCCGCGAGCGCCACCGATAGCCGGCATCATACTTATCCAGAAAAATCTCTTTGGTCTGCCCTGCCGAAAACCGTCGGATGAATGAGGCATAATGCAGGCCGCGAGCCGCCGAGCGCGCCCATGCGCTCTGCCCAAAACTGCGGCAGGTACGGCCCGCCAGAGCTGCCAGAGTAGCGGCCGGCCAACCCGGTCGTGTAGCACAAAGCTCGGCGGAGGGAGGAATCTCCGCCGCTACGCGGTCGAGCGCCAGCAGCGTCAGAGCCTCCGGCACTACGAGTAGCGACGTCAGGTCCCACCAGTCTAGCCCTTCTTCATCGAGCAACCGGCCCCTGGCGATGGAAAAAATCTGTCGCACACGTTTGACGTCTGCAATCCCTTGACGAAAAGAATCCGCCCGCAGCACCGGGCACCCATACTGTTCCGACCATGCCTGCTCCGACAACCCGGATGACTTTCCCAGATCAACCATCAGATCCCAGTTCCGCCGGGTCCAGGGACCGCTCCTCGGGGAATCTTCGGGATGAACAAGGAGAACACGCATAGCGAGTGGCCGCATTGTCAAACGTGGGCCGAGACCTCCGCAGGCGGCATTTCCAAGTGCGCCGGAACCTTGCTCTTGATTCTTTGCCACCATAGCGCGCGCCGCCGTACCAGGGAGTAGCGCTGTTGAAATCCGGCCTTCTTAAGGCCGCGCGTAGAGGCAATGTTACTCGCGGCGCTAAATATCCAGGGTTTCTTTCCTTTTTTCTGCATGAGCTTTGCAACCAGCGCCACGGTCTGGCCGTAGTACCCGTTGCCGCGCGCCGCGGGAGGAGTCCAGCAGTCGAAGAGCATGACGCAATCCGGCGAAGGCGCATCCACCTTGGCGTTCACTTCAGAAAGAAAGAAGCCGTCGAAGGCAGTGACCCATGCAAAGTGCAGAAAGACTCCCGCTTGATCGACCACTCCAAAGCCCTCCGCGTTTCCTCCCCAGCGGCCGGCGGCCCGCATCAGATATGTGAGGGTCTCCGGATCGTCCGCATAATGCACTGTCGCGCTAGCCAACTCATTCAAACTTAGGGCCTGGAGTTTCAACCCCTTCGCATCAGGAAGATCGGAGCCACTCCACTCGCAGAAAAAAACTTCGCTCTCGGACCAGAGCAGGTCCCCGAATCGCTTTCCCAGCCAGTAGAAGGTCGCGCCTGTACCGTGCCGTCGGACGCGCTCCCTGATCTCACGCCAGTGCTGCCGGATTGCCCGCGCCGCACCTTCCGCCCTTGGAGATGCTTTGACGATCGCGGCGGCATAGTAGCGAAGGGTCTCGCGGTAGTGCCGAACCGCCGACTCGTTCAGCGACACATTCTTCGTTTCGCGGGTCTGATTGCAGAATCGATCCTTGTAATCTTCAGCGCCCAGGCCAAGATCGACCACCTTCAAATCAGGGTTGTCGGAGGCTTCCTCGACGAGTTTCGCCAGCAAACAGAATCCTGGCGAATACTTCTCCAGAGCGCTGTCGAACGTGGGCTGGTACCAGAACCAGGTACCTTGAAATTGAAAACCATAATTCCAGGCAAAGACGTCAGCGCCCGACATCATCCGGGTGAGAGCCAGCCAACCGCGATCGCCGAGTAATTTCGCCAGTTCCTCAAGAAACACCCTGCGTTCCGGACGGGCCAGGTTGCTGATGCGCCCGGTCGCCAGAAACCGTGCCACGTGAGCTTGAATGAACTGGGGCAGGAGGGATTCGACCGTATCCCAGGATCGCGCATGATCGAGAACGACCGGGGCCTCGCGACCCATCGCATTCAAAAAGCGGCGGAGCATCTTCTTGCGCGGGAGGACGAGTCGGTTCTCCCCCGGCCGCCGCTCAAGTCTGCTAAGTATCACCTGGGCGCAGAAGTATGCAGTGCGGGCGAAGTAGTGATAGCCGTTCTTCGCCGAGGCCCGTTGGACGGCAGCAACGGTGTCGGAGTCGGCAGGAAGGTTGGTTAGCGTCACCCTGCCGATGCCCTGTCTTCTCAATTCCGCCAACACTGCGGAGACCAGGGCGGGTTTTTGCTCCGGAGAACTGAGAAAGTCGCAATAGTCACCTGTGGTCGCGCACAGAAACGATGCCTGATTCCCCTCCGTGTTGGCCGCCAACGCTGCCACTCCGCACAAGGACTCCTGCTCGTCGTAGGCCAGAAAAAGTAACGGACGAAGGGTGGAATAGTAACTTCGCTCGACCGCACGGGCCCACTCCCAAGTGTAGAACACCTGGGGTTGATCCATGCGCTCCACCAATGCATCCCACTGCTGGCGCAGATTCGCATCTTCCGGAATTTCTTTGAGCAGGACCAGCCGCACCTTTTGAGCCTCCGGTGACCTCGCCTCGCGGATACGTAATAGTACCAATCTGTGGAATAACCGGGCGGAATGCGATTCGCCTCAAGCTTCAGCGCGTCTGGCGCTTCACGAATACGTAGTAATACCAGTCTGTCGAATAGGCGCGGCTGGAGTGCGGGTACTCATCACCCAGAACACGCTCAGGCTGGAAGCCCAGGCTCTCAAGTTCGGCGATCGCGCTGCGGGGAGTCGAATAGTGCGTGAGCAATCCGCCGTGGGCGGAATCAACCAGGTTGCCTTCTCCACGCCAGAATACACGGGACGTGGCTCTCCTGAGCAGGCGGGGCAGGGTTGCCGCTGCCGCCTGCACAAAGCCGAGAGCCGACCGGAGCGAAGTGAGAACCGTCAGAAACAACCCGCACAAGAGTCGCGAACCCACGCCGAGCCGACCTGCGGTCCTCCGCAACCGGTCTCGGTTCCAGCGAGGAGGCATCAACACTGCCCGGGCATTATGCGAAGAAAAGACCACGACGCCATCGTTCTTGAGCACGCGATGAATGTGCTCGATACAGGCATGCCGGGATTCGTCCGGCAGCGCATAGTCAATTCCATTGAAAGCAAAGACCACCGCATCGAAAGACGAATCCGGGAAAACGTGGAGGTCGGAGGCATCGGCGACCACGAATTCCAAGCCGGGGAACCTTTCCTGACATACCTTGACCATCGCCGGGGCGTAATCAACACCGACGTAGCGGGAAGATCGGCTGGCGAGATACGGCGTGGTGCGTCCGCCTCCGACGCCGAGATCGAGAACTGCACTGCCCGGCTTAATATAAGTTTCGAATAGCAGCCGTTCGCAGGGAGTCAAGTAATTCAGCGCAGCATAGTGAGCGGCGACTTCGGTTGCGTCGTAAATCTGGCGGTTCCGCGCTGAGCTGGCGTTAATCATCGTTACTGGGTCATCGGCACAGGGTCTTGCGACGTCCTCTGTGCGGCTTAAGTCCGCGATGCCGGGCCTTGCAGCATTGCGACTTGCACGGCATGCCCCGAAAGCCGCTGCAACCTGCCGTGAAAGCCGGACACATGCGCCTCGAACTCCGCAATACTCATCTCCGAAGTCACATGTACGCGCGGCAGGGAGTACGGCGGAAGCTTGGCGCCGAGTCCGCCTCCAAAGTTCAGGAACGCCGCAACATATCCTGTGTCCCGCCCCATTGCGAGCACCTGCGGCGTAACCGACCCTGGATCCCCGAAAGGATACGCGAACGCCCACACTGGGCTCTGGAGGACAGATTCAAGTTTCGCCCGGCTCTCCGCCATTTCAGTTCGCGCCGAGTCAGGCGGCGCCTCGGACAACATGGGATGGCTCATCGTGTGCGCGCCAACGGTCATTCCGGCCGCGGCGAGTTCGCACAGTTCCGGAGCGGTCAGTAGTCCGAATCGCCGGCACGAAGCAGTATCTCCGGCATCGAACGCTGGCCGCGAACCCGACTCCAGCTGTGAGTGCGCATTACGAAGAAACGAGCGGCGCACCTCGGCGGAAATCTGCGACAGCCGCTTTACCGAGTTCCACCAGAGCATACGTCGTTGCTCGGGGGATCCCAGTTCGTCACGAATCACAACTCCTTCGGATGAAATCTCGCACGGCCCAGCCGGAACTCGGAGCAACAGAAGCAATAGGTCTTCATACCACAGCATCGTTCTTTCATCTCCGGCAGAGGCGCCGGTCACGAAGAACAGGCAGCGCATTCCCTCCTGACGCAAAACGGGCAGCATGTCAGTCAGGTTATTCAGCAGCCCGTCGTCACAGGTCAAAAGAACCGCCCGCGGCGGAAGCTCGCACTTGCCCTCCCGCCACGCCCGCGCGTCTTCCGGAGAAATCACGTTGTAGTTGGCTCTTAGTAGACGCAGTTGCCGGCGCAGCCTGTCGGCACTAATTAGGTTCCCGTCCAGGACTGAGTCGATCGGTTTATATCCTTGCGGCAGTACGCCGTGGTAGGTCACTACGGCAAGACCGCTGGCCGCGGTGCGGCGAAAAACTCCAGACCAGCAGAGAGCCGGGTATAGCGCCCGCTTGAGGAAAGGACTGACGATCCTCATGAACCAACCAGATCCCAACGAAGGGGCGTACCGCGCTCAATGTCGCAGGCGGCGTGGCGGCCCAGGACTTGTGGCAGATGGCGCGTATGCAGTCCGTGGGCGGGGCGAATGGAACGCACATTTTCCGCGGTGAGTACTTCACCCTGCTTTACATCATGCACCACAAACAAAGAGCGACGAAATATACGGCTGCCGACCTCTTTAGGACCGATTGTAAAAGGAACTCCCTCCAAGGCCTTTTGTGCGATGCGCACCGCGCCCACCATTTCCTTGAACTCCTGCGGTTCGAGCGAAAACGCGCTGTCCGGCCCCGGCTCCGAGCGCGACAGCGTTAAGTGCTTCTCGATGATGCAGGCTCCCAGCGCGACCGCTACCACCGGTACGGCGGCGCTCATGGAATGGTCGGAAAGCCCTGCCGGAACATCAAAACGGCGGGAAAGTTCTGGAATCGTGCGCAGATTCATCTCCTCCGGCGAAGCCGGATAGGCGCTGGTGCATTTCAACAGCGCGATCTCTGTGGCCCCGGCGTCACGCGCTGTCCGCACCGCCTCTTCAATCTCTTCCACGGTGGACATGCCGGTGGAAATGATCATCGGTTTCCCGGTCCGCGCCATCTTTTGAATCAGCGGAATGTCCACCAGTTCGAAAGACGCCAGCTTATGCGCAGGCACATTCATCTCTTCCAGAAAATCAACCGCCGTCTCATCGAAAGGTGTGGAGAACAGATCAAGACCGAGGTCGTTCGCCACCTTTTTCAAACGAGGCTGCCACTCCCAGGGCGTGTACGCCTCGCCATAAAGTTCGTGGAGATTGCGCCCGTCCCAGATCGTGCCTCGGATGCGAAACTCAGACCGATTGCACGCGATCGTCATCGTATCGGGCGTGTACGTCTGGAGTTTGACGGCATCAGCGCCTGCATCCTTGGCCGCGTGAATGATCTTCACCGCTTGCTCGAAATCCTGGCGGTGGTTGGCCGACACTTCGGCGACCACGTACACCGGATGCCCGGTCCCGATGGTTCGCTGACCGATTTTGATGTGCGACGGCATGCTCAGTTTCGTTCCGAACCCGCCGCAGGACGAATGGAACGCACCAGTTCGAACGCTTCAGCCGCGGCGCATCCTGCGACGCTGCCCCACCGCATGGCGAGAGCCCGCAGCGCTTCCGGCGACCTTGGGTGCGGAAACTTGCGCGCTTCGCTTTCATAACATTCCATCGCGGCAATCTTCGCCTCTAGGGTGCGCGTGACGTCCACGAACACATTGGGCCGGAATGACGGTTCGATCCGCTGAAAAGCCCATTCCGTGGACGAGGGCACCTCGAAGGCATAAATCTCCCGCACTGGTTGCCCGGGCGTGGGACGAGTGGCAGTCAGGACCGCCCGATGAATCACTGCGTGGTCGATATTCAAGTCGCCGCCATGGTGCGTGTAGATGACCTCCGGCCTTATCCGCTCCACCAGGTCTTCGATGATCTTCACGATGTCCAGCAGCGGCACCGTATCCAGACGATTATCCGGCAACTTGTGCGACACCACATTCTTCACTCCCAGTTTGGCCGCCGCCGCGTGTACCTGACGGTGCAGGGTAGCCAACTGAGCCGCGTCTGCATCGGCGCGGTCGTGATGACGTGAGGTCACGCCCTCGCCCAGAATCGCGAAATGCACCTCGTTGCCTTCTACGATGAGCCGAGCGGCGGTCGCGCCACAGCCTAACACTTCATCGTCGGGATGGGCCGCGATCACCAGCACTTTCACCGTGTTTTCTCCTTGTCGGTGTCGGTCTTCCGTGTGATTTTGACGTCGGCAACAATGCGCCCGTCATACAAAGCGGGTCGGCTGAACTCGAAGCGGAAACCCCCGTACTGAAGGAACGCGCGCGGATAGCCTTCGGCATCGAGCATGCGGATAAAATCGAACAACTCTTCCAGGGACACAGCGGTCCTGACTTCACTCTCTTCCGGTTTTCTGCGCTTGAAGTTCACAGGCGTGCCTCGCTGCGGCGTCGGCTTAGATTCACGCAGGATGATACGTTGAATCATCTTTGCCGACAATCGCGCCGCGCGCAAGTAAATCTCCTCCGCTCCGCCTTCGAGTGAGAGCGGCTCTCTCATATACACGGGACCAGCATCAAACTCCCGGGTCATGCGGAGCGCCGTCAGTTTGGTTTCGCGCAGGCCGCGCACGATCAGATTTTGCAGCGGACTTCCGCCTCGCCCGAAGGGCACGTCAGTCATGTGAAAGCAAACGCACTCGTAGGCGTCCACGATCTCGTCCGGAACTTTCCACGACCAGTGCAGGAAAAAAATGTAGCGGGGCGAAATCTCTTCGACTATACCGACCGAGAAATCGGAAGGAGAGCCGACGTAGTGCCAGTGCCCCGGCAGCGGCCGCAGGAGTTCCTCGAAAATGCGGCGGTTCCACGGCCTGCAGCCCAGCACCAGATAGGCCTTCCGCTTGTCTATCGAACTGCGCTTCATCGCCTGACCAGTTTCAGTTTCCTTCGTAGACGAGGTGGATCGCTGCATTGCCGCGAATCTTCTCCGTGCCTTTTCGCTTGAAATTCGCATTCTCGAACGCTCTTACCGATGCTGCATTCGCTGGCTTCACGAAGGCGTGAACACGACCAACGTGATCCTCCTTCTGAATCGCACGCACCCCTAGACCGATCAATTCACTGGCGAGCCCTCGACCCCGCATGGCGCTCGCGATGCTGACGTCCACTTCCCAGTCGCCATCGGTGCCGTCAAATCGGATCTGGCCGCATGCAGTTGCTTCTTCGTCCTCAGCAATCAATATAAGGCTCTTACGGTGGCCAAGCTTCCCGGCAAACCAGGCGACGTGACTCTCCCACGGAATTGGATCGGACGAGAACGACGCTGCCCTCGCCTCAGGATCGTTTGCCCATTGCCACAACAGGGGGGCGTCCTCAGGTCGAGCGCGCCGCAACCACAGGCTTTGCGTTCCTCGCAGAACCGAAACTACGCGTCTGGCGCCCTTGCCGTCCACCAATTCCCGCGAGCGCTGCGACAGGGATTGCCGCAGTTCACGGGAGTGAAGCAACTGCTCCAGGTGGTGTGCGATCTTCTCCACGGGCGCCGTCCGGTCTCCCACATGGATTGCACATCCCCCTCTGTCCAATTCCCTGGCAATCGCAGTCTGGTTGTCGGCGACATCCAGCAGCAAGGCAGGAAGGCCCAGCAAGCAAAGCTCCCAGCAAGTGGAACCGGCGGCGGAAATGGCGGCATCCGCCGCAGCCATGAGTTCGGCCATATTGGTTACGTCTCTTTTTACCGTGATCTTCTGTCCAGATTGTGAGGCCGCCTTCTCGAGTTCCTCGAAGTGCGGATTGCTGCCGCCGGCCACGACCGTTGCTTCCAGGTCTTGGACCCTCGCAAGGTTCAAAGCGCCCATCACCCGGGCAGTCAGGTTCCCCGGATCGCTGCCTCCCATCATAACCAGCACGCGACGACCGATGGGCAACACTTCCCTGTCCCACTGCTGCCAGGCTGCGAATTCTCGCCGTAGCAGACAATAGCGCGGGCCAAGCAGCAGTCGGGTCTGTGGTTCACGGTCCGCATACATTTCTGCGGCGGCAGATACGTTCTGGTTCAGCAGGAGATCGGCCAGATATTGCCCCGCGTGGCCGTAATCATCGACGAAGAGAACCTTCAGTTCTGCGGCCTTCAAGGCGCGCTGATACTCCGTCGTGAACCGATAGCCGTCCACCACGATCCAGTCGGCTTGCTGTTCCCTCGCTAAAGCGATGGTTTGGAGCGAGTCGTCACGACCCCCAACTCCACCTGAAACGGCGATCACCTCACACGACTCTGCAGCTAGCCTGTCCTGGATTGCCGGAGTGCTTTCGGCCATGGCAAACACGGCGCGCCCACCCGCATCCTGCCACGCATGGGCCAGCGCCAGGCAGCGCATAACATGGCCGGTGCCGATCTTAAGGCTGGCGTCAGTCCGGAATAGAAGGTTCATCGCACCCGGAACACTGGTTGAGTCATGGGGCCTTCCAGGAAGCGCGCGGGGTTGGAATCCTCCACCCACAATGCCAGCGTCTTGAGAACTTCTGCATAGGCTTCCAACGTTTGGTGGATCGCCGATGGATCGTGAGCCGCCGTCATGTTATGCGTCACCAGAAGGAGGACGCCGCGCTTGACCGCTTCCTGCTGAAAAAGATTCTTCAGGAGTGGACTGTCGGCGCCGTTCTGGTCGGTAAACTTCATCAGCGACCATTGCGGCCGACCCATCGTGCGAATGCGCTGCCCCAGTCCGGCCTCCTTGGCCATGGCCGTGATTCCATCCTGCAGCGTCCGGCCGTTCGATTCCAGGCGCGCCAGAGCGTCGGTCTGCTCGAGAATGTCGAGCACCTTCATCGCCGCAGCCATGGACGCAACTTCGCCTGCGAAGGTGAAGCTGTAGAAGATTTCGTCGAACGTGCGCATGATATCGGCGCGCCCCAATACGCAGGAAATCGGGAACCCATTCCCCATAGCCTTGCCGAAACACGCCAGGTCCGGCGTTACGCCATAGAGTTTCTGCGCGCCTCCCAGACCGAAATGAAAACCACTGCAAATCTCGTCAAAAATCAGCAAGGCCCCGTTCTTGTGAGTGACGTCCTTGATCCCTTGCAGGAATCCGGGCGCAGGCTCGACGTAATTCACCGGCTCCATGATCACGGCAGCAAACTCGCCGGGATGTTCCGCGAAAAGCTTCTCCAGGCTGGCAAGATCGTTGTAAGTGAACGGGTGAGTCAGATTCCGCACGGCCTGCGGAACGCCTGCGTTGCGCGTCGTGCTGCCGATGTACCAGTCCTGCCAGCCGTGGTAGCCACAGCAGGCGATGCGGTCGCGGCCGGTGAATGCGCGGGCCGCTCGAACCGCGCCCGACGTTGCATCCGATCCATTCTTGCCAAAGCGCACCATCTCGGCGCAAGGAATCAGCCGGGTCAAGCGCTCGGCCAACTGCACTTCCAGCGGATGCGGAAGCGAGAAACTGTGCCCCTCAGCGAGCTGGGCCGCGGCGGCGGCATTCACTTCGTCGTGGGCGTAACCAAGAATATTGGGCAAGAGCCCTTGTACGTAGTCAATGTATTCGTTGCCGTCCACGTCCCAGACCCGGCAGCCCTTGCCGCGTTCGAGGAAGACGGGAGCAACACCTTGCACGTACTGGGTAAATCCTTTGCTGAACGTCTGGGCGCAGCTGGGGATTACTTTTTTCGCCCGCTCCAGCCACGCCTGCGACTGCGTCAGCCGTCGTTTCGGCGCGGCTCCGGCCGCCGCCTGTTGATAGAGACTCTTGTAATAGCCTTCATTCGTGATAGTTTCTGCCTGAATCGTCGCCAAGTCTGGCCTCTCCTTCAACAACTCAAATATTTCTCGAAATCCGAATATCGCGTCTCGAGGAAACGCTTCATACACCCTTCGAACAAAGTCGAGGTCAGCCGGATGATCTACCGTCCACCGGTATCGTGCCGGCGAAACGGGAACCTCGCTTTCCACGTTCGCCGTGCGAAATTTGTCCGTCCGCAAGTACGGCGTGACGTGTTCCCGCTCCGAAGGCTTGCTGGCCTCGCGCCAAGCCCGCTCCAGCGCGGCGAAGGAAAAGACTTCGGTGTCTAATCCGTCGGGATACGTGTAGCGAATGGCATTACTCGCATAATCACAGTCGCCACGCTCAAACCGGGCGACGACCTTGTCGATGATCGCAGAATCAATCAGCGGACAATCCGCGGTAATGCGAATGACGATGTCAGCTCCATTTGCCCGGGCCGCCCGATAAAAGCGATCCAGCACATCCTGCTCACTGCCGCGGAAACAACCGATACCTTCCTTCTCACAGAACCGGACGATGGGATCGTCGACCGCCTGGTCCGTGGTTGCAACCACGACCTTGTCCACCGTGGCCGCCCGGCGCACCCGGTTCACGACGTGCCACAGCATGGGGTGGCCGGATAAATCTTGCAGGACCTTGCCGGGGAACCGTGAAGATCCCATTCTCGCCTGGATCAAGGCTACCCTCACTTCACAACTCCTGCAACGGCCACCATCTTCCCCTGTTCGGAAGAAACCTTCGCCGCAAACACGGCTTGCATGAGTGCTGCCGCTACCGGTATGGACAAAGTTGTCGGGCGTTTCTGCTCCATACACTCCAGGAAATGCTTCATCTCGTCAACGTACATCTGGTTGACTTCCCACGACTCCGGCTGCGAGTAAGTCGTCCATTCCTTGCTCCCGGCGTTGTACCAGCGCACGGCCTTGTTGTTGAAGTCCCAGAAAATCGACCCCAGTTCTCCCACGATCTGGCAACCGCGCTCGTAGGTGCGTTGCACGTAGTCCAGATGAATTTCCGAAATCGCCCCGCTCGCATGACGGCATACCAGAACCGCGACGTCTTCGGTCTCGATCTCAAGCGAACTCAGATGTCCCGCGCAACAGAAAACCGACTGCATCTCGCCCAGATACCACCGCGCTAGATCAATCTCGTGGATGCAGTCCATGAGACATCCGCCCCCGGTTTCGACTCGCGCCGCGTAATTCTGCCGGTAGTCGGTCTTGGGACGCCATTCGGGCAGGTAGAACCCGGTGTAGACTCGCGCAAACAAAATCTTCCCCAGCACTCCTTCGTCGAGCAGCGCCTTCACTTTTGCCGGGCCAGGATGGAAACGCATGTTGCAGCCCACTAGGGACGTCAACTTCTTTTTCTCAACCATGTCGGCGAGTTCGGCAATGCCGGCAGCCGTGTGCGACAGAGGTTTCTCCACGAACACAGAGCACCCGCGGCCGACAATCTGCAGCGTTTGCTCAGCATGCAGGTAGGTGGGAGATGCCACCACCACAAAATCCGGAGCCCATGCGAGCCCCTCATCCAGGCTAGGAAAGCCGGTCAGTGAGAGTTCGGCGGCAACAGCATCACGCCGCGCAGGATCGGTCTCGACCAGAGCCAGATGCTCGACTCCAAGCTTCTTCAGGTTCCGCAGATGCCGGCTGCCAATGGAACCACCGCCTACCACCAGCGCTTTCATTTCCGCTTCCCGGTTTTCAAGGGTTTGTACTCGGAGCGCAGAAGGCCCATCCAGAGCCGGTCTTTGTATTGGCCGCCTTGAAACAAATCTTCGCGCAGTCGGCCTTCTACCTTGAACCCCACTTTTTCGTAACAGCGGACAGCCGCTTCATGCTCGGCGAACACACCCAGATCAATCCGGTGAAGATTCAGCCGCTCGAATCCGTACTCCACGATAAGCCGCGTGGCCTCTTCTCCCGCACCCTTTCCCCAGAATTCTTTTTCGCCGATAAGAATCCCGAATGTCGCCGAGCGGTGGATCCAGTGGATTGGTCCCAGCTTCACGTTGCCGATGTGCCGGCCAGATTCCTTGTCCACGACGGCAAGGATGACATCATTCCGTGAGCCGGTGACGCTGCGATAGTAGTTTTCCAGATCTTCGCAGGTCGAAGGAAAAGTGCCGGTTTCCGTATAACGGGTCACCTCTGAATCATTCAGCCAGCCCAGATAGCGTTCATTGAGATCGGTGCGCTCCAGCGGGCGCAATATGACGCGGGGACCTTCGGCAAATGCCGTCTTTTGGGCCAATGTTCGCTCCTTGATGACCAGCTTCGATGACCAGCTTACCGCGAATAGACGGAGACAACCTTCGCCACTGCGGCAATCACATCGTTCACGTCCTGACCGCTCATCGCGTGAAACATGGGCAGGCTCAGCAGGCGCGCATATGCGCCCTCTGCCACGGGAAATTCTCCGCCTCGAAATCCGAACCGGTCTTTATAGTACGGGTGCAGGTGCACAGGAATGTAGTGCACGTTGACCCCGATATTTTCCGCGCGCAGGGCACGGAAAACTTGGGCGCGATCCGCAGTTAGCCTCTCCAGATTCAGCCGCATAGGATATAGATGCCACGCCGGATTCGCATCGGGCTGGACAGGCGGCGGCATTACGCCGGGAATCTCACGGAAGGCAGCCGCATAAAGCGCAGCGATCTCCCGCCGCCGCGCCAGGTTCGCGTCGAGTCTTTTCAGCTGCTGCATCCCCAGCGCGCAGGCAAAATCCGGGAGGCGGTAGTTGAATCCGAGCAAGACCATCTCGTAATACCACTGGCCCGCACCCTGGCGCTGCCGGGCCTCGCTCGAGATTCCGTGATTGCGGAAGCGCCGCAGCGTCTCGGCGAATTGCGCGTTGTTGGTCGCGACCATTCCGCCTTCTCCGGTCGTGATGTGCTTCACCGGGTGGAAGCTGAACACGGTCATGTCCGCCAGGCTGCCCACGCGAGCGCCCCGATACTCCGCCCCAAGCGCATGACAGGCATCTTCAATCACGATCAGCCCGTGACGACGGGCAGTCTCCACGATTGGGGCCAGATCGGCAGGATGCCCAGCGTAGTCCACAGGAAGAATCGCACCCGTCTTTGGCGAGATCTTTTTCGTGACCTGCGCAGGGTCAAGATTGAGCGTGTCCGCGCTGACGTCGGCAAAGACCGGCGTCGCACCTTGATACAGAACGCAATTCGCCGTGGCGGCGAACGTCATGGGAGTAGTGATCGCCTCGTCGCCGGCCTTCAAGCCTGCTGCAAAAGCGGCGGCGTGCAAGGCCGCCGTGCCGGAACTGAAACTCACAGCATGCGCTGCACCCACACGGGCCGCGAAGGCCTGTTCGAATTCACCCACTTTGGGACCGGTGGTCAGCCAGTCCGAACGCAAGACATCCACCACGGCTTGAATGTCCGCTTCGTCCACGGACTGTCGTCCATAGGGCAGAAAGGTCGAGCGCACCGGCTCTCCGCCATTGATGGCAAGAGTCCGCGGACTGATCGAAGTCACACTCACGATGACAATCCTAGGCTGGAATCCGCGCGGACACCGGTTGTTCCTCGGGCACGGCCGGCGAGATCAGTTCCTGCAACTCGCGATTCGTCAGCCAGCGGTCGTTGCCGTCACTGGTGTAGCGGAATCCCTCCGGCAGAGGCCGGGCGTTCTGCCAGTTTTCGCACCGCCACCAGGGATGCGCAGGCTGGATGATGTAGCGATCCTCGA
The DNA here is from genome assembly GCA_052326105.1 of Candidatus Sulfotelmatobacter sp. Taxonomy (GTDB): domain Bacteria; phylum Acidobacteriota; class Terriglobia; order Terriglobales; family Acidobacteriaceae; genus Sulfotelmatobacter. Next base: position 64,622 of record JBKQRC010000050.1, on the reverse strand, counting down.
CTTCCAGGGTATTCCGCGCCTCGTCCTCGGAAACCAGCACTTCATGCAGCTTCTCTCCGGGACGAATCCCGATGGTCTCGATTTCGCATCCCGGCGCAATCGCTGCCGCCAGGTCCACCAGGCGCATGCTGGGAATCTTGGGGACGAAGATTTCTCCGCCGTGCATTTGCTCGATGCAGCTCACTACAAACCGCACGCCTTGCTCCAGGGTGAGCCAGAAGCGGGTCATGCGCGGATCGGTGAGCGTAATGCGGCCGCGCCGGCGCTGATCGAGAAAAACCGGGATCACACTGCCCCGGCTTCCCACGACGTTTCCGTAGCGCGCGCAACTGAAGCGCGAGTCCTGCGCGCCAGCGTACGAATTCGCCTGCACAAACATTTTCTCGGCGCACAGTTTCGTGGCGCCGTACAAGTTGACCGGGTTGACCGCCTTGTCGGTACTCAGCGCAACAACCCGCTTCACTCCCTGGTTGATGGCTGCGTCGATGACGTTACGCCCGCCCAGAATGTTGGTCTGGATGGCCTCAAACGGGTTGTACTCACAGGCTGGAACCTGTTTGAGCGCGGCCGCATGAACCACGATCGTGATTCCGGCAAAAGCCCGCTCCAGCCGGGTTGCATCGCGAACGTCTCCAATGAAGTAGCGCAGGCTGGGATGATCCAAGCCCGATGCGCGCATGTCGTGCTGCTTGAGTTCGTCGCGGCTGAAGATCACCAGCCGCCTGGGCTTATACTCCTTCAGCATGATCTCGACGAATTTTTTGCCGAAAGATCCGGTCCCGCCCGTGACCAGAACGACTTGTTCCGACCAATTCATCCCCTGCGCCTCGTCATTCTCATTCAAGACCGCATTCCCTGAAATCGACTTCGCACCGCATCACGGGCAACGCGCACCGCCTAAACAGGCGTCTCTCGGCTGCGTCTCGCGTTGCCTAGTATAGCGGACTTTCTGATGAATCGGGCACGCGGCTGGTTAGTACACCGGTCTGACGGAAGCAGAACACGTTACTGATGGCTGAGCGCTGATAGCTGTCGGCTGGCTTCTACTCCCACTCAATCGTTCCCGGTGGCTTCGAGGTGATGTCGTACACCACGCGGTTCACACCCTTCACCTCATTCACGATGCGCGTCGAGATGGTTTTCAGCACGTCGTGCGGCAGCGGGACCCAGTCGGCGGTCATCCCGTCTTCTGAACTCACAGCCCGGATCGCACAGGTGTAGGCATAGGTGCGCATATCGCCCATCACGCCCACCGACATCACGGGCAGCAGCACCGCGAACGACTGCCAGATCTTCGTGTAGAGGCCGGCTTCTTTGACCTCGCTGACCACGATGTCGTCGCACTCGCGCAGCAGCGCCAGGCGCTCCGCCGTGACCTCGCCCAGCACGCGCACGGCCAGGCCGGGGCCGGGGAAGGGCTGCCGCTGCAGGATTTCGTCCGGCATACGGAGGTCGCGGCCGATTCTGCGCACTTCGTCCTTGAACAGGTCTTTCAGCGGCTCAATCAGCTTGAGCTTCATCTTCGCGGGCAGGCCGCCCACGTTGTGATGCGACTTGATGACCTGCGACGGCCCACGCACCGAGCGCGACTCGATCACATCGGGATACAGTGTTCCCTGCACCAGCCACTTGACCTTGCCCTCGGTTTTCTCGATGCGGCGGGCCTCCCGCTCGAAGACTTTGATGAATTCGTTGCCGATGATCTTGCGCTTTTTCTCGGGCTCGTTCACGCCGGCGAGTTTGCTGAGAAAGCGATCGGTGGCATCCACCGCTTCGACGTGGAGGCCCAGCTTGTCGCGCAGCGTTTTCTGTACTTTCTCGAATTCGTTCTTGCGCAGCACGCCGTTGTTGACGAAAACGCAGGTCAGCCGCGACTTGCCTTTGGCATCGCGCAAGGCTCGATCCACCAGCACGGCCGCGACCGACGAGTCCACGCCGCCCGAGAGAGCACAGATGGCGCGTCCGCTGCCGACTTGCTCCTTTACCTGCGCGACGGTCGATTCGATGAAGCGCTGTGGCGTCCACGTGGGCTTGGCGCCGCAGATCTGAAAGATGAAGTTCCGCAGCATCTGCGTGCCCTGCGGTGTATGGTGAACTTCTGGATGGAACTGCACCGCGTACCATTTCTTCGCCGTATTCTGAATGCCGGCCACCGCGTAATGCGTCTTGGCCATCAACTCGAAACCGGGAGGCAATTCCAGCGCCTCGTCACCATGTGACATCCAAACCGCCAGTTTCCTGGCCAAGCCCTGAAACAGGATTGAATCGGAAACGACATCAATTTCCGCGCGGCCGTACTCGCGCTTGGCAGCCGGGCGCACTTTACCCCCGAGCGTATGCACCATGAATTGCAATCCGTAGCAGATGCCCAGCACGGGCACGCCCAGCTCGAAGACACGAGCATCGGCGGGTGGCGCGTCTTTGTCATAGACCGACCACGGCGCTCCCGAAAGCACAATGCCCGCGGGCACACAGCTTTTGATCTCGTCGAGCGAGGCCGTGCAGGGCAGCACGACGGAGAAAACATTCTGCTCACGGATGCGGCGCGCGATGAGCTGCGTGTATTGCGCGCCAAAGTCGAGGATGACGATGGACTGGCTAACTAACGACTGGCCGAGCCTGGATTGAGGTTCCAAGGATGAGTTTCTCAGATTCGGGCAGAAGGTGTAAAGGACGCTGTCGCGGCGTGGCTAACCCTCGTGCGTCTGTACGGGTGAATTTGGCACGTCGCTCAGGATCGTCTCGTCGCGATCAATGGTGGTCTGAATCGGCGGCGAAGGCGTGGCCTGCAGTCCACCAGGCGGAGGCGTGAGCGTCTGGCTCGGTGGCAGCGGCGCTAGTAGCGCTTCCGGCATTTCCGCGATGCAGACGTATCCCGCCAGCCGCGCCATGTAAAGCCAGTCGGCGAGGACGAAGTAAGCCAGCGTCACAAGAAGCACCCCAAGCAGCACCAGCCGCCACGGCAACACTCCGGCAAAGCCCAGCGGCATGGAGATGACCGTGGTCGCACCCACGAAAGCGACGAGATGGGCGAGTCCGGTCCAGGTGCTGACTGCGAAGACGGCCCCGGTCCGCTCTCGGCAGAAAGATACAGCGGCCGAGATCGACCCCAGGGCGTCTTCGCCATCGCGCACGGCGAAAAGGCCTGCCAGCGAAAGCAGCCAGTTCAGCGACCACCAGGCCAGGCAGATCAGCCCCGCCAGCGGCAAGAAAAGCAGGAACGCCAAGCCAGGGCTGGGATCAGCGTCAGGCGAGGCAAAACCGGCTAATATCGCCGCGCCCACGAATCCGAACATGGCGGCCAGCGCCACGGCCGCCCGCAGAAAGTTGAGACGCGTCAATGCGTCGAAGGAGTTCAGATTCGTAGAGACTTTACTTGCGGCCTCTGCCGCGGCGCCCTCAGCCGATGCGCCGCCGGAACTCCTGGGAAGGTTCCGGAAAAAATAGTCCAGCAAACTGCGGACCGTCGCGATCCGTCCCAAAGACGCGGCCACGATCCACAGCAAGCCGAGCATCAACACTGCCAGCAGGCCAGCCATCATGGCGCGGCCCAGGCTTCCGCGAAAGATGTGCGCAATCGCCTGGGCCACAAGGTACGGATGCCGCGTCCGCAGAAACAGCAGGTCGCCGCTGGTCACCGGCAACGTGTCAAGCAATTCGAACAGGCCGAAGAACAAGAGTGCCGCGGCTGTGGCGCCCGTGACCCAGCGCCATGTGATTTCCCCCAGCGTCAGCGCAGGCCGCCGGAACGCCGCGCGAAACCCTTCTGCCGTGGGAGAAATAGCCATGGGTCAGTTGCCAGTTGCCAGTACTTGATCCAACAACTCAGGATAGCGCAATTGTGCTCTCATCCCGTCGAAGCGACGCAGCCAAAATGCGTTGTCATCCTGAGCGAAGCGAAGAGCCTGCCCTGAGCTTGCCGAAGGGACCTGTGTACTCGCCCGCCGGTTGCATAGGTCCTTCGCGGAAAGAACGCCGCTCAGGATGACATTGCGGAGACGGGCGTTCACTTCACCACCAGATTCACCATCTTGCCCGGCACATAGATCTTCTTCACCATCTGCTTGCCGGCGAGGAACGCATGCACCTTCTCATCCGCCAGCGCCCGCTCGATCACAAACTCTTCCGCGGCGTCGGCAGGCACCACGACCCGGCCGCGCAGCTTTCCGTTGATCTGCACCGGAATCTCGATTTCTTCTTCCTTGGCCAGGGCGGCGTCATACTTCGGCCACGGCGCGCGCAGCAGACTTTCCTTTTCCCCGAGCATCTCCCAAAGTTCGTGCGCGAGATACGGCGCGAACGGGGCCAGCAGCAAAACGAGGTCGCGCTGCACTTCCGCCAACACCGGTTTCGGCACGGCATTCCGGGCGATTGCATCTTCGGCGCCATAAAGAACGTTCACTAATTCCATGATCGCTGAGATGCAGGTGTTGAAATGCCAGCGTCCCTGGAAATCGTCGCTGACGCGCTTGATCGTCTGGTGCAGCTTGCGCTGAATGACACGTGCTTCCGGCGACAACTCTGCAGGAACAGCCTTGCGCCAGTCAGGATGCTGCGGCTGCGCATTGCGCACAAAGAAGCGGTACACGCGCCCCAGGAATCGCTGAATGCCCTCAATCCCCGAATCCTGCCAGTCGCAGTCGCGGTCGGGGGGCGCGGCGAAAAGTACGTAGAGGCGCGCGCTGTCAGCGCCGTAGCGCACCACCATCTCATCCGGCGAAACCACGTTCCCCCGGCTCTTGGACATAGCTGCGCCCTGATAGGTCACCATGCCTTGCGTGAACAACCGTTCGACCGGTTCGTCATTGGTAATCAGGCCCAGGTCGCGCATGAACTTGGTCCAGAAGCGCGAATAAATCAGGTGCAAAATGGCGTGCTCGACGCCACCGATGTACTGGTCAATCCCCCGTTCCCCAAACCAGTATTGCGCCGTCTTCCCGTCGAAGGGAGCACGGTCGTTGTGCGCGTCGGTGTAGCGATAGAAATACCAGGACGAATCAACGAACGTGTCCATGGTGTCGGTTTCGCGTCGCGCTGGCCCGCCGCACTTGGGACACGTCGCGTTCACGAATTCGGGAACGCGGCTCAAGGGGGATCCACCGGTCAGCGTGACATCCATTTTCTCCGGCAGGATCACGGGCAGATCTTCTTCCGGCACGGGCACGATGCCGTCTTTCTCGCAATAAAGCATGGGGATCGGCGTGCCCCAGTAGCGCTGGCGTGAGATGCCCCAGTCTTTCAGCCGGTACGTCACCGTCGCCTTGCCGAAGCCTTTCTTCTCCGCGTCTTCAGACATCTTGCGAATGGCTTCTTCACAAGTCAGGCCGCTGTACTTGCCGGAGTTGATTAGCACCCCTTGCTCCGCGGTGAACGGTAACTGCGGCTCGGCCATGGTTTCTTCCGGATCGTTCGAAATGGGCAGGATCACCAGCCGGATTTCCAGCTTGTACTTCTTCGCGAACTCGTGGTCGCGCTCGTCGTGCGCGGGCACGCTCATGATGGCGCCGGTACCGTAGTCCATCAGGATGTAGTTCGCCACCCACACCGGCACCTTCTCGCCATTGAATGGGTTGATCGCATAGCGGCCCGTCGGCACGCCGTGCTTTTCGATCTCGCCAATGTCCCCGGCTTCTTTGGCTTTGCGCTGCTCGGCGATGAGCTGGTCAACTTTCGCGCGCAGGTCCGGATTCGCCGCCGTCAGATCGGCCACGATGGGATGCTCAGGCGCAAGCTGTACCGAAGTCGCGCCGAAAATCGTATCCACGCGCGTGGTGAAGACGTTGATCGTCGATCCGCCCGGCCCGAAGCCGGTGTGGCCTTCCGCATAGTCCAGCTTGAAATCCACCAGCGTGCCATCGCTGCGGCCGATCCAGTTGCGCTGCATGATGCGCACTTTTTCCGGCCAGCCCGCGAGTTTTTCCAGGTCGCGCAGCAATTCATCCGCGTAATTCGTGATCCGGAGAAACCACTGCTCCAGTTCGCGCTGCTCGACCAACGTGTCTTCGTGGCGCCAGCAGCATCCATTCACCACTTGCTCGTTGGCCAGCACGGTGCAGCACTTCGGGCACCAGTTCACTTTGCTCTTCTTGCGATACGCCAGGCCTTTCTCGAAGAACTTGAGGAAGAACCACTGGTTCCAGCGGTAGTATTCCGGCAGGCAAGTCGTGACCTCACGCGACCAGTCGTAGGCAAAGCCGAGGCGCTTCATTTGCGCCTTCATGTTGGCGATGTTGCCCAGCGTCCATTGGCGCGGAGGCGTGTTGTTGGCAATGGCTGCGTTTTCTGCCGGCAAGCCGAACGAATCCCATCCCATGGGATGCAGCACGTTGTAGCCGTTCATCCACATGTAGCGGGCCAGCGCATCCCCAATCGAGTAGTTGCGCACATGTCCCATGTGCAGCGCGCCCGAAGGATAGGGCAACATTTCCAGAACGTAGTATTTCTTCTTGGTCGAGTGGGGCTCGGCGGCATAAAGCGTGGCATCCTGCTGCCAGCGCTCGGACCACTTCGCCTCGACTCGCTGGGCATCGTAACGCTCGTCGTTGGGACGGTCAGCGGAGGGCGTGGCTGTTTTCGTGTTTTCTTCTTGCGGCATAAGCGAAGTCATCGGTAAAAGCTGAAACTTAGATTTTACAACGAGGCGATGCGAATCGCTCACCTGGGGATGCTGACATGGGCTGAATCGGCTGTCAGCTCGTTATTGCGAATCGGACTTCTCGACCTCGCCCGGCTTGTTGGTGATGGTGCCGTCGTCGGAGATTTCGACCACTCTGGGGCTGAAAGTGGAAGCACAGTGCGGTTTGCTCTTGTTGCTAACCCATTCTTTATGATTCCAGCTGACATGGGCCGAATATGGGCATTGATCTTCCATAACCTCGCCGTTGTTCTCGTCCGGAGGCAGGAAGCCTTCGGCTCTCTCGTCGGTCGTATGCCAGGGTTCGACATCAATTGAAGCTTGAAACGTATGCCCCTTGGTGAGGCTGATGGAAGCCGCCGAGTCCTCGCTGTGGTACCGCGCGCAGTTCGTATAGACGGCAACATCGCTGCCCAGTTTGGCCATGCTGAGCAGGGGCTTGCCGCTCAGTTGCTCTTCGATGGCCAGCCAGTAGACGGCATGGCTGTGAGTTTGCGGTTCGTGGCCGTCATCTTCGGTTGCCGTGACCTGAAAAATGCGGGTCGGGGATTCCGCAAAAACTTCCTTCGTCTGGAAGTTGAGGGCGGTGCCGGTCCTGACTTGATTTGTGGGCAGTAGCAATGTTTGCGTTTCCTCAACTCTTCTCTCGAACTCAGATTCTATGTGCCTGTTCTTGCCTTCCGGATCGGGAGCAAACAGCGAGAGCCCTGGGAGATAACCGAGTATTGGAGGCCCTTCGCTCAAGATGACATAAAAGAAATGCGCGCCGAACGGTGCTTTGTCGCCATAAGTGCCGAATACATGAGTCGTCCGGCCGGCTGAGCCCGAGAGTCGGAGGATGTCAGAAGTCTTGCCCAGGCCGGGCAGTTCGATTTGCCGGGTGCGCCAGCCGGGATCGCGCTCGGCGAGTTTGGCGAACTCCTGCAGCGTGGTGGAAATTCCCGGTGCAACCGCAAACGGATTCTCTTTGCCGCTCAGCAGGTGGAACCAGGACTTCATCTGACGCTTGCCCTGGATCGGATTCCAGGTTGTCGCTTCACAACGGAAGTCCGCCTCGGCCGAGACCCAGTCACATTCATAATTATTGTTGTCCTGGGCCTGCGCATCGTAAACGCCGCAGGCTCCGAAGGCCTCGTAGGAGTCGCACGAGAGATCGGCAGCGATCGCCGGTTGCGTCGAGCGCAGATCGAGCAGCAGGTGTTCTTCGTGAGAACCCACCCAGACGCCAGTCTCCAGCCGGTTCCACTGCAAATCGAAGACCGGAATCGTGCGATCCCCGGTCGCGGGCATAATCGCAATCGGTGACTGAGCAGTCTCTGAATCGTCGTTCGGCAGTTGCGCTACAAGAAAGCCGGGGCGGTTTGTCTGGTCTTCGTCTTCGGCGGGGAGGATTTTCCGCCACAGGATTTGCTGTATTGAACTCAGCTTCACATAGATTTCAACCGGAGCATAGGGAAGGCCTGACTCTGCGCCTTTGCGCCGATCCTGCCAAACATAGAATTCGACGCTGCTGATCTTGTACTTCGACGAATCGATTTTGCTATAGAGCGTATGAAACGCCGCGGCCTGCACTCGCTGAATCTCCTTCTGATCGGTGACGGGGACCAAACGAAGCTTCGAGGGCTGGTTCAGTTCGGAACTGAACGCGCTTTCCGCCCTCGTGCTGGAACATCCAAATGAATGGTGCAGTTCAGTGTCGTCCTGCGCGGCAGCCGATGCGGCAAACACAGTGAGAGCCAGCAGAGCGGCAAGGTGGAGGCTGCGTACGGTCATGCACTTCTCGATTTGCACTTGAGTTGCCACGCGTTGCCTTGCCGAAGAATCAGGCGGTTGAGCGGGTGTTTTGGCGCTCGCTGGCAACGCCGAGTCCACGATAGAACACAGTGTGTCTGAGGTGATACAAGTGAAGTTCGTGGCACATGACCAAGGTCATAGCTAAAACTTGCCGGAGGGTTACGGAAAGAGACCCGCGGATGAGAATAGGGGCTCTATTGCCCTTGTCGGAAGTCCTTCCGGTGATGGGAAACGTTGCTACGTCTGCGCGAAATAACCCCTCTGGGGCGTTCAATTCATTGTGATCACCGCGCGGAAGCGCACTTTCCCGTCGGCCACGCGGTCATAGGCCTTGTTGATTTCATCCAGCTTGTAGGTTTCTTCGACCACCTTGACCTTGCCCTTGGCGGCATAGTCGAGCGCTTCGTAGAGATACTCGGGGCCATTCTGCGACGATCCGATCAGCGCGACCCGCTTGAACATCAATTCGGGATTGTAGCTCAGCGGCTCGGGCCCTACACCCATCAGTATGATGCGGCCGTTGGGGCGCATGCCTTTGGCAGCATCGGCAGTGGCGGCCCAGGAATTTGAAGTTGCGAGCAGCACGTCGGCTCCACCCGCGGCCATCAACTTCTCGCCGTTCTCGACGATTTCATCCGCGCCCAGGTCGCGAATCATTTTTTCCTTGTCCTTCGATTGGGTCACCGCAATCGTGTCAAACCCTGACGCCTTCGAGTACTGCAAAGCCAGATGTCCCAGCCCTCCGATGCCCACCACGGCAATGCGTTCGCGCGGCTTGGGATCGGCCCGGCGCAGCCCGCTCCATACCGTGTATCCGGCGCAGAAGATCGGCGCGGCCTGCTCGTAGCCCAGCGCGTCGGGAATCAGCATGGTCGCGTCGGCGTAGGCCAGCATGTATTCGGCATGGCTGCCCTGCAAAACGATGCCGGTCGTGATCGCGTTCGGGCACAACTCCTTCTTGCCACGCAGGCACCACTCGCAGCGCCCGCAACCTTTCTGATGCCAGCCCACACCGACACGATCTCCGACTTTGCGCGAGGTGACTCCCGCGCCGATCTCGACGATCTCTCCCACCGGCTCGTGCCCCAGCACGCGCGGAAACTCCGTCGGGATCACGCCATGAGTGATGTGCACGTCGGTATAGCAGAGACCGCTGGCATGAATCTTGATGACGACTTGATTGGGGCCGGCCTTGGGCGTCTGCCACTCTTTGACTTCCCACTTGCCGTTAACGGAGGGAACGACTGCTGCTTTCATGAACAACGCTCCTGTGGAATTTGAATGCGGGACTCTCGACAGCTTTTTATTTGGATGCCGGAGGCCATCCCCGGATTCAGGCGCCCCTTACCCCATTTGCGATGCACCCGCGCCCAACGATAAACTGGTGTTGACCGGCTTCTCCTGCGGCCGGAAGCAAGAGTCGTATTTCGCTCGATTCGAGCGGGCGGACGCCCGTTCCCACACGAGTCATTCCTAAGGTGAATCTATGCTGGTCGTCATGCAGGCGCACGCCACCGAAGAGCAGGTGCGCAACGTTTGCCAGAAGATCGAAAAAATGGGCTACCGCGCCCACTCTATGCCGGGGGCGCAGCGGACTGCCATTGGCATCACCGGCAACAAAGGGGAGATCGAACCGGGCACGCTGGAAGAAATGCCGGGCGTGCAGGAAGTCATTCAGGTCTCGAAGCCCTACAAGCTGGTCAGCCGCGAACTCAAGCAGGAAAACACCATCATCCGTTTCCCCGGGACCAACGCCACCATCGGCGGCCCGGGGTTGGCGATTATCGCGGGGCCGTGCGCCATCGAAAGCCGCGAACAGGCCTTCGCCATAGCCGATCGCGTCTCGCGTGCCGGGGCGCAGTTCTTCCGCGGCGGCGCCTACAAGCCCCGCACCTCGCCCTACTCGTTTCAGGGACTCGGCGAGGAAGGCCTGCGCATCATGGCCGAGGTCCGCCAGCAGTTTGGGCTGAAGATCGTCACTGAGGCCATTGACCACGAGTCGCTCGACCTGGTCGAAGAATGGGCCGACGTGATCCAGATCGGGGCGCGCAACATGCAGAATTTTTCTCTGCTGAAGCGCGCCGGACGCGCTCGCAAGCCCGTTCTGCTCAAGCGTGGCATGTCGGCTACGCTGGAGGAATTCCTGATGGCGGCGGAATACATTCTGAGTGAAGGCAATTACAACGTCGCGCTGTGCGAACGCGGCGTACGCACTTTCGCCGACCACACCCGCAACACCCTCGACCTGAGCGTCGTGCCTGCCGTGCAGCGGCTCAGCCATCTGCCGATCCTGGTCGACCCCAGCCACGGCACCGGCAAACGCAACAAAGTCACGCCGCTGTCGCGCGCGTCGATCGCTGTGGGCGCCGACGGATTGCTCGTCGAAGTGCATAACAAGCCGGACGAGGCACTCTCCGACGGCCCGCAGTCGCTCTTCCCCGATCAGTTCGACGAACTGATGACCCAGGTCCGCCAGATCGCGGCGGTGCTCGGCCGCACCGTCCCTGCGATCGGGGTGAGAGAACAAGTTGCAGCGAAGTAAGAGCTTCGAATTATGGGCAAGGGCGCCGTCACACTGATTGCCTTCGGTCTCCTGATTGTTCCTTTGATTGCGAGTCAATCTGTTCAGCTGACCGACATTCCTACTTGTCCTCCTTCGGTTGACGATGCGAAGAATTACCCCGAAAACATGATCCGGCCCAAGTACCCGAAGGATGACCTTCGCAAGGGCGTTCCAGGGATCGTCGAGCTGCGAGCGGTCGTCACGCCTGAAGGCAGAACCGGAGATCTTGCGGTTCTCAACGGGGATCCCGAGTTCGCGCAAGCTGCCCTGGCGGCGATTCGTAAATGGCGCTTTCATCCCGAACTGAAGCAGGGGCAGCCGGTTGAGACAACCTACAAAATCCATGTCCGATTCAACCCCATGTTGCGAGAGGCAAATAGCGACGTGGCAGTCGAATCGCCTCCGCCGGAACCACCGCCAACTTCCACGTTCCCGAAGAGCCGGAGAGAAGGCTTGGGCACTGAAGTCCACCGCATGTCCGAGCCTGGAATGGTCGCCCCCCGAGAGCTGTACTCGCCCGAACCCGAGTTCTCAGAGAAGGCAAGCATCGAGAAGCAGCAAGGCAACGTCGACATTGACCTTGTCGTGGGAGCCGACGGCTTGCCGCGAGAACTCCAAATAGCTTGCAGTTCCGCAACGGATTTGAACGACAATGCTCTCGCAGCAGTAAAACAATGGAAATTTGCACCAGCAACGAAGGATGGTGTCCCCGTCCCTGTCGAAATCGTCGTCGAAGTCTCATTTAAGCTCTATGACCACTAGGCGTTCCCCTTCTGCTAAGCTTCTTCTTCCTGCTGAGACATGCACTTGCGCAAGCTCCTCTTCATCGCCGTGCTGATCCCCATCCTGGGCGGGATCGCCTGGTGGTATTTCCGCGAGCAGTCCCTTCCCGACTACGGCCCTGCCTACCGCGAGTACGCCTACATCACCAACGGCAAGAGCAACACGGTCAGCGTGATTGACCTGCGCACGTTCGAACTGGCGAAGACCATTCCCGTGGGTAGCGAACCCACCGGCGTCGCGGCCAACACTAAGAAGAATGAAATCTACGTGGTCAACACCGGCTCCAACAATGTCAGCGTAATTGATGCCGAGACTAACACCGTCATGGCTGCCGGGTGCCCCACATCTCGCTTCCTTTGCGAGATGTGGGAATAAACGGCGCCAGAAATCCTGCCCCCAGGTGCCCTTACCGGGCCTTCCATTATTTTGCATAATCTGATAATCTGATTTTATGAAGACTACGCCGATTTCGGTTACCGAGGCGGCGCGCAATTTCGCCGATTGCGTCAACCGCGTCCGCTATCAGAATATGAGCTTCGTCCTGCTCAGGAACGGCACACCCGTCGCCCGCCTTGTTCCAGAAAAAGAGGAGATTTGTTTGGGCCGCGATCTGGCTAAAGTCCTGCGTAAAGTCGAGTTGCCCACCGACGAGGCAGTCGCCTGGAACCGCGATCTGAAAAAGGCCCGAAAGCGGCTGAAGCCCCAACCCGACAAATGGCGATAATGCTGGATGCCGATGTCATTATTCGCGGCGAGAGAGGAACCCTCGACCTCGCGGCTTGGATGACGCAACACGAAGACGAGGGGTTCGAAGTTGCCGCTATTACAGTCGCGGAATTGTGGCATGGCGTGGAACGGGCCAGAGGTGAGCACCGAGCCAGACGCGAGCTGTACATTCGAACGATTCTGGAAGAACTGCCCAAGATTCCCTACACCGAGACAACGGCACTGGAACACGCGCGAATATGGGCCTCATTGGAATCCTCGGGCCAAATGATCGGCGACTACGACCTGATTGTTGCTGCCACAGCAATCGAGCGTGGTAGTGCCGTCGCGACTTTAAATAAACGTCATTTTGAAAGTGTTCGGGGGTTGAAGGTGATTGTGCCGAAGTAGCTCTTACGTCAATTGCCCACTTCTCGCACAGAACACGAGAAGTGGGGCACCCGCGGTTTCCTTCTGCTAATCTTTCCCTTCCGCCACTTCGGCCTCTATTTTGAGAAAGCTCCTCTTCATCGCCGTGCTGATCCCCATCCTCGGCGGGGTGGGATGGTGGTACTTCCGGGAAGTTTCCCTTCCCGATTACAGCCCGGCCTACCGCGAGTACGCCTACATCACCAACGGCAAGAGCAACACGGTCAGCGTGATTGACCTGCGCACGTTCGAACTGGCGAAGACCATTCCCGTGGGTAACGAACCCACCGGCATCGCCGCCAATAGCAAGAAGAATGAAATCTACGTGGTCAACACCGGCTCCAACAATGTCAGCGTAATTGACGCCGAGACCAACGCTGTCGTGGCCACGATCGGCGTGCACGGGCGCCCGTACTTCATTGACGTCGCCGCCGACGGCAAGCGTGGCTATGTGGCCAACTCGGGCTCGTCCAACGTCAGCGTCATTGATCTTGAAAAGCGACTGGTGATCGGCAACGTACCCGTAGGCGCTGGCCCCGGTCTGGCGCGGGTTTCGCCCGATGGCTCGACCGTGGTGGTCTCCAATCGAGCAGACAATACCGTGTCGCTCATCGACGCCAAACTGCTCCGGGTGCGGGCGACTCTTCCCGTCTGCCAGCAGCCCGAGGACATTGCCATCCTGCCCGATTCGAGCAAGGCCTTCGTTTCCTGCTCCGGATCGTCGCAGGTAGCCTCGATTGCGCTCAGAAATGACGCAGCCAAGGGCGGCGAGAAAAAAGATGACCGCGTGCTTGCATTCCTCGATGTGGGCCGCACGCCGGTTAGCCTCACGCTGAAGCCCGACGGCGGCGAAATGATCGTTTGCGACTTCGACTCCGACAGCATTTCGATCATCGAAACCGGTCATGACGAAGTTGGCAGCAGCCTCGAAATTGGCCAGCATCCGTCGCACGGCGTGGTCACACTCGATAACTCCCGGCTCTACGTAACCAATTTCGGCTCCAACAGCGTCGCCGTTTATGACATTGATATGGGCCGCCGCATCGCCACCCTCACCGTGGGCGCCCATCCCGACGGCCTCGCGCTCACCCCCGATCAGAACTATCTGCTCGTGCTCGACACGCAGTCCGGCGATGTGACCGTGATCCAGAAGCGCACGCCGCGGCGCACGTTAGAGACGACTGAGTATTCCCTGCTGACCATGATTCCGGTCGGTCTGCAGCCGAATGCCGTCGTGGTGAAGGCATTCATGATGACCAAGACGGCGAAGTAGCGGGTTCGCGCGGGGTTTCTCGAAGAACTTTTCGTTACGACAACAGCTTGTCATTCCGACAAGAGCTTGTCATTCCGAGCGCAGCGAGGAACCTGCTTTTTGCTCGCAAGGACAGAAAGCAGACTCCTCGTTGCCTTCGGCTCCTCGGAATGACAACTGGATTAGGCCGCCGGGTCGTTCTGCCAAGTTCCCTGTGTATATTGAAAGCGTGCTCCTTGAGGAAAACATTCCGCTGGCCCCGCTAACCACGTTCCACATCGGAGGGCCAGCTCGTTTTTTCGTCGAGGCGAAGTCGCGAGCCGAAGTCGAAGAGGCGGTCACTTTCGCACGTGCGAAAAGCATTCCTCTGTTCGTTCTGGGCGGCGGCAGCAACCTGGTTGTGTCGGACTCCGGCTGGCCCGGACTCGTCCTCAAAATCGCAATCCCCGGCATTAAGCGGCGCCCTGGCAGCAATGACGAAGGCGAGACCCTGTTCGACGTTGGCGCCGGAGAACCCTGGGATCGTTTCGTCTCGCACGCGGTCGCGGCGCAGTGCGCAGGCGTCGAGTGCCTGAGCGCCATTCCCGGCAGCGTGGGCGCCACGCCGGTGCAGAATGTTGGCGCTTACGGTCAGGAAGTGTCAGACACGATTGAGTCGGTTGAAGTCTTCGATCGCCGCGACCGCCAGGTCCGCGAGTTGTGCCACGAGGCCTGCGGCTTCGGCTACCGTTCGAGCATTTTCAACACCACGGAGCGCGAGCGCTTCGTCATTCTCCGCGTCGTCTATGCGCTCAGGCCGGGCGGCGAGCCGCGGATTGCCTATGCGGACCTGCAGCGGCATTTCGCTGGACGCGAGACCCGTCCCAATCTCGCCGAAACGCGTGAAGCCGTGCGCCACATCCGCGCCCTCAAAGGAATGCTGATCACACCCGGCGACCCCGACGCCCAAAGCGCGGGATCGTTCTTCAAGAACCCGGTGCTCTCCGAAGTGCAGCATGAGAACATGCGGAAGCGAGCGGTGGCAAGGGGCCTGACGCTCCCTGCCTATCCCGCCCTCGAAAAGAGTAAGAAGGTCTCAGCCGCCTGGCTGGTCGAGCACTCCGGGTTCAGCCGCGGATTCGACGCGGGCCGCGTCGGGATTTCCAGCAAGCACGCTCTCGCCATTGTCAATCGCGGCGGAGCTACCGCAGAGGAAGTCCTCGCTTTGAAAGACCAGATACAGGAGCGCGTCCAGGAAATATGGGGTGTACATCTCGAGCCGGAGCCGGTCATGGTGGGATTCTGAAAAGCTATAAGCCATCTCATAAATCCTTTCTGAAAGGGCGCGGCTTCAAGCCGCGCCGTCTCGAGCCCACATAAATGGGGCTTTAGCCCCGGAGGGCGCATTTGCGAGATGGCTTCTAGCTGCTAGTTCGCCGGCGCTCAGTTGCCAGTAGGACCTAACCCGAATCCGTCATTCCGAGCAAAGCGAGGAATCTGCTTTATGTCTCGTGGAACGCAAGCCTCACTCGTTTTCGCGTTCTCCCTGAAGATTCCTGAACAAACCAGACCCCGGAGCGGTCTTCATGATTGAGGGCAGACGATTGGTGGCGGGAGAGGCGATCCTGAGCGGGGCAGCGACGAGCGATCGCAGCGAAGTCGAGCGCAGTCACGACGAAGTGCTCGCCGCGCTGGTGCGGGAGCACTCACGGCTCGTCTACCGCATCGCCTACGCCGTGCTCCGCCGCCATCACGACGCCGAGGACGCCGCGCAGGAAACGTTCATGCGCGTTCTCCGCTATCGTTCCAGGCTCGCGGCCGTGCAAGACCTGAAGACCTGGCTGGCGCGGATCGCGTGGCGCGTCGCCGTGGATCGCAGCAAGCAGCGTGGCCGGACGCGGGAGGTTCCCCTGGACGATCCCGACCAGCCTGCGGCGGAGGTGGCTTCTTCAGAGTCGCTTGCGGACGCCACGGTGCACGGTGCTCAGGTCGGAGCGGTTCTTGAAAAGTTGATCGCCGCGCTGCCCGAAAAGCTGCGCCAGCCACTGGTTCTGTCCACCGTGGAAGAAATGTCGCCGCGGGAAGTCGCGGCAACGTTGGGCATTAACGAAGCGGCAGTGAGGTCGAGAGTTTTCCGGGCGCGGCAGATTTTGCGCGAGAAGCTGGCCGAACGGATGGGCACGAAATGAATCGGCGTCGGAGCAAGCACAGCCAGATGCCAGCCCCGCAGGGGCGGGACGTGATAGCCCGGCACGTCAGTGCCGGGTAGAGTGGAAAAACAGAGCGAGTCCCGCAGGGACGGCACTGGTTCTCACGAACACTCCTTAGCCCCTGAGGGATCAGGAGGCAGCGACAGGCGGAAACCATGGCAGAAACGTACAAACCTCCCGACAACGCGAAGCACGCCGAACTCGACCGCGCGCTGGACGCGGCCCTAGCGAAGTACGCGGCGGTTGAGCCGAGGGCGGGATTGGAACAGCGGCTTCTGGCGAACTTACGAGCCGAGCGGGCACAGGTTCCGGATCGCGCGTGGTGGCGCTGGAGTCTTGCCGCAGCGTTGACAGCGGTTGTCGTCGTGGCGCTGGCCTTGGCCTGGAGATCGGGCGGGCCGTCGCATCGGGTGGTTGAGAATCCTCCGTCGCCAACTCCGCAAAGCGCACAAACGTCCGCGCAAGTTTCATCGAACGACGACAGACAGCAGATTCGCGGGACTCAGTCTGGCCCGCAGGAGCGCGGGGCGCGCCGACGAGCAGCCATACATCGCGCTCAACCCAAAGTCGTCATCGCGACCATCCCCAAGCTCGATCAGTTTCCGTCGCCGCAGCCGCTGAGCGAGCAGGAGACGATTCTGAAGAGCTACGTGGCGAAGTATCCGGAACAAGCGGTGCTGATCGCGAGAGCGGTAAGCGAAGCTCGCCGGCAGGATCAACTCGAAGAGATGAAAGCCCTTTCCGGTGACCGGGCAACAGGCTCGGAAGAGCCGAATCACGACACAACAGAAAGATAAACTCAAGGAGAGCGAACTATGCGCAAGGCAACAGTCTGGGCAGTGGTGATCTTGGGATTCATGATTTGCTGGGGAGCGGCGGGGCACACGCAGGACGCGGCCAAGGCCAACGCGGAGGCGAAACCTCAACCAAGGGCGGACGCCGAAGAAAAGCCGGTACACGCGTACCGTCTCGACTTTTCAGTTAACGAACTTGAAGACGGCAAGACCGTTAACACGCGGCGATACTCCATGAACCTGCAGGCCGACGACAACAACGAGATCAAGATCGGCACTCGCGTTCCAGTCGAGACCGGGCAGAGCCAGTTTCAGTACATGGACGTGGGCACCAGCATCTGGTGCAAAATCGGGGAGCGGTCCGACGGCATCCCGTTGGCGGTGCGCGCCGAGATCAGCAACTTCGCCATCCCGGAGCAGAGTTCAGGGCACGAGGCCCACCCGCTGATTCGTCAACTCCAGATCAAAGCCAGCACACTGGCGCAACTGGGCAAGCCGATGGTCGTGGGCAGCGTGGATGATCCCAACTCCAAGCGACAGTTTCAGTTGGAAGTGACGGTGACGAAACTAAGGTAGATTGTGTGGGGCGGACACTCCTGTCTGCCCCGCTTGCAGTGGCAGACAGCCGCACATTTCCGATTTGTGATTGCCGATTGCCGATTTTGGCTGGCACGCTCCCAATCGAAAATCGACAATTGAAAATCGGAAATTCGCAGGCGCCGCCCCGGTTCGCGACCCTGCTTTTTCGGCTGTGACCCCGTCGAGGGGAAGGGGCGAGCAAACCGGCACGAACGGCGCCTTAGCCTTACCTATCGGCAAGTTTTGCCGCCTGCTTGAAGATCTCCATAAACATTTTTCGCGTCAACTTGCCGGTCTGCGTGTTCTGGTTCGAGGGGTGGTAGGACGCCAGTAACACCTTACCGTCCGGCATCCGGTAACTGGCGCCGTGTTTGAAGATGTAGTCCCTCTTGCTCACAAGCAGGTCGCGGCGTTTCAAATAGTTCAAGTAAGCATCAAAACCGATCTTTCCCAGCGCGATCACGACCTTCACATCGGCTAATCCCGCCAGTTCGCGATCGAGGAAATGCGAACAGTTGGCCAGTTCCTCGGGCAGCGGCTTGTTGTCGGGCGGCGCACAACGGACGGCGGCCGTGATGTAGAGATCGCGCAATTTCAGGCCGTCGTTGCGATCGGTAGCCGTGGGCTGGCTGGCGAATCCGGTCTCGTACAACACCGGATACATGAAGTTGCCGCTGGCATCTCCGGTAAACGGACGCCCGGTGCGGTTCGAGCCATGCGCGCCCGGGGCCAGCCCCATGATCAGCACCCGCGCGTGCGGATCGCCGAATCCCGGCACCGGCTTGCCCCAGTACTCCCAGTCGCGGTAAGCCCGCCGCTTCTCGCGCGCGACGCGCTCGCGGTACGCCACCAGCCGCGGACAGCGCGTGCAGGCCACGACTTCGTGGTTGAGGATGGTCAGCCAGGAGGGCATTTTTGATGTTGATCGTCCCCCGCGATTCTAAACAAAAATCTCGGTGCGCGGCTTGGCGTCGCATTCCCGATGACCCGTTGTGCGACGCTCAGATTTTTTTGCACTCGAGGCGGCAGAATATTGGATTGAGACAACTTACGAGCTTTCGAGCGCGGCCAGCATCTGCAAAATATTGTCAAAGAAGGACTTCCACGCAAAATATTGGGAAATCAGGAGTTAGCAGGCTCGAATAGCCCTGAGTCCTGAGTCGCGAGTCCCGAGTCCTTCGCAGCAAGCCGGGCGTCGCTCCTCTGTGCTCGAATCTTGTTGCACGAGTCTGGCGGGCTCTTGAGCGATCATTTGCGGTGCGACTGGGCACGATGCCATTGTGAACCGCCTACAGGCTCGGTCAAGGTTGTTCGTCACATGAAGTGGACTTCTTGCGGTGGATGGCTGTGGAAAAAGGAACGCAGAGTTCGTTGCAGAGGGGCGCCTGCCCCGTGTCCGCCCAGGCAACCAGCTTCATCTCGGTTGCCTGGGTGCCTCGAAGAAACTGGGGTACGTCCCGTCTGTCCCCAGGTTTTTCCCTGCCCCCAGGTTTTTCCCAGGTTTTTCATAGGCTGGAGCATATAATCTTTACTTGGATTTACGCTAACTAATGAAATCCTCGTTTGTGCTTCTGTCCTGTTTTCTGCTCTTATCCGCGACCGAAGCGCAAATTCCTGCCTCGAAACCACCCTCCAACTGCACAGTTCAGGGCCAGATCATTCAGCAACCCGGCGGGCAGCCAATCCGGAAGGCGAAGGTCTCGCTGTCAGCTTCTGGCGAAGGGCAAGGAGACGAAGCCGATCTTGTTGCCGTTACCGACGCCGATGGCCACTTCAAAATCGAGGACGTAAAACCGGGTACCTACCGCGTGGGTTACGATCGTTCGGGTTTTGTTGACGCTGAAAAGCGCCATCATGGCAACAGAATGCTGCTCTCCCTGGTGGCAGGACAGGAAATTAAGGATTTGCTTTTCCATATGGCGCCTGCCGCCGTGATCACAGGAAAGGTGACAGACATCGACGGCGATCCCGCGCCGAGAGTTGAGGTCGTGGCCCTTCCTCCACACTTTTGGCAGGACAGAGTCCCGACTCCGGGTGGCGGGAGTTTCACGAATGACTTGGGCGAGTATCGCATTAGTGATGTGGCTCCCAACCGTTACACGATCGTTGCCGACCCCCACTCGAGACTAGCCCAACCCGCACACCCTGCAAAAGCTGCGGAGATGAATGCCCTGGTTTATGTCGCAACGTACTATCCGGGCACGACCGAAAAGAGTCATGCGCTTTCCCTCGATCTCCATTCCGGAGACGAAGTGCCCGTCAACATCGCCTTGGGCGCGGCCCAGCCCTTTCATGTTCGCGGACAAGTCCTCAACTTACCGACGGAAGCCCGAGATGACACAAATATCGTTTTGCGTCCGCTCGGCGAGGATTTTACGCGCGAAGTCCGCCCCTGGCCGGTTGACAACGAAGGCAAGTTCGATGTCAGCGGGGTGTTCCCAGGGTCTTATAGTGTCCTCTTGATTTCTGGCACCTGGCGGCACCCATCGGTGATGCGTGGGGACCAAACTGTGGAGGTCACAACTGCCGATGTCGAAGGATTGCGGATTTCCCCAGTTCCCAATGGTCAGGTCCGTGGCCGGTTTCGCATGGACAACGGCGAAAAAATCGACTGGTCGGAGACCGAAGTGAACCTTTACTCCAGTCTTCGGGACACACGTTGGCGCGGTGGTGCCGTCGACATCAGTATGGAAGCACTCTCGTGGGACGACCGACCAGCCCATGCCGAACTCAAGAAGGATGGGTCTTTCGAAATAAAGGACGTGCCGCCGGGCACCTATCGGCTGTCGGTGGGGTCTCTCGGCAAGGTTTTGGACGGCTGCTTTGTGAAGGCTGTGAAGCTGGGTGAAACGAATGTCACTGACTCAGGGTTCAGCGTAGCAGGCGGATCATACCCACTCGACGTCGTGGTTGGAGCCAACGGCGCGACTGTCGAGGGTTTCGTCACGGACAGTAAAGACAGGCCGGCCTCTGACGTTTACGTCGTCATTGCTCCATCGGCTGACGGCAGTCAGCGTCGGGATCTGTACGACTGGAGAGCCACGGATTCCCGCGGCCACTTTAGCTTGAAGGGGTTGAATCCGGGTGAGTTTCTGGTGTTTGCGGTTGACGAAGACCCCTACCAAACCGACCTTATGGACCCCGAGTTCATTCACGCACATGAGTCGCTAGGCAAATCGGTTCGACTTAAAGAGGGTGAACATCAGAGCGTAATACTGAAGTTGGCGCCTCCTAGCAACTGAGTACTCATTGAGTCCGCCCTTCTCGCTCGCGCCATCGCGCAATCCTAGCCCAGCGCACACGTGGGCGGGCCCTGGGGGTGGGGGGTGTGGCAGTTTTGCCGCTCATTCCTTCCACCCCTCTCCCCGTTTGACGCTGCTCTCCCTTCCTCTTTACACTCAAGATTAACGTTGTGTGAATGGAGCCGTGGCCTTTTTGCCCCGGGGTCTTCAATCCAACCTGAGGTTGGAGAGCAAGCCGAAAGGAAAACGTGAGTCCCACAGAGACAACCGACGCCAAGAACGCCGAGGCGAAGAAAGACGGCGTCAAGCGCGAGATTTCCGTCGAAATCCCCGCCGAAGAAGTTGCCCATGAACTGGAAGCGATCGTCCAGAAATATCAGAAGATGGCGCGGTTGCCCGGTTTCCGCCGCGGCCACGTTCCGGCGTCGATCATCCGGCAGCGCTTCAAAGAGGATCTGAAGAGCGACGTAGTCGAGGCGCTGGTTCCGCGCTATTTCCGCAAAGAAGCCAAGAAACTCGGGATGATTCCCGTCTCCCAGCCCCGCGTCACCGACTTGCACATTCACGAAGGCGAGCCTCTGCGCTTCAAGGCCAGCTTTGAAATCATGCCCGAGATCAAGGTCGAAGGCTACAAAGAGCTGCGCGCCGACCATCCCGAGATCACGGTCAAAGACGAAGAAGTGGAAGATGCGCTGAATAATGTCCGCGAGCAGCACGCCACGTTTACCTCGATCGAAGGACGTTCGCTGGCCGATGGCGATTTCGCTCAGGCCTCGATGGATGGCAAGCCCAAAGATGACGACGGCACCTCCAAGCCCGTGCACATGGACGAGGTGATGATCGAAATCGGCGGCAAGAACACGGTCCCCGAATTCACTCAGAACCTGCGCGGGGCCAATGCCGGGGAAGAACGTGAGTTCGAGGTGAGCTATCCCGTGGATATCAACGACAAGCGGCTCGCCGGCAAGACCTTTATCTACACCGTGAAGATTAACGCCATCAAACAGAAAAACCTGCCGGAACTCAATGACGAATTCGCCAAGGAACTGGGAGAGTTTACCAGCCTCGGCCAGGTACGCAACCAGATTCACGAAAACATGCTGGCCGAACGCCGGCACACCGCCGAGCGGGAAGCCAAAGACAAACTTGTCGCCGAACTCGTAAAGCGCAATGATTTTGAAGTGCCGGAGTCGCTCATTGACCGGCAGATTGATGTGCGCCTGGAACGCGGCCTGCGCGCCCTGGCGGCCCAGGGTATGAAGATGGAAGACCTGAAGAAGATGGACCTGCCCCGGTTGCGGGCGGGCCAGCGCGACCAGGCGGTACAGGATGTGAAGTCGTCGTTGTTACTGGAACGCATCGCGGAGCTGGAGAATATTGCCGCTGGCGACGAGGAAGTGAATCGCGAGATTGACTCGCTGGCCCAGCAGACAAAACAGACTCCCGAGGCGGTCCGCGCTCGTTTGACACAGGAGGGGGGCCTCGATAGAATCCGGAACAGAATCCGCAGCGAGAAGACCCTCGATTTTCTGTATCACCAGTCCGCGTAATTCATAACGAAGACGCGGACCACTTTCGATCCTCCCCAGGCAGACTAGACGTTGCGTTGGGGCGGAGTGTGGCAGGTGAACGTGAAGCCAAATGATTCGCGAAAAAACGATCCTCAAATGATGCTGGTTCCCATGGTCATCGAGCAGACCGGGCGGGGCGAACGCGCCTATGACATCTACTCCCGGCTGCTCCGCGACAACATTATTTTTATCGGCACTCCCATTGACGACAACATCGCCAACCTGGTGATTGCCCAGATGTTGTTTCTGGCTCAGGAAGATCCGGAGAAAGACATCCAGCTTTACATTAACTCTCCGGGCGGCTCCATCACCGCCGGCATGGCCATTTATGACACCATGCAATATGTGAAAAATGATGTCATGACCCTGTGCGTGGGCCAGGCGGCATCCATGGCCGCGTTACTTTTGGCATCAGGCGAGCCCAAAAAGAGATTGGCACTGCCCAATTCGCGGATTCTAATACATCAGCCCTCTATGGGAGGGTTGTCGGGGCAAGCTACTGACATTGATATCCACGCCCGGGAAATCCTGCGTATGCGGGAGATTACTAACCAGTTACTTTCGAAGCACAGCGGCCAGAAACTGGAGAAAGTGGAAAAGGACGTGGAGCGCGATTTCATCATGAACGCGCAACAGGCTAAGGAATACGGAATCATAGACGATATCATCTATAAGACGGCAAAAGCGGTATGATCGCCCTTCGCGCCGGAAAAGACTCTGCGGTGAAGAGCCAAGACGGCAGATGGGTCGCAGGCCGCGGGACCCCGATCATGCCGTCAAAACCGTGAAGGAGCAGCCGAGTGAAAAACAAGTCGGGGTCCGACGAGATTCTACGTTGTTCGTTCTGCCACAAATCGCAGGACGCCGTGGCCAAACTGATCTCGTCACCCAGCGATTATCCCCGAGCCTATATCTGCGACGAGTGTGTCGCGGTCTGTAATTCGATTCTGGAAGATGACCGCACCGCGACTCCCCAAGCCAGCACCCCCAACCAACTGCCCAAGCCTCAGGAAGTCAAAACCTTCCTGGATGAGTACGTGATCGGGCAGGAACAGACCAAGAAGAAGCTGGCCGTCGCCGTCTACAACCACTACAAACGCATCTTCATGAATCGGCAGAAGACTGGGGACGGCATCGAGCTCACGAAGTCGAACATCCTGCTGATCGGCCCCACCGGAACCGGAAAGACGCTGCTGGCCCAGACCCTGGCGCGCATGCTGGACGTGCCATTCGCCATCGTTGACGCGACCACTCTGACCGAAGCCGGCTACGTGGGCGAAGACGTCGAGAACATTATTCTCAAGCTGCTGCAGTCGGCTGACGGAGACGTCAGCCGCACCCAGACCGGCATCATATACATTGACGAAGTAGATAAGATCGGGCGCAAGGATGAGAATCCGTCCATCACCCGCGACGTTTCCGGCGAAGGCGTGCAGCAGGCGCTGCTGAAGATTCTGGAAGGCACCATCGCCAACGTGCCTCCGCAGGGCGGACGCAAGCACCCGCACCAGGAATTCACGCCGGTGGATACGACCAACATCCTGTTCATCTGCGGCGGAGCGTTTGTGGGGCTCGACAAGATCATCTCCCGCCGCATCGGTAAGAAGTCCCTCGGCTTCCGCACCGGCGAAGATGCCGAGAAAGACGACGTCTCCGTCTCACGCAAGCGCAACTACGAACTGCTGGGCGAAATCCAGCCCGAAGATCTGATCAAGTTCGGGTTGATCCCGGAATTTGTCGGCCGCCTGCCCGTCGTCGGCATGCTGGAAGACCTGGACGAGTTCGCCCTGATCGAAATCCTGACTCGGCCGAAGAATGCCATCGTCAAGCAGTACCAGCGCCTGTTTGAGTTCGAAAATGTGCGCCTGAAGTTCTCTGACGACGCCCTGCGCGCCATCGCGCGCCAGGCTATGGCCCGCAAGGTGGGAGCGCGCGGCCTGCGCATGATTCTCGAAGAACTCATGCTCGATCTCATGTTCAACCTGCCCAGCCAGAAGAAAGTCAAAGAATTTGAAGTGACGCGGGAAATGGTGGAGAAACGCACCGCTTCCTTCGCCACCATCATGGAAAAGGCCGGGTAGGGATTCGCGATCGTCCGGAACTAGGACTACTGATGGTTTTGGGTAGGGCACGTGCCGTTAGAGTCAGCTAAATACCAGGGTTTAGCCCCCGAGGGCCGGACATGCAATGGCGCCCAGTACTGGCTCGCTTGCCGTTGACGGCACGGACTATGTGGATCGCAAGTGCCATATCCCGAAACTTCCGGACAAGGTAAAATCGTTAGAGCTGGTAGTTTGCCGTTATCCCAGGGAGATTGAGTGACCACATCCAAGGAAAAGTTCGAATCCAGGAAGCTGCCCATGATGCCCATCCGGGACGTGGTCATCTTTCCGTTCATGATGACGCCGTTCGTGGTGGGCCGGGAGTCGAGCGTGCGCGCCCTCGAAGAGGCGCTGGCCGCCGACAAGAAGATTTTCCTGGCCACTCAGCACGACGCTTCCATTGACGAACCCAAGGCCAACGAGATCTACCAGGTGGGCACGATCGTCAACATCGTGCAGAGCCTGAAACTACCTGACGGCAACATCAAAGTCCTGGTCGAAGGCATTGAGCGCGGCAAAATCCTGCAGGTCACCGACACCGAGGGTTACATGCAGGCCACCGTGCGCGTGGCACGTTATACGACCGAGCCTAACCCTGCGCTGGAAGCCGCCATGCAGCGGGTCACTTCCCTGTTCGAGCAATATGTGAAGCTGTGCCAGGCGCTGAATTACGAGACCATGATCTCGGCCGTGCGCATGGAAGATCCGGCTAAGCTGACCGACGTCATCTCCGCCAACCTGCAGCTCTCGATCGAAGAGAAGCAGGAATTGCTGGAGATTTTCGATCCCGCCGAACGGCTGACCCGCATCGCCGACGTGCTCGACATCGAAATCGAGAAGCTGAACGTCGACCGCACCATCCAGTCGCGGGTGAAGCGGCAGATGGAGAAGGCGCAGAAAGAGTACTACCTCAACGAGAAGATCAAAGCCATTCAGAAAGAGCTGGGCCGCGGCGAAAAGAGTGAATTCGACGAACTGAAGAAAAAGATCGAATCCGCCGGCATGCCCAAGGACGTTAAAGACAAGGCCCTGCAGGAATTGAAAAAGCTGGAAGCCATGCCGCCCATGTCGGCCGAGTCCACGGTTTCACGCAACTATCTCGACTGGCTGCTGGCTGTGCCCTGGAAGAAGCGTTCCAAGGAAATCCGCAATATCTCCCGCGCGGAAAAGGTTCTGAACGAAGATCATTATGGCCTGGAGAAAATCAAGGAGCGCATCCTCGAATTTCTCGCCGTGCGCCAACTGGTCAAGAATCCGAAAGGATCGATTCTCTGCTTCGTTGGACCGCCGGGAGTGGGCAAGACCTCTCTGGGGATGTCCATCGCCAAGGCCACGGGCCGCAAGTTTATCCGCATGTCGCTCGGCGGCGTGCGCGACGAAGCCGAAATTCGCGGCCATCGCCGCACTTACATCGGCGCATTGCCCGGGCAAATTATCCAGATGATGAAGAAGGCGGGCACCAAGAATCCGGTCTTCATGCTGGACGAAGTGGACAAGATGTCCATGGACTTCCGCGGTGATCCCTCCGCGGCCCTGCTTGAAGTGCTCGACCCCGAACAGAACTATATGTTCGTGGATCACTACCTCGACGTGGAATACGACCTGTCGCAGGTGTTCTTCATCGCCACCGCCAACGTGCTGCACACCATTCCTCCCGCCTTGCAGGATCGCATGGAAGTGCTGCGGCTGCACGGCTACACCGAGCAGGAGAAGCTAGAAATCGCAAAGCAGTTCCTGGTCAAGAAGCAGATGACCGCGGCCGGCTTAACCGACAAGAATCTAAAGTTCGGCGAAGAATCCATCCTGGCGTTGATTCGCTCCTACACGCGGGAAGCGGGTGTGCGCAATCTGGAGCGCGAGATCGGCAACGTCTGCCGCAAAGTCGCGCGCAAGGTGGTGAAGGAAGGCGACGGTTATGCCGTCACCGTTACCGGCGAGAACGTCGGTGACTTCCTGGGCGTGATCAAGTTCCGCGACACGCTGGCTCATGAAAAATCCGAAGTGGGGCTGGTCACGGGCCTGGCCTGGACCGAAGTCGGCGGCTCGATTTTGAGCACCGAAGCAACCGTTGTAGACGGCAAGGGCAAGCTGACGCTGACCGGCAAACTGGGCGACGTAATGCAGGAATCCGCCCAGGCTGCCATGTCCTACGTCCGTTCCCGCGCCCACCGATTGGGTCTGAACCGCGATTTCTACCGTAATCTCGATCTGCACGTGCATGTGCCGGAAGGCGCCATTCCCAAAGACGGTCCGTCGGCGGGCATTACGATCGCCACCGCAATCTCGAGCGCCTTGAGCAAGATCCCTGTGCGTCGCGACGTGGCCATGACCGGCGAGATCACGCTGCGCGGAAAAGTGCTGCCCATCGGCGGACTGAAAGAGAAACTGCTGGCCGCTCACCGCGCCGGAGTCTTCGAGGTCATCCTGCCCAAGGACAACGAAAAAGACCTAGCCGAGGTTCCGGAGAATTTGCGCACCGCCATGAAGCTGCATTTCGTGGATACGATGGACCAGGTGCTACAGATCGCGCTGGAATCGCCTCTGCCCAGCCGCGTAGAAGAGACGACGCAGCCCCTCGCACCGCCCTTGACCACCGGCAGCGCTGACGCTCCGGCCGCGCATCAGTAGGTTAGAATGGCGAATCCGACTCGTCGCAAAGTGCGCGTGAAGCGGGAACCACGGCGTCGTTTTGGCGGGTTTTGAAATGGAAAAACTCGGGCGCATCGACCGCGTGGACTTGCGATCCATCTGGACAACCGAGGCCGAACACTTCACGCCGTGGCTGGCACAGCCAGAGAACCTGGATAAGCTGGGTGAAACCCTGGGCATCGACCTGGAGCTGGAAGCTCGGGAAAAGGACGTTGGCCCGTTCCGAGCCGATATTCTTTGCAAGAACACCGCGGAGAAAGACAGTTGGGTCGTCATCGAGAACCAGATCGAGAAAACTGACCACAGACATCTAGGTCAGCTATTGACCTACGCCTCCGGCTTACGAGCCAGCACGATAGTCTGGATTTCGGCAGAGTTTAGTGAGGAGCACCGGGCCGCACTCGACTGGCTGAATCAGATGGCCAATAAATCGGCTCGGTTTTTCGGCATCGAAATTGAGCTTTGGAGGATCGGCGACTCGCCAGCTGCGCCGCGCTTTAATGTGGTGTGCAAGCCTAACGATTGGGAGACCACGGTCCGTCAAGCGGCGGAAACTTTAGCGGGCGACGAGGGAACGCCGTCGCAAAACCTACGTATAAAATACTGGACTGCATTTCGCTCCTACCTGCAGGAACACAATAGCAAACTCCGCCCCCAAAAGCCGTCCCGCGACCATTGGTACAACTTCGGGATCGGTACCAGCCTGGCGCATACCGACGCTCAAATCATAACCAGAGAAAGCAAGATCGGGGTCGAGTTATATATCAATTGCGAAAACGCGAAGACCATTTTCAATGAGCTTCTCAAGGAAAAACACGACATCGAAACGATCATCGGATCACCTTTGGATTGGCGTGAACTGCCCGACAAGAAGGCCTCTCGTATTCTGTTGTTTAATTCCGTTGATCCCTATGACGAAGCGACTTGGCCACAACAATTTTCCTGGCTGCAAAGCAGTCTGGAAAAATTTGACCAAGCATTTCGTCCCCGGTTTGCCAGCCACGACCTGTGGTTACTTACTGCGTCCGCTCCCCAACAAGCCTGACGGCCGGTTGGAATGAGGGGGATTTCCACGCCTCCCCATCGGAGTAGGCGGAGAAATGGAGTCGGTCCCGTAGGTACGACACGAGTTCCCACGCATACACTTTAGCCCTTGGGGTTCAGATCCTCTTCGCCAGACCGCACCCGGCTACGCGCACACCACCGCTACCTGCTCGCACAGTTGCGCCAGGGACCGTTCGACGCAGGCCGTCAGCCATTGCTCAAGCAGCACACGCTCGGCGTCAGGAATGTAAGAGAACCGTACGCCGGCCGAACCGGTCGCAGTCCATACCACCCTCGCCGTCGTGTGCAGCATGTCGTTGGTCTCGGGCAGGACAAAGCGGAGATCGGCTTCCTCTCCCACGCTGAGGCATGCGCTCCCGCCGGAATGAACATCCAGCCTGAGGCCGGCGCCGCCCTCGCTCAGATTCACCATCGTCACTTCGGCATAGGGTTGAGCGTGGGTACCGACACTGGCCAGGATCGTGACCGGCTCCCGGTGTTGCTTGCGCCGCCGGACGACCGTAGCACAATAAGCTGCTCGCAGGCAGCGTTCGATCTGCACCACCGAGGCAGGCTTGTGAATCAGGAAGTGCACTCCCGCCGCGAACGCCTGGCGCAGGTCGAGCAGGTCGCGCACAATCGCGACCAGAACGCAGTCCTGGTTCAATTTCGAGCGCCGCACCGCACACAGGAAATCGCCCAGGCTGTTGATCTCCCTCCAATCCACGATGATCACTTCGAATTCGTGCGTTTGAATCAGGGCCAGGGCCTCGTCGCATCCGCCCACGATCTTCGGAGTCACTTGCAGCTCATTCAGAACTCCCCGGGTAGTCCCCAGAAACTGAACGTCGGCGCACAGCAACAGAGTGTGCATCGCCAGCATCGGTTTTGTGCTCTCTTCCATATGCATTCCCTTGCCGATCAAGCCTCGCCAGTCGTGGTCTGCCGCGGGTCGGCGCGTAACCTCGCTGCTTATACACTCAATCGGCGCCGGGACGCTGGAGTCTGAATCTGAAGCCGCACCGGGGGAAAACTGCCGGTTACTTCCGTTCGTCCGGCTGCTGAAGTTTTCCGCCCAGCCCTTGTGAACCACCGCTTGCCAATGCCGGCCGCCGGGTTGCAAACTTGAGCCGTAGTGGCGTTCCTCAGGACACGTGATTCCGGCTTATTCTGGAGATCATTGGGCGAGGTGACGTATGAGGATTCCGGTTCGAGGCACGGCGGCTCTGGTGACGGCGGCGGTGATTGTAACCGCAACCCTGATCTGGCTGCCGGCGTACCGCTGGTTCTTGGCGATTAGCGTCGGCTTTGGTTTGGTGGTAGCCGGCGCGCTTTACCTCTGGCACAAGTTCCGGCCGGTCCGCGACGACGACATCGAAAACAAGCGACCGCTGGGATTGAGTTAGCCCAAACTGTCGAGCGCCTGCCGGAGGTCGGCGATCAAATCCTCCGCGTCTTCAATGCCAACCGAGTAGCGGATGAGAGCCTCAGGAATGCCGCTCGCCGCACGCTCTTCGGGCGTAGATTCCACATGACTGGTGGTCGCCGGCGGTCCGGCAACGGTTTCTACCGCGCCCAGATTCGCCGCCAGATTCGCATAGCGCAGGCGCGGCAGGAATGACTTCACCGCCTCGAAGCCGCCGTGGAGCGCGAAGCTCAGCACGCCGCCAAACCCGGCCATCTGCCGGCGCGCGATCTCGTGATTCTCGTGCGCCGCCAGCCCCGGGTAGAAAACCTTCGCCACTCTCGGGTGTGACTCGAGGAAGCGCGCAATCTGCAGGGCATTTTCGTTTTGCTGGCGCACGCGCAGATGCAGCGTTTTCATTCCCCGCAGCAGAAGATAGGCGGACATCGGTTCCAGACAGGCGCCGTTGATTTCCCGGAAATGATATATCCGGTTCACGAGCTCCCTGGAACCGCAGACTACGCCGCCCAGAGCGTCCGCGTGGCCGCCAAGAAACTTGGTTGCGCTGTGCACCACCAGATCTGCCCCCATTTCGAGCGGACGCTGGTTGATGGGCGTGGCCAATGTGTTATCCACCACGACCAGCGCTCCACGCCGGTGCGCCGCCGCAGCCAGCCGGGCGATGTCAACGATTTTGATCGTCGGGTTGGTTGGAGTTTCCAGATAAAGCAGTTTGCAGCCTTGTGCCACGGCCGCCTCAATGGCCTCATGGTCCGTCGTGTCGCAAAGAGCTACTTCGATTTGGAAGCGTGGCAGGAATTCAACAAAAAGCTTGTTGGTCCCGCCGTAGGTGTCTTTGATCGAAACCACGCGGTCGCCGGGCGAGAGCAGGGTAAACAAGGTGTTGCTGATCGCCGCCATGCCGCTGGCAAAGCTCGTCGCGGCCTCCGCACCTTCCAGGTCTCTGACTTTTTCTTCAAACGCAGCTACGGTTGGATTGGTATTGCGGCCATAGATGTGGCCGGCTCTCTTGCCCTGCGCGACTTCCAGCCACTCCTCGACCGCCTTGTAGCCAAACGAGACGCTGAGGGCTACCGGGAGCTGTGTAGCGCCCGCCCAGCGCTCGCCGTCCTCACCGGCCCAAACCGCCCGCGTTCCTAAGCCGGGCGCCCGATCATGTTTCGCACGACTCATAAGAGTCCTTCCCCGTTAGAAACGGGTCCCGAAGAATGATACACGCGGCCGGGGTGCCCCACTTCTCGCCGCCGTTGCGGGAAGTGGGAGATTTTGGGTGATATAGATTTATCGCCAATTGACTCACTGGAATTGTTGTGCTGCTGGTCATGGACTTGGTGCGAGCGTGGTTTCTATAATCTGCACCGAATTATCACTTCCATCCATAGCTTCGCAAGAACTGGCTTCGGAAAAGAGAACGAGGCATCGACCGGGACGGAGTAGGTCGTAAGCAGAATTATGGACTGACACCTCGCCAAGATAAATCTCGCTATACATGGGAATGTTCTCCAGTGGCCTTTGGGGCTTGCCTTTGAGGACGCGCAGCAACCGAAAATTGACCATCCGATACGTACCGCCGTCGCTTTCAGTGATTGTTGGGCCGACGTCTCGGACGTTTACCAGCAGGATGTCCTCCGCGTCGCGTGCTCGGCCCGGCAGAATGCGAAGTGGACACTGGTTTGGTCCCTTCAGGCGTTCGATCGCGGCACGTCTGATTTCGAGTCGATCCTCCTCCGCCAGAGGTAACAACTGATTCGCAGTTTGGCATCCGGCGAACAACCATAAGCAGTGAAGGTGGAGATCGAAAGCATGCCCCAGAAGTTCAGGAGTCGTGTCGCGAGTGAAATATATGCCTGTGTTGAGATCAGGCCATTTCCTACCGTGGTAGACGACATAGTTGGGACTTTCATCCACGTCCCAGCTGAGCTGTCTCTCCGGAAAGTTGTTTCGGGACCATACGCTTATCACTATCGCGTCAGGATAACTGGATGGCACCGGAGAAAGCATAAGTCGGTAGCCAAAGAGAGACACCTTGCCCGACGTAAAGTCTACTGAGGCCTCAACGCCCCAATATCGAAAGCCCCACCATTGGAGCGCCGAGTTGAGCGTCCTATGCTCCCCCCGGAAGGTGGGGAGTAATATCCAGCTGGAGAGTCGTGAATTCGGTATCGCCGCCACAAAGCATTCGTCAGCACCACATTGGTAATCTTTTGAGGTGCTCCTCACCAGACTGAGTGCCGGAATCCGGGAAAGAGCTTCTGATTTCGAGGTCACTCCGATTCTCAGAGTCGCTAGTCCGGACATCAGCTTGAGAACGCGGAACTGGAAGACCATGGCCTCTATACGCAACGCGATGGCGGGTATGAGAACAGCGGTCAGGACGGTGATGTAAGCACGACGGGCAGGACGGGAGGCAAGTTGTCGCAGAAGCCACGCGACAGCAGGAAACAGCCTGCGGAAGTTCATGCACATACAGACTCCGCAACAAATGTAGCAGTTTCCTAAATCCGCAGGGCGGTGACTGTCGTAATCAGCGATTTCACTCACTTACCCATAATTCCAAAGCACCCTCGCCCACTTGCCAATTTCTCGCCCCCATTGCACACTTGGTCATGAGCGTCCTGGCATGAGGGTCCTGGCACAATTCCTGACGGCGGCCACCGATGCGGCGCAGTTCCCTGCTCCGAGTTTGCCGGAGGTCGCCTTCCTCGGCCGTTCCAACGTCGGCAAATCCAGCGTGATCAACTCCCTGGTCGGCGCCAAGATCGCTCGCACCAGTTCCAGTCCCGGCCGCACCCGCAGCATCAACTTCTTTGCCATCCGCTGGCCGGGAAAACCGCGCCCGGAGCTGATTTTCGCCGACCTCCCGGGTTACGGCTATGCCAAGATTTCGCGCGAGATTTCGCAGGATTGGCCTCGCTTTATCGAGCCCTATCTCAATGAGCGCCCCACCCTGACCCTGTGCGTGGCGCTGGTAGACGTCAATGTTCCTCCGCAGCACAGCGACCGGCAGTTGCTGACTTTTCTCAACGCGTCGAGGCGCGATTTCCTGCTGGTGGCCACCAAGAGCGACCGACTGTCGCACAATCAGCTGCACAGCGCCCTCCGCGTGCTGGCTCAGGAGTATCCCGCGGCCCTCCTTCTTCCCTACTCAGCCAAGACTGGTGCCGGACGCGACGAACTGTGGAAGCAGATCCGGCAGGCAGCCCAGCAAGCAGCCATGCCCGAGGCGTCCTCAAGCGCACCTCTTAATTAGAGGATCCTAATGTTCTGATCCACACAGAGATATCTAATCTCTTCCCGCGTTTTTCCCGATAGACACCTAGAGAGTTCGCGACGAAGCGCGTCCGATTTTGATGCGCACACGAACTCGGACTTTCGGTCGAGCATGCAACTTCTTATCCGCGGCAGGTGACCATGGCAAAAGAAGAAGGTATCGCGTATCTGATGGCCTTGAAAAGGTCGGGCGCACCCGCCAGTGCGGAAGCGCCCGCGCCGGAGCGCAGCCCCGGCGGGCACGGAACCTGGGGCGGCGCCGCAGTAGGAAGTTCCAGCGCACCGGCGAAGTCCCCGGCCGTAGAAAAGCGCCGCAGCCCGCGCTATAAATGCGACGGCAAAACCGAATTGCGGGAGGAGGGTTGCGAGGTTCGGACATGGGCCAGCTTTACCGACATCAGCATGCATGGATGCTATGTGGAGGCGCAGGCCACCTATCCGGCCGGGACCGTTCTCCATATGAAATTGGAAGCCAACGGATTCAAAGTTGAGGTCAAGGGGAATGTCCGCGTGACCTACCCCTATCTCGGCATGGGAATTGCTTTCACGGACATGTCCGACGAAGCCCGGACACACCTGCGAGAGTTACTCGGCTCCATCACGCAGTCCTCTGTAATTGTGGGCCCGGGAATCGCATCCACTCTTCCCGCCACCACTCCACTGGGAGCGGTGCCGCAGATCTCTGATCCTCAGGGGGCGATTCGGATGCTGGTCGAGTTTTTCGAAAATCGCCAGATGTTAACCCGTGAGGATTTTCTGAGAGTCCTGCGCACCAGCCAGTCTCCCAAAACGACGCTGTAACGAAGATCACTTCGCGGACTTTGCGAATTCTCCGCGAACTTCGCGGTGCAAGCCTTCCGGCTGCAACTCGCGAGAATCCGCCCTCCAGAACGCGAGCAATTCTCGATACCGGCTTATTTTTCGCTCCGACCCGAAATCTCGCTTATTTCGCTATCATGAACAGAATATGGCTCTCTACCTCATCACTGGCATTGGCGGTTTCATTGGATCGTCGCTGGCCCGGGCGCTGCTCTCCCGCGGCCAGCAAGTGCGCGGCGTGGATAATTTCTCCACCGGCAAACGCGAGAACATTACCGAGATTCTGGATCGCATCGATTTCCGCGAAGCCGACATTCTCGATCTCGACGCCATGCACAAGGCATGCCTTGGAGTGGATTACGTTCTCCACCAGGCTGCCATTCCGTCGGTGCCGAAATCGGTACTCGACCCGCTGGGCAGCAACCGCGCCAACGTAGACGGCACGGTCAACGTGCTGGTGGCGGCGCGCGACACCAAGGTGAAGCGCGTGGTCTATGCCGCTTCGTCGTCCGCCTACGGGGACACGCCGACGCTGCCCAAACACGAAGCCATGAGTCCCGATCCGATTTCGCCCTACGCCGTGGCCAAGCTGGCCAGCGAGCATTACATGGTTTCGTTTTACCGCTGCTATCAGCTGGAAACCGTTTCGTTGCGCTACTTCAACATTTTCGGACCGCGGCAGGATCCCTCCTCGCCCTACTCGGGAGTTCTGGCCAAGTTCATCACCGCCATGCTGCGCGGCGAGCAGCCCACCATCTTTGGCGATGGCGAGCAAAGCCGTGACTTCACCTACATTGACAACGCCGTCGCCGCCAATCTGCTGGCCTGCGAGGCTCCCGCCGCCAAGGCCGCCGGGCGGGTCTTCAACATCGCTACCGGGCGCAGGGCCACGCTCAACGAAACCTTTCAGCTGCTGAAGGGTATTACCAGCTACTCCGGCTCGCCCAAATACGCGCCCGAGCGCGAAGGCGACATCAAGCATTCGCTGGCCGACATCTCTAAAGCCGAAGCCGGCCTGGGCTACAGACCCACCGTCAATTTCGAAGAAGGCCTGCGGCGGACGGTGGACTGGTATCGGAAGCAGACCTCGGACGTCTGAGACTTCAGACCTCAGACTTCAGACTTCGAACCTCAGACTTCGGACCTCAGGCAATTGTGCAATGGGGACTCTCCTGCGCGCTAAGAACAGTGCGCACACCATTTCGTCGCATCAGAAAACTGGGGTGATTCTCATCACTGAAACTCTTTTTCAATTCTGGTGAGAATGCTGTTGTAAGATACTCGCCTCCTCGAAGAGCAGTTCCCGCCCGTTGAGACGCACACCCCCTGAGGCGAGGCGGCCCACGAACCTGCTCTCGGACCGTTTTGAGCGTCGCTCCGATGGAGGTAGCCATGCCCCGCAGCCGCATTCTGCTGTTGGTGGTCTGCACATGCTTTGCTTCGGTTGCGTGGTCGCAAGCACCCTCTAGTCAGCCCGTGGAACAAGCCTCGGATGCAGTTTCTCACCCTGGTCTCATCAGGAGCCGAGCAGAAGCCGGAGAGGGAGAGGCCCAATACCAGTTGGGCCAGACCTATGCCAAAGGTCTCGGGGTCCCGATGGATTATGCCGAAGCCGCCAGATGGTGGGAACGAGCTGCGGTGCAAGGCATTGCCAGCGCACAAAATGAGCTGGCATACAGCTATCAGCACGGGCGGGGTGTGCCTCAGGACTATTCCCAATCCCTTCACTGGCTCCGTGCAGCGGCAGCCCAGGGCTCGGTGGCCGCCCAATACAATCTCGGCCTCATGTATCAGCACGGTTCAGGTGTTCGGCGAGACTATGCGCAGGCGGCGGAATGCTATCGCAAGGCTGCTGTACAGGGATTGCCCGCCGCCGAAAACAATCTCGCCACGCTATATCAGCGTGGCTGGGGAGTTTCTCAAGATTTCGGCCAAGCGATCCGGTTGCTTCACCGGGCGGCCGAACAGGGCGAAGTTTCAGCCCGGCACAATCTCGGAGCAGCCTATCTCTCTGGCCAGGGAGTGCCCAGGGATTATGCTCAGGCGCTCGACTGGTTTCGGAAAGCTGCGGATCAAGGTTTCGCTAATTCGCAATACGCCATCGGCTATCTGTATGAGACCGGCAAGGGTGTGCCTCAGAGTTATCCCGTGGCCGCAGAATGGTATCGCAAGTCGGCTGCCGGTGGTTTTGCCCAGGCGCAAGCGGTTCTTGGCCTCATGTCGCTTAGCGGAAAAGGCTTACGCCAGAATTACGCCGAAGCGCTACTGTGGCTTCGGCCAGCGGCCGAAAAGGGACACGCTGTTGCTCAGAATGGCCTCGGCTGGGCATATCTAAAAGGCTTGGGAGTCAAACTCGACGCTCGCCAGGCTGCAGAGTGGTTCCGGAAATCATCTGAGCAGGGATACCCGATCGCACAAAATAATCTCGGCTACTTGTTCGAACACGGACAGGGAGTGCAAGTCGATTATCCCGAGGCCCACAAGTGGTATCAACTATCCGCCGCGCAGGGCAATTCCGCCGCCCGGCAGTCGATGCGAGCGCTTGCCGCGATCATGACGCAGGCACAGTTGTCGGAAAGCCAGTCGCGTGCCTCGGCTTGGCTGCAACGGAATACGACGGTGGACGCGACCGGCACTCCCGTCGACGCCGCCGAAAACCATGCCTTGACCCCTGAGGATTAGTCGCCCCAACCCGCGCGGCGAGGAAGAAATGTTTTGTTCACATTCCCCTTGAAGAACAGGACACACCGCAAATCAGCCCGTGGTGAAGTTGTGCTATGGGGATATTTCGCCAATTAAACGTAAGCGGTTGGAAATGCAGGGGAAAAAGAATGGCTCCTCACTCTTCGCAGAACCGAAACAGCCTCAGTCGCCCCCAAGTTGCTCAGAGCTTCCGCCGCATGTGACTTGGCGAGGAGAGCCCAGATTCGAGCCAATTTGAGCGTTTTTCAGGCTAGAAACGTCAGGCAGGATGCGTGTCTATATGCAGACCCTGAGAATCGCGCACTGTGTAGGCTGTGGGCGACGACAGGTTCGTATTCTAGGCACCTTACTGATTTAGTTTCCTACCTGTCGCAAAATCTGTCACTTTGCACAGATAATGGTGCAGAATTTTAACAAAATATTCGGCGATTTTCTTAGGATCGAAGCCCCGCGTTGGATTCTTAGACGCCCGCGTGCATCGTCTTCCATGCCGCAGTTTTCGTGAGATCAGCCATCTGCAATGGCGCCAAGTAACGCAACGTGCTATTCAGCGAGCGGTGCCCTAACATCTTCTGGACCGTCCTGACATCTATGCCTGCACGGAGCCACCCAGTTGCCGCTGATGCGCGGAACTTGTGAAGCCAGAACTGTGTCTCGTCCTGCTTCGCTTTTCTAGCGATCCGTTTCAGAGCGACGAGCTGCTTGGTGTTCGGCTTCCCGTTTCGCGTGGGGAAAACCAAGTCCGCTGCCTTCCGGTGCTTCCTACGCTCCTCTAGGCGCTGCAACAGACCCTCTGGGAGCGGCACGCTGCGTTCTTCCCATCGCTTGGGAATGAACCCAAACTCCGGCTTCGCTTTCACGCGGACAGTCCCGGTCTCAAAGTTGATGTCGCTCCACTTGAGGTACATCACTTCCTGCTTTCTGAAGCCAGTTCTGAGATAGAACGAGAACAGCAGATCGTATTCCGGTTTCATCACCTTGAAGATCGCGTCCAGTTCGGCTTGCAGAAATGCCTCAGCATCTTCTTCCACAAACTTTGGGGCGTCGCCGCGCTTTGTGAGGCCGCGAATGTTGTGATGCTTGAGGACGGTCATCAGCGCCGTCCAGCGGGTATGAACGGTTCGATCGGACAGTCCCTCACGCTTGCGGAGGTATTCCGCGTACTGGAGCAGATCGCGTCTGGTGACCTGATCCAGATACTGGTGCTGGCAGGATTTCAGGAAGGTCTTCTTGACAGCCCGGTACGCATCGACTGTTTTGTCAGCCCGGTTGCGCAGTTCCTGATCCTCGATGAACTCATCGAAGGCTTTCTCTAGCCGCATCCGGTTGGGGTTATCGGGCGTGATCTTGATGCCAAAGGCAGTGGCGTGGAGTTCAGCGTGCTTCTTGCCCTGTAATTCGATAGCATTCCCGTGGTCTCTGGCCTGCTCCCGCTTGATGCGTCGGCCTTCGCGCCACGTGATGTACCAGCGCCCTTCCGCTGCCGGAATCTTCAGCTTCTGGGCCTTCTTCAGCGACAGGGTCGTCCACTCCCCGTCGAGTTTGACGTCCCGTACAATCCTTACTTTGCGATTTGCCATTCGAGCCTCCGGGCCTTAATTGTGTCCCGGAACGCTTAAATTAGGATAAAACGGCTTCGCTGGCAGGTTACGGAAGTGCAGCAGGAGTGTGCGCCTAGAAAGAATTGGCTCCTCAGGTAGGACTCGAACCTACAACCCTCCGGTTAACAGCCGGATGCTCTGCCATTGAGCTACTGAGGAGTGGAGCCTGCCGGGCGCAAGGTCCGGCCTGCGGATTAACAAATTGATCATAGCATCTTGGGCCGGATGCTGAAAACAGCGTGCTTAGTTTGGGCGGTCGGCTAATTCTGTGTTGCTGGCTCTCGGGGCTACCGTACCGCCGCCTACTTTGTCTCGTCCAAACACTCTTGCCCGCTGGCCTAATCTGCAGGACCTCACTTCTGCAGAAACTGGGCACAAGTCGTCGTTCGCTCCAACGCAGGGCACAGCGGCGGTTACAATGAGGCTCGCCAGCCCCAGTTCTCTCTCTTACAAGCGCACGAGACACTTCAGCTAATGCACGCCGTTTAATGCACGCCGTTCGCATTCAGGAAATCGCTGTAGCGCTGGTCCACCCCCTGAATGTGATCCGTGATCCAGCGCTGCAGGAACGTCATCAGCTGGGGCGTCACCACGCCAGTGCCGGCGTCAAAGTCTTTTTTGAAAGCCAGCACCTTGTCCGTCAGCGCTTTGTGTTCAGAACGATGCGACGCCAGACCGGGAAAATTGTACTTTTCCATCAGCGCCTCCTCCGCCCTGAAATGGCTCACCGTGTACTCCGTCAGGCGGCGCAAGACGTCCCCGGCCACATCTTTTCCGTGCCCCGAACTCATCGCGTGGTGCAGCTCATTGATCAGGTCAAAGAGTTTCTTGTGTTGATTGTCGAGTGCCATGACCTTGACGCTATAGCTCTGTTTCCATTGAAACGCCGTGCTCATTTTTTCCTCTCGCGCGGACGGTTTGCTTCGACTCGCATGCCCAGACTACCCGCCCTGGCCGTGCCCTACCCAGATCACGTAGGTATGCGACTATAAACAGCCTTCCCGGATTAGTGCGGCAGCCCTTTCCGGGAATCGCCCGCCCGTTTCTGCTACGCTAGATTTTGGCTTAGCCACTCCGCTCGCTATGCACCCGCTTTCTTTCGAGGTGATCATGTCAGGAGGTTTGCGTTTGTTCTGCGTGCTTTCTTCTCTCTTTGTGTTCGTTGCGGCTGCGTTCACCGGCGACGATTCCCAAACCAATAGCGAGTCTTCTACTCCGCCGTCCGCTCCGCCCCAGGCCGCGGTCAAGCCCGTCGCCGAAATGTTTCATGGCACCAGAGTCGTGGACAACTACCGCTGGCTGGAGGACGGCAAGAGTCCGGAGACTGAGAAGTGGGTGGAAGAAGAGATGGCCTATACACGCGCCTTGCTGGACCCGCTGCCCGGGCGCGATGCCATCCACAAGCGCCTCGCGGAATTGCTTTCGATCGGCAGCGTCACGCCGCCGCAGCTCGCCGGCCGCCATTACTTCTATGCCAGGCGCGAAGGCATGCAGAACCAGCCTGTTCTCTACGTGCGCGACGGACTGAACGGTCCTGACCGCGTCCTGGTTGACGCCAACCAGCTTTCCGCCGACGGCACCATCGCCCTCGACTGGTGGCAGCCTTCCGACAACGGCCGGTATGTTGCTTACGGCACTTCGCCGAGCGGCTCCGAGAAGAGCACCCTGCACATCGTCGAGACCAAGACCGGCACGCTGCTTCCTGACACCATCGACCGCACTCGCGCCGCCTCCATCGCCTGGGAGCACAACAATCACGGTTTCTACTACACGCGCTATCCAAAAAAAGGCGACGTTCCCGAAGGCCAGGAGCTTTATAACCGCCACGTCTTTTATCACCCGCTGGGAACCGACCCCGACGGTGACGACCCCATCTTCGGCGAGGGCCGCGATCCCGAAGACTGGCCCAACGTGAGTCTTTCGAACGACGGCCGCTGGCTGCTGATCAGCGTCTCGCAGGGCTACACGAAGACTGAGTTATATCTCATGAACCTAAAAGCCGGAACTCCGCCCACCCGCGTCACCACGGGCAAGGATTTTCTTTACGGAGCTGATGTCTACGAAGGCAAACTCTACATCACGACCAACGAAGGCGCGCCGCGTTACCGCGTCTTCGTCGCCGACGCCGGCGACTACGAACGCGACCACTGGAAAGAGATCATCCCGCAGACCGACGCCGTCCTGCAGGGCGCCGTTGTTTTCGGCGGCAGGCTCTTCGTCCAATATGAACAGAACGCCTCATCCCAGCTTAAGATTTTCGATCTCGAGGGCAAGAAGCTGACCGACATCGCCTTGCCCGCCATCGGAACCGTCTTCGGTTCGGGCGGGCGCTGGGATCGCGACGAAGTCTTTTACGGATTCCAGTCCTTCACCTTCGCGCCCTCCGTCTATCGTTACGACCTCAAGGACAACTCCACTTCCCTGTGGACCAAAGTCGCTGCGCCCTCGATCGATCCCTCCGCCTATGAAGTCGCGCAGGAGTGGTTCCAGTCGAAAGACGGCACGCGCGTACCCATGTTCGTGGTTCACAAGAAAGGTTTGCAGAAGAACGGCCGCAATCCTGCGCTGCTCACCGGCTACGGCGGCTTCAACGTCAGCGAGACGCCCGAGTTCAACCGCGCCGCTTATCTCTGGCTGGAGCGCGGCGGCGTCTACGCCATGGCCAACCTGCGCGGTGGCAGCGAGTTCGGCGAAGACTGGCACCGCGCCGGCATGCTCGACAAAAAGCAGAATGTCTTCGATGACATGATCGCCGCCGCCGAGCACCTGATCTCCGAGAAATATACGGACAAGAATGACCTCGCCATCCAGGGCGGCTCGAACGGTGGCCTGCTGATGGGCGCAATGATCATCGAGCGTCCGGATCTGTTCCGCGCCGTCGTCTGCCGGGTGCCGCTGCTCGACATGCTGCATTATCAGAATTTCCAGATCGCCAGGCTCTGGATTCCCGAGTACGGCAGCGCCGAAAATCCCGACCAGTTCAAGTGGCTCTACGCCTACTCGCCCTATCATCACGTGAAGGCGGGCACGGAGTATCCTGCGATCTTATTCATGACCGCCGATACCGACACCCGCGTGGATCCCATGCACGCGAAAAAGATGGCGGCGCTGATGCAGGCCGAGGCCAAGAATGGCGCCAGCCGCACGCGCCCCATCTTATTAAGAATCGATACCAAAGCCGGCCACGGCGCGGGCAAGCCGGTAGCGAAGCAGATCGAGGAGTACACGGATATTTATTCGTTCCTGTTCTGGCAGGTGAGAGGGAAGGAGTAGGGGACCGGTGACCCGTTTCTCGGGGGCTGGCCTACCCTTTCACGTAAGGACAAGAAGGTCAAAGGCCCCACCCTATCTCGCCAAAAAGCGGCGAGATAAGGATGGGGCACCCCCCTTCCTTGCTCACACTAATCCTGGGGGTGCCCCGTCCTTGTCCCTGCGCTTTTTGCAGGGACAGGGC
Organism: Candidatus Sulfotelmatobacter sp.; assembly: GCA_052326105.1. Lineage (GTDB taxonomy): Bacteria > Acidobacteriota > Terriglobia > Terriglobales > Acidobacteriaceae > Sulfotelmatobacter. Next base: position 23,019 of record JBKQRC010000050.1, on the reverse strand, counting down.
GGGGACTTTGACTTTGACTCCTGAATTTGACTTCTGACTTGAGGTCAAAAGCCCCACCCTATCTCGCCAAAAAGCGGCGAGATAAGGATGGGGCACCCGGCCTCGTACCTTGGGGACTCTAACGCTTTCAGCAACCTGGCCGGCCCCCCTGGAGATTGAATCGGGGGTCGTAGCATGCAGTTTCGATGTGACTCTTAACATCTATTGCTTTGTGTTTCCGGAATTGGGAGAGGAGGTCAAAACACCCCCACCCTGTCGCACAAAACGCGACAAGGGCGGGGCACCCCGTTGGAATTCCTGCCTTATCCCGCCTTCCTCAGCGGCCGGCCGCAGATTCCGGTACTCTAGATGGCGTGGCGAAATCCCCTCGAGGAAGAGAGAGCAGAGAGCATGGCGACAAAATACCGGGTGGTGAAGGTGAAGGGCATGAAGCCGGAGACATTCATCGTCGTGGGCATCGATTTTGAGCAGCACGCGATCACGAGCACATCGGAATCCATGTCCGAGACCGCAATGCGCGTCTATTTGAAGAACGCTGGCGCTTCGGAAAAGGACATCACCGCCTGGATCGAGCAGGCACGCAAGTATCCCGGATAAAGAGATCCTTCCTTCACACGCTCGTTTCGCTCGCGGGGCGGACGAGGGCGTCCGCCCTACGAACCGTGATAGAATTCCGAAATCTTGTGCTGGGCGCGGCTTCTCACGCGCGGTTCAGCCCCGGTCACAACGCGCTTCCGGAGGTCCAGCCCCATGTTTACCCCACCGAGTTCTCGTCAGCGCTGGTTTACTTCTCTCGCTTCTTTCTCGTTCATGGTTCTGCTGGCCGCGGTCTCGGTCGCGCCAGCGCCGGCGCAGAATTCATCCGCACAACTGCCCAAGCGCATCGTGGCCGACTACGTCTATTGGAGCAAGGATCAGAACCCGCCCTACAGCCACAAAGAGATTCCTTACCACCAACTCACGCACATCAATCACGCCGGAGTATCGTTCAACGCCGACGGCAGCCTTTCCGTGCCTGATGGATTTCTCGAGCCCGAACTCAACAAACGCGCTCACGCCTCCGGCGTAAGAGTGATGCTCCTGCTGGGAGGCGACTTCAATGGCCTCGAAACTAGCGGCGCGGTCGAGACGCTGGTTGAAAACATCGCCGCGTTCGCCCAGGAACACCACTACGACGGCGTGGACATGGACTGGGAATATCCCGAGACCACGCAGGATCGCAACCTTCTGGTGAAGTTGATGAAGCTGCTGCGCGAATCGAACCGGGATTACACGCTTTCCATCGACGTCGCGCCCTGGGGCGGCTACGGCTACGATCTGAAGCACCTGCAACTCTCTCTCGACTATTTCAACATCATGATGTACGACTGCGCGGGTCCGTGGACCGCGTACGGCCAGCTGAATTCGCCGATTTTCTGGGACACGAACGATCCCGCCCCCTGGGAATGCCAGCCCGGTGGGAGCGCCAAAGCCGCCGCGGACATTTTCCTGAAGCATGTGCCCGGCGCGCAACTCAACATGGGAACGCCCTTTTACGGCTACCACTACACCAATATCAACCAGCTTTTCGGGTTGTGCCCCAATGCAGCGACGACGGCGGATGGCGACTGTGACAACACCGTACTCACGGTGAACTACGGTCCGGATCTGAAGCGCCGGATCAACAAGGACGGCTGGTACACGCAGTACGATCCCATCGCGCTGGTGCCCTACATGCTAAAAACCGACGGGAGCGACGGCTACATCACTTATGATGACCCGTTCTCGACCTACTATCGCGTCTGGTATTCCGATTGGAAGCGGGGCCTGGGCGGCACCTTCATGTGGTCGCTCGACGCCGACTACGACGGCCACTCGCAGGACTTGCTGGATGCGATGTACTGGGCGACCATGACCGGGCACTGAAGCCGACGCTAGTCGGGCTGGGAAAGAAACCGATGCCCGGATTAGCACCCGAACCGGCCGGTTGTTCCTTTGGGGTTTGACCCTGCCTACCTGACGTGTTATAAACGCCTGTTTTGCGCTTGGGACGCCCGACTACTCATTCCCCTTGCAATGTCATCTTTCGGAGGACTTTTTTATGCGTATCTTCCCAGCCAGCGCGGCATTTCTGCGACGCGCGGCCACGAGAATCACAGCCATCACCGCGTTGCTGACGGTGGGTGCCACGGCCGCCTTTGCCCAGCCCGCCAAAGAGGCCGGCGGCGAAGCTGCCCTGAAGCTGCCTGATCTCACCAAGGTCAACTTCCTCAACGGGGCCATCAACGGGCACAACCTGCTGCTGATCGGCATCTTCTTCTGCCTGTTCGGATACGTCTTCGGCATGGCGATCTACATGCGCCTCAAGAACCTGCCCGTGCATCGCGCCATGCGCGAGATTTCCGAACTCATCTACGAGACCTGCAAGACCTATCTGGTCACGCAGGGTAAGTTCATTCTGCTGCTCTGGGCTTTTGTTGCCGTCATCATCGCGGCATATTTCGGCTGGCTTTCTCCAGTACCAGGCAAACCCGTCGGCTTGACCCTCCCCATCATTCTGGCGTTCAGCTTGGTGGGCATCGCAGGCAGCTACGGAGTGGCGTGGTTCGGAATCCGCGTCAACACCTTCGCCAATTCGCGGACGGCATTCGCTTCCCTTCCCGGCAAGCCGTATCCCGTCTACCAGATTCCGCTAGAAGCGGGCATGAGCATCGGCATGATGCTGATTTCGGTCGAACTGCTGATCATGCTGATCATTCTGCTGTTCGTTCCAGGAGATTACGCCGGACCGTGCTTCATCGGCTTCGCCATTGGCGAGTCGCTGGGCGCGGCGGCGCTGCGTATCGCGGGCGGCATCTTCACCAAGATTGCCGACATCGGCTCCGACCTGATGAAGATCATCTTCAAAATCAAGGAAGACGACGCGCGCAACCCCGGCGTCATTGCCGACTGCACTGGCGACAACGCCGGCGACTCGGTCGGGCCTTCGGCTGACGGGTTCGAGACTTACGGCGTGACGGGTGTAGCGCTGATCACGTTCATCCTGCTCGGTGTGAAGAGTCCGACGGTGCAGGTGCAGTTGCTGGTGTGGATCTTCGTGATGCGCGTCATGATGCTGGTATCGAGCGCGCTTTCCTACTTCCTGAACGCGGCCATCGCCAAGGCGAAGTACGGCTCGGCGAACGAGATGAACTTCGAAGCGCCCTTGACCTCGCTGGTCTGGATCACCTCGATCGTCTCGATTGCCCTGACGTATCTAATTTCGCACTTCATCATTCCCGGCCTCGGCGGTGACGGCACGCAGTGGTGGAAGCTGGCAACGATCATCTCGTGCGGCACGCTGGCGGGCGCTCTGATCCCCGAACTGGTGAAAGTCTTCACCTCAGTGGAATCGCGGCACGTGAAGGAAGTCGTCACGTCGGCGCAGGAAGGCGGAGCGTCGCTCGGAATCCTGTCGGGATTCGTGGCCGGCAACTTCTCCGCCTACTACCTCGGCCTGGCGATGATGATGCTGATGTCCATTGCCTACTACATGAGCACGATGGGCTTGGCCGCGGCGGCGGGAATGCTGGCGCCGGCCGTGTTCGCCTTTGGACTGGTGGCGTTCGGGTTCCTGGGCATGGGACCGGTGACCATCGCCGTGGATTCTTACGGGCCGGTCACCGACAACGCGCAATCGGTGTACGAACTGTCTTTGATTGAGGCGGTACCGAACGTCAAGGCGGAGATCAAGAAAGACTTCAATCTCGAGGTCAACTTCGATCGTGCCAAGTACCTGCTGGAAGCCAATGACGGCGCCGGGAACACCTTCAAGGCCACGGCCAAACCCGTGTTGATCGGCACGGCGGTCGTGGGGGCTACGACGATGATTTTCTCCATCATCATGGCGCTCACCGACGGCCTCACCGCCAACGTGGACAAGCTTTCGCTGCTGCACGCGCCGTTCTTCCTCGGCTTGATCACCGGCGGGGCCATGATTTACTGGTTCACCGGCGCGTCTACCCAGGCGGTCACCACGGGCGCCTACCGCGCGGTTGAGTTCATCAAGCGGAATATCAAACTCGAAGGCGTGGAAAAAGCTTCCGTTGCCGACAGCAAGAAGGTCGTCGCCATCTGCACGAAATATGCGCAGAAGGGGATGCTGAATATCTTCATCGCCGTCTTCTTCGGCACGCTGGCCTTCGCCTTCGTGGAACCGTTCTTCTTCGTTGGTTATCTGATCGCCATCGCGATCTTCGGCCTGTATCAGGCCATTTTCATGGCCAATGCCGGCGCGGCGTGGGACAACGCCAAGAAGATCGTCGAAGTCGAATTGAAACAGAAGGGCACGGAACTGCACGCCGCGACGGTGATCGGCGATACGGTGGGCGATCCCTTCAAAGACACCTCGTCGGTGGCCATGAATCCGGTCATCAAGTTCACGACCCTGTTCGGGCTGTTGGCGGTGGAGCTGGCGGTGTCGCTGGCCAGCAGCCAGGGCTCGACGCTGACGCACGCTCTCGCGCTGGCTTTCTTCGTGGTGTCTTTCATCTTCGTGTACCGTTCGTTCTACGGCATGCGGATCAAGGTGGGCGCCTCGGAATAGAGCGACTGGCTTTAACAACGACGCCATCCGGAAATCCGGATGGCGTTTTTTGTTTCGTACGAAAGCTCTCGCAATACTCACGTAGCCCCGGACGCATTCGTCCGGAGGGGCTCGCTGTGCTTCGCAGGGCGGACCCTTCGACTGCGCTCAGGGCAAGCTGCATCCGCCCCTACGTGTGTTCTCTAATTCGGCCCTTTCATTTTGTCTTTGACGCTCTTGGCGAGCTTTTCGATCTCGTCGGCTTTCTTGATTACGTCGAGCGAAAGAACGTTCTCATCTGATTTGTCCACGTACTGCTTGAGTTCTACCGAGAGCTTGAGCAATTTGTCGGTGTCGGTCTTGAGCGCGGCCACGCGTTCCTTGGCGGCTTTCTTGGCCAAGTCGTGCTCGAGCTGCTCGCGCGTGTCATCTCCGTTCGCAGGCGGCAGGCCGATATCTCCGGGATGTGTGGGATGTTGTTGCGGAGGTGCTGGATTTTGCGCCAGACCGGGGAAGGCAAACAGGCAGAGAAGGAATATGCATTCGTAGAATCGCGATCGCACAAGAACCTCGCAGAGAGCCAGCGAGCACTCCTCAACGAAAATTATACGTCGGCAGAATCCGAAAACGTGCGCTCGGCAAGTGGCGAGAGAAGAACTAACCACAGAGGGCACGGAGGACACCGAGAAAAGAAACAGGGACGCGGCCGGGGACTTACGGTCGAAACCTCGGCGACTAAAGCCGCGGCTGAAAACAGCTCGTTACCGCTGCGCTGAAATCGCCGCGCCACCCAAAAACGAAAAGATCAGAGCGCGCTCATGTTGGCCAGGAACTCGCTGTTCCCCTTGGTCTTGCTGAGTTTGTCGATCAGCAACTCCATCGCTTCCACGGGCGAGAGCGGGTTCAGCACTTTTCGCAAAACCCAGATGCGGGACAGATCTTCTTTGGGAATAAGCAGTTCTTCCTTGCGCGTGCCGGAGCGCTGAATGTCAATGGCGGGGAAGACGCGCTTGTCGACCAGCTTGCGCTCCAGGATGATTTCCGAATTGCCCGTGCCTTTGAATTCTTCAAAGATCACGTCATCCATTCGGGAACCGGTATCAATCAGCGCAGTGGCGATGATGGTCAGCGATCCGCCTTCTTCGATATTGCGCGCAGAGCCGAAGAAACGCTTGGGGCGCTGCAACGCATTTGAATCGACGCCGCCGGAGAGCACTTTGCCGGAGGGTGGAACGATCGTGTTGTAGGCACGCGCCAGACGGGTGATGGAATCGAGCAGAATGACGACGTCGCGCTTGTGTTCGACCAGCCGCTTGGCTTTTTCGATCACCATTTCCGCGACCTGCACGTGGCGGGCGGCGGGCTCGTCGAACGTCGAAGAGATCACCTCACCCTTGACCGAGCGCTGCATGTCGGTCACTTCTTCCGGGCGCTCGTCGATGAGCAGAACCATCAAAACCACTTCCGGATGGTTGGAGGTAATCGAGTTGGCGACGTTTTGCAGCAGCATGGTCTTGCCGGCGCGCGGCGGAGAAACGATAAGACCTCGCTGTCCCTTGCCCAGCGGCGTGAGCAGGTCCATGACGCGGGCGCTGGAGTTCTCGCGCGTAGTCTCGAGCTTGATTCGTTCCTGCGGATAAAGGGGCGTCAGGTTGTCGAACAGGATCTTGTTGCGCGCCTCGTCGGGAGACTCGAAGTTAACCGCTTCGATCTTGACCAGAGCGAAGTACTTCTCGCCTTCGTGGGGCGGGCGCACCTGGCCGCTGATAGTGTCGCCGGTCTTGAGGTCAAATTTTCGGATCTGCGAGGGCGACACGTAGATGTCGTCGGGGCCCGGAAGGTAGTTATAGTCGGGCGAGCGCAGGAAACCGTAGCCGTCGGGCAGAATTTCCAGCACGCCCTCGGCAAAAATGTGGCCTTCCTTCTCGCTCTGCGCCTGCAGGATTTTGAAGATCAGGTCCTGCTTGCGCAAACCGCTGGCACCGGGCAGATCCAAGGTCCTTGCGATCTTGGTCAGTTCGGTGATGTTCTTTTCTTTCAACTCGGCAATGGTCATGGTTCACCTGAACCCGTGCACTAGAACGTATTCGTTAGTAGCATCGGGAGATTTTCAAAGGAGGGGACTCAGGAAAGACGCAAACAAAACTAACAGGCAGGAAGGCGGGGCTGGGTTAAGCAGCCCGCCGTTGTGCCTCAGCAAAATTCTCTGGTTCCGACAAAACTTCCTGCCGCTCCGCGCCTGCGATTCGATCCAACACGCCGTTCATCGTTTCCTGGATTCTGGTGCTGGGCCGATGGAATTTCCGCGTGGCCTTCGAGGCAAGCTGGCAAAGCATATAACGGTTCCGCAAAGTCTGTAAAGCATCAAACACACGATCAGAGCGCATGTGCTTTCTCTCTCCTTACCTTATGATGGTGGCCTTCCGCTTTCGTCCTCACTCCACGGGAGGGTGACCGGACCCCCAGTATCCACCCTAAGTCACTGATTCCGAGTAGGTTGTAAAGGAGTTAGCGTTAAACTCACTTGAATAGATGCGCGCCAGGATGCGGAAGATGCTCCATTTTCTGGGCTTAGCTCCTCAGGGCGCAGGTGACTCACGCAAGGCCCAGAAGCTTCCGGACGTTCCTGGAACTTGCTAATGTATCGGCAAGTGGGATAGAGGTCAAGTGTTTATTTGTAAAGTGGTGTGATACTGATCTACACGGAGGCGTTACCTCCTGAAACAAATTCCATCTAACCCATTTATAATCAATCGATTACCCCGTGTGGCCGCAAGTACCAAAAATGGAAACTGATGGACACGGGTAAGGCTGTTCGTTCGGCCACAGCTTCGGGTGATCGAAGTCACTGACTGATTCGGCCAGCGCATTCTACGGTGGTGTTTCATCATTTTCTGACTGTGAGGTATTGAATGCCGACTGCTCCCCAAAGCACTACGCGTGTCCTGAACTCCAATCTGGAACGGAAGATCATGAGCGCGGCCGAGGCTGCCGCTTTGATTCGCTCCGGCGACCAGATTGGCATGAGCGGATTTACCGGCTCGGGTTATCCCAAGGCGGTGCCGATTGAATTGGCGCACAGCATCGCGGACGCGCATTTCCACGGGCAAAAGTTCCAAGTCAGTGTCTTCACTGGAGCTTCGACCGGCCCGGAACTCGACGGCGCCCTGGCCATGGCGGGGGGCATCCACTTGCGCCTTCCGTATCAATCCGATCCGGAGACGCGCAAGCGGATCAACGCAGGCGAAATGGAGTACATGGACATCCACCTCAGCCACGTCGCCCAGTTCGTGGAGTATGGATTCCTGGGCAAACTTGACGTCGCGCTGATCGAAGTGACGGCAGTCCTGGAAGACGGACGGGTGGTGCCGAGCTCTTCGATCGGCAACAACAAGACGTGGGTTGATTGCGCAGAGCGGATCATCCTCGAGGTGAATTCCTGGCAGCCGATGGCGCTGGAGGGGATGCACGACATTTACTACGGTCTGGAGCCGCCTCCGAATCGCAAGCCCATTCCGTTGATACGGACGGCCGACCGGATCGGCACACCCTATCTTAAGGTGCCGGCCGAAAAGATCGCCGGCATCGTATTGACGGACTCTCCCGACCGCAACAGTCCGTTCAAGCCGCCGGACGAGGACTCCAAGCGCATCGCCGGGCACATTCTGGAGTTCCTGAGCTGGGAAGTGAAGAAGGGCCGCATGCCGGAGAATCTCCTGCCCCTGCAATCGGGCGTGGGAAACATTGCGAACGCAGTGCTGTTTGGCCTGGAGGAGGGTCCGTTTGAGGGACTCACTTCCTATACGGAAGTCATTCAGGATGGAATGATTCGCCTGCTGAAGTCGGGCAAGCTCACGTCGGCGTCGGCGACGGCATTCTCGCTCAGTCCAGCCATGCTCGACGAAGTGAACGCGGACATGGCGTCCTATCGCGAACGGATTGTCCTGCGGCCGCAGGAGATTTCGAACAACCCGGGGATTATTCGGCGGCTGGGCGTCATCGCCATGAACGGCATGATCGAAGCCGACATTTACGGCAACGTCAACTCGACCCACGTGATGGGATCGCGCATCCAGAACGGCATTGGCGGTTCCGGCGATTTCGCCCGCAACGGGTATCTTTCGATCTTCATGGCGCCGTCGTCGGCGAAGAAGGGGACGATCTCAACCATCGTGCCGATGGTGTCGCATGTGGACCACACCGAGCACGATGTGCAGGTGCTGGTCACGGAGCATGGATTAGCCGATCTGCGCGGACTTTCACCTCGGCAGCGGGCGCACCTCATCATCGAGAAGTGCGCCAGTCCAGACTACAAGCCTTTGCTGGTCGACTATCTGGCGCGGGCGGAGCAGTTGTCGTATGGGAAACATACGCCTCACCTGCTGACCGAGTCGTTGGGCTGGCACAACCGCTACCTGCGCAGCGGAAATATGCGGCCGCGGGAAGAGAGCTAGCAAGTGAACTTCTGTTGCCGGACCTGCGTTGACCGCTGCTCGCCGCAGAGAGAACAGTCGGACTGATTTTGCAGGACGCCTCCCGAGGAATATAGTTGAAATCGCACAATGCGTTGGGAGGAAGCATGAAACAGCCCACTTCGATTCTGAGGACCCGCCTCCTTTTGACGTGCTTGATTTCCCTGACAGCCTGTGGAGGATCGCCAGCGCCTTTCGCCAAGCCCGAGTTTCTCTATGCCACTGCCACGAACGGCGCGAATACAGTTGTCAGCTTCTCCTTACAGCCCGATGGAAGGCTTACCGGCACCGGCAACATCCCCGGCCCGAACATCGGCGTTCCTGTTGCCGACCCGGCTGGGAATTACCTCTACGTTTCAGACACTTACTACAACGATCAGGTGTACGGCTATTCCATTGACCCGACAACCGGCGTCCTGTCCAATCTGCCGGGGTCGCCTTTTGTGTTCGGAACAACTAGCGGTACGGGAATCCTGTATGGGATCGCAATTGACCCATTGGGAAGATTTCTCTACTACGATCATGCGCTCTCGGTTGGAATCGGCGAGGCGGCGATCAACAGCTCAAGCGGAAACCTGTCGAGTAACTCGTACTTATTTGTCCCTGCTACGGTACAGATTCTAGGCACCGCCTTCGATCCGGAAGGCAAGTTTCTTTTTGCGGCAAACCGTAGCGACTTCAGCTCGGATGAGGTTTACGTGTTCAGCATGGATCAGACTTCGGGAGCTCTGACGCAAGTTCCCCAGTCTCCTTTCACGGTCATCTCCAATAGTGGGCCGTACGGAACAGCGATTAATCCATCGGGAAACCTCCTGTACGTCGCCCTTTCGAACTCGATCAGCGCTCAGACTTCGGGCATTGCCGCGATGACAGTCGATCTGAATACCGGAGCACTTTCCCTGGTTGCGGGCTCACCGTTCTCCGCGGGAACGGGTTTTCAACATCTTGCCGTGCATAGCTCGGGCAAATTTCTGTACGCGATCCTCAACACTGACAACGATGTTTACGCATTTGCCATCGACCAGGGATCGGGCAGTTTGACCCCCGTGGGTGGTTCTCCCTTCCCAACGGGCGGTGGCCCCTTGAGCTTGGCGTTTGATGCGTCCGGGCAGTTCTTGCTGGTCGGCAACTTTACGGATAGCTCCATCTCGGTTTTTAAGGTTGACGCGTCGAATGGAAAACTGAGCCAGGTGTCGGGATCCCCTTTTGCTGCTGGTATTCCCGTTGGTTATCTAGCGACCGCGCAGGGGCACTAGAGTAGTCCGACGGCCCATCCCTTAAGCCCAATACGTCTGGTCCGGGGTGGCTACGAAAGGAAAGGGCGCGCCACCGAAGACTCTCACTACGCCCGATATGTTTGTCCCGACCCGTGCTACCTGCCACATGAGCGGCATCAACGGCGTGGGCGTCGCCTCCGAACCCGATTTCAGGATACCCGGCGCCGAACCGTCCGACAGTGAGCCTAATCACCGACACGTGTGACCGCTCTCGGCGGCGATAAGGCGCCTGGCTTGAGCGCGTGAACCGGTTCACGTCCAGTACGTGCGATCCAGACTCCTGTACTGGATCGCCTCGGCAATATGTTTGGGCTCAAGGTTTGCAGAGTCTTCCAGGTCGGCAATGGTGCGGGCAACCTTCAGGATGCGGTCATGGGCGCGGGCGCTCAAGCCCTGCTGGGTCATGGCTCGTTCGAGCAAGCGCTCGCAATCGGCGGAGAGTTCGCAGAACTTGCGGATGTGGCGGGAGGACATCTGCGCATTGCAGTAGAGCTTTTCGCGGGAGGAGGCGAAACGTTCGAGCTGCTTCTGGCGGGTGCGAAGGATGCGCTCGCGAATCTGAGCAGAGCCTTCCGGTTCGGCAGCGGAGCGCATTTCCTTGTAGTTCACGGCCGGGACGTCAATGTGGATGTCAATACGGTCCATGAGCGGGCCGGAAATCTTCGAGATGTAACGCTGGATCATCGGCGTGGTGCACTGGCAGTCGCGGGTGCGGTCGTTGTGGAAGCCGCAGGGGCAAGGATTCATGGCGGCGGCGAGCATGAAGCGGGCGGGAAAAGTCAGCGACATGGAGGCACGGGCGATCGAAACGGTTCCGTCTTCGAGGGGCTGGCGCAGGACTTCGAGCACGTTGCGGGGAAATTCGGGGAGTTCGTCGAGAAACAGCAGGCCATTATGAGCGAGCGAGACTTCGCCCGGACGCGGGATCACGCCGCCCCCGATGAGTCCGGCGTCGGAAATGGTGTGATGCGGTGAGCGATAGGGACGCGTTCCCACCAGGCCGGTTCCCTGGTCGAGCACGCCGGCTACGCTGTGCATCTTGGTCGTCTCCAGCGCCTCTTCAAACGTGAGCGGCGGCAGGATCGTCGGCATGCGCTTGGCTAGCATGGTTTTGCCGGAGCCAGGCGGGCCGATCATGAGGATGTTGTGGCCTCCGGCGCAGGCGATCTCGATGGCACGCTTGGCGGTCTGCTGGCCGCGAACGTCTTTAAAGTCGACGAAAAACTGCTGAGATGCGCGCAGGAGCGAGTCGCCGTCCGCCTTGATGGGAAGGATGCCGTTGCCGGAGTTGACAAAGTGGATCACGTCGAGCAAAGAACGGACAGGATAGACATCCACGCCGCCAACCATGGCGGCTTCCTTGGCGTTGGCCTCGGGGACAACCATCCGCGAGATCTTGCGCGTACGTGCCTCAAGGGCGATGGGGAGAGCGCCCCGAACGCCGCGCACGCCACCGTCGAGCGAAAGCTCTCCGACAAAAAGGCAATCCGACACTTCTTTCTTGGTGAGGCCGCCGTAGGCGCCCACAATGCCCAGCGCCATCGGCAGATCGAATCCTGAGCCTTCTTTCTTGATGTCCGCGGGAGCGAGGTTGATGGTGATGTGGGTGGGCGGGATGTCGTAGCCGCAGTTCTTCAGGGCGGCTCGGACGCGGTCGCGGCTCTCGCGCACCGCGGCGTCCGGCAGGCCGACGGTGTGGAAGTGGTCCTGGTCGCACTTGATGCCCGAGCAGTCCACTTCCACCTGAATAATGTTGGCGTCAATGCCGTAAACGGCGGCGCTGAGAGTCTTATAGAGCATGTGGCAAATCCCCACTTCTCGCAAAGAACGCGAGAAATGGGGTACCCGGCAATCTCCAACCTTCGACTTCGCTCAGAGCGAAGAGCGCAAGAAATGGAGCATCGGGATCACGCGGGTACACGAAGTCCTGAGCTTCCAGATACCTACCTTACGGATTCTGTTGCGGTGCTGGCTGTGACGGATGTCACCAGCGCGCTGTGGAAAACCGCGCCGCACGGCTCGGTCAGTGCCTGAGCGATGCCGATCTGACTGCATAAGAAAGGCGTGCCCACATGGTTACTTCCGTAAAATGTGACAGCACTCCAATAAGGCGGCGCTATCCGGCCAGCAAGGGTAGAATTGAGGATGGTTTTCTAAGGAATGGACGGTTTCCCCCGCAATGATCCCTGACCCGACCGGTGGTTCGCCTGACTCCCATCCCGAGGGGATTCTCGAGCAAGAAGAATCCCAACTGTGGCGATGGGTGCTGGGATTCTTTATCCTGCTGGCGTTCGCGCTGGCGGCGCTGCTGTGGGAACGGCTGGAGAATATCCCGTTTTCACTTCGCGCCATTCCGATCGGGGTGCTTGCTCTGGCGATCCTGTTTGCGGTGTATGCCTACGGGCGACGCCGCGAAGTCAGCGAACTCAAAGGCCTGCTGCGTGGGTTGCAGGAACATGTGGGCGCAGCTCCTTCGGAAGAGCAGCTCGACCAGCTCAGCCAGGTCATTTTGCGCTCGCAGCGCAACTTCAAGGAACTCATTGACTCCCTGGACGATCCAGCCTGCGCGGTGGCGCTCGATGGCACTTTGCGCACGGTGAACCGGCGCGTCACCGAATTGGCGGGGTTGGCTTATACCGAGCTGGTGGGCCATAAGATCTACGACTTTCTTGAGGAGCCGGCGCGTGAAGAGCTGGAAAACGGGCTGGCGCGGTTCCTGGAAAAGCGGCGCTGGGCGGGGACGGTGCGAATCCGGCTGAAGAACAATCCCCGGCCTCTCTATTTCGACTGCGTGCTGAATGGCATCGTCAAGGGTGAGGAGGTGGTGGGCGCCAGCCTGCTGGGGCGCGACGTGACCGAGCAGCGCGAGAAGGAGCTGCGCTTCACGGAATTGTTCGAGACTTTGCAGGAAGGAATCTATTTCAGCACGCCCGAGGGACAGTTGCTGGACGCCAACCCTGCGCTGGTCAACATGCTAGGGTATGCGGAGAAAAAAGATCTGTTGTCGGTTGAGCCGTCAGCTTTGAACTTCGAGCCCGGCCCACCGGCGCTGGGACGGGCGGTGGACGATCGCGGAGGCTTGCGCACACGCGAGATCAAGCTGCGGAGCAAGGACGGAAAAGCAGCGGTCTTTCTCGATTCCTCGCGGGCAGTGTGGGACACATCGGGCAATATCATCCGCTACCAGGGAACGCTGGTGGATATCACCGAGAAGCGAACCATGGAACGGCAACTGGCGCAGCAGGAGGAATTCCGCCGGCGGCTGCTGGAAAGCTTCCCGGACCTGATTCTGGTAGTGGATCTGGACGAACGATATACGTTCGTAAACTCCCGCGCTCACGATCTTCTCGGCTACGAGCCCGGGGATCTGGTGGGGAAGAAGATCTCCGAACTGGAAGATCATTCGCCAGAACTGGCGGCGCTCTACCACACGGTCGTTTCTGGAAAGGAGGCCTTCGGGTCCGCGGAATATGGGGCGCGCCACCGCGACGGAAGCTGGCGAACCATGCGCGCTTCGGGCAGCCAACTATTCGATGCCGAGGGCAAGACCAGCGGCGTGATCATGTCGGTGCGCGACATCACGCTGGAAAGGAGACTGGAACAGCAGGTGGTGCAGAGCGAGCGCCTGGCGGCGATGGGCGCCATGATTGGCGGTGTAGCGCACGAACTGAACAATCCGCTGACCAGCATCCTGGGCGTGAGCGAACTCCTGCAGGATACGGAGACGAATGAAGCCTCGCGCAAGCAACTGGCCATGCTGCAGCAGCAGGCGCGGCGCGCGGCCGAGATCGTGCAGAACCTCACCTACTTTGCCCGCCCTCCGGCCCCGGGCAAGAGCCGGATCAAACTGACCGAAGTGGTGGAGAGGACCCTGAACCTGCACGCCTATTCCCTGCGCAAGAACAATATTACGGTGGATTTTCTGCATGACGAGGGACTGCCTTACGCGCTGGGTGATCCGCATCAGTTGATGCAGGTTTTTCTTAACCTGATATTGAATGCGGAGCAAGCCATCCGCGAAGCGCGGGACAAGGGGACGCTGCGCATTCGTTTAGGCAAGTCCGAAGGCTCGGCGTGGGTCAGCTTTCACGACGATGGGCCGGGCATCCCGAAGGAGAATTTGCCGAACATCTTCGATCCCTTCTACACGACGAAACGGCCGGGGCGCGGCACCGGATTGGGCCTGAGCATCTGCAAGTCGGTCATCAAGGAACACAACGGCACCATCGAAGCCACGAATGCTCCCGACGGAGGAGCGGTTTTCACGGTGACGCTGCCGGTGGCGGGGAGCTAGGAATTCTCTTGGCGGCTGGGTTCGCCGCTGCCCGGCCAGCCGGGGCGGTCTGCGGGAGCTTGCCTCTTGGGAGGCCTTGACGTCATGGCAGCCTGTTCAAAGTCAGACTCGTCTTAGTGCGAACCGCCAGCAGGTGTCCGTCGGGTGAAATCGCTACGTCGGAATCGATGGGGTACTGCTCTCGGAAGACGATAGTTCTTGAAGGTACATCCACCACGGCGATCCGAAGATAGTAACCGAAACCACTGGTATCGGTGATCGGGAAGCGGGCGCCGTGGCTGAAGAACAGTATCCGTCGCGCAGTTCCTGAAGTGAGATCCCAGCGAAATCCGGAATTCCAGCCGGGGACAAGCCAGTGCAGATCGGCGACTTCTTGTTTTGATCCGGAAGGCCCGAGAAGGTAAAGCTGATATTTATCTGTGAGTATGAGGACAGTCTGAGGATTGGGCAGTATCGCCGCCTGGGCCTTGCGCAAGAGAGGGTCGTGCATCTTCCGCTCATTGTTACCCAAGTAAATGTCTAATTGCTCCTTGGCGCCCTCCAGACAAGCGACCCCTCCATCTGTAACCGCTGCCGGCCAACACGAATCGACCGCCACGGTCTGCCGAGCTGGATTCCCTTCAAAATACGCCGCGCGATATTGTGGGTAGTTTTCTCCGACTAGGAAGCCATGGCGGGATGGCGCGGTCATGAGATACCACGCCCAATGCTGCATCAGCTTCCGTTGAGGGTCCTCCCCACGAGCCCACTCAACGCGTTGGAGAACTGTGAAATCCGCGTCCAGAATGCGGATTTCCCGGCCGCTGGTCATCAGAATGTGTCCGTCCGGTCCGGCTTGAACATCTTCTCCAGGCAGCCAGTCAGCCGACTGTAGCAGCCGACCTGCCTTATCGATGAGGACGGAACGATATTTCTCTGCCGGAGGCTGGTTATTCTTATCGCACGCGGACGAGCGCAACGGAAAGCTTACAAGCAGACGGTCCGAGTCTAAGAACTCGATATGCCGCTTGGCATAAGCATCCTTGTCCTGGAACATATAGTCGCAGCGCGCAGGGTATCCGATCTTTTGCAAGTCAATCTCTTGCTTTGAAGGCTGCGCAGACTGGCTTTGGGGGCCAGAGGTGAGCATAAACAGCAGGACTCCGATGTAAAGCGGACAATTATTCATAACGCGCTACAAGGCTGCGGCACTCGGATTATCGTTCCACCGCCATGGCCACGGCATTCCCTCCGCCTAAGCACAGAGCGGCGACTCCACGCTTTACATCGCGGCGGATCATCTCGTAGATCAGCGTGACCAACACACGCGCGCCGCTGGCGCCGATGGGATGGCCGATGGCCACGGCGCCGCCGTTCACGTTGACCTTTTCCGGGTTCAATCCCAGTTCGCGCATAACTCCCAGCGCCTGCACGGAGAACGCCTCGTTCAGTTCGTAGAGATCTACGTCTTCGTTCTTCCAGCCGGTCTTTTCCCAGATTTTGCGAACCGCGCTCACGGGAGCCATCATGACCCAGGCCGGATCGATGCCGCTGGTGGCCTGGGCGACGATTCGAACCATGGGCGTCGCGCCGAGTTCCTTCGCCCGCTGCGCGCTGGTGACAACCACGGCCGCGGCGCCGTCATTGACGCCGGGAGCATTGCCGGCGGTCACGGTTCCATCTTTCTTGAAGGCGGGCTTCAGGGAACGGAGAACTTCGATCGTAGTATCTTCGCGGGGACTCTCGTCCTTGTCGAACAGCGTGGGAGGGTCGCTTTTCTTTTTCGCTGGAATCTCCACCGGAACGATCTGCGACTTGAAGCGGCATTCCTTGATCGCGGCAATGGCTTTGCGATGCGAGTTGACGGCAAACTCGTCCTGCTCTTCGCGTCTGATGCCGTATTTTTCCGCGACGTTCTCGCCGGTGATGCCCATGTGGTAGTTGTTGTAAATGTCCCACAAGCCGTCGTACACCATCGAATCGATGATCTGAGCGTTGCCGAGCCGGTATCCCTTGCGCGCCTGGGGCAGGAGGTAGGGAGCGTTGGTCATGGATTCCATGCCGCCGGCGACCACGATGGAGCTGTTTCCGGTCTCGATCGCCTGCGCCGCCAGAGCGACGGATTTCAATCCGGAGCCGCAAACCTTGTTGATTGTCATGGCACCTGTCGCGGGAGACAATCCGCCGAAGATGGCCGCCTGTCGCGCAGGGTTCTGACCGAGTCCGGCGGAGATCACGTTGCCCATGATGCATTCGTCAATCTCCGCAACCTCGACACCCGCGCGTTTGACGGCCTCCCGCACCACGATCGCGCCCAGTTGCGGCGCGCTGAATTCAGAAAGGCTGCCCTGGAATTTTCCCACGGCAGTGCGACAGGCGGAGATGATGACAACATCGTCAAAAGAGGCCATGAATCAGGCTCCCGCGAAGATTTCGCGGTTTTCATTATAGATGCGGGAGAGAAAGAATGGTTGGCGGCAAGAGCGTGGGGAGAGCTCACGAGCTGGCGCGAAGTTCGAGGGAATTGCCCTGAAGATTTGCCTGATGACGCCGCACTGATCTCCTTCCGGTGTGATCGGCGGACGAAGTTCGGTGCCGCGTCTGCATTTTTTGGTTGACTTTTGCCTCCGAAGTTCTCTCGCCGTGACTTTGGTACAACGACTTCGCACGACGCCATGCTCATTTTTTTCTTGACTTCACTTTTCATTGACTCTATACATCAACTAGTTGCAGCAGAAGGCCGCTGCACATTTTCCATGAAGAATGGAAGGGAGAATAGGAACAATGGCAACCAAGAAAAAGGCAAAGAAGAAAAAGAAACACTAAGCAAGGTCAGTCCGAAGTCAAAAGGGGACGCTGAATGCGTCCCCTAAGTTTTTTGGGGCAGGAACGCGGGGAAGGACTTAACCGCAAAGACCGCAAAGAAAGGTCTAGAGCGCTGGCACAGTTTTGAGCCCATTACGAACTGTCATCCCGAGCGTCACGAGGGATCTGGGGGTTCGCGTGCGGCGGACGATACCGGTGGCGCAAGCTAGAACCCAGATCGATCCCTCGCTGCGCTCGGGATGACAAACGTCTTGGGTTCGCGCTATCGCTGAAAACGGTCTGGCTGTCTGGCTAGTCCCGCATACCGCGGGGAATGCGATCCTCATGTTTCGGGCAAAGGCTCCGGTAGGCACAGAAGTTGCAATGCATCCCGGTCTTAGCCTCGAATCGCCCGGCAGCAATTCCCTCCGACGCGGCGGTCACTGCCTCGCGGGCTGCGAGCAACTGGCTCTCGGTGCGCGCGGTGATGACGGGGACGTTATTTTCCAGGTTGTGAAAGGCTAGCGAACCCACCTTGTATCCCCACTTTTCGTGGGCGGCAATGGCATAAAGGGACAACTGCTGGCTCTCGTCCGCGCTTTTCTGATCACGGGCTTTGCCGGTCTTGTAGTCAACGATAGCTACAGTCCCGTCCGGGCGAGCGTCAATTCGGTCAATGCGGCCCACGACGGTAGTCTCGCCCACGCGAATTTCGAAGGCCTGTTCGGTGTGCAAGACCTGCGGAGCGGGGAGCGACCGCGCCAAGGTGAGGAAGTCGAGCAGTTGCGCGATGCCCTGCTTCTCGTACAGTTCGTGCTGGTAGGCTTCCTGAATCCGGGCTTCGGCCAGATCGCTGCGGAACACCTCGATCAGATCGGCGTCAGTCATGGCGCGGCCGAGGCCTACAGAATCGAAATAGGTCTTCAGGATGCGATGCATGGTTGCGCCGTACTGCATCGCTGCCGCTGGCTTTGCCGCCAGACGCCAGTCACGGTCCAGTTTGAATTGCAATCCGCAGCGCTGGTAGCTTTCGACGGCGGAAGCGCTCAGCCTGGCGTCCAGGCCCCCGAGTACGGGCAGTTCGAACCATAGGGCGGCTCGCGACTCGGCGGGATAGGCAGCGGAAGTCACACCGAAAATCTCGAGACTGGCCTGCGTCCCACGGGGAGCGGTCGCCGTCAGATACCTGGCCAGACTGGGGTTCTCGATCAATTCGCGCATGTAGCCGTCGGGATTCTTATTCTTAGTACCTCTTCCCTGGCGCGAATAAATATGCAGCGAGTCGCGGGCGCGTGTCATGGCCACGTAAAACAGGCGGCGTTCTTCCTGGTCGTGAAGCGCCTTGACGTCACCGTCGGCAATCGACTCCGGATCGCGCAATTCGTTGGGGAAGGCGACAAGCGTTTCCTTGTACGAATTGGGGAAAGAGTTCGCATTGGCGCGCAGAATGAAAACGTGGGGAAACTCCAGTCCCTTCGCCCCGTGGGCGGTGACCAGGCGGACTGCGTTTTCGTGTCCGCGCGCGCCGTTCTTGGGTGCGTCGTTTTCCGTAGAATCGTCTTCCGAGGGGCCATTTTCCGACGGGTCCAGCGGAATCACGCCTCCGGCATCGCGAAAGTAAGCGAGATAGTCGGCCAGTTCTTCCAATCGATAAGGCTGGTTGATCTTCTTCTTTTCCCAGTGTTCCACAAACTGCAACGCGGCTTGTGTATTGGGCGAGGTGGGGTCGAGTCCAAACCGCTGCACGATGATGCCGAGCGCGGCGCGTGCTTTGGCGTCCCTGCGGCGGATTTCTTCGCGGGCGTCTTTCACCGCAAGGAGCACATCCGCACCGCCCTCCACGCGATCCAGCGCGGAAGAAAGAGGAATCACCGGGCCCTCGCGGGAGTCTCGGGCGATGGCTCGCATGACCTGGCGAAGTGGTTCGGGATTCACCCGAAATCGCGGCAGGGCGGCGACGCGAAACAGGCTGACATCGTCCCCGGCAGAAACCACGGCGTGAAGGCAGGCGAACAGGTCACGAACTTCCGGAGTATCGAATACATCCATGCGCTCGATAACGAAGGGAATGCCGGCCTCGGCCAAATCATGCACGACTTCGTCCCGTTGGTAATGCGAGCGGTAAAGAACGCCAAAGTCGGACCAGTTGCATTTCGACTTCTTCTGCGCCTCGCGGATAACGCTGACCACATCAGGTCCCTCCGCCCCTCTGCTGGTCAGAACGACCGCAGAAACGGGAGGGCTGGGAAGCGGGTTGCCGGCCCGGGCAGCCTCTTGTTCGCGGATAGATTGCAGAGGCGCTCGCCGATAGGCCGGTGCGCCGTCACGGATTCCGGCGAACACGGGTGGATTCTTGGCGATCAGGGCAAATGCGCTGCGCAGGATGGGAGTGGTGGAACGGCGGTTGTTTTCGAGCACCACCAGCCGGGCTCCGGGGAAGTTACGTTGAAACATTTGGAAGGCTGCGCTCGATGCGCCGCGAAAACGATAGATGGCCTGATCGGGATCGCCCACCGCGAAAATGTTTCCGTCCGCACCGGCAAGGCGCGCGAGAATCTTGATCTGGGCGAAGTTGGCGTCCTGAAACTCGTCAGCCAGGATAAAGCGAGCCCGGGCACGGGCTTCGGCTAACACCCTCTCATCGCTCAGGAGCAAAGCGTGAGCGCGTACGATCATGTGGCTGAAAGTGCCGAGGTTCTCTTCCTGAAGCCAGTTCTCGACGGTGGAAAAAACGCGTGCGATTTCGCGGCAACGCCCAAGAACCTCGGCCTCATCGAGAACACTGCTCGATTTCGCGACGCGAGGGATGGGCAATTCCCTGCGCTCCAGCCGTTCCACGTATTCCGCATACTTCTCGGGCGTGACCAGTTCGTCGTGGCAGCGATCCATGAACTTCAGCAGGTCACTCAGAAACTGGCCGACGTTGGCGGCGCGGACGAAATGCTTGAGACGAAGCTCGGGTATGCGGCGGCGCAGGTAAATCCAGATGTCCTGCTCGTCGAGAACGTCAAAACCCCTCTGGGCGCTCTTGAGCAAGGCCAGGCAATAGTCGTGGAAGGTGGTGGCATTGACTTGCTTGCCGCCCAGCAAATGGCGTAACCGCTCGCGCATCTCCCTGGCCGCATTTCTTGTGTAGGTGAGAGCCAGAATCTCGCCCGGTTGCGCGTGGCCTTCACGGACCAGGTGCTCGATGCGATAGGTCAGAACTGAGGTCTTCCCCGTACCCGCGCCCGCCACCACCAGCAGCGGGCCGTGCACGTGCTCGATGGTCTCGCGCTGATGGTCGTCGGGAATGAACGGGGCAGAACGGGAGTTGGACTTCGCAACCGGCATTACGGGGTCAGGATATCACCCTGTGGGGTGAGGAAAGCGTGGTCCTGCTGTTGCTGAGCGCTAGCCGAGCTCCGAGATCGTTATGGCCGTGGCAGCGATGGCGGCGGTCTCGGCGCGCAAGATAGTAGAACCCAGAGAGGCGGAAATCCAACCAGTCTTCTGGAAGAGCTGGAGTTCGTCGTCAGCCCATCCACCTTCGGGGCCAATAGCGAGAATCGTCGTGCCAGCGGACGAGTGCGATGTAAGAACATCCCGGAGCTGGGTCTCTGTCTCGGACTCCGCCAGCACGATCCGTAAGTCACCCGCCAGTCCGAGCGCTTCCTGCAACTTGAGCGGAATGGCAATCTCCGGCGGCGTGGTGCGGCGCGATTGTTCGGAGGCCTGGAAAGCGATCCTGCGCCAGCGTTCGGCGCGCTTTAGAGATGCCGAGGCCAGGTGAACCTCGGTGCGGCGCGCGACCACAGGCACGATTCGCGATACGCCAAGTTCGGTGCATTTCTCGATCGCCCACTCCACACGATCGAACTTGAACACGGCGAGCAGAAGCGTAACGTTGGCAGCGGAGTTCGCCGGCACGACATCGCCGAGTTCGAATTCGACGCGGTGGTCTGTGATGGCCGTAATGCGACCGCTGCGCACGACGTCTGCCGCAGCGAGATCAAATTCCTGTCCCACGCGGGCGCGCAGGACGCGGACCAGATGGTCGGCGTGCTCACCAGTAATGGCGGCGTGATTCCCCAAGACTTCGTCGGCGATCCATCGGCGGCGGGACATTGCTTAGGGGGCAGGTGGCAAGTGTTAGGGAGCCTCTGACTGACTCTACTCCATCATCCCGAGCGAAGCAGAATTGCCGTTTCTCTGGCAATTCTGCGCAGTCGAGGGACCTTGGGTTTGCCCTGGTGGTACTAAATCAAAGTTTCCCGAGCTGTCCTACCCGAACATGTCTTTCACCTTACCGAGCAGGGAACGCAGCAGGGGCTGGTTATCTACCTTGGAGATGGTGTCGAGCTCCTGCAGCAACTCGCGCTGGCGCTTGTTAAGCTTGCCCGGGATCTGAACTCGAATCTCGACGTATAGATCGCCCTTGCCGTGCCCATTCAACACCGGCACACCTTTGTTGCGGACGCGAAACGTCGTGCTGGGCTGCGTGCCCTCGGGAATCTTCAAGGTGTGCTCGCCGTCCATGGTGGGCACGCGAATCTCCGCGCCCATCGCAGCCTGAGCCACGGAGATCGGAACCACACAATGCAGGTCGTTGCCTTCCCGCGCAAAGAAAGGATGCTCCTTCACGTGCAGCACGACATACAGGTCGCCGGCGGGACCGCCGAACTGGCCCACTTCGCCGGCACCGGAGAAACGGATTCGGGTTCCATCTTCCACTCCAGCTGGAACTTTCGCATCTACCGTTCGCTGGCGCAGAACCCGGCCTTCTCCTCTGCATTTCGGGCAGGGGTCGGTGATCACGCTGCCGGTGCCCTGACATGTGGGACAGGTGCGAGCGATGCTGAAGAAGCCTTGCTGGTAGCGGACTTGCCCGCGGCCGGCACAGGAGCGGCAGGTGCTTGGGCCCTTGCCGGGCGCCGCACCCGAGCCGCGGCAATCCTCACAGGCTTCATGCCGGCGGACCGTGACGCGAGTCTCGGTGCCGAAAAAAGCTTCCTCAAACTCGAGCGTGAGGTCTTCGCGAAGGTCGGCCCCGCGCTGCACCCGGCTGCGGCGGCGCCCGGTGGCGCCACCGAACAGATCTCCGAAACCGAAGAAGTCGCCGAAAATGTCGCTGAAATCCTGGAAAACGGTGGGATCGAAACCCGCTCCCGCGCCGCCGCCCAAGCCTGCGTGGCCGTAGCGGTCGTACGCGGCGCGCTTGTCCGCGTCAGCCAGCACGGCGTAAGCCTCGCTGACCTCCTTGAATTTCTCCTCCGCATCAGGATTGTTGGGATTGCGGTCAGGATGCAACTGCAGCGCCAGCTTGCGATAGGCGGTCTTGAGTTCCTGCTCCGAAGCTGTGCGCCTCACACCCAGCACTTCGTAGTAATCGCGTTTTGCGTTCGTGGTCAGATCAGCCTTTCGTCAAGAAACAACTTTCAACCGGCGTCAGGATCGCTGTGTCGGGATCGCCGTGTCGGAATCGCTATGTCATGATCGCCGTGTCATGAGCGCTGTGCCATGTTCGCTGTGTCATGAGCGCTCTGTCATGAGCGCCGTGTCGTGTCGCTGTGTCATGATCGCTGTGTCATCCCGAGCGCCGCGAGGGACCTAGGTTTCTGTTTGCGCCGGGAGGAACCGAGATCCCTCGCTTCACTCGGGATGACAACT
>JBKQRC010000049.1:0-76079 GCA_052326105.1 Candidatus Sulfotelmatobacter sp. | reverse complement strand
TCAAACTGGAGAAACTCGACTGGGGCTCCATTCTCGACAATAAAAGCGACGGTCACGCCCGGTGAGGGTGAGTTGGGCGCAATAAGTATCTCTTTTCCGGCGATTTCAGCGGAGAGATCGTCCACTTCGAAGGCGACATGCGGAACAGTACGCACAAGTTCAGGGACCGGCGCTTCAGGTTCGAACCGCATCCACTCGATTCCGTAGGCGCTCGTTTCATATCCCGACACGAACGTCGCATAGTTCTTAATCAGGCGTTCACCGTCTCGACGCTCGGTGGTGGGAATTCCGATGTGATGGTACCGGCGCGTGGAAGCAACTGGTGACTTTTTCACGTGAATGAGTTTAGCCCATGACGGCATATGTTTCTGTCAGTTGTTCAAAACAGGAGTTGGCACAAGCTTGCGCCGGGGATTTTGAGTGCAGTGGCGATGTCACGTCAAGTGAGGCTTCGACATGTTACCCACGTCTTCGTGCACAGACGATGGGTTTGCCCACCGATTGTCGAAACCGGGCGAATACACTCAGAACCCAAGTTAACTCCCGGTGTCGTGCCCAAAACAGAGTCTGTACCCGTTGCAATCCTCGATATCGAAATCGCGGTTCCCATAGGGCTGATCGCAGATGTCCCGTGCTATCTTCACGCCCTTCGCCTTGAATTCGCTACACAAGGTATCGGCATTGCCCACCCAAACATACGCGTCCCAGGCTTCGCCATTAGGATCGGCCACGTGGTTGGGACGCATCGCTCCCGGATTGTCAAACTGGCTAAGCATGATGACGATGCCGCTGCGCTTGACCATACAAAAACACGGGGGATCGCCCCAAAAACGTTCGAAATGAAAACCAAGCTTGTCTCGATAAAAATTAGCGGTGACCACCACGTCATCCACAATGAAGCAGGGCGCCACGTTCCATGTCATCGGTGTGTTCGAAATCATGGCGAGGATTCTACGTCATCTTGCCTCTCGGCACTACGTGGATGTTGTAACCGGCATTTGCACAAGCTCGCGCCGTCTGTTCGCTTTTTTCGGGGATTCTGAGTGCAATGGCGAGGTTTCACCAGCCATTGCCCTGAGACGCCGCCAACTCCGTACGACTGCAATTGTTTGCACATTGACAAGACGACAACCAGCCAACATAATCTTCCGCAAGTTTTGGGTGCCTCTATCCCGATCTTTGCTGCCCGAAGCCTAATTTCCTTCCGGCTTTTTACTTAAGCATTCGGTCCATCCGGAACCAAGGTTCGATTCCCTCGAAGGAGAAATCTCCCGTGAAGTTTCGCATCGCTTGCGTAGCAGCTGCCTGCTTATCGGTTTTGTCCATGGTCGCTCAGACTTCGGGCAGCGGCCCCGGTTCAGCCGAGGTGCGGCCGCTGATCCAGTTCTCCAATGCCGTCACCGATGCAAGTGGGAGTTCTTTCAGCGAGGGACAAAGCGAGTTGTTTACTCTACGGGGCAACACTCGCCCTGAAGCAAGGGGATCCAACGATCGCGGGCGGGTTCCCGATGAAATGCGGATCGACCACATGATGCTGCTGTTGCAGCGGACTCCGGAGCGGGAGCAAGCACTCGAGCAATTCATCAACCAGATCCACGATCCCAAGTCGCCGCTCTTTCACCATTGGATCACGGCGGCGGAATTCGGGCTGCGGTATGGGGTAACACCGGCTGGCCTGGCCACCGTGACGGATTGGCTTCAGTCGCACGGGTTCGAGGTCAATGTGGTTTATCGCAACCGCATGCTGATTGATTTCTCGGGTAACGCCGGCCAGATTCGCGAAGCCTTCCACACCGAGATTCATCACTTGCTGGTGAATGGCCAAGCCCATATCGCCAATATGAGCGACCCGCAGATTCCGCCGGCGCTGGCCTCAACGGTGGCGGGCATCGTCTCACTGAATGACTTCAGGCCTCACCCAATGTTCAAGCGGCGCTCCACGTCGGCTCCTATGTTTACTATTTCCGAGGGCGGGGGCTACTATCTTTTGGTCCCTGCGGACTTGGCCACCATCTACAATTTCAACCCTGCCTTTAAGTCCGGCATTTCCGGCCAGGGCCAGACGATTGTGGTGGTTGAGGACAGCGACCTCTACACTACGGCTGACTGGGATACCTTCCGCTCGACCTTTGGATTGACCTCAGCATACCCTTCAGGCTCCCTGACGCAGGTCCACCCGGCCAGCAGCCCGACGAATAACTGTACTGATCCGGGCGCGGGCAGCGCCAGCGGAGAAGAGACCCTCGATGCGGAATGGGCCAGCGCAGGGGCACCGAACGCGGCCATCGAGGTGGCGTCCTGCTCCGACACCACAACCAACTTTGGCGGGTTCATTGCTCTGCAGAATATCCTCAACGCCAGCGGCACGCCGCCGGCTATTGTCAGCATCAGTTACGGCGACGGTGAACCTTCGGTGGGCGCGGCGTTCAACCTCTATATCAAGAATCTGTACATGCAGGCGGTGACCGCCGGCGTTTCTGTCTTCGTTTCCGCGGGCGATAGCGGCCCGGACACCGAGGAACAAGGCGCACCCTACGCAACCACTGGCATTAACGTTAGCGCGTTCACTTCCACACCTTACAATGTGTCGGTGGGCGGCACCGACTTCGCCGACAGTTACGAAAACGTCAACTCCACCTATTGGAACTCTACTAATGCGGCCAACTATGGCTCGGCGAAATCGTATATTCCCGAGATTCCCTGGAACGACTCCTGCGCCAGCGTGCTGATCGCCGACGACATCGGACTCTTGCCCACCTACGGCTCCGACGGACTTTGCAACCTCAACAGCGTCCCCAATACCGGCATCTGGGCCGGCAGCGGTGGTCCCAGCGATTGCGCCACTGGAGCACCGGACACCCCCTCCGTGGTGAGCGGCACCTGCGCCGGATATGCCAAGCCCTCGTGGCAGGCGGGATTTATTGGTATCCAAAGCGACGGCGTGCGGGACATTCCCGACGTCTCTCTCTTCGCTTCCGACGGGTCCTGGCTGCACTACTACGTCTTTTGCTTTTCACTCGTCAGTCAGGGCGGAGCCAGTTGCAGCGGCACTCCCGACACCTGGGCTGGCGCCGGCGGAACGTCGTTTGCCTCGCCGATCATGGCGTCGATTCAGGCGCTGGCCAATCAGGCCTCCAGCAGCCGGTGGGGGAACCCGAATCCCACCTATTACTCGCTGGCTGCGGCGGAGTATGGCGCCGACGGCAGCACGTCTTGTAAGTCGAATCTGGGCAATCAGGTGGCCAGCGACTGCATTTTCTACGACGTCACCCAGATTCCGCTACTCTACACAGACGTGGGCGGCATGGGAGGCGATAACAACATACCTTGCTCGGGAATGAATTGTTATCGGCCGTCGGGCACGTATGGCGTGCTTTCCACGGCCCCGCAAGCCTTCGGTTCGGTAGCGGTCACCAACCTCGGCAGCGGATACACCAGCGCTCCTTCCTGCACCCTCAGCGGCGGAGGAGGGTCAGGGGCGACCTGCAGCGCCGAGGTGACCGGCGTGATCTCCTCGTTTACTCTCACGAATGGCGGCTCGGGTTATGTCTACATTCCTGTTCCCACCTGTACTCTGACTGGCGGCGGAGGAACGGGTGCGACCTGTGAGACGATCGAAGGTGATAACGGCGTTTTGAGCGGGGTGTTTGTCACCAACTTCGGAAGCGGCTACACTTCCACCCCCACTTGTGCCATCACCGGGGGCTTCGGCGGGACAGGCGCAACCTGCACGGCAACTGAGGAAAAGGGAATCGCGGTCAGCCTTACCGCCGCCGGCAGTGGATACACCGCTCCGCCCAGTTGTGTTCTGAGCGGAGGTGGGGGCACGGGCGGGAAGTGCGCCACCGTGCCGGCGGTTAATAGCAGCAACGCTTATAAACCGGCGTTCGTCGCCACGACCGGGTGGGATTTCACCAGCGGAATCGGCACGGTTAATGCCTGGAACCTGCTGTCCAGCTTCGCAAAAAGTCCTGCCCTAAGCGTGACTCCAACCAGCCTGACATTCGCCACGACAACCGTCGGCGTCAAGACTGCTACAAAGACGGTAACAGTGAAGAATACGGGGAAGGTGGATGTATTGATCGCCGCTGGCGGCCTCTCTATCTCGGGCACGAACTCCACTTCCTTCAGCAGTTCGACCACCTGCCCGGTATCTTCTTCCTCCACTTCTTCCTTGGCTGCGGGAACCAGTTGCACGATCGCCATCGACTTTGATCCCCAGGCGACTGGAACGCTCACGGCAACCCTTGAAGTTGCAGACAACGTCATTAGCTCGCCGCAGAGAGTCACACTCACCGGAACTGGCACCGACGTGAGCTTGTCGCCGGCTACGCTGGCCTTCGGCACAGTGACGACAAGCAAAACCCTGTCGGTGACGGTGAAGAACATCGGCTCTACGACTCTTGACTTCAGCAAGGCTCCGACCATTACAGGCACAGGGGCGGCCAAGTTCGCCGTGTTGGCGTACAGTGCGACCGGGCCCGTGAGCACGTGTCTGAACGGGACGGTGACTCTGGCTCAAAACGCAACCTGCACCTACAGCGTGAAGTTCACCAACGCCGTGGATACCACAGCCTTCACCGCGGACCTCAACATCTTCGACAATGCTGGAGGCAGCCCGCAATTGGTGCCACTGACTGGGAACGGCACCGAGGTGACCGTGACGCCAGCCACGCTGGCCTTCGGCACAGTCACGACCAACAAAACTCTGTCGGTAACAGTGAAGAACGTAGGCACTACAACGCTCGATTTCAGCAAGGCTCCGACCATAACCGGCACCGGGGCGGCCAAGTTCGCACTGCTGGCGTACAGCGCGACCGGGCCTGTGAGCACCTGCCTGAACGGGACGGTCACCCTGGCGCAAAATGCCACCTGCACCTACAGCGTGAAGTTCACCAATGCCGTGGGCACCGCGGCCTTCACCGCCGATCTCAACATTTTCGACAATGGAGGAGGTAGCCCGCAATTAGTGCCGCTGACCGGAAACGGCACCGAGGTGACGCTATCGCCATCTCCGCTGGCCTTTGGCACCGTGACGACCAGCAAGACGCTGTCAGTGACGGTCAAGAACGTAGGCACTACAGCGCTTGACTTCAGCAAGGCTCCGACTATAACCGGCACAGGGGCGGCCAACTTCGTTGTGCTCCCCTACAGCGCCACCGGGCCTGTGAGCACATGTCTGAACGGGACGGTGACTCTGGCTCAAAACGCCACCTGTACGTACACAGTGAAGTTCACCAATGCGGGAGGCGCCACGTCCTTCACCACCGAGCTCAACATTTTTGACAATGGCGGAGGCAGCCCACAATCGGTAGAGATGACGGCTACAGACTGAAGCCCGAGCAAACGTCACCGCCGACCGAGTTTCGAAGCCAAGCGTTTGTTGATGGGAAGGTTGTGAAGGAACAAAGTGCCCAAAAACCTGCAACTGGAAAGCCTGCACTGCCCCACAACGCAACTCGGTATTTCAAGGTGCGGCTCCTAGACATGACTCTCCGCTTTTCCCGAAGCGTAACTGTTGTAACCGCGTTTGCACAAGCTTGCCCCCTCTGTTCGCTTTTTCCGGGGGACTTTGAGTGCAATGCGATTTTGCGCCAACCATTTGTGGTAAGACCCAAAACTAGCTCCACGCGAGGCAAAATGACACATGTGCGGCGGCACGGGGCGCGAGCAGAGGATCACAGCCGTAGACGAAGTGCATCCAATGATTTGCAGATATCATGGGAGTACTGTTTGGAGTTGTTATGCGACTCTCCTTGATTCTCCTTTGTCTTGCCGCAGCCTGCTTCGCTTCCCGGTCTTCGCTGAGCCAGAGCTGCGAGCCCACGTCTTCCACGCGCGCGGTTCTCGAACAGTTACAAGCTCCCGATGACGCACATCTTCCCGCAGCGCAGCGCCGCGAACTCAAGTTGCAATTGCTGCGCAAGGCGCTGACAGCCGCGCCCTCCGACATTGCTCTCCACGAGGCCTATCAGAACGCCCGCCTCGGCGGGATGGAAATCAATCGTCCGGACTTGATCGCCGAGTACGATCACCTTTTGGCGAAGCACCCGAACGATCCCGTTTTCCTGTACCTCGCGGCGGAAGCACAAATGGGCCGCAAGACGAAAGAGGCCATCGCCAACCTGCAGAGCGCGATCGAACTGTCTCCCGGTTTCGGATTGCCTCACCTCCTGCTGGCGCAAATCTATTTTTCCCACGCTTACGAAAACACTCCCGAAGTCAACCGCCAGCTCGGCAGATTTGCCGAGTTGTGCCCAGCCAGCGTCCGCGCGTTGTGGACCGTGAAATGGAGTAAAGACAAGGAATTGATTGCACGGGAAGCCGCGCGGCTGCGCCACAACATCGAAGTACGGACCGATTCCGAGGCCGTTGCCGCCTATCCAACTCTTTGGAGTTTCGAGGGAGCCCTCGAACGTTCCGACCAGCAGTCGGAAAATCTGGCGCGCATGCGCCACGATCTCGACCGGCTATTCACACGGGCGTTCGCGCGCAATTCCGCCTGGCTCGCCACCATTGAGGCGACGGACTTTTTCGACGGAGCTCCCGAAGGCCTCGGCCGGAAGGCACAACATGAAGTCGCGGCGCTGTACCCCAACTCCGACGCGGCCTTGCGCGAGGAGTACGACAAGGTGACAGCCGGCCTTCAGTATCCGGACAAAGGCGCACCTGAGCTGATCGCGGCCTATTGGCGACAGAAGTGGCATGCAATCCTGCCGCTCGCCCGTGAATGGCCAGCTACGCAGTGGGTAGCTGGTGGCACCGCAAGAGCCGTGGCTGAGGACCAATCCGCTACCGCGCAAGAAGTCGCGGAAGTGATCGCGCTCTTCGAAAATGCGATTCGGCAGGATCCAGACGGCAGTCGCAGTTCTCCTCCGGAGTCCATCTCGGTCGCGCAGGCGCTGATAGAGCGCGGCGGCCCCTTCGACGCGATTCCCGATCTTGCCATGGCTGGTTTCACCGCGACCGTGCGCCAGCTTGGCCCCGATACCGTGAACGATGTTACCGGTGCGACTGAAGATGGTCTTACCTTTCTCCGCAATGCTTGGTACCTGATGGGTTATGTTCCCTTGGCCGAGGCCTACGTGCGGCTTGGACGACTCGCCGATGCCAATGACGCCCTGACCCAGGCTGATCTGAGACTGCAGGCCTTACGCCCTGGCGAAAATGCCAGCTCCAACGATAAAGTGCGGTTTGCCGATCTGGCTGCGCCGTATTGGTTTGTGCGTGGACTGTATTCCGAAAAGGATGGCAGGAAAATCGACGCGCTGGTGGACTACCGCAACGCGCTCCGATTGTATCCGCCGCGGCGTCCAGGCCCGGACCGTCGCGACGAGGTCATGGCATCCGCCGAGCGAGTCTGGAAAGAGCTTGGCGGCACCGCTCAGGGTTGGAACGACTGGGCGGCCGGGAGTTCGCTCGTGGGTTTCTATGGCGGCGCTGGAGGAAGCCGAGTCTGGTCGAAGCTGGCGGAATCCTCTCCCGACTTGGTCTTCACCGATGCGCTCGGCAATCGCTGGAATCCGCTGGACCTCGCGAAGAAAACAACTTTCGTTACGATGTGGGCGAGCTGGTGCGGCCCTTGCCGCGCTGAATTGCCCTACCTGGAAAAACTCTACCAACACTTTCGCGACCGCAACGACGTGGCGATTTTAGCTTTCAATGTCGATGACGACCCAAAGGCCATGACGACCGCTTTGCAGGAATTGAAAGTCTCGATTCCGTCGATAGCAGCCCGCGACTTTGCTTACTCCATTGTCCCCGAAATGGCGCTGCCCGCGAACTGGATCATCACGGCCGGCAAGACCGAGATGTTCGGGGGAGACGACAGCTCGCACGAAGTGTGGCTCCAGAGCGCCGTTGCCGCGATTGAGAAGGCCGCCGGAAAATGACGTTGTCACCGGCCGCTTGAACAGACTCACCAATTTGCGGCAGCGGCCCCTTCGTTCTTATCAGTTGATGTTGTCAGGCGGTTTCGCTCAAAACGCCTGCCACGAGAGATTTTGAGTGCTGTCAGGATGTTTCGCCCGAAGCTTGGCAGATTCAGGAGATTGCCTTTGCTTTGTCGCTCCGATCAGTCCCGCAGAACTAGAGCCGTTTGATTGTCGCAAACCAGGCCGGTGCGCCGTGGTCATCGTGGAATCTCGTCTGAATCCGGTCCGGTTCGATGGCGGCGACATCCCATCCATTGCGGGGGTTGAACGCCGCTCTCAGCTCTTGCTGACTGACGGGGTGCGGGCCAGTATCGGGACCATCGTCACTGAAGCACAACACGTACAGAGTTCCATCGTGCTCGGTCACCGACGCCAGACTCGCCACGTATTGGTTTCGCTCGTCGCCGTCGAAAGTGTGGAACAGTCCGCAGTCCAGAACCGTCTCAAACCTGCGCCCCAAACGCTCCAGCTGGAAGGCGTCAGCCGCAGCGAACTCAACCTCGATCCTACGGTCGGCGGCTTTTTGCCGGGCAATCGCCAGTGCCGTTTCCGCCACGTCAACGCCCAGGACCGACAATCCCAGCGAGGCGATGTGAAGAGCGTTCTCGCCGGTCCCGCAGCCCGCATCGAGCACTGCTCCGGCGAATCCGCCTTGGGATGCCAGACGCACAACTGCTGGCTGCGGTTGGCCAATGTCCCAAGGCGCAGGTCCGTCGTGGTACGACGCATCCCAAGGCAGTCCCGACCGGCGTTCGTGACTGGTGGGATGCCGGCCACGGAACGGATCGTCAGCGAGGGTTGCTGATCGCTCCGACAACTTCGTCCCCTTCCTGCTACTGATCTTTCCGCTGATCGTAGCACGCCGATGCACGGGTCTTGACTGCCACCCGCGCCTTAACTGCCCGGAACCGGCGATTGGCGCTCAGAACCCCAACGCGCAGGACGATGAGCGTAACCGCGATGTTACGCCAACCATCCGGCATCCGAACCACAAACTGCATGTGGCGGAACCCCTCGCTTCTCAGTTTCGCCACTTCGTACGTTCTTTATTGCGGATACAGCTTCGTCCAATGGAACCTTGCCGCTTCCGTAGCCCACGGAATATCTATGCCGTCACAAACTGCATGAAAATCCTCTACGGGCAGGATGCCAACCCAATCCGGACCAGTGTGGCTGTCCATCCACGTCAAAACATTCTCTCTCGTAAATTCGCCAATTTGACGAAGCTCGTGGGGCTGCAATTCACGCCGACCACACGCCACGGCTCCTATGAATTCAATGTATGCATGCATGTTTCCTTGTCCAAAATCAGGCTTCGTCTGTTCAACGTTAGGAGCGCGATGCACGGGCACACCATGACTGGTGGAAAAACACCGCGTCCAAATTAGGTTTGCCGCTTCCGTAGCCCACGGAATGTCCACCTCACCACAAACCGCGTGAAAATCCTCTACGGGCAGCAAGCCGACCCAAATAGGGTCGGACCAACTGTGGCTCACCCGGACGCCGTCAACCCAATTAGTATGCCAGTGGCTCTCCGTCCACTTTAAAACATTCTCTCTCGTGAATTCGCCGATTGATTGCAGATCACTATTGGTCAGTTCAAACCAATGCACTGCCATAGCGCCCACGATTTCAATGTATGCACGCATGATTTCATCTCCGTCTGCGCAAGCAACGCTGCTGTACTTCATGATTTTATTAAGACACCACAGCACGGCTGCAGTAGCGTTACGAGGGCAACTGTCGAGAACAGGCGATTTCACTCAAATTTCGACTGCTTTCGGTTCGGGTCGCATCCGGCCCATCCGTCAGTAATCGAAAGATGAGTGTAATGGGGATGTTTGAACAGTTACGCTCGAATCCTGCCTGTTTGGATTGCCGTTCTGCGGCGGTATGGTTCACACTGATCCACCCATGGAGAAAAAGGCGCCTATAAATCCCCAGTAAGCGAGGACGGGGATATTGGTCAGTACGCAAATCGTACCCGCGACCTTGCTGCCCGTGCTGAACGCAAAAACGCCGATCCCAATGCCGATGACCCCGATGGCTGCCAATAGCCACACGCCCGTCAGAAAACCCGGAAAGTCTGGCATATAGTTCGTGTAAGGAAGGACAGCGCAGGCAGGGCCAACAAGAGAAGCGATTCCGGCTGCTATGGTGATTGGGGTCGATGCCGGTCTCCACGTCTTCGCGAGCCATCGGCAAAACAGCACCTCAACGATGAGGGCTGCAATCAAGACCACGATAATGCTGTGAGCGAGCACAACAGTGGAAGTTTATGCGAAGGGGCACCAGTTGTGTTGACAAAATGGGGGTTGCCTTCCGGGTGCAAAGGGCGGTACAAGCTGCTGCCAACTGACATCTCGCGCCATGTCCGAATGTGCGCCCGGAGGCCAACTTCTGTTAGCAGGCGATTGCGCTCGTTGAGGCGTCCTGTGAGTGCGACGCGGACGGGCTCCCTTGCCCACTCCCAAAAAAGTGAGCCCCCACAGTGAGCCCCAGCCGCCAACCAGACCTAACTCCTTACCCCGCAAGATTTTGCCCGCAACTGATTGAGCCCTATAGATTATTTTTCCATTTTCGCGCTAAATCGATGATTCCAATAGGCCGGGGGGGTACGCCGCCTGACGACGTTTTCCCAAAACGGGAACCTGCATCCCGGCAGATCACGTATCATCCAATCAGGTGAACTCGAAACGACCATGGGAAACACATTCAAGACCGCATTTCTGCTGACGCTGATGACGTTGCTGCTGCTGCTGATCGGCCGCGCCTTCGGCGGCCAGAACGGCATGATCCTCGCCTTCATCTTCGCCGCCGTGATGAACTTCGTCTCCTACTTCTATTCGGACAAGATCGCGCTCGCCATGTACCGCGCTCAGCCCGTCACGCGCGAGGAGTTGCCACGCGCCTACGCGGCCGTCGAGCGGCTGACGCAGAAAATCGGCATCCCGATGCCGAAGATCTACGTCATTCCCAGCGAATCGCCCAACGCCTTCGCCACCGGACGCAATCCGAACCACGCCTCGGTCGCGGTCACCCATGGGATTCTGGGTTTACTGAATGACGAAGAACTCGAAGGCGTCCTCGCCCACGAACTTGGCCACGTCAACAACCGCGATATCCTGATCAGTTCCGTCGCCGCTACTCTCGCCGGCGCCGTCACCATGCTGGCCAGCATGGGACGCTGGGCCATGTTCTTCGGCGGCTACGGCCGCGGCGATCGCAACAGCCGCGGAGGCGGTGGTCTGGGCGCCCTCTTCATGCTGATCGTGGCGCCGATCGCCGCCAGCCTGATTCAGCTTGCCGTCTCGCGCTCGCGCGAATATCAAGCCGACGCCACCGGCGCGCATTTCACGGGCAATCCTTACGCCCTGGCCAGTGCCCTGCAAAAACTGGACGCCTACTCGCGCCGCGTGCCCCTGCAAGCCACGCCGTCGACGGCGCATCTGTTTATCATCCAGCCATTCCTGGGAATCAGCTTCGCTAACTTGTTCTCGACCCACCCGCCGATCGCAAAACGCATCGAGCGGCTCACGGGAAGGGCGCCGGAGTTTACGCAGTAGAGAACAGGCGTCAGACCTCAGACCTCAGACCTTAGCCCGAACAGCGGGCGTCGGACCTCGGACCTCAGACGGATCACGCGCCGCTGTTAGACGCCGATGCAAGACCAGCGCCAACCTTCGTTCCAAGGGATGCAGGCACCTGAGGTCTGACGCCTGAGGTCACGAACAGCGGACGTCAGACGTTGGACCTCGGACGGATCGCGCGCCGCCGTTAGACGCCGATGCAAGACCAGCGCCAACGTTCGTTCCAATGGGTGCAGGTACCTGAGGTCTGACGCCTGAGGTCTGACGCCTGGCTGAGGTCCGAGGTCTGAGGTCCGAAGTCTGAGGTCCGAAGTCCGAGGTCAGCCTCCTGTGACGTAGGTAACTCCGTGCGCTGCCGATATGGATAGTAGAATCCTGATGATGTCGCCTGAGACCGCTATCGCCGTTTCGCCCAAAGCCAAGGAACTGGAGAAGGCCCTGCACCGCGTGATTCGCGGCAGCGACGACGTGGTTCGCCTGGCTCTGGTCGGCATTCTCGCGCGCGGGCACCTGCTCATCGAAGGCGTTCCGGGCGTGGGCAAGACTACGCTGGGGCAAGCTTTGGCCCGCGCCATCGATTGCACTTTTCAGCGGGTACAGTTCACCAGCGACATGCTGCCCTCCGATGTGCTCGGCATCTCGGTCTATTCGGCGCTGGAGCAGCAGTTCGAATTCAAGCGCGGCCCGATCTTCACCAACGTTCTGCTGGCCGACGAAATCAACCGCACGACTCCAAAGACACAATCGGCGCTGCTTGAAGCCATGAACGAAGGCCAGGTCACGGTGGATGCGCACTCCTACGAACTGCCGCAGCCGTTTCTGGTGATCGCGACGCAGAATCCGGTCGAGCATCACGGAACCTACCCTCTGCCCGAGTCGCAACTCGACCGCTTTCTTCTGCGCGTGCGTATGGGATATCCGGACATGCAGGCTGAGCGCGAAATCCTGCGCTCCGAGGCCGGCGCGTCGCAGATCGCCGTCCTTCGCCCCGTTCTCACCGGCGCCGATGTGGTCGAAATGCAACAGGCGGTGAAGCAGATTCGCGTGGATGAATCGCTGGTGAGCTACGCGCTCGAAATTGTGCGCCGCACGCGCGAGTCGGAATTTCTCACGCTGGGAGTTTCCCCCCGCGGCTCGCAGGCTCTCTACCGCGCCGCGCAAGCCATGGCTTTCCTCGAAGGCCGCACCTTTTGCACTCCCGAAGACGTCAAACCGCTCGTCGTCCCCGTCTTCGCCCACCGCGTGGTCGTGAACAGCCTCTACGCCTCAACCCTGAAGAAATCGGACCAGTCGGATCAGGTGCTGCACGAAATCGTGGAGAGCGTTCCAGTCCCGGTGTAAGGGCAGTACTCAGTAGCCAGTAGTCGGTTGTCAGCTGTCAGTTGTCGGTGATCGGTGATCACTTCCGTTCCTTCCTCTGTGTTCTCCGTGTCCCCTGTGGTTTGCTCTTTCTGAACTCACCACGAGACTATAATTCTCCCGTCATGTCCTTCCTTCGCTACTTGATGCTGCTCTCGCTTGTCGTCTGGATTGGTGGGCTGATTTTCTTTGCTTTTGTGCTCGCGCCTACGGCGTTTCAGGTGCTGCCTGACACACACCTTGCCGGCAACATGGTCGGACGCGTGCTGGGCAAGCTGCACTGGATCGCCATCGTCTCGGGCATCGTGTTCCTGCTCAGTTCCCTCGTTTATAGCTACGTGACCGATGGCACGGCGCATGCCTTCGCCCTGCGTCACGTGCTCATCTGCCTGATGCTCGGGCTGACGCTGTTCTCGCAGTTCTGGATCATCCCACGCATGGACACGCTGCGGGCGCAGGTCGGCGACTTTGCCAAGGTCGCGCTCGACAACCCTGCTCGCGTGCAGTTCGACGCGCTCCACGTGTGGTCTACGCGCGTGGAAGGTGCAGTGTTGCTGCTGGGATTGGTCGCCGTCTATTTGACGGCTGGCGCTTTCCATCAGAACTGAGAGTTTCGACCGGACCGAAGCGTAGAAGCTTTTAACCGCAAAGAACGCGAAGAAAAGCCGCAAAGGGCGCAAAGATAAACTCTCAAAGACAAACTCTCAAGATTGTTCTTGGCGTCCTTCGCGGCTTTTCTTCGCGACCTTCGCGTCTAATAGCTTTTCGCCGCAACGGCACTAACTCGGCGCGTCGTAGCGGAAGCAGGTGACAACGTGGTCGTTGACCATTCCTACCGCCTGCATGAAGGCGTAGCAGATGGTCGAGCCCACGAAGTTGAAGCCGCGGCGCTTGAGATCTTTGCTCATGGCGTCAGATTCTTTGGTGCGCGCGGGAACCTGGCGCAGAGATTTTCTTTGGTTGATTCGCGGCTTGCCCCCCACGAATTGCCAGATATACCGGTCGAAGCTGCCGAACTCTTCCTGCACGCGGAGAAACGCCTTCGCGTTCCCAACCGTGGCGTAGATCTTCAGTTGGTTGCGGACGATGCCGGAATCGCGCAGCAGTTGCTGCATCTTCCGCCGGTCATAGCTGGCTACGCGCGCAGGATCGAATCCGCCAAAAGCCTTGCGGTAGTTTTCGCGCTTATTGAGAATCGTGTTCCAGCTCAGCCCAGCCTGCGCGCCTTCCAGAATGAGAAATTCAAAGAGCGTGCGGTCGTCGTGCACCGGCACGCCCCATTCTTCGTCGTGGTAGCGGATGGAAAGTTCATTGCTCGCCCATCCGCAACGCACACGCTGGCGAGAATCATTAACCGCAGAGGACACGGAGTTCACAGAGGCTCGCAGCCCGATTTCTACTCCAGCGACGTGGGATCCGACTTGTTTACCGGCGATTTGGTATCGAGCAACGTGACCAGTTCCTGCGCGCAGGGCGGAATGCCGACCTTGCCCTCACGGATAATTTCCTTCGCGGTCAGGTCCTTTCCGTATAGTTTCTTGTTGGCGCTGCCGTCGGAGCGCAGGGTCGAACCTTCCAGCGAGACGCCCGCAAACAAACCTTTGCTGCGCGAATACGACAGGATTTCCGCATTCATCACAATGTCGGTGGCGCCTTCCGCGGTGCGTCCCTTCGGACCCGCAGCCGCCGAGGCGTCCGCCCCGAGTTTTACCTTGCTGTAGAGGAGCGATTCCGCGCCTTTGGGATTCATGACGAGAAGGACAAAGTCCGTAGCCTCGCCGCCCAGCTGAAATCCGATGCTGACGCCTTCGAGCGCATACAGCGCGGGAGCGCCCCACTTGTCTTTGTAGTGCTCGCCGCCGCGGCACACCATGACGCCGCGGCCGTAACTGCCGCCGATGCCGAAGGCTCCCTTTTTCACCGACGGCAAAATGATCACGCACTCCGCTTTGTCGAGCAGGTCTTGCGGAATATCGTCAGGAATGTTCAGAATCTCTTTCATGACGACACCGGCATCCTTGACGCGATCTTCTTCGCGCTCGTCGTTCGCGGCAAAGGCGGCAACTGCTGTCACGCCCGAGAAAAGGACGACCACGAAACATGCTAAGAACTTCTTCATGAATACCCCCCAAGATAGATTTTAAGGAAACTCGGATGAGTTCGGAGCGCGAACTTTGAACCTGAATCGGATTGGCTAACGCCCAGTGGCCAGCTACTATCGCGCAACTGATAGAATCTGCAAGTTTTGTGCCATGACCAAGCGTGTACTCCTTTTGTAACTTGGCATGTCGGCTAGGCCCTCCTAAAGTCAATGAGATAGAGACGGCCAGCAGGGCCCCGAATTCGGCATCTGGCGTGCATCTAATGGTTAGGAAGTGTCTTCGGACATGGTTTAGAGTGCAAATTTTGGATTTTCCGGGCATGAAGTACACGAAGGCCTATTTCCGGTTTCTGATCCTGTCGCTGGCGATCGCGTCCCTCGCCGGCCAGTCCCAGGCGCAGGCACTGTACACTCTGCATACGCCGAGTCTCAGTGCGTATAACATAGCCAGCCCTGCTGCTTCCGAGAATTCCGACGACCAGGCTGCGATGATCACGATTCACTCGCGGGTAAACGAAGTGAACGTGCTGTTCATCGCGACCGACAAGCACGGCAAGTTCGTTCGCGATCTGACCCAGAAGGATTTCACCATTCTGGACGACCATAAGCCGCCGCAGGCGATTCTCAACTTCCGGCGGGAAACCGATCTGCCTCTCGACCTTGGCTTGTTGATTGACGTGAGCGGGTCGGTGGACAGCCGCTTCGATTTCGAGCAGCACGCGGCTACCAGTTTTCTGCAGCACACGCTGCGCGCCGGCTTCGACAAAGCCTTTCTGGTCGGCTTCAACAGCCATAGCCAACTGGAGCAGGACTTCACGGACAACGTGCAACTGCTCTCGGTGGGCGTCCACAAGCTGCACGCCGGCGGCGGGACCGCGCTCTACGACGCCGTGTATCGTGCTTGCAAAGAAAAATTCCTCAAGGACCGGTCCGAGCATCCGCTGCGCAAGGCCATCATTGTGGTGAGCGACGGCGAAGATAACCAGAGCGAAGTCACGAAGGCGCAGGCCATCGAGATGGCGCAACGCGCCGAAGTGATCATCTACGCCATTTCCACCGACGACAGCGGCCTGGTGATGCGCGGCGACAGGGTGCTCGAACAGTTGGCAGAAGCGACCGGCGGCCGCGCATTTTTCCCCTTTAAGATGAAGGACATTACGCACTCCTTCGACGCGATTGAAGACGAACTCCGCAGCCAGTACGTGGTCTCCTACAAACCCGCCGATTTCGATGCGGACGGACGTTACCGCTCCATCGAGATCTCTTCCCTGAAGAAAGATCTGCAAGTGCGGGCGCGCAAGGGGTACTTCGCGCCGCAACAGTAAGACCGGAGTTCAGACCTCAGACCTCAGACTTCGGACTTCAGACCTCGGACTTCAGACCTCGGACCTCAGACTTCGGACTTCAGACTTCTGCCTGCGCCTCGCCTAACGACCTGACATCTGAGGTCTGAGGTCCGAAGTCCGAGGTCTGAGGTCCGAAATCCGACCACTTACGGCGGATTGACAAGCTGGCGCTCGCGGGAGTGCAATCGTAGTGGCGCCGTCGTCAAGAGGAGAATCCGCGTTTGCCGCTTCAAACTGACGATTCCGGCCATTCCAATTCCCTTCCCCGCCCCGAGCTGAATCCTCTGCTGAACCGGCTTCTCGGTCAGAACATGGGCCGGTGGGCCGAGGTGTATTTCA
The DNA here is from genome assembly GCA_052326105.1 of Candidatus Sulfotelmatobacter sp. Lineage (GTDB taxonomy): Bacteria > Acidobacteriota > Terriglobia > Terriglobales > Acidobacteriaceae > Sulfotelmatobacter. Next base: position 59,410 of record JBKQRC010000049.1, on the reverse strand, counting down.
CAAATCCTCCGGAAAAACGCGAACAGGCGGTGATGGAACTTCTGCACGAATTGCAAGCCGAGGAATCTCTCCAAAACCGTTCCTCATCCGGCGATCGGGAGCCTCGGCAAAGTTCTCTTTCTTCCCCGGCCGCAGGGGCACCGCCGCCATTGGCCAGCTTGGCGCCTGCCCATCAGGCTGAGGAACGCCCATCCAACGGAGGCAAGCCAAGGATATCTCCCGCGGGCCCGAGCCGATACCGCGTGGCCGCCGCTGTGCTCCTGGTGGCCGCCGTCGTAGCCCTCGCGTACGTCGCGTGGCGGAGTGCGCACGCGGAGCCGGAAGTCTCGCTGCCGCGGCCAACTCCGCCTGTAGCCACGAAATCGTCCGCTAGCCCGGCACAAGCAACAGGCGCAACCAGAGCTGACACTTCAGACCAGATTCTTCCAGCCAGCAACCAGCCGGCCGCTCCGACATCGGTTGCGGCCAGCACCGGGAATACGGAGGGTACGAGCACGGGCCCCGGAAACCTTGCCGGGAACGAACCGCCAGCGACGTCTCCCGCCGAAACCAGCCCGCCAGTTGCCGCAGCCAGCGGCTCCGAGGAACTCTCGATGGCAAAGGGCTATTTGAACGGCACTGGCGGGAAGACCCGCGATACCGGGGAGGCTGTGAAATGGCTGTGGCAGGCGGTCGCCAAGAAGAATGCGGAAGCCGCGGGGTTGCTATCGGTGCTCTATCTCAGGGGTGAAGGAGTCACGAAAAACTGCGAGCAGGCGCGGATTCTGCTCGACGTCGCAGCCAGCAAGGGAGTGCAAGAAGCCGCAGAACAGCTGCGCCATCTGCAAGATTTTGGTTGCGAATAAGAGACCAAAACACAGAAGCGGATCTAAGCCTCAGATCGATTCAGCGCCAACGCGCACATTCAGACTCAAGTAGCGCAAGCCGGATTCACTGCGTCATGAGAACAGACGGGCTTCGTCGCGACTCATACCACAATGCAAGCTCCACGCGGTTCCAAAGGCCGAGCTTGTCGTAAATTGTCCGCAGATAATTCTTGACGACGTGCTCCGTGGTCCCGATAGCCTCGGCGACCTCGCGGTTTTTCATGCCTTGGGCAACAAGCTGGATGACTCTCTGTTCACGTTCGCTGGGGACACGGCTCCCATACCGTCCATCTGTATACATGATTGCCTCCGATATAAAAGGGTCGCGAGCTTCACTCGCTTGATCCCGCCGGTGATCCCGAAACGCAGGAACAGGCGGTTAAAATGAGCCTTCACCGTGCGACGTGCCATCTTGAGCTCACTGGCAATTTCGGCGTTGTCACACCCCTGCAGGAGGAGTTCGACAATCTGCTGCTCCCGCGGACCCAACCGAATGGTCTGCTCCTTCATCAGACCTCCCCTCTCTTCTGGCATCGTCTGTCACGCCAGCCGGGCGCACGACTGGGTATTTGAAACAGTTGTTGCATCCAAAATGCCACATTGAGACCAAATTTGCTGTGACGGCCAAACATCCTTTTCCACAGCCACTTGCGGCGGATCAAGTCCTCGACGGAAACGCCCGCGAAGACGCCTGGGGCAGCCATGGGAGCGTCAGAACGCGCTGCCCGATGCTCGAAAACGCGCGCAAAAATGCACTCAATCGCATCGCCCCACACGCCAGCTCTGTTCTGCCGTTGGGGTCGCGACGGCAGGCTATCTCCCATCCAATCCACATCTCTCTGAAGTTAAATCGTTAAGGATCCAAAGAGAGATCGCGCCGGCCGTCGTCCCAAGGCGCTGGAGTCTAAGGTGAACACCCTAGACGAAACTCCCTACCCGATGCGAATCGTCCGGCATAAATTACACGATCACCTTTGTATTTCAGATCTTGCACGTCGTAGTAGATTCGCCGTGCAATGCTCGGTCCGGCCCTGCCTCTCCGAATTCGCGACGCTTCCAGTGGGCAACCTGAATCCCGATCCTGAAGTAATGACAGCGTAGAATCACATTTAGGATCTCGGCTCCGTGGCGTGACCATTTCCACTCGGAGCCGCGGACCACCGTGGAATAAGGGTTCAGCGCCAATGTGCTCCAGCGTAAGCGTCGAAATGCGGGACTGCCGCGATCTGACAGACGGCGTCGTTCCCGCCCTGGACCCTGCCGTAGTCCACGTGTGGATGCGCTGGCTGCAAGCTGCGCCAGCGCTCGAGGCAGACCTTTACGCGCTGCTTTCCCCAGATGAAAGGGAGCAGGCCGCCCGCTATCGGGTTGAGAGCGCCCGGAGAGCCTTCATCCTGACTCGCGGCACGTTGCGTTCCCTGATCGCCGGTTACATAGGGAAGCAGCCGCAGGAATTAGCGCTCAAACGCACAGCGCACGGCAAACTCTTTCTCGCGGAACCACTCGAACTGCGCTTCAACGTATCGCACACCGAGGGTCTGGCACTGCTGGCGTTCGTGAGAAAGCGCGAAGTCGGGGTTGACGTAGAGAAGATCCGACCGCAACCGGACGCGGCAAAACTGGCGGAACGCTTCTTTTCCACCCACGAGCGCCGTGATCTGGCGCATCTGTCGGGCAGCGATCTGCAAGAAGCATTCTTTCGCTGCTGGTCGCGGAAAGAAGCATATATCAAGGCGCGAGGCGAGGGCCTTTCCCTGCCGCTTAATCAATTCGATGTCTCCGTCGCGGCGGACGCGTCCCGCGTCCTGTTGGCGACCAGGCCCGACCCATCTGAAGCTGCACGATGGGTCGTGCGCGACCTGACGACGAGTCCCGAATATGCCGCTGCGTTCGCAGTTGCTGAGACGGTGAACGCCTGAAAGACCTGGAAACCCAACTGCCCGGCCGGATTCATTTAGGTCAAAACCGTGTCGGAGCGCCCGGCGAACCGGTGGCAGGTCAACTCGGCGGGAAGCCGCAGGCGCCGGTCGTGGAAAGATGCGTTGCTGAGGAACGCAAGTCTTTTCACACTCCGCGAATGGGCCTGGTTGGTCGCCTGGGGTGCTACCGGTAATCCAATACCTGTCAATGACTTAGGAGCTAAGGCACGCGTCGCATAAGGCCCGAAGATTGCTTCTACCAAGGTTACGCGATCGTGGAACTGGACTTTCAAGCGGGCCCAAAAAATGTTAGGGTAACAGTTATTCGGTAGTTCCCTCTCCTTACCGTTTCTGCAATTCTGCTCCGCGCTTGCCCGCTGTCTGGCGGTGAATCCAGACAATGGTAATAGAGTTACTAGTTACATAAAATCTCCAAGGAGGACCTAGCAGCTTGACCGCTCTAACCAGCCATCTTATCGCTCCGCACGGCGGCGAACTCATCAATCTACTTATCGGATCCGAAACCGCTGCAGAACGGAAAGCCCACTCCCGCGAGTGGCCATCCTGGGATCTCACTGCGCGGCAACTCTGCGACCTTGAGCTGCTGATGAGCGGAGGATTTTCTCCGCTGCGCGGCTTCATGACCAAGGCCGATTACGAAGGTGTTTGCCACAACATGCGACTGGCCAGCGGAATTCTCTGGCCCATGCCGATCACGCTTGATGTCACGGAAGAGTTCGCCCGGAAACTCACGCCCGGCGGCAGCAAAGTAGCGCTGCGCGATCCCGAGGGCGTCATGCTGGCCGTGCTGCATGTCGAAGAAGTCTGGCAGCCTGACCGCGCCGCCGAAGCCAAAACCGTCTTTAACAGCACGAGCAAAGCTCATCCCGGCGCCGATTACACCATTAACAAGGCGAATCCGTGGTATGTGGGCGGACGCGTCGAAGGCCTGCAAGCGCCGTCGCATTACGATTTCCGCACACTGCGCTTCACGCCAGCTGAATTGCGCGCCGAGTTCGCCCGCCTGGGATGGCGCCGCGTGGTCGCCTTCCAGACTCGCAATCCCATGCATCGCGCTCACGTCGAGCTCACTTTCCGCGCCGCGAAAAAGGTCGAAGCCAACCTGCTCATTCATCCCGTGGTAGGCATGACCAAGCCCGGCGATGTGGACTATTACACGCGTGTGCGCTGCTACCAGTTGCTCAGCTCGAAGTATCCGCAGGGAACGCAGAAGCTCTCGTTGCTCCCGCTGGCCATGCGCATGGGCGGACCGCGCGAAGCTATCTGGCACAGTCTCATACGCAAGAATCACGGCTGCACCCATTTCATCGTCGGCCGCGATCACGCCGGCCCCGGCAAAGACACCGACGGCAAGCCTTTCTATGGCCCCTATGAGGCCCAGGAAGTCTTCAAGAAGTACGAGGCCGACATCGGCGTCACCATGGTCCCGTTCAACATGATGGTCTACCTGGAAGGCGAAGATCGCTACGTGCCTGACGATGAAGTAAAGAACGGCGATCGCGTTTTGAACATTTCCGGCACGGAACTGCGGCAGCGCCTAAACGAAGGCCGCGAGATTCCCAGTTGGTTCACCTATCCCGAAGTCGTGCATGAGCTCCGGCGCAGCTTTCCGCCACGCGCCCACCAGGGCGTGACGATTTTCTTCACCGGACTTTCGGGTTCGGGCAAGTCCACCATCGCCAACGTGCTGATGACAAAGTTCCTGGAAGTCGGTGGACGTCCCGTGACGCTGCTCGATGGCGACCTGGTGCGCAAGCATCTTTCGTCGGAACTGGGATTCTCCAAAGAGCATCGCGACATCAACATCCGCCGCATCGGTTATGTCGCCTCCGAGATCACCAAGAACGGCGGCATCGCCATCTGCGCCCCCATTGCGCCCTATGACGCAACCCGCAAGCACGTGCGCCAGATGATCGAACCCTACGGAGGATTCATCCTGGTGCACATCGCCACCTCGGTTGAGGTTTGCGAGCAACGGGACCGTAAGGGGCTTTACGCCAAGGCTCGCGCCGGAATCCTGAAGGAATTCACCGGGATCTCCGATCCCTACGAAGCTCCGGCGGACGCCGAGGTCACCATCAACACCGCCGATTTGTCGCCGGAGGAAGCCGCGCAGGAAATCATTCTGCACCTGGAACGCGAAGGCTTCGTCGGCGTGAACGGAACGGCGGAGTAAGGCGAACACGGAACGACTATGCCGTTGCTGGCAGTCAAAATTCTCGTTGGCTTTGTCGTAGGCGTCCTCATCGGAATGACCGGTGTGGGGGGCGGCGTGCTTCTGCTGCCCATACTGATCTTCGGCCTGGGATATGCCCCGAGGGTAGCCGTGGGTTCCGACGCGCTATTCAATTTCTTCACCAAGATTCCGGCCGGCTTGCTTCATCTGAGAAGGGGCACAGTTCGCCGCAGGGTGGTCGGCGCACTGGCGGTCGGCAGCATTCCCGGCTCGATCTGCGGCGTCGGCCTGCTCGTCTACATCCGCCATCTTCATGGGGACGGAGTCAACAGCTTCATCAAGACTGCCGTGGGCGTGCTGCTCATCGTGATTCCCGCGCTGATGATCTTCCAGCGCCGCATCGAAGAGCGGGTTGAGCACCGCGCACCCACCCTGAAAGGCTTCGCCGGCATGGCGCTCATTGGCCTCGTCGCCGGTTTTCTCGTGGGTATGACCTCGGTCGGTTCGGGCAGCATCATCATGATGCTGCTCCTGTTGTTCTATAGTTTTCCGCCCAAGCAAAATGTTGGGACCGACATCGTGCACGCCGTCATCCTCACCGGAGTCACCAGCTTCCTTCACCTCCGCCTGGGCAACGTTGATCCGCGCCTGGTCCTGTCGTTGCTGATTGGATCGATTCCCGGAGGATTGCTTGGGTCCCATTTGGCTACCCGTATGCCCATGGTCTGGTTGCGCCGCATTCTCTGTGCCTTGCTTTTGATCACTGGAGCCCGGATGTTGTGGGCTTGATTGATCAGTAGCAGTGGTCAGTGGTCAGTAGTTAGCGATCATTGACCCGAATGGCGCACTTAGCACTGACCACTGATCTTTGTCTGGAACCGAACTAGCGGCTAGAACGAAACTTTGCGGCTGGAAAAAATGACTTCTTCTCGCTACGCCGACATCCTGCAGCGCATCCAGGCCGCTCTGGACGCGGCTCGTACGGTATTCGCCCGCTTTACGCCCGGGGAGATTGAAACCGAATACAAGGCCGGACACGATCCCGTAACCGAAGCCGATCGCGCCGTGGACGCCGTTCTGCGCCAGAATCTGCTGCGCGCGGGCGAAGGCTGGCTTTCTGAGGAAACTGCCGACGATCTTTCCCGCCTCGAAAAAAAGCGGGTATGGATCGTCGATCCTCTCGATGGAACCCGCGAGTTTGTTCTGGGCTTGCCCGAGTTTTGCGTTTCCATCGGATTCGTTGAGAACGGCAAGCCCGTCGCCGGAGGCATTTACAATCCGGCCACGAATGAGAGTTTCCTGGGAGCGATCGACGCCGGAGTGCGCTACAACGGCAGGCCCGCCGCTCCCAGCCGGCGAACCAGTTTGGACGGAGCCCTCGTCCTGGCCAGCCGCAGCGAGGTTAAACGCGGCGAGTGGAAGCAGTTCGAGAGTGCTTCCTTCAAAACTCAGGCCATGGGGTCGGTCGCTTACAAGCTGGCGCTGGTGGCGGCGGGACTGGCGGACGTGACGTTTACACTCACACCCAAGAACGAATGGGACGTGGTCGCCGGCGCTGCACTGGTCCTGAGTGGCGGAGGCTTCGTAACAACTCTGGAAAAGACCGGCCTGACCGCAAACCGCCGCGACCCGCTCCTGTCGGGCCTGCTGGCCTGCGGCCCATCTCTGAAAGATGAACTGCTCGCCGTGGTGGAACCGCACATCGCCGCGGTCAAGCTCGCGGTGAAGCGGTAGTATTCCTCTCTGAGTTGTTCTTCCCCTTTGGCCCGAGCGCGCCGTCACAGAGAATTGCGGACGCCGGCACACAAAGAGTGCGGTATCATGGCTGTGTTCCGTCGTATCAGAGAGCAGTCCAAGCATGGGAATGCGCTTCGCAATTTCCACTTTTCTGACCTGTAGTATTTTGCTCTTCGCGAGAGTTCAGCAGGCTCAATCGCCGCAACAGAGTCCTCAGCAGACGCCTACCGAGCTTACTAAGGTCTGCAGCGAAAAGGTCCCACCACCATGCGCTACGCCTCCGCGCCCAATCTATTCACCTCCGCCCGAGTACTCTGCGGAAGCGCGTAGCGCGCGCTATCAAGGCGATTGCGTTCTCCTCGTGATTGTGGAAGCCGACGGCCGCACTAGCCATATCCGAGTGAGAAGTCGCCTTGGAATGGGACTCGATGAAAAAGCAATCGAAGCCGTGAAGCACTGGAAGTTCGCCCCGGCCCTGAAGGATGGCAAACCAGTTTCTGTGGAGATCGCCATCGAAGTAGCCTTTCATCTTTAATGCTGGGCACTGATAGAGCTGAATGATTGCCGCTAACGGCCATAGCACTCATAACCGAATAAGTGATATCCCCGTCAGTTCCCGCGTTTACCCAGCCGATGCCTCCTTTGTGTGTCGCGGAATCTGTGAATCCGGAGAATCCGCCCACTTTCCCATCGGTAGTGGTGCAGTTTTGCTATAAGGGTTCACTAGAGGCGTCATCCCGACGCCCCGCGTTTTCACCAGCGGGGCGAGGGATCTCGCGTGCAGTATACGCACACACCTCCCACGCGAGATCCTTCGCTCCGCCTGAAGAACGGCTGCGCTCAGGATGACGCCGCTTTCAGAATTCGAATTGCACCACTTCTTCCCGTCGCGTCGCTTGTCGGTCCCTGAAAATGAGGTGCATAATTGAAGATTCAGGTTCGCCTATACTCTTTCCGAGTGTTCTCGCATCTGTATGACTCAGACGAACCATGACGGCCGATCCCACCGGGCAGGAGAGCGCGCGTTCTTGAGCAAGGTCAATTAGGACCGAGTATGTACAAACCCTTCTTCGGATTACGGGCCAATCCGTTCAACATCAACCCGGACCCGCGCTACTTGTTCCTGACGCGCCACACCGAGGAGGCGCTGGCCTGCCTGACCTACGGCGTCCAGAGCCGCAAAGGGTTTGTGCTGCTCACCGGGGAGGTGGGGACGGGCAAGACCACGCTCATCAACAAATTGCTGGAGTGGCTGCGTCTGCAGCAGGTGGCGACGGCATTCATCTTCAATTCGCGGCTGAGCGTGCCCAACTTTCTCGACTACATGCTGGCGGACTTCGGCATTTCCTGCGATTCAAAAGCCAAGAGTCAAATCCTGCTGCGCCTTTACAACTGGCTGCTGGACCGCTACCGTGCCGGCGAAACCGCGGTGCTGGTGGTGGACGAAGCGCAGAATCTCTCCGACGAAGTGCTGGAAGAGATTCGCATGCTCACCAATCTGGAGACCTTTACCGAAAAGTTGCTGCAGATCGTGGTCGTGGGACAAACGGAACTGGAGCAAAGACTCAAGCAGCCGCACATGCGCCAACTGCGCCAGCGCCTGACCCTGCGGGCCAGAACGTATCCTTTCACCCCGGACGAGACCAAGGCATATGTGCAGCAACGATTGCGCATCGCGGGGTCGGACGGGCGGGAGATTTTCGATGCCGCAGCGCTGGCCGCGATTCATCAGAGCGCGGCGGGAATTCCACGCGTGATTAACTTGCTGTGCGAGCACTGCCTGGTGAGCGCCTTTGTCGATCAGCAGAAAGTAATCGGGCCCGCGGTAGTGGAAGCGGTAGCGCGGGATTTCGATCTGCAAGACGGCCCCGCCTCTGCGGCCACGGTACCACCCGAACAGACGACGGAACCGGCCAAGTTCGACGTGGCCGACGCGTTGCGCTCGCTGGCTACCCTGGCTGAGCGCTTGCGCCAGGAAGAAAAAGACCTGCCCCGCGAACGGAAGCTCTGAGGCCGCATCACGGCCGGTTCGCACGCCGCTCCGGTAGGGGCTCAGTCTACCCCTTGCCGAAGGGGATCTCGCGTGCAGTCTACGCACTCGTTGCCCACGCGAGATCCTTCGCTCCGCCTGAAAGACGGCTTCGCTCAGGATGACGCCGCCGGAGGAGCACCGTCAACGTCGAAACTTCGCCACTACCACTGCTCCCCGCGACGTTCTGCGCTCCGCCTTCTGTTAGAATTTTCCCGCGTAACCCGCGCGCCTCTCTCTATGAAGATTTCAGCGGTCATGCCCGTCTACAACGAAAAAGCTACCTTGCGTGAGGTAGTGGAGCGCGTCCTGTCGGTTGGCCTGGAGGTCGAACTGCTCTGCGTAGATGACGGCTCGAGCGACGGCTCGCGCGAGATTCTGCTGGACCTCCAGAAGCGATGGCCGCACATCCGAGTCTTCCTTCAGCCGCACAACATGGGCAAAGGGGCTGCGCTCCGCCGCGGAATCCAGGAGGCGACCGGGGACTACGTCATCATTCAGGACGCGGACCTAGAATATGATCCCAGGGATTACCCCAAGTTGCTGGGGCCGCTGGAAGCCGGACAAGCGGACGTGGTCTACGGTTCGCGTTTCCTCGGAGGCGGACCCCACCGCGTTCTCTACTTTTGGCATTCCGTGGGCAATTCGATTCTGACCCTGCTCTCAAATATGTTCACCAACCTCAACATGACGGACATGGAAACGTGCTACAAAGCGTTCCGCCGGGAGGTGATTCAGTCCATCCATCTCGAGGAAGATCGCTTTGGCTTTGAGCCGGAAGTCACGGTGAAGATCGCCAAACGCAACCTGCGCGTTTACGAAGTGGGCATCGGTTACTGGGGCCGTACCTATGCGGAGGGCAAGAAGATCAATTGGAAAGACGGCTTCCGTGCCTTATGGTGCCTGGTGAAGTATTCCTGGAAGGAGCCGCAGAGCGATCCAGCTTCGGTCGTTGCCGCTGCAAGCGTCGAGCAGCTGACCCGGCAATAAGCTTCGACATCTTTCCGCCATGGGTCAGCCGGATCAGCCGGAAACTCCAAGCCGCCGTGCGTGGACTAATCTTGCAGTGGACTTAATCTTTCAGAGGAACTACGGCGCTGCCATCGCGGCAGAAGGTGGCAACTCTCTCCAGTTCGCCGTTAGCGCGGGGCACGGTCATAACTGGACCGTAGCAATACACGGCATGGCCGGAGGCGGCAAAATACCAGCGTCCGCCCTTTACGTGCCGGGTCACCGGGCTGGAAGGTTGGGGCAGCGGCTTCTGCGGTGCCAGTTGAGGAACGGGCAGACTCAACAACAAGGCTAGGGTCAGGGCCTTCATGTTTTCTTCGTACTTTCCGCTTACTTTACAGAGCCTGCACTTGCGAACAGGTTGCGCCCTGTTCGCCTCGTAACACTAAATCGTGATCAGCGACCGGCGGTCGTCTGACATGTCCGCGGCCGGCCGAGACGGCGTCTGGAGTTGCTGTTTCTGCTTCTGCGTCTGTTTCTGCATCTGATGCTGCGGTACCGCCTGGGAAGACGGGGCCTGTTGCGTTGGTGCCTGGGTTGACGGGACTTGGGCTGACGGGATCTGGGTCGACGGGATCTGTGAAGGTTTGTTCTGGGTCACTGGAGACTGATCTTTCGGAGATGGGGCGGTTTGTCCGCCAGCCATCACCCTGGCAGCCTGCTGCGCTTTCTGTTTGACGAGCGACAGTTCTACGCTGTCCCGGAACAGCTCGCGAATGAGCGAGCGCTGCGATTCGATGGTCGAACCCTGCTCCACAATCAGCATGGTCATCAAGCCGTAGGAGAGGCAAAACAACACGGTCAACAGCGGCAGCAAGCTGAATTTCTTGCGCGGAACCGGAGCATCAATGGGAGCTGCGGTAGTTGTGTCGGTATTGTTGAACAGCGTCGTCAAGCGGCACCCCGATCTTTGCCCCAGCCGGCAGGCGATAAACAAAACTGCATCCCACAAGCCAATGGAGGAGCGAGGCGTAAGTAATTGATATGAATACGGTTAGCAGATCCGCCACGGGAGTTGCCAGCCTCTCCAAGTGCAAGTCGCTGCACATTATGAGTAACTGTGATTTGCTGCTGCCCATCCCTGGCAGGCTAAACCGCCCGTCCAGAGCGGTTTCCACGGTTAACATCCACCAAACCAACGCACCGGAAGCCGGGCTTTTCTTCCCGAGTTGTCCGTTCGCGCCCGACCCGAAGGTTACCTCGGTTACGTGCCGGGATGTCACTGTTGCCCCTAGAATGAAACTAATTCTTACAGGAAAGAAAATTCTTCCCCAAGGATCGCGCAACATGCGAATGCGGTGTTCCCTGTTTCTTCTCTTCGTCTTCGCTTGCAGTCTTTGGCCCGCGGGAACGGCTCAAGGCCAGCAATCTTCCGGCGAGGCGGCGCGTCCGATTCTCCAAAGAATGGAGCCCCAATATCCAGAAATCGCGATGCGGATGAATATCTCCGGCACGGTGAAAGTGATTGCTACCGTGGCGCCTGATGGAAAGGTAAAGTCAGTCAAGGCGGCGGGCGGTCACCCGCTCCTGATCCAGGCTGCCCAGCAAGCCATCTCCCAGTGGAGGTTTGCCCCAGCCAGCGCGGAATCCAGAGAACTCATCGAACTGCACTTCAACCCGCATACGCACTAGGGATCGTCCACAAAAGCTTCTATTTGCCCAACACCAGCTTGGCGATGGTAGCCAGTTGCATGTTGGACGTGCCCTCGTAGATCTTGCCGATCTTGGCGTCGCGCCAGTATTTCTCCACCGGATAATCTTTGGTGAATCCGTAGCCGCCGTAAATCTCGATAGCCAATGAGGTCACGCGCTCTGCAACTTGCGAGGCGAACAGCTTGGTCATGGCAGCTTCCTTTACGAAGTTGATCCCAGCGTCTTTCATGCGGGCCGCGTTGTAGACCATGAGCCGCGCCGCTTCAATCTCGGTGGCCATTTGTGCAATCTGAAACTGGACTCCCTGGAACTCGGCGATGGCCTTGCCGAACTGCTTGCGTTCCTGCGCATATTTCGCGGCAAATTCCCAGGCCCCGCGGGCCAGGCCGATCATTTGCGCTCCGATACCGATGCGGCCTTCGTTCAGCGTTTCAATGGCGATCTTGTAACCCTTGCCCGGCTCGCCGAGGACGTTCTCTTTGGGCACGCGGCAGTCTTCGAGAATCAGTTCGCAGGTGGAGGAGGCGCGAATACCGAGCTTATCTTCTTTCTTGCCGACGGCGAATCCCGGCGAGTCTTTCTCCACCAGGAATGCCGTGATGCCTTTGTATCCTGCGCTGGGATCGAGCGTGGCGAAGAGCACGAATAGACCGGCCTCTTTGCTGTTGGTGATCCAGAGTTTGCGCCCGTTCAGTATGTAATCGGAGCCCTTTAGTTCGGCACGGGTCTGCAGGGCAAAAGCGTCCGAACCCGATCCCGCCTCGCTCAGGGCGTAGGCGCCGACGGTCTTCGCAGCCATTTTGGGCAGGTAGCGTTGCTTCTGCTGCTCGTTCCCCCAGCGCAGCAGGGCGTTATTGACCAGCGTGTTCTGCACGTCCACCACGACGCCGGCCGAAGCGTCCACGCGCGAGAGTTCTTCGACCGCGAGAATCGCTTCGAAAAACTTGCCGCCACCCCCGCCGTGCTGCTCGGGGATTTCGATCCCCATCAATCCGAGCTGGAAAAACTCCTCGATAAGACTCTTCTCGAAGACACCCTTTTCATCCATCTCCTTCACCAGCGGCCGGATCTTCTCGTCGGCAAACTGGCGAATGTTGTCGCGGAAGAGAATCTCGTCTTCGGTGAGGTTGGTCAGCGGGGCAGGAGCGGCGGCCTGCAGCGTGGTCTCGGGCATCGGAACACCTTCAAGCGTGGGATGGCAAACTCGGTCATTCTAGCACCGGCCCCGCACCAGGGCGGCCGAGCCGACGCGAGGCGCGCCTGCAGGTTGACCACCCGTGTCCTGCGTGGTTTGCAGAGACAGGGTGGGGATTCTGACTTTCTCAATCCGTTCTAAGTCTTAATGTCCAAGTCAACTTCCCCACCCTGTCGCGAAGAGTGCGACAAGGGTGGGGCAACCGCGCGTGTTCAGCGCATCTCATGCCCCTGCTTTCTGCGTCGGATACACCGGGTTGGGCTTGGCGCCATCCGCGCCGCCGTACAGCGATGCGAAGAACCCTACGACAGTGAGAAAGAGGAGCACGAGGCCGACGACAGTTGCCCTTGACGCTCCCGTAATAGCGGATTCTCTAAGAACAAGAATTGCCCTGCCGGTATGCTCGAGCAGAAGCAGGACATATGCAGCCGGGATCATGGCACGATAACGAATCAGCACCAGGACGCAGAACAGGGTAATCACCAAAGTGGAAAGGCCCGAGCGTGCCAGAACCAGAACCAGCAACTGCGCGGCTTCCGGAGGAAACGCGGCGAGTGGAATCTTGTGGGCTCCTTGCGCGGTAAGTTGGCCGACAAACATCGAGGTCACGCCGATGGCCATCTTAATCAGGATGATCGGGACCAGGAGCCAGATCGCCAGCTTATGGCCTCGATAGGCATTGTCAATCGTGCGAGGCAGAATTCTCTCGAGCATGAGCGCTCCGATTCTCAGCGCGATTGCGCCGACGATGATGGCCTGGATCTGCGATACCGCCCGACGATCTGCAGTCCGGCAGGTTGCCCCACCCTTGTCCCTGCGTACTTTGCAGGGACAGGGTGGGGATTCTGACTTCTCAATCCGTTCTAAATCTTAATGTCCAAGTCAACTTCCCCACCCTGTCGCGAAAAGCGCGACAAGGGTGGGGCAACCGAGCGTGTAATGGCGAAAGGAAAGGTTTACCTGCGCGAGTGTACCAACTTGAGTGTATCCGCCTGCAGGATGCGCTTGATCTGGGTACGGGCATGCACCGCCCAGGGGCCGGAGGTGTCGAGCTTGATGTAGGCCTGCCAGTGCTGAAGCGCTTTGCGGGGCTGGCGCAACTTTTCGTAGGCCAGCGCCAGATTGTAGTGTGCATCCGCGTAAGTGGGAGCCAGTTGTAGGGCGGTCTTGTAGGTCTGGATCGCCTCCGGCACGCGGCCGGTTTCATCGAGCACGTTGCCCAGATCGAAATAGGCCAGCGCATACCGCGGATCGGCTTCAATGGCCAGACGGTAATGTCTCTCGGCCAGACCGAAGTCCTGACGGTTGTAATGGAGCGTTCCCAAATTGATGTGTGCAGCCGCGTGTGCCGGCTCAATCTCAAGCACCTTGTGATAAGCGGCAATCGCTTCGGCCTGCGTGGCGGGATCTTCTTCCGAGGCGATACCCCGCGCAAACCAAGCCGCCGCTTCATTCTCGCGCGGAGTCGGCTCAGCTCTCGGCACCGGCGTGCTGGTCACTACCTTTTCGCGCTCGGAAAAATCCATGAGGAACTGACCGGCGATCGGCTCCAGCAGTTTTCCATCGTGCCGGAAGGCGACGCGGTGCTTCGCCGTGGACCACGCTCCGGCTTCGAGCAGCGGTTTCTCAACGCCCGCGGCCTGCTTGCGCATGGCTTCGAGCGATTGACGAATCATGGTCGGGCGCACGCTCATGGCACACAGATCACGCACCTTCTTGAGTTCCAGCAGATCGGCGAAGGAATAGGTTTCGGCGCAAGTCACCAGACCGATCCGCTCCCAGTTCGCCAACTGGCGCGGCGTGATGTGAAGAATCCTCAGTAGGTCAGTTCGACTGTACACGGTACCGGTAAAGACACACGCCCTCGCGACCTGCGCAAAGACGTTCGACCGAACATTATCTTCAACTTATCCAAGTAAACGCAACAGCAATCCTTGTGGAAGGCTGTGGAGAACCTGGTTGGTTTACATGCAGCGGGAATGGTGCAACCGGCTCCGAAAGCTGCGTGTGAACCATCGAGTTCACGGCGTGCTCTTTGGCGACGCGCTGGCTTCGATCAACTGCCCGATTGGCGGGGCCACCATGAGTAAGAGCCCAGCCTGTGGCTTTTTCGCCTGATCAACGAGCGCCAGTTGCTGAGTCTTCCAGCTGTCGGGCGCAGCCTGAGACTTGTCCAGATAGTCGAGGGTCTGCAATCCTGCCGCGCCCAGTGCGGACAAATTCTGAGACAGCGCAATGTCCTCCTGCAGAAGAAACGACTGATCGAGCAGCGGATGCAGCTTGCCGTCGTTGTCCCGCCAGGAGGTGAGCCACGCGCGAATCTGCGTTTCGGCGGCCTGATCTTTTCCGCCGCTCTGAATAAATGTCTGGACCAAAGCGGCGAACTGCCGGGCGGCGTCGCTCTCCGGATAGACCGCGTCAATCATCCGGTTCAAAGGCGCGTGAAAATCGATGGGGCCTTTGGAATCGTCCCAGCGGTTGTAGTCCTTGACCGGCTCCAGAACGTCGGCGAGAACGCGGAGCGCGGAAATATCGCCGGCGCCCGCCATGCGATGCAGCATGTGCACGCGCGCCGATCGGTGCGTCAGGCCCAGCCATTCCAGGTCGAGACTCACCGCATTCAGGCGTGCGTACATCGAAGGAACGTCTGTGACGCTCTGCGGAGACCACAGCCGTTCCGCGATCGCCGCGTTACGCGGCCAGATGTGCGAATCAATATTCTCGGGCGTGACCCACTCCGCCCACTGGCAAGATTCGCCGCCCAGAATGCGGCTCTTCTCCTCAGGCGTGAGAGCGGGGGCAGCATCAGGCATCGTCATCGGATCAACGGCATAGTGCTGCGCCGCCGGCCACATCAAGTCCAGGTAATACCCGTGCGAGAGCAGGCCGCTGTAGCCCTGTTTTGCGGCGGCCGCCAGCGACTCCTGCCCCCGCCACGACTGTATGACGATGGTTTTGGGCAGATTCGGGTTCAGGATCTCGTCCCAGCCGACCATAGTTTTGTGATTCTTGGCCAGAATCTTCTGCAGCCGCTGGTTGAAGTAGGCCTGCAAGTCCTGATTGTTTTTCATGCTGTGGGCATGGATGAATTCCTGAATCTTCGGGTTCGCGTCCCACTGCTTGCCGTCAACCTCGTCGCCTCCAATGTGAAAGTAGGCGTCGGGAAAAAGCTGGGCCATTTCCGCGATGAACTTCTCCAGGAACTTGTAGGTCGTCTCGCGCGTCGGATCCATGATCGGATCGATCCCAGCGCCGCCTTCGAGCGTGTAGGGGCCGGAACCGCTCGAAAGCTCGGGATATCCCAGAAACCAGGAGCGGCTGTGGCCGGGAATATCGAACTCGGGGATCACACGGATACCGCGGTCATTCGCGTAGGCGATGACGTCGCGAATCTCCTCCTGCGTATAGAACTGGCCGTCGGAGCCCATTCCAGTGAGCCGGGGAAATTTCCTGCTCTCGGCGCGGAAACCCTGATCGTCGGAAAGATGCCAGTGCAGAACGTTCATCTTCACCGCGGCCATGCCATCGAGGTTGCGTTTGAGCACGTCGACCGGGATGAAGTGGCGGCTGACGTCGATCATCAGACCGCGCCAGGCGAAGCGCGGCTGATCTTTGATGACGACGGCGGGAACGGCGAATCCCGTGGGCGTGATTTCGACCAGCTGCAGGAAAGTCTGGAGACCGCGCAGAACGCCGAGCGGGGTTGGCGCATTCAGCGTGGCGCTGGAGCCAGTGACAATGAGTTCGTAGGATTCATCCTCGCCGAGCTTCTGCACGGCATCGCGGCCACGCGCGGCATTGATCTGCAACGTGGGAGCAGCGCCAGACTTGGGACGGAAAGGAATCCCGGTCTGCCCCGACAGTTGTGACACGAACCGCTGGATTTCGCGATCCAGCGAAGCATCGTGGTTCCCGGTGACGGCAACCGAGAACGACTGAGTGATCGCCAGTTGCCCGGTGCCCGGCTGAACGCTGGCCGGCATGGGCATGAGGTTGAGTTGAGGTTGGGTTTGGGCGGTGGCAAAGGATGTAAGAAATACCGCCGTGACGACAACGAATTGCAGCGTTCGCATGAGTTCACCTCGGCACTATTTCACGGCCAATCTTGCGCACCATGATAAATGCGCACAACTTCTATGACCTGATCCTGGATTCTGTAAACGACGATGTAAGGCAGACCGGGGAAAACCAGCTCGCGTGTACCATCGATACGTCCCCTGCGGCCGCGACGGGGGAAATCTCGAAGCCGGTCGCAACCATCGTACAAGGTCGCTGCTACTTCCGCAGCCGCGGCAGGACTATCGTCTTGGATATGCTGAACGATCTTATGGAGGTCATTTGCGGCGGGAGTAGTCCAGCGCAGGCGCATCAGGGCCGAAGGATCTGCTTCAGCGTCTTCCCAACTTCTTCGTGTTCTATGAAATCACCGCGCTCGGCGGCTGCCAAGCCAAGGTTGACCGCCTCGACAAAATGCGTATCGTCTTCCAGGTAGCGACTCAGCACCTGCTGCGCGAGTTCGTCTGTCTTCAAGCCTCTCTGGGCTGCGATCTGCGCTAATTGCGCTTCCTTTTCGGGTCGTAGGCGGACTTCCATGGAACCAGTCTAGGAAGGTTGCGTAGGGCTGTCAAATTGCTTGTCGCGGGTCATTGCCCCGTGCGGTAAAAGGCGAAGACCACGACGCGTTTGTCGTCACCGGAACCGGGGCAGTTCTCATAGACCCAGACGCCGGGAAAAGTCTTCCCGCCCGCCCCATCGTTTAGTGTCGGCGAAAAAGTCGTTCTAGTGTCCGCCGCCCAACTCGCGCACAATCGCGCCCACAAACTGCTTGGCGTCGCCGAAAAGCATGAGCGTGTTGTCGAGGTAGTAGAGCGGATTGTCGATGCCGGCGAAGCCGGGGTTCATGCTGCGCTTGATGACCATGACGGTGTGAGCTTTGTCCACGTCGAGGATGGGCATGCCGAAGATCGGGCTCGCATGATCGGTGCGGGCGGCGGGATTAGTCACGTCGTTGGCTCCGATGACCAGAGCCACGTCAGTCTGCGGGAAGTCGCCGTTGATCTCATCCATTTCGATCAGCCGGTCGTAAGGGATGTCGGCTTCGGCCAGCAGCACGTTCATGTGGCCGGGCATGCGTCCGGCCACGGGATGGATGGCGAAGCGGACCTCGATCCCCTTCTTGGTGAGCAGGTCGTAGAGTTCGCGCACTTTGTGCTGCGCCTGCGCCACGGCCATGCCATAGCCTGGGACGATGACCACTTTGTTGGCCGCGGCCAGAATGGCGGCGGCTTCTTCGGGCGTGGCGCTGCGCACGACTCGTTCTTCTTTAGCGCCAGCCGCGGACGCCTGCACCTGGCCGAACGCTCCGAACATCACGTTGGTGAAGGAGCGATTCATGGCCTTGCACATGATTACGGAAAGAATGAAACCGGAAGATCCATCGAGCGCGCCGGCCACGACCAGCACCTTACTATTCAGCACAAATCCCAGGAGGGCCGCGGAAAAGCCTGCGTAGGAATTCAACAGCGAGATGACTGTCGGCATGTCTGCGCCGCCGATGGGCGTGACCAGCATGACGCCAAAAATCAGCGCCACCACCACCATGATCGGAAACAAAATAGTGTGCGCGGGATTTACCACGAGCGCGACCGCCAAACCGAGGGCTAATGCCAGAACGGAAAGACTGACGAGATTCTGCCCGCGATACACGATGGGGCGCTGCGGCAGTATTTCCTGCAGTTTTCCTGCGGCGATCAGGCTGCCGGTAACCGTGAGTGACCCGATGATCACTTCCAGTCCGATCTCGCCCATCTGAAAGCGCGTGACCGGGGCGGTGCCCACGTAGTACTCGGCAATACCGATGATGGCAGCGGAAAACGCGCCGAAAGCATGGCTCAACGCCGTCCGCTGCGGCACGGCCGTCATCTGCACCAGGCCGAGCGGAACGCCGACTCCGGCGCCGATGATCAGCGTGATGAGGATCCACTTGTACTGCACCAGTTCGGGATTGAAAAGCGTGGCGATGACCGCCAGCGCGGCACCGATCTCTCCCGCCAGGACGCCCCAGCGCGCGCTCGCCGGTGAACTCAGGAATTTGAGTGAAAGAATGAAGAGAACAACTGCGACAATGTAGGCGAAATCGAGATACTGCTGAAGCGCCAGCGCGGTCATGATTGTTTCGACCTGCCCGATTTGAACATGCGCAGCATGCGGTCGGTAATCAGGAATCCGCCCACCATGTTGGTGAACGATGCCGCCACCGCAATGGCGCCCAGCACCGTGGTGAGCCGCGTCTCGTGCCGCCCCGCGATGATGATCGCCGCCACCACCACGATCGCGTCAAGGGCGTTGGTCAGCGACATCAGCGGCGTGTGCAGCAGCGGTGAAACGCGCCTGATCACCTCAAACCCCACGAACCCCGCCAGGATGAAGACATAAAGGTTAGAAATGAAATCCGCTGGCATGATTGCTCCTTCGCATTGGTTTCACTGACTGCTGGCCACGAGCGCGGGCATCTTGAAAAACTCGCGCACTCGCGCGTTCACGACTTCTCCGCCGTTCGTAATCATGGTCTCGCGGATGATTTCATCCTGCAGGTTCAACTGCAGTTTGCCGTCCTTCACCATGTAGGTCAGAAAAGTGACCAGGTTGCGGGCGTACATCTGGCTGGCATGGTAAGGGACGCTGCTGGCGAGATTGATTGCGCCGATGATGGTGACGCCGTGCGCCTTCACCGTCTCTCCCATGCGCGTGAGTTCGCAGTTGCCGCCACGCTCGGCGGCAACGTCAACGATCACCGAGCCCGAAGCCATTCCTTTCACCATGTCGCCCGTGATCAGCACCGGAGACCTCTTGCCCGGGATGACTGCAGCGGTAATGACGATGTCGCTTTCGGCCACCACTTCGGTCAGAAGCTCGCGCTGCCGGGCGTAGAAATTCTCGTCCTGCGCGGTGCCGTAGCCGCGGGCGTCCTGGGCATCCTTGGCTTCGATCGGCAACTCCACGAACCGCCCGCCCAGGCTGTGCACCTGCTCTTTGGCCGCGGGCCGCATGTCATAGGCAGAAGCCACGGCGCCCAGGCGGCGCGCCGTCGAGATCGCCTGCAGCCCGGCCACGCCCGCGCCGATGACGAACACGCGCGCCGGCGTGATTGTGCCGGCGGCCGTGGTCATCATGGGGAAAATGCGGGGCGACGTTTCCGCTGCCAGCAGGATTGCCTTGTAGCCGCAGACCGTGGCCATCGAGGAAAGTGCATCCATGCTCTGGGCGCGAGTGGTGCGCGGAATGAGTTCCACGGAAAAGGCGGTCACTCCGGCCTGCGCGATCTGCTGCACGATCTCCGCTGAGCCGAATGGCCGCAGGAATCCGATCAGGGCCTGGCCGCGCCGCATCAGAGGAAGATCGGCTTTGCCGGTAATGTCATTCGAGCCGTAGCAGAGGACTTGCAGGATAACGTCTGCGGTGCCGAAGACAGCGGCGCGGTCAGGCAAGACTTTCGCGCCTTTGTCCACGTAAGCTGCGTCCGGATAGCCAGCCTGCTCGCCGGCGCCTGCCTCGATGACGACCTCAAGCCCCGCTTTGGTGAGATTGGGGACGGCCGCGGGAACCAGTGCAACCCGCTGTTCCCCGGGATAGCTTTCCTTCGGAACTCCTACGATCACGCGATCGTCCTTTCCGTGCCCATCGGCACAAAAAGCGGACTAAAAACAGTAACAGATTGGGGGAGGAACTGGAAAGCGGACAGAAGCACTGTTCTAGGCTGAGTCCGCAGTGCCGATCTGGGTGAGGTGATGAACCAGATGCGTAAGATAATCCGTCGCGATAAATCGAAGACTGGCTGGCTCGTGCGAGCCGATGCGGCAAGGGGTCTCCAGCTTGGATGCGGGCAAGTGCGCAATTATGTGGGCGAGGTAGCGATTATATGCCGCCCACAGCGAGACCAGCAGCGGCCAATCCGCCTCTTGCAGCGACTGGACACGTACGTTTCCTTCCTGGTCGTAACCGGGAAAATCCAAAGATGGCTGCAGAGCCGCCCGGACGAATCGCTGGTGGTTGTTGGAGGCAGAGTCGATCAGATGTCCGAGGACTTGCTTACACGACCAGCCGCCGGGCAGCACAGGCTTTGTGCTCTCCAGAGCACTGATTTTGCGGAGCCTCGGCTCCGCAGCGTCGATCACAGAGAGCAGCTTTTGACTCAGCTCTTTCATTGGTCTCCTTCCGATGCGATCTCGCCGAAGCGGTGGTGCCACACCCGCCCCGCCCCGATTAGATTCGTGTCGTCTCCCAACGATGCAAGCATCAACTCCGTCTTTTCCGCCGGGACGAAGCGGCAGCCGCTGCGAATCACGGCGCGAATGCGGTCCATGAACAGCGGCGCGCTCTTCATCACGCTGCCGCTGAGCACGATCGCGTCGGGAGTAAACAGGTTGATCAGATTGGCGAGGCCGAGGCCTAGATAGTAAGCCTCATGCTCGACCGCCTGAAGCGCCAGCGCATCGCCCTGCCGCGCCAGTTCGCAAATTCGTTTGCCGGTGATTCCCTCGCGGTGAGGATAATCGGCGGGAGCGTGGGCTTCGAGCCAGGTCACCATGGCAGGCCCTGCGGCCAGCGATTCCCAGCATCCGCGAAATCCGCACGAACACGGCGGGCCGGCCAGATCGATCACCTGGTGGCCGACTTCGGGATGAGCGCCGTCCACACCGCGGTACAGCTTGCCATCGAGAATAATTCCTCCGCCGATTCCAGTCCCGACGGTTACATAGATCAGGCGGGAACGATTGCGGCCCGCGCCCCATCCGGCTTCGGCTAAAGCGGCGGCGTCTCCGTCGTTTTCCAGCGCGACGCGCACCTTGAAAATCCGCGCCAGGTCGCTGACTGGGTTGGTATGCCTCCATCCAGGAAGAAAATCCACCTCGCCGAATTCCCCCGTGATGGGATCGACTGGGCCAGTCGAGCCGATGCCGATGCCGGTGATTTCGACGCCGGCGCTGCGGGTGGTTTCGCCAAGCGCGCCGACGATCCATCCCAGGCTGCCCGGATAGTTGTCGGGATCGGAGGGAGTCTCCAAGCGGGAAAGCACTTTCCCGCTGTCATCCACCATGCCGACTGCGATCTTCGTTCCGCCGATATCAACCGCGCCGATCATGGGGCCAGGGCTCCTCGGGGGCTAAAGCTCCAGAATTGATTTGCGACGCACGGCGCGGCTAGAAGCCGCGCCCTTTCAAACAATTCTTCCCTTCGTCCTGCGGTTTCAGTACGTGACGCGCAGGGCGAACTGCAGCACGCGCGGCATGTGAGCCGAGGTCGAGTACAGAAAATCGGTTGGCGTGCCGGGGACACCCAGGTAGTTATTCACGCCCCACCATTCCGTGTGGTTGAAAATGTTGAAACCTTCCGCGCGGAACTGCACTGCGATCTTTTCGGTCGGCTTGAAAACTTTGTAGACCGACATGTCGAAATTGATGCGGCGGGGATGGTTCAGGCTGTTCCTGCCCGAGTCGCCGAACGTCAAGCCCTGCGTGAGTTGGTATGCGGCACAGTTGTAGAGCGCTGTTCCTTTCGTGCCGGGGACGAGAGGCAGGCAATTGGGCGTGGCGTGCGGACTGCCGATGATGTCGGCATAGGAACCGATCCCCGACGTGCCATCGGCCACGCCAGCGCTGTCACCGTACACGCCGTTGACCACCGAAAACGGCGTGCCGGATTGCGCTGTCATGATGCCGGCGTACTGCCAGCCTCCGAGAAAAGTGCGCGCCAGTCCCTTGCCGTGGAAGGGGACATCATAGGTCCAGGCAGTGGTCAGAATGTGCCGCTGATCATAGTTGGAGTTGGCATAGTTCGCGTGCACGTTGTAGGAGTTGACGAAGTTGCTGTCCGTGGCATCAGACGAATCGTCAAAGGAATGGCTGTAGGTGTAGGCCACATCGAGAGTGAGCGCGCCGCTGGTCTTGCGCAGAGAGAACTGGAGCGCGTTGTAGTTGGAGTTCGCTCCCGGCTCGACGCGCTGAATCGAACTGAGGCCGGGATAATTCGTGCGCACCAGATCGGCGTCGTTCTGACAGGCTGCGAAAAGATTGACCGCAGGGCCGGATGGGATCCCGCCGGTAGCGGACGGAAAGTTCGGAACCAGTGCTCCGAAGGAAGTGTAGGCGTTTTTAGGAATGCCGTAATTGTCGGTGAGCACGTTGGGTTGAGAACTTCCCGGTCCCCAGCTGCAATCGAAATCGGTAATGGGCTGGCCGGGCAAGTATGGGTTCTGCGACGGCGGAGTCGGGGCCAGTTCGTTCAGTTCGTGCTGCAGGGTCAGATGCGTTCCTTTGGACCCGACATATGCCAGAGTAGCCACCGTGCCGCGCATGAGATCGCGCTGGATGTCGAGATGGTACTGCTGAACATAGGGCCAGGCTGCCTGGCCGGGAATGGAAGTGGTCGAGAGCGGAAACAGCAGGCCCTGGCCACCCACACCGGAATAACCGACGACGTTATACTGCGTGGGCGTCTCCACGATCGGCGGCGTCCCTTCCAGATTTTCGGCGTTAGCTTCCATCCCGTTGGTGTGCTCGAAGAAAATTCCGTAGCTGCCGCGAACCGCCATTTTGCCGTTGCCCAGCGGGTCCCAGGAGAATCCCAGGCGTGGCGCGGGGTTCACCAGGTGATTTTTCAGACATCCTGCCGGGACGCCATTCAGGCCGCAGGTCACCATGCCGTCGAACGGATTCCCGCTTCCGGGAATGAGAGCTCCCTGCTGTCCGGTCACACTGCCGTCGATGTCCAGCTGCGGCGCGGTGCCAACGGTGTAGGCGGTTTCACTCCAGTTCG
Source organism: Candidatus Sulfotelmatobacter sp. (assembly GCA_052326105.1). Lineage (GTDB taxonomy): Bacteria > Acidobacteriota > Terriglobia > Terriglobales > Acidobacteriaceae > Sulfotelmatobacter. The sequence continues at coordinate 35,988 of JBKQRC010000049.1, read as the reverse complement.
AGATCAGGTGAGCCCGCTCCCAGAAGGTCCCGAAAAAGCTGACACGCACGCCGAGATTCAACGTCAAGTTCTTGAAGATGTGGTAATCATCCTGAAAGTAAGGTTCGAAAATCTTGAAGTTGATGTGATATTTCGGCTGCGAGCTGGCTTGCGAATAACTGGCGATATTGCCCATGAGCAGATCGGCGAAGGCGTTGTTGCTGGTGACAGGCGAAGTAGCGTCGAAGTACAGGTCTCCACCCAGGTCGGTATAAGCCAGCTCGTTCTTCTCGGCATTCATCACGTACGCGCCGTAGACGAGTTTGTGCTTGCCCAGGCTCTGGGTGACGTTGTCGCGGTAGGTGAAGGTCGGGTTGGAATTCTGCCAGGGGAAAGCGGTGGGGCCCTCGCAGAATCCGCCGCCGTACGAACCCAGCGTATTGAGACAGAAATCCGGCAGCTTGTTGCCGAAGTTCGAGAACAGGCCGGGCATGGTGAAGGCGTTGGTGCGCGTCCAGACGGAAGGGTTGGTGTTGATCTGCTGGATGTGGTCGGTGGTGTAACTGGCCACGAACTCGTTCAGCAAATTGGGTTTCACCGTGGCGGTGAGTCTCGCGACCATTTCCACACCCGGTCCGATAAAGTGCGTTCCAATGGTGGGAAAGCTCTCGCTGCTCCAGGTTACGGTCGGGTTGATCGTGTTCCAGGAATCATGAATCGCCCGGTACGTAAACCGGAGCTTGGAATTGAAGTCGTGATCGAGGCGAACCAGGTCTTCGCGCCACTGCGTGGGCTGCGCAACCGCTGCAGCAAAAATGGAGTTTGCCCCACTACCCTGGTTTGGCTCCGGGATCATGGGCAGCAGCGCCTGCCCATTGGGATCCACTGGCACCTGGTTCAACATCCCGTTGGTCACATACTGGTTGTAGAGCTGTGTGCCGTCGGACTGGACGCCGCCCAGGGTTCCCGGACATTCAGGATCATACGGAGCCGTACCCGGCGCGGGGGTTGGATTTGAGACCTGGAACGGGGTGTTGGTGTTAGGGCAGAAATCGGTGAAGTTGCCGGTCCGGTCCTGAACCGAAGGCACGAAGTTGTAGAAGTTGTAGGGAACATCCTCGCGACGCCAGTTCTCAACCCAGAAGAAGAATGTGTGGTTCTTCCAGATCGGCCCACCCAGGCTGAAACCGAAATCGTGCTTTTTGTAGCCCGCCTTGGGAGTGCCGGGAACATCAAAATAGTTGTGGGCGTTGAAGGCTTCGTTTCGCGCGAATTCCCACACCGAGCCGTGAAACTGGTTGGTGCCCGATTTGGTTTCGACCTCGACTGTCCCCGAGCCGTTCTTGCCGTACTGCGCGCCATAGTTGGACGTGAGCACCTGCACTTCTTCGATGGCTTCGACGCTGGGATAGACGTTGAGGGAAAAGTTGCTGCCATTGTCCATCATGTCGCCGCCGTCCACTTCCCAGTTGTTGTATTCGGTGCGGCCGCCGTTGACGCTGTAGGAGATGCTGCCTTGCGCGCCGACCACGCCTTCGTCCTGTCCGGTCTGATTGCTGACGCCGGGGACCAGAGTGATGAGCTGGGTGAAATTGCGCCCGTTCAGCTGCAACTGGATTAACTCTTTCCCGGTGATCGTCCCGCCGGATTCCGACGACTCGGTGTTGACCTGGGCCAGGCCTTCGCCGTGCACTGTGACCTCTTCATGGGTATCTCCAACCTGCAGCGTCACATCGATGCGGGCGTTCTGCGCGACACGCAACACGACGCCCTGCGCCTGATAGGTGCGGAATCCGGCTGCGGTCACCGTGATGTTGTATTGCCCCGGCAGCAGGGCCGCAGCAACGTATTCTCCGGCGGAGTTCGTCTTAAAGTCGCGCACGATGCCGGTAGCCGCGTTCTTGATCACAACCGAGGCCCCGGAAATTACCGCGCCCGTGTTGTCGCGGATGGTCCCGGTGAGCGTGGCCGTGTCTTGCGCCACCGCGAGCCCTGAAAACAACAACAGTCCAAACACAAGAAAGCGGAACTGCAGAGTTGTCTTCTGCATATCTTCTCCTGTGTAACTGAGGCAACGATTGACGCCTAGAACTCCGGCGTCGCCGCTTTCGCTTCCTCCAGCGTGACCCGCCGTTTACTCCTGTACGACAGGTTGGCCATGTGCACCGCGATGGCCGACCGGTAGCCAATCTCCGCCGGCGCGTTCGGCTGGTTGCGGCTGCGCACGCAGTCGATCCAGTTGCGCATGTGGTTCTGGTCATGCGTCGCGCCGCGCGTGTCCGATCCGTCCGGACGGTTTATTTTCTCCGGCCAGTAGTGGGCGGGCTCGTCAAAATGATGTTCCACCGTGCCGTCACTGCCCAGAATGCGGTCGGCCATATCGTAGTGCTTGTTGCTGAACATAGACTGCCAGGTCACGACCAGGTCGGGAAAATCGAGCGTCACGGCGATGGTGTCCGGCACCTCGCGTCCATCTTTCTCCGAGAACACGCCGCCCGACATGTAGGCCGACGACGGCAAAGGCAGGTCGAGCGCGGTCATGATCCACGCCATCTGGTGCACCATGTTCTCGGCTACGTTGCCGCCGGAGAACTCCCAGAAAAGTCTCCAGTTGATCAGCCGGTAGGGATCGAAGGGGCGGTCGGGCCGTCCGTTCAGAAACGCACCCCAATTCACATTCTGCGCGGTGCAGTCCGAAGGAACAGGCCGCACCCACTGGCCCTTACCGTACGGAGTGTTGCGGCTCATCCAGGATTCCACGTGCGTAACTTTCCCCAGCCAGCCATCTTTAATCCACTGTTTGGCATCGGCCAGGGCGCCCGAACTCTCGTGCTGCAACCCGATCTGGACGATGCGGTTCGAGTCCTTCGCCGCCGCCAGGCACTTGTCGGCTTCCGGAATAGACCACGTCATCGTCTTTTCCGAATACAGATCCTTGCCCGCGGCCAGGGTGTCGAGGAAATGCCGGGCGTGAGTGTGCAAAGGACTGGCCACAATGATGGCATCCACATCCTTCATGTCGAGCAACCGCCGGTGATCATCGAAGGTCTGAATGCCGGGCACCTTGCTTTTGGCCTCGTCGCGGCGTCGGCTGTAGACATCGGCCATGGCCACGACTTCAACGCCCGACACACCACGCACCTGGCCCAGCAGATCGTTTCCGCGATCACCGACGCCGATCATGCCCACGCGTACGCGATCGTTGGCTCCCAGCACGGTCGCGGATGGATAGGCCAGCACGGCAGCGCCGAGGGCGGCTTGTTTGAGAAAGGTGCGGCGAGTTTGTTCGGTCATAGATCCTCCATCGTTCATCGTTTCTAGTGATCAGTGGTCAGTAAAACCCTAGGCTGCATTATTCATGAAGCTGCTTTGAAAGGGCGCGGCTTCCAGCCGCGCCGCCGCAGTCGCCTGAGAATCGGGGCTTCAGCCCCCGGGGACAAACGCCTGCCATCTTCCTTTCGAACACCACAAGATGCTTCCAAACGGTTCACCTCAGCGGCTAAAGCCGGATTGTTTTTGTCCGTGTCGGCGCGGCTGGAAGCCGCGCCCTTTCAAAACCGCGGCAATCCTCATGAATAATCCCGCCTAGAGCGCTTACTGGCCACTGACCACTTCCTACAACGCTTCCGCTTGCTGCAGAAGTTTCTTCATTCCCGCCCAGCTCTTGCGTGAGCATTCTTCCGGCGATCCCCCGCCGTCCCAGTGCGTCTCCAGACTCACGGCATAGTGATAACCGTCGCGCTTCAGGGCCTTGAATTGTCCCAGCCAGTCGATGATGCCTCCGCCCATGGGCGCCCAGTCGTACCCTTTGCCTTTCTTGACGGCGTCTTTGCAGTGGCAATGACCGATGCGGTCCTTGGGCAGCAGATTGTAGCCATCCGGATATGGTATTTCGCCGCTGGCCGCCGCGTTTCCCGGGTCCCAGTTCAGCATGAGATAAGGAGACTTCACCGCGTCGAGAACTTTGGCCGCTTCCGCGCCGGTAGCCGTGTTGCAGGCAGACTCATTTTCGAGGACCAGCGTAATTCCCTTCTGGCCCGCTTTGTTGGCTGCCTCTAAAAGCTTCTCGTTCATCGCCGCGCGATAGGGAGCCGGGTTGTCCAGACGCCAGAAATCGAAGCACCGCACCCGGTCCGCCTTAAAAGCCTTGGCCATCTCGATGGCGCGCTCCAGAACTTCGTCCTGCTGCTTCCAGTCGAAGTTGGCGCCAAAGCTCTTGCCCTCGCTGAACTTCGATCGCGGCGCGCCCGGCCAGTCCACTTTGAACAGCGGGCTGGCGATGTCGGTGACCCTTAGCTGGTACTTTTCCACAATGCCGCGCGCTTCGGCGACCTCCTTCTGGTCGAGATTGACAATGTTCTTCTTCCACATGCTGCGCAGCTCGATCCAGTTCATGCCGAAGTCGAGCGCGGCCACAGCGCAGGCGTGGGCGAAGTCCTGCGAGATCTCGTCATTGATCACGGAAACGCGGAAGGGCGAAGCGGAATCAGCCGCCGCGGCAAGTCGAGAGGACGCTTTGGCGGCCGCCATAGCTGCCACTCCCAGAAGAAATTCGCGACGTGCAAACCGGATGGGCATGACTTGCTCCTTAGGAACGGCTGGCACAGCCACAGAAAGGCAGACGCACCAATCTACCACCGTCGCCGCAAGGTGCGGTAGCAGGGGCGAGCGGAGGCACTGGTGCAATTCGAATTCTGAAGGCGGCGTCATCACGCCATGGCCGCAGCAAATCGCCTCGGAACCCTGCCAGCCCCTACCTACACTTTCGTGCCAGCCATGGCACTCGCGAGCCATTTACCCAATTAGGGGCCGGAGTTAGATTGTTCTTGAGCAGCACTTGGGGGAGGGCTGATCAACAGACGCCCACGACTCAAATCGAGTCTGGGGCGTTTTGTTTTGCGCACGAGAATATTCTGCCGGGCAGCCATTCTCGGTATTCCGCGCTTAGCGGTCCGCAGGGCAAGTACGGTTCGTATCAGGGCATGCCTTTCAGGCATGCCGTAACTGCTTCATTATGAATGCGCCTTCAGGCGCTGCGGGCGGAGATTCAGGGCAACCCGCTGCCTCACAGCGAAATCCCCCTCTTCCACGGGATGAAATCATCCTGCCCGGCCCGCTCAGCCTTGGTATGCGCCCGCCCGCTGGCCACTTCAACCACGTGCTCTAGGATGGCCTCTCCCATCTGCTCGACCGTCTTGTCGCCCAAAATAATCGGAGCGGCATCCAGGTCAATGATGTCGTGCATGCGCGCCGCCACGTCCGAATTTGTGGAAATCTTGACCACCGGCGCGATCGGATTCCCCGTCGGCGTACCCAGGCCGGTTGTGAACAGCACGACATTCGCCCCAGCGCCCACCTGCGCCGTCACGCATTCGACATCATTTCCCGGAGTGCACTGCAGATTTAACCCCGCGTCCCGCGAGTACTCCGGATAATCCAGGACAGCGTTGACCGGCGATGCGCCTCCCTTTCGCGCCGCGCCCGCCGACTTCATCGCGTCGGTAATCAGTCCGTCCCGGATGTTGCCAGGAGAAGGATTCATTTCCAGGCCGGAGCGCGCGGCCCGGGCGCGCTCGGCGTAATCCCGCATCAGCTGCATGAAGCGATCCGCGACCTCTTTGCTCCGGCTGCGTTCGATCAGCGCCTGCTCCACCCCGCACAGCTCGGGGAATTCGGACAGGATCGTTCTGCCGCCCAGGGCCGCGATCAAATCGGAAACGTGTCCCAGCGCCGGATTGGCCGAGATCCCCGAAAACCCATCTGAACCCCCGCATTTCAGTCCCGCGCACAATCGGGACAGCGGAGCCGGAGTTCGCCGGCACTGGTCTGCGTCCACTAAACCCAGGAACGTGGCGCGCACCGCCTCCGACAGCATCTTGAATTCGGAGCCCGCCTGCTGCTGTTCGAAAACGAACAGCGGCTTCTCGAATTTCGGATCGCGGCGCTGGATTTCTTCCCGCAGCATCCCAACCTGCGAGTTTTGGCAGCCCAGACTGAGCACCGTCGCCCCGGCCACATTGGGATGATGAATGTATCCGGCAATCAAGCCACAGAGATTTCTCGCGTCTTCGCGCGTGCCGCCGCAGCCGGATTCATGCATCAGGAACTTGACCCCATCCACATTCTCAAAACACCGGGGACGTTCCGAATCGCCGGCCTGCTTCTCCAATGCCGAGCGCCTGATTTCGTCCGTTTTGCCTTGCCGGTAGAGCGCGGCGAAGCGGGCGACCTGCTGCCGGTAAGCGTTCGGCGACGCCAGCCCAAGTTCCTCCTCGAATGCCTGCTTGAGGACGGCGATATTCCGGTTCTCGCAAAAAACCAGCGGCACCACCAGCCAGTAGTTGCGCGTGCCCACCTGGCCGTCGGCTCTGGCGTATCCGGCGAAGGTTCGCTCCCGCCACTTCCGCGCATCCGGAGCCGCCCAGCGATATTCCCCTGACTTCTCGCGAAACCCGGCGGCATCGTGCCGGACGTTTCGCGTGGTCAGCACCTCGCCTGCCTGAATCGGCGCGGTGGCCTTTCCCACCAAAACGCCATACATCACCAGGTCTCCACCAACCGGAACGAACTCGGCAGCAAACTTGTGCTTGGCGGGAACATCAGTGCTAAGTACGTACTCGTGCGGAGGAACGCTCACCCGCTCCCCCTTGCTCAACCGCCGGAGCGCGGTCAGCACGTTGTCCGTGGGATCGAGTTTGAAAACGGCATTCTGCATGGCTGCTGCATCCGATGCAAACACTTCAGATATTACAGCAGCAGACGCGACGAACGGTGTACCAAGCCGCCAGTGAATCAGTTCGCAACGTGCAAGAGGTGGGAATAACTGGAGCCGACGGGGCCGCTCCAGCGGAACCAAACCAGCTGCCATGACGCGATGGCCGCGAAGTGAGGGGCACTTAGCATGAGGTACCCGATCTTGTAGAACCATTGTTTACAGATGGGTTTTGCCGAAGTAATTAATACGTGTCGCCATAATGAGCGCTCCCCTCCGCCGAGCGTAGCGCCGCCGGGCACCTGCGCGCAATGGAGCGACGCAGACATTTTACCTCCGTGCAAACACGGTACAATTCCGTCGTCAGGAGAGGTGCGAGGAAATGCCTACCGAATATGATGCGAACATTTTACAGAAGTGCGCCGATGACCTCTATGCGCTGGCTGGGAACATCATCATGTCAACAGCCCTCAAGTACGGGCTTGTTGGTCTCATTTTTTCAGGGATACTCTTCGGGGTGATTGCAGCAGTATCTCATGACTCCACGAACGGACTGGGAATCTTCCTTCTCATCGTCATCACCGCGCTCGCCGTCGCCGTCGGAGTCAGTGAGGGAAGACGACTGGCGCTGAAGTTGAAACTGGAAGCACAACAACTCCTTTGTCAGAGGCAGATTGAACTCAATACCCGCGCCGTCATGCAGGGCCGAAGGGAACCTCCTACTTCCTGAATCTCGCGGGCATTTACTGCTCACAAACTATATTAGGGTTGTCCACCGCTAGCTTGAGACAATCGGCGTAACGCTGCGCTCGCTTTGCCTGCTCCGCAGAGCTAACCGCTGGTGGAGCGAGGGCAGCCCTGACCTCTGTTGTAATCTCGGCAGTAATCTGCTTTGCTCCACACGGGGCGCCCCACCCCTCATCATAGCCCTGAAATTCTCCGTTCGACACCTCGCTAAAAATCCGAAAGTCGTCGCCTTTCGCGTGCGGATACAGATACGCCCTGCCTTCACTATACCCGCCCATACGATTGTGCGACCGAAACGCGAAGCACAACACGGTCACGGGAGTTTTTATCTTATGTCGGCACCCGAAGCCTTCGCACTTAATATCGTTACCCGCAGCGGTATAGACCCCATCAAGAACGAACGAATCAGGGTCGAGCATTTTGTCATGTATCCTGGTGACTGTCACAGCTGCCCGCTGGATAACCGTGGAATCGGCCTGCGTGAGCGCCGAACCAACCAGCGCCAGTGTGATTACGATTACTGCAATTAGGCTTTTCATGTTGTTGTTTATCTGCTTCCGCTTGCCTCCCAAGCTCGGCATTAATTTCCGGCCACCGGCACTTGCCTAAATTTCAAAATGAGGTTTGCTTCCACGGCTTTCGGGGTCATCAACGAAAACATGTTGTTGAAAACGACGTGATATTTACCGGGACGGCGTAGATAGACCTCAATGGTTCCCTGTGTGACCTTATCGCTGTTGTAGAGCGACTTCACCGAGTGGTGGTTCGACCAGTTCACGAACTCGTCGTCATCGAGAACCCACACCTCGATACTGTTGCTCATTCCACCTGTAGCCCGGAATTTTCCTTCCAGCTTCGGTAGGCGCATGCTTTCGGTAATGATAAAAGCACCCTCCTTGGCACCACGAGCCGCCACTGTGAAAGCAGCCTCGCAAATTGGCTTTTTCTGTATCTCCGGGTCATCCTGTGCAACCGAAAGCGCGCAGGCCGTGACCAGTCCGAGCAAGAACACGTATTTGATACTTCGCCCCGTCATGTAGAACCTCCGTTTACGATTATCGAAACGAGAGGTTGACGACGACGAGATTACTTACGTTACCTTTTCACGTCGGAGCGGGAGCGGCCTTCCGGTCCGGAAGTATGTGCGGCCGAAGGCCCTGCAGGGGAAGGCGGGGGGAACTGGAGCCGACGATCGGACTTGAACCGATGACCTGCCGATTACGAATCGGCTGCTCTACCAACTGAGCTACGTCGGCTGCTGGTTGGCTTTCTTTAGTTTACCAAACGGCGGGGTTCTGGCTGCGCCCGCGGCAGCCAACGCCTTTGCTGTAGCGCCGGCATCTTGCCGGCTGTCCCGAGGGCGTCTCGCCCTCGGCGCGGCGGGCGAGGACGCCCGCCCCTTCGACCCGCTCAGGGCAAGCTCCCAGCCGCCGGGACGGCGGCGCTACTAACTAGTTCTTCAGCGTGACCACCGCCACCGCGAATGGCAGCAGGCGAAGCCTGGTATCTCCCACATCCTGTTTCACCAAATCTGCCGAGGCGCCGCCTATCATCTGAACCGTCGCTCCCGCGCACTCTTTGGGCAGGTCAACCGTAATTTCGCGATTGCGCTGGTTGATCAGCAGCAATTTTCGCTGGCCGCCCCGGACGAAAGCCTGCGCTTCGATCGCGTCTGCATCTCCCGGCGGGCCATTTCGCATCTCGGTGTCGGCAAAGTCATCGCCCGGGCCGAGATTGTTCTTGAGCAACTCGAGGATCGTGAAACGCGCATTGGGTTTGCCGTTCGTCCAATCCACCATGCTGACGCTGGGAAACTGGCTGGGGTAGCCGACCAGTTGCGATTCGCCCACGACATCCACGCCCAGCTTCGACAACTCAACGTAGAGGTAGGCATAGAGCGCCCCGCTCAGATTCCAGTAGGCCGGCGGAATTGGCTTTTCCACATGAGTTGGCTCGCCTTGATCCCCGTCGCTGGCCAGGATCGAGCCGGCTTCGTTGATCATGATTTTCGTCGACGGCGACAGGCGATCCCGGATTCGCAGGATATAACGGGTGGCCGCCAGGAACTCGCTGGCCCGGTCAAAGAACGTGTACTGCCACTCATTCACGGCCTGGTCGGCGCCCGGCGTCGCATACACGTGGAAGGAGATGTAATCCAGCGGCGCGCCCGGCTTGTGGTTCTTCGGGTTCAGAAAATACTCGAACATGCGTGCCCCGTCCGAGGGGTTCGACAAAGCGAGGCCCACAAACTTCATCTCCGGCACGACCTTGCGCACCGCTTCCACAATGGCGTCGTAGCGCTCCACATATTGCTCGGGAGACGTTTCGTGCTCCGCGTCAATCTCGTTGAAGACCTCCCAATAGCGCATGTCGTAGTGATGTCCGGAGGCATGAAACTTCCCCAACTCGTCCGTGAAGCCGCCCTGGGTGTACCAACTCGCGAGCCGGGCGTAATAGTCGGCCAGCGCCCGCACATCGGTGAGGTCCCTGCCTTGCGAGTAGTTCCAGAAGACCTGGTTCGGATCGTCGGGATACACGACCGGCTGCGGCGTCCGGAACATCCATTGCGGAATCGTGCTGAACATCCACACGCTGGAGTGTCCATTGCCGGCCGTTGCAAAATCTTCCACCAGAGGGTCCATGTATTGAAAGTCCCAGTAGGTCTGGCTCTGATCCGGAGGCCGCAGCTCGGCTACCCCCAGCTTGGGATACGGAAACCAGAAGGCGTAGCGCACGTAGTCGCACCCCAGCCGGCGCAGAGCCGCCAGCGAGGCATCATGAATCGGCGAGCCCCGGCGCAACATGGGATTGACCACGGCCTGCAGCGTAGGCGTGGTGTGGTTGGGCGTTTTCTTCGTCCAGTCCACGACCACGGTGGGTGCAACCGGTGCTGCGACTTGCGATGTTGCGGCCGGTGACGGTGCGGCTTGCGCGAACAGCGTGCCGCTGCCTGTCGCCAGCAGCAGTACGACTCGGCAGAGGGTGATGGAGTCTCGCATGACCGCCGACCTAGCTGCGAACGCCAACCGCTCCTGCGGCGGCTCTTTGGGCAGACGAGCTAGTAGGCTTTTGCTCAGCCTTTTTAACGTTCTGAAATTGATTGATCTCCACAGTCCCCTCAGGGAAAGTGGCGATAATTTTCAGCTCTCCACCCATTGCTTTGATAAGCTCCTTAAGCGTGCTCACGTACATATCCGTGCGACGCTCCATCTTCGACACCGCAGCCTGGTTCACCTTGAGTATCCGAGCGAGAAGTACCTGAGTCATCTCCCGAGCCTCTCGAAGCTCATCCAGGGGCATCTCAGCGCGGTACTTCGCGGCTAGAGCACGGGAACGCTCGCGGGACTCGGGAGACATCTTCTCCCGAAGGGTTTTGAAATTCTTCGCCATACGCATCATCCTTTGTTTCCAGACTCATCCTTCTGGTGCTTCTACTTTTTCTTCTGCCGTCCCTGATCAAGTTCCTTCAGGTGCTGATCGAACAAGTCATCGGCAATCGGCACAAACCTGTCATACCACGTCGGATCGTCGGTCTTGTCTCCGCCCAGCAAGAGCAGGGCTGTGCGGCGAGGATCAAACGCAAACAAGACGCGCAGGTGTCTCTCCTCCACCTTCCCCCGCAATTCCTTCATATTCGAATGGCGAGAGCTTTCAATCCGATCTGCATGGGGGCGGCACAGTGTAGGACCACGCTCTTCAAGAAGATCAACCTTGGCGTCAATCTCTTCCTGTTGGGCCTCCGAGAGATTGTTCCACCAATCATCAAACTCATCGGTGTACTCAACCTCCCATGCCATGTCGATACTATGCCATCAATGGAATAGTCTGTCAAGGGAATAGTCTCACGTTGGTCCGACTTACCTTCGTGCCTTCTTCAACTCCACCCTCCCGGTCAACTCCCTCGGTTATCTTCTTTCCCGCGTGCTAGCCCGCTAGCATTCCCTCAGAACGAATTCTTAGATTCTTACGATCTTTAGAATCCATGGGCTGTTAGGGATGCCGCCGAATAGGAGCAGAATCAGGCGGGGACTTCCATCGCGGATGGCCTGCGAGAATCCTTCGCTCAACCGGAAACAGCCCACGTCTTTTCTCCCGGTTTCTCCCGCTTTTTCCCGGTTTCTCACGAATTCACCCGTTGCATCCTGTACTCGTCCTGTGCCAACACACTGACCATGACCTCAGTAATTTGCACCCCTTCCATCTGCGTGCTGGAATTCTCAGAATGGGATAAATAGCGCCATTCCCAGGCATGAGTCTGCCCTCGAGGAGACGCGCGAATGAGTGTCATCATCAAGGATGCTGCGGGCAGGCCGCAAGGCATCATTCGTCAGGTAGCGGGTGGCCGTGAAGTTCTACTCACGAACTCCGGGAACACCATCGCCTATTACGATCCAAAGACTGACGCCACCTACAAGCCAGGTGGTTCGAAGATTGGCAGCGGCAATCGCCTCGCGGGCATGGCTGGGCAGAACCAGTAGCGCCAGCCGCACCTGTTGCTGGCAGAGTTTTTGCGAACACGAACGCCCGGTGGCAGACCTGGGCGGCGGAACTGGGCTGGCAGAGGTGGACTGGCAGACCCGGACTCGCAGAGCTGGACTGCCCGGAGTTTCGGGAGCCGAGTTTCCGGAGAAGGAGATCCGATTATGGGTTGGTTCTTTTTGATAGGGCTTACAGTTGCGATCCTCTTACTGGTGAGCGGCTACGGCTTGGGATTTCTGGCGGCTCTCGCAGTCACCTTCGTAGTCCTGGTCATCTGGTGGATCGTGCGCTCCATAAAAGGGCAGCACAAGCGAGACGCCTGGGTCGATGAGCTCGAAAAAACGCACGCTCTGCAGGCGCAGTTTGCCAAAGAATCAGACGTGCTATCAGAAAAGCTCCAGAAGGACGAGAAAGTGTCGCCCGAGGCCCAGCAACATTACGAACAGACTTACAACGCGCTGATGCCCTTGCTTCGCAGTCACAGCCAGAACTTTGACCGCCGTCTGCGCGAGGTGCGCGAAGAGCAGGGAGACTTCAGCAAGCAGCCCGGCATCGTCGAAGCCTGTGAGGGCATGCACAAAGCCGTGACCGAAGGGATCGCCCGGCAGAATCTTCCTGAGGTGCTGGCTGAGGCCAAACAGACCCTGGAACAGGTTGGCGCCCAGACCGGCCGGACCCAGGAATTGTTAGGGCAGTGGGAGTCTCTGTACTCAGTTCTTCAGCAGAAAGTGGCCGCCGGAGATATTGCCTCGGAAGATATCAGGAATTACCTGAATCAGATTCTCTCCGTCAGCAAAGAGCTGTTCCCGTTACTGCCCGATCATCAGATTGACGAGCTGCAAACCAGGTTCAGCACGCTGACGGGAAACCTCAAGGCTCGCGCCGCAGCCCTGATGGCCAAGAGCGCAGCCGGGCACGCCTAGCCGGCACTGCGAGTGTCTCCTACGCTGCCTGCGCCGCCATCGCGTCGTATTCCTGCTGCGACTGGCTGGGCAGCAGCACCCACATCGTGTACACGCCAATGGCGGTGCCGAACGGAATATTAAACAGCGAGATAAACGCCAGCACCAGAGCAATGATGCGGGCCCAGGGTTCGCGCTTCGTCAATCCCCAGCCGGCGAAGAATCCGCATACCGCTTTGGCAAGAACGATAATTCCCAACGTGGTGAACAGCGCGGTCAGGAAACCGACGGGCACGTCCGGTGGCACGTCCTTCATCTCATGCAGGTGCGGGAAAAAAGCATTGCCGAGAATCAGCAGGATCAGCCCGCCCACCGCGTTGAAGGCGGAAATCGCCAGCCACAGAATCCCCAGCAGGTGAAGGTGCGCCTGCACCCGGCCCGGACGCAACTGCACCGCCGCTACGGGACCGACGATCTGCTTGCCGCAGTTGCTGCAAAATCCTTGCCCCGCGTGTACTGCCACGCCGCATCCATCGCAGAACATGAAGTCCTCCAGAGATTCCGAGTGTGCTCACACAGAACTTGCTACACATGATACGAAGAACACGCCGCACAGTTCCGTATTCCTCGTTACGCTGTCAACGGAAGTTTACTCCGCGACCAGGAGAACAAACGAAAAGGCCACCCGGCAACTGGGCGGCCTCTTCTTCAAGGGAGAATAGTTCCAACGGAGGCTTGAAATTCCGTCAAAACTTTCTGCCGAAATCTTATGAGTCGAAAATCGGGGGTGTCAAGGGATTTTTATGAAATAAATGTCTTTGTTTTCAATAATTTACAAAACCAATCAACATCAGGCAAAAGTGTAACAAATTGAGACAGAAGCCTCCCGCGCAGTGCGTAAGCCGATATTTCTAAAGGCACTTACCGGGCATCAGGAGGGCTCCTGCGGCGTCTGCCGCACCCCGTCGTCCCCGCTTTGGGGCGGGCCTTGCACGATGATTTCGGTGAGGTGCAGCGAGATAAATTCCATCTGCTCGGGGCGGTCAAACAGTCTGTCGGGGAACCATCGCTTCATCAGAATGCGGAACCCACCGAAAGCCACGCCCGCCACAATCGCGAGTCCGCCAAGAATCGCGCACAGGACGACCACGTTGAGGATCAGCAGGTATAGATCGCGAACTTCATGCTGGTCTGTCGCTTCATTCCACGTGACGCTGGCCTCGTAGTTCACCATGCTCAGCAAAGATTTAACGTCTCTGTCAGAAGCTGGTCCGCTGGCCAGAGCAATGATCGGGCCCGTGCGCTTGTAGAACAGTGAGCCAGCGTTTGCGATTGTGGAAACGCCTGGCTGGGGCTGAGCCAGTTGATGCGCTGCGTCGATGCGGCGCAGATGGTCCGCAGCCAGCTGATTCGTAGGGTAGGAAATCAACACCAAAGTCTCTTCACCACTCGAGGTGTTGTAGCGCCCCAGCGTGACCTCCGCGCTCCTGCCAAAATCCACCAGATCCGCGGAGACCGGCACAGCCAGCGCAGCCAGCGCTTCCGGCCCCATCACGTACTTCTGCGTATTGGGAACGTAGCCGCGACGCGGCATGTACTGGATAAAGCTCGGCAGGTTGCCGGCGCTTCCTCCGGGGCGCGGCAGGTCTCCGGCCAATTCCCGCAATTCCCCTCCCGACATGGCCGACTCTTTGCTGAATAGCGCATCTACCAGCACGTGCCCGCGGTAGAACAGGACGCGGTTCGCCAGCGACGCGCCCTGATCGCCGATCTCTTCTCTCGCCATCTCGAGCTGCAGATAAAACGTATAAGCCCCGAACGCTCCGGAGGCGTCGGCAAAGCGCGCTGCCCGAATCTTCAGCGTGCGGCCATCGTCACGTTTGTAGGTAGCGGAGGCGAAGTCGGTGAAGCGGTATTCGTTGAGAACCGCGGCATTGGCGGGGTCGGCGGTGGCGGGGTTCTGGCTGGTTGCGGCAGAGCCCTGCATTTGCCATCCCCCAAACTCCGCCGGCAACAGGGCTGGGACCTGTGCGGGCGCGGCTCCGGCCGGAGCATTCCCGGCCCAAACTGTGCCTATGAAAACCACAAGAAACACGGTGATTCCGGCAACAGAACGGGAGAAATTCATCCTCAAATCCTCAAGGCCCTCGCTCGGCACACGCTGTCATCATTAGACCACAGACGGCCGGGAAAAGTTTCCATAGGCTTGCAACCCCTTGATCTGGCAGGTCTTTCAGGAGGCTGGTTACGGTCGTGACCTACACGTCAGAGCCATTCCCAGCCAGCCCGTAAGGGGGCAAACTGGTTGTGGGTGCCAGATGGGATCAAGTACTGTGAAAGAGAATCAGCAACGCAGCGGTAGCCGGACCAAGGCGGTGCTTCCGGTACGAGTCAAGGGCAAGGACAGCTCCGGCGCTCCTTTTGAGGAACTGGCCCACACCCTCGACGTTACTTCGGCTGGGTTGCGGCTGGGCGCCGTGCGGCGCGAGTTGAATGTGCTCGATGAGGTCACTGTCTTCTATCGCCAGCGCAGAATGCAGTGTCGCGTGGTCTGGACCAAGAAAATGAAGGGAACTTCGGAATATCAGGTTGGGTTGCAGGCTGTGGCGCAGGATGGCGACGCCTTATGGCTCAACTCGGCAGAGAGCAAGGTTCAGGCAGCCCCGGCACCGGCAGCCCCGGTAACAGCGGTTTCAGGCGCCTCAGGAGCCGCTTAGCAGCAAGGAAAGTTTATGCGTAATTCACTCCATCATCTCTGGTCAGACGAGGAAGGTCAGGACGTCGCCGAGTATTCGGTGATGTTGGCCGTCATTCTCGTCATTGTGGTCGGAACGGTCCGGCTCATCGGATCGAACGCAGGCGGCATCTTCTCGCAGGTCGGAAGCGCGATCCAGTAGCTCTGGATAAGTCGATTTTCAAGGATGTCATTCCGAGCCGAGCGAGGAACCTGCTTCTTCCGCGACTTCCAGCCGAGGACACCAGCAGTCCCTTGCCCTCCGGTTACTTGTCTCGCAGCCTGTTTCCGGGTGCAATCGTGGCATGAGCCGCATCTTCGGTTTTCTCAGCCTCGTCATCGTACTGGCTGCGGGCATGTACATCTATTCCCGGCAGGCGCAGAGTTCCTCGGCTGCCGCCGGCGCCAACAGCCCCAAAGCAGCCATCAACATCACCGGCGTGCGCAGCGATCTGATGACCATCGCGCAAGCGGAGCGCGGCTACTTCGCCAGCGAAGGGAAATACGCCTCCCTCGATGAGCTCATCTCGTCGCGCTCGGTTACCGTCGCTCGCCAGCGTGCGCCCTACACCTATTCCGTCGAGACCAGTTCCGGCGGCTTCCGCGTGGTCGCCACTCGCACTGCTGACGACGGCTCCGGCGCTCCGGCCCAGCTCTCGGTGGATGAGAACATGGCGTTCCAGCAGTCGCAGTAGGAACTCGGATTATGAGTCAACGAATGCGCGCTACCCCAGTGCGAACATTGAACATTTCCGGGATGTTGCTTCTGTGGTTGTCGTTGGACGTAGCGCTCTTTGCTCAGCCCAGCCCTCAGGCTGGCCTCAGTCCAGCAGAAGCCACGAAGCTTGCGGAGTTCATGTGCGGCCAGTTGCCCAACGTCGGGACGATCCTTGATTACGTACGGATCGAAAAGCCCGGCACCACGCCTGCACTCGCACCACAGGAACCAATCGTCTTGGATGACGTATATGATGCGCTCTTGCGGCTCGGACCGCATTCGGTTTCTTGCCTTACAGATCGCTTGCTTGATACTCGATGGATGCCTGATCCACGTGAGGAACCACTGTTGGGCGTGCCTCTGGTTGGAGATGTTGCTTACATGATCTTGACGGATAAAGGCGTACCAGACTTCTTCCCGCAACTCACTCACAAGAAACCCAATGAACTGAGGATGGACGACTACTTCCTGTGGCCCAGTGTCGGAGATCACCGGAAGCGGTTGCAAAATGCAGTTCGCGCATGGCTGGTGAAGCACCCCGGTTGCTGCGGCACGATTCCAACCCTGCGTAAGACTGCACCATCACAAGTGAAATTCAGGATGTCCGCAGCCGACCTGGGAAATGCCCGCATAAGGTTCTCCCGCCTTCGTCCCGGGATGAGCCCGGCAGAGGTGCTGCAAATAGCAGGCAAACCTGACGCCGTGGACCCGGGCGACAGCACTCCTGAGCATTGGCGTATCAATTTGCTCGGTTATTGTGCGAATGACCACAATGAGAACTTGGCCTACATATACTTCACCGAGCGTTGGGCCGACGAGATCGCGAGACGGGATCCCCTCCGCGACCGTTACGTCATCCTGTTCTTCTCGGCCGAAGGCAAGTTCACGCGGATGTTCTCAAATATTGCTGACATTCCGCGTATCTTTCCCCAAAACCGGGCCACCTGGGAAAGACTGATGTGGGGGATGCCCAAAGCGACAAAGTAGCCGGTCAGCAGGAATCCTGCGCTTCTACTGCACGCTCGCTTTGTCCATCTTGCTCGCGACCTTCACCCCGCTCAATCCATTCACGTACTTGGCGATGCCGCGATAGAGCGACTCGGCAATGCGCTGGCGGTATTCGCTGGTCTCCAGCCGCCGCTCATCACCCGGATTGCTGACAAAGGAAATCTCCGCCAGGATCGACGGCATGTTGGCGCCGATGAGCACGATGAACGGCGCCTTCTTCACCCCGCGATTGCGGATGCCCGGACTCTTCGCCGCCAGGCCGCTATGCAGCGACTGTTGCACGTCGCCGGCGAATTCGCGCGATTCTTCGATCTTCTCTTTCAGGGCGATCTTCTTCACCAGGTCCTGCAGTTCGTAGATAGATTTCTGTGAAACCGCATTCTCGCGCGCCGCCACTTCCAGCGCCTCCGGCGACGAGGTGAAATTCAGGTAGTAAGTCTCGACCCCGCGAGCGTCCGGGTCATCGCTCGAGTTGGCGTGTATCGAAACGAATAGGTCGGCGCGCTGCTGGTTGGCGATCGCGGTGCGCGTTTCCAGCGGGATGAACGTGTCGTCCTTGCGCGTGTAGACCACTTCGGCGCCCAGGCGCGCTTCCAGCAACTTGCCCAGGCGGCGGCCCACGTCGAGCACCAGATCTTTTTCTTCCAGACCATTCGGCCCGATGGTTCCGGTGTCATGGCCGCCGTGACCGGGATCAATCACGATCTTGCCGATTTTCAGCCCCAGCGCCCGAATCAGCGAGCGATCCCCTCTGGCCGTGGGTTTCGCCTCATGCACATCCCGATCGGGGAGGCTCCGGTCTCCGGCGGGACGCGACGTAGTCTCGCCCTTGGCATGGCTCGATGCGGGCAGGTCGGCTGCCGGCTTTGCGTCCGGTACGGCGGAATCAAGGTCCGGCGAGGGTTCTATCTTGCGCGAAATGGCCGTGACAGCCTCGAGCTTCGCCACCTGAACTGGCGAAGAATCGTCATCGTCAGCTTCCACGATGACTCTCTTCACCCCCGTCTTGGGATCCACCGCGGAGTGGACAGCCGGGCAAGGTGTTGACGAATCCGGGCTGGCGCAGCGCCGATGGCTGTTGCTGGCCCGATTCTGACTTGCTGGCGTGGAGAGCTTTAATGCGTTGTGAGGCGGCTTGTTTCCGGCGGCAGTTTCAGCCGGCTGGGCTCGTTCCGTTTGTGCGGACGAGCCCGGCCTGGTAACCGCGGCATCACTCGCGGGTGCAACGTCTGAGTCGTCGCTCTCGTTGTCGTCAGCCTTAGCCTTTCCCGGCGCTCGCAGATCGGCTTTTTCGTCTGGCGTTGCCGCATCGTTCTTCGCCCCTGCCTTTGGCGCGGCTTCAACGTCTGCTGTAGCCGCGTCCTTCGCCAGCTTCGCCCGCGCTTTTCCCTGGACGTCCTTGCCATGAATATCAACGATCAGGCGGTAGGGATTAGGCAGCAAGAACGCGTCGTAGTCCGAGAGATCATCCACTTCCAGCACCACTCGCGTGCGCCCGGGCTGAAACTGCGCCACCCGAATTTTCTTCAGGAAACCGTCGTCCACGTCGAAGCTCTTACCCACCAGCGTCGAAGCCAGCTTGGTGTCGCGCAGGTCGAAGAAGATGCGGTCGGGATTGGCGATGCGCTGCGAAGCGAACTTGACCTCGCTTTCCAGATCAATCGCGACCCGCGTGTAGTCGGGCGTGGACCAGTGCCGGATTCCCGTCACCCGCGGCAGGCGGCCAGAATGGTGATCGGGGGAATGATCGGAAGAATGATCGGACGCTTCCTGCCCGCTACCGTTCTGAGCATCCGCGTCCTCGCCTGAATCCCTGGGGTTCGCACTCTTTCCGGGCGTTTCCTTTTCGGATTTCTTCTCAGCCTCAGCCTTCTTGTCTGCATCAGCTTGCCTGTCCAGTTCGACGATCGCCTGCTGCGCGTCTTCTACCAGCCGGTTGTGGGGATAGCGGTGCAGAAACTCTTCAAAAACCGTGCGCGCCTGCTCCGGATCGTTGAGGTCGTCCTTGTAAATCTCGCCGATGGTGAACAGAGCATCGCAACGGTATTTGCTGCCGGGATACTCGCGGCGCAGAAATTTGTACTGCGCGATCGCCTCGTTCAGAATCTTGTCGTCGTCGAAGCGCCGTCCCATTTCGACCAGCGTTTCGGCAACCGCAACCACGCTGGGATCGGCTTTGGTGGAGGTGGGCGCCCCGTAATAGACATTGCGGTAGGCGGTGAGGACCCGCTGGTAATCGCGCCGCGCACGGTCCGCCGGAGGACGTCCGTTGAGCGCTTCCCGCATGCGCTCAGCCGCGGCGAAGCGATCGCGTGCCCAGGATTCACTGTGATGAGTGCGGGCATGGGCCGGCAATCCAGGTAGCACCGCCAGCAACAGCAGCGCTCCCCAGCGCAAGCCGCGCTGGCTTGATCTGGTCTTCAAAGTCGTCGGCCCGTTTGTCATCCTGAGGCGGGAGCTTCTTGCCCGCCGAAGGACCTGGGTGAGCCGCGCGCAGCGTCGCGTTGTTTGCGATGCAACCATCGCGCGCCTAGCTCGCTTCCTTGCTGCCGTTGCGGTTGAACTGCTCGTGGTACCTGAGAGACTGCTTCTACAGATGCTCGGAACTCAATCGGTGTTGCTGATATAAAGTACGCCCCGCGCATCCCGTTGCACGCGCACGGGATCGCGCGACGCCCCGTGCGAGGCAAAATCGAACCCTCCGTAGTAGAGGTTCGTGATTCTGCGCACGTAGTCCTGGGTCTCGGCAATGCGGGGAACGCCCGCGCTCCGCGCCACCGCGCCTTCACCCGCGTTATAAGCGGCCAGGGTCAACTTCACATCGCCGCCGTAGCTTTCCAGAAGCGACTTGAGATGCCGCACTCCCGCATCCACGTTCTGCGCCGGATCAAACGGGTTCTTCACCTTCAACATCCGCGCCGTTGAAGGCATCAACTGCATCAGTCCCATGGCGCCCTTGCGCGAAACCGCGTTGGCGTTGTAGTTCGATTCCACTTTGACCACGGCGCGCACCAGGTTAGGATCCACGTTATGCCGTGCCGCCGCCATCGCGATGGCCGCGTCAACCTCGTCTTGCGAAGCCTGATGGCCGTGGGAATTCTCGGCGATGATGCGCGCATTCGCCGACTTCGACGATTCGTGCACGAAGTACTGGCTGATTTCTGCCGCCGCCGAACGCGCCGCCTGCATCGAGGCCGTATTCGCCGAGGGCACCGGCTTCCAGCGGTTCTCCTTGGTGCTCCAATACATCCAGGTGGAGCGCCTGGGCTGCGCGGCCGGGGCCGGGCGGGGCGCTGGAACCGTTTCGTTCACGTAGACCTTGCGCCCGTGCTCATCCGTGGTGGTGATCACTTGCGCGGTATTGTCGCCTTCGGCCGCCCACACGCAGGGTGGATTGCCGAGTAAAGCCAGGGAGGTCGCGGTTGCCGTCGTGGCCGTCAGCATCAATGCGATTTGCAGGCGCTTTCGCATATCCGGGCGTCTTCCTTCACCAATCCTTCGCTGGGAGGGAGCTTTCAAGCAAAATCTCACCCTCCCGAATTGTTCTACCCGGAACCTGACGGAGAATCCTTAACCAGAGTAGGACGATTATAGGCGGTGGAAGGTGGCCCGGCAATCTCTCCGAAGGGAGTAGAACCACCGGAGTAATTCTTGCCAACCTGTTGATAACTATAATCGTTAGAACATTCTAAGCACCGTCAGGACTTACCCGACGGTAACCTCCGGAGTGATTACCGCAGGATAGCTTTGTCGTCCCGGCTGCAATGCCATGCCAACCCAGGCAACACGCCTCTGAACCCACGCTAACGCCGGCTTCCGCTTGTCGGCTTGAAGCGAATGGTGAAGGAGTAGCCGGGCAGGGCTATACGAGTTTTGTAGTTCACCGCCAGATAAACCACCGGGGCCTCGTTGCTTCCTGAACTCCTTACGATGACTTGGCCGGGGGCAAGCACAATGCCGTGCTCCCGAGCCTGGCTGATGACTGCCTCGCGCAGATCGTCGTCGGACTTCGGCTCAGCAAGCCCGGTCCGCGCGCTGTTGAGCGATGCTAGATCCTTCAGTTCGTCCTGCAGTTCATAGTTGGCGATTTCGCAAGCAGCGATTTGCCATCCCGTGCTCGCGAGCAAGGTGAGAAGAACGAAGACCACGATAGCTTTGACTTTGCCCTCGAGGAAATTCCGCGAGAATCCCCACCGCGCAGGCCAAGGTCTTAACCCTCGCTAGAAACCTTTGTTCCCGCTCGTAGGAGTGAAATGCAGGGTAAAGGAATATCCCGGCAGGTTCACTGGAACGCTGTAGTCCGCCGCCAGATACACGGCCAGCGATCCCGGCGTCCCAATGCGCTGCACCGTCACATGGTCAGGGGTCAGGGGAATGTCGTGCTCCTGCGCCTTCTTCATCACCTGTTCCACCAGGTCCTGGTCGGAGGTGTGCGGGTTGGATCCGCCCACCATCGCAATATTTTTCAAATCGTCCGTAAACGAATAGTTGGTCATCTCCGGCGGAATGATCTGAAATCCGGCGTAGAGCACCAGGACAATCGCAAGAAACCCGGCAATGGCTTTAACTGTTCCCATGTCCCACAATCCGTCGCCCGGGGCTTAACCATCAGACCGGGAACCGATTTATCCCGTCCGCCCGAGCAATCCCTGAAAATATTCGACTACCGCCGTGATCGTAACATCGCGTCTTTCCAGAGTCGAGCGCTGAACGACCTCCACAGTACCTTCGGTAACCCTCTTTCCCACGGTGATTCTAAAGGGGATACCGACCAAATCCGCATCCTTGAACTTGACCCCCGGCCGCTCATCCCGGTCGTCAAGAATCACATCGAATCCCGCCCTCTCCAGCCGCCGGGCAATGTCTTCCGCCACCGATTTCACAGCCTCATCTTTCGTATTGACCGGCGCCACCACCACCTCAAACGGCGCAATCTGCGGCGGCAGCCAGAAGCCATTTTCGTCGTTTCCCTGCTCCACTGCCGCCGTAAGGATGCGCTCAATCCCAATCCCATAGCTGCCCATGATCGGCGTGACTTCTTTGCCGTTCTTGTCGAGCACGCGCGCGCCCATGGACTCGGAATAGCGGTAGCCCAGCTTGAAGATGTGCCCGATTTCGACCGCCGTATCAATCCGCAGCGGCTTGCCGCAGTTCGGACACGCCTCTCCCGCCTCCACATTGCGGATATCGGCGGCGATGGTGAACTGGAAATCTTTCCCCGGCGTTACGTTCTTGAAGTGATAGTCGAGCCGGTTGGCGCCGCAGATCATGTTGCTGCGCCCTGCAAGAGCGGAATCCAGGACGACGTTCAGGTTGCGCGGATTGTCAACGGTAGCTGCAAACTGCGGATGCTCTTTCTTGACCGCATCTTTGCCCGAATCGAGCCACAGGCCGAGCAGATCGCTCGGGCGGACAACCAGGCCCACCGGACCGATATAACCTGCCGGACCTTGAAAGTAGCGTTCCAGTTCCTCCGCCTGCATGGGCCGCAGCTCACTCGCCCGCACTAGCCCAAGCAACTTGGTCTCGCTTACCGTGTGGTCGCCGCGCAGAAACGCCACCACCGGCTGCTCCAGCTTCTTCGAGCCGTCATCACTGGTTTTCAAGGCCATGTAGGCAACAGCCTTGATGTCCTGCTTGGGAGAAACCTTCAAGAATTCGGCAACATCGGCGATCGCGCCCTTACCCGGCGTGTACACCAGCAGCGGCTTCCCGTCACCTTCCGGCTTCAGATCTTCGACCGCGTCCAGCCTTGACGTCGCTTTCTCCAGGTTCGCGGCATAGTTGCAGCCATCGCAGCTCACAATCCGATCTTCGCCCGCCGGAGTCCGCACCATAAACTCGTGCGATTCTTTCCCGCCCATCGCTCCTGAATCCGCCTCGACCACCATGTACTTCAACCCGCAGCGGTCGAAAATTCGGCAGTAGGCGTCGTAGTGCTTGCGGTAAGACACGTCAAGCCCTGCCGCATCCATGTCGAACGAATAGGCATCTTTCATGATGAATTGCCGCACGCGCAGCAGGCCTGATTTGGGCCGCGGCTCATCGCGAAACTTGGGCGCAATCTGGTACCAGATTTGCGGCAGTTGCTTGTAACTGCGCAGCTCTTTCAAGGCAATGGAAGTCATGACCTCTTCTTCGGTAAACCCAAGGCACATGTCTGCGCCCTTGCGGTCTTTCAGGCGAAACATGTTTTCGCCCATGACGGCCCAGCGTCCGCTGGCCTCCCAGACTTCGCGCGGATGCAGTGCCGGCAAATAAAACTCCTGGCCGATCTTATCCATCTCTTCGCGGACGATGGCTACGATCTTGTTGAACGACCGATTGCCGAGAAACAGATACGAGTAGATTCCTGCCGCCAGTTGCCGGATGTAGCCCGCCCGGACGAGAAACTTATGCGAGGCGACTTCGGCATCGGCCGGCGCCTCGCGCAGTGTAGGAATGAACAGTTGTGACCAACGATGCATAGTTTTGAGTCCCGAGTTCCGAGCTGCGAGCCCCGAGCGCAGAACTACGAGTGCGCAGCGGTTCCGCAGCGGAATTGGCTATTGTAAATGATCACGACCGGCCCAAAGGAGAGCGCTGCGCATTGATTTGCCCGCTCCACGCAGGTAGCATTCTGTTACAGGCTCAGCTCAAACCATGCGCCACTTCGACTCAGTCCCGTTCTTGCTCTTCGGAGGCTTCATAGCCCTGGTTGTTGTCCTCATCGTTTGGGGCAACCGGTACGCCCGCAAACGAGCCCAGGACCTTGCCGAGGTGGCGCAGCAGATCGGATTCACATTTCTCGGCAAGATGTGGAGCGGGCCGGTCCTCTCTCCGCAGCACCGAATCTCACTGCTGCAGCGTACCCGCGGGGGATTTAACAATGTGATGACTGGCTCGGTCGCCGGGCTCCAAGCCGCGCTGTTTGACTACACCTATCCGGAGGGAAAGGGCTCCGCGACCCAGACTCTGGGTGCCTTTTCTCAGGATTTGCAGCTTCCGGCCTTTGAGTTGCGCACCGAAAATGTCTTTGATCGGATCGAGGAAGCGTTCGCACCCCGAGACATTGATTTCGATTCGCACCGCGAGTTCTCCAAGCGCTTCTTCCTCCGCAGCCCAGACGAAGCTGCCACGCGCGAGCTCTTTACCCCCGCTCTGCTGACTTATTTCGAACAGATGCCGGCGGACAAGAAATGGCACATTGAAGGGTCTGGAACCACGTTAATGATCTACCGTTGGCGCGGGCCGCTGCCGGCCTCCGAGATTCGCTCTTTCCTGGAAGAGACTTCGACCATCGCCAGAACCGTGCTCGGCGCCGGCGGGCTCAAGAATCGCGCGGTGTCGTCCTGAAGTTGCGGGCAGGGCTTCGCACATCCACCACGACTACCCCGCCAACTGCTTCAGAATCTCTTTCCCCAGCGTCTGTGCTTCGCCGAAAAATTTCTGATATTCGACAAACAGGCGGTTCAGCTCCAGCGACTTGTCGGGCGTCAGCTTCTTTCGCAGAATCATGTCGCGCACATGGACGGGGTTGGGCAGGGTTGCATCCTCAGTTAGTTCTTCCAACGCCGTATTGGGATCGTAGTGATACATAGAACCCCTTCATTGAGTAATTGGGTGATTTAGTAATTGTGTAATTGAAAACCGGCCGGGCGGGCAGCCCGGGTCTCAATTACGCAATTACCAAACTACAAGATTACCCAATTCAAACCAGTTCCGTGCTCCACAGATCGTGCAAATGCACAATTCCATCCAGCCTTCTGCTTCCGTCCACCACCATCAGCGAGGTGATCTTCTTCTCTTCCATCAGAGCCAGGGCGGTCGCGGCAAATTCGTCCTTCGCAATCGTCTTCGGATCGCGCGTCATGGCCTCGTCCGCGGTCAGATCGAGAACATCTTTCCCGCGCTTTTCCAGCAGCCGCCGCAAATCTCCGTCGCTGATGATCCCCACCAGCCTTTGGCCTTCCACCACCGCCGTCACACCCAGCTTCTTGCGCGACATTTCATAGATCACGTCCGGCATCTTGGTCTTAGGAGTCACCCTCGGCAGCGCTTCACCCGTGTGCATCAACGACTCTACCCGCGCCAGTCTTTTTCCCAGCTTCCCGCCGGGATGCAGATTGGCAAAATCCTCTTCCTTGAAGCCGCGCCGCTCACTCAACGTCACCGCCAGCGCGTCACCCAGGGCCAGCATTGTCGTAGTGGAAGCCGTGGGCGCCAAGCCCAGTGAGCAAGCCTCCTGCGCCACGGAACAGTCCAGCGCCACATCCGCCGCAGATGCCAGCGTCGAAATAGTTTGTGTGGAGCGGGCACTCCTGCCCGCTGCCTTTGACTTGGACTTTGACTTCCTCACAGCAGTCGCGGGCGGAGCCTGACTTGAGCTTACCGAAGGGTGAGAATCCGCACAGATCTGGTCCCCGGTCATCGAGATCAGCGGCACCTGCAGCCGCTTGATCGTGGCCAGCAGTTGCAGAATTTCTTCCGTTTCTCCGCTCGCCGAAAGCGCCAGCACCACATCGCCCCGTACGACCATCCCCAGATCGCCGTGCAGCGCCTCCACCGGATGCAGGTACAAAGCCGGCGTCCCTGTCGAACTGAGCGTCGCCGCGATCTTGCGCGCGATCAGCCCGCTCTTGCCCATGCCCGTGACCACCACCCGCCCAGCGCAGCAGAACATCAGGTCCACGGCGCGCTGAAACGGCGGCGCCATCGGCCCGCCAATGCGATCGGCCAGCGCGCGCAGCGCCTCTGCCTCAATGCGCACTACGTTTTCGCCAGTGTGTTTCATTCGTAGCATCCGGGAAAGAGGATGTTAGCACGCAAAGTGAAAGAGCTCTCAGCCGGCCGCGTCATTGGTCGTCACTCAGAAGTGGTCCTCAACCGGCGGACTGGCCGGCTTTTGTCCGAGGATGGAGAGCCCCCGCGCCTGGATCAGGCTATCCCACGGCCCCACCTGCCAGTTATCGCGTGTCTTCGCGGCATACTGCCACGGCGGCAGCGTCAGCATCAGGTTCCGCGCCATCGAATGCACATACGGTTCATACATCGCGCGCAGTTTCGCGAGTTTCTCTCGCGCCGCTTCATCACTCTTCAGCCGCAGCCCAGCGGCTGCCAGCGCTTCGCGCAGCCCCTCGAACTCTGCCTCAGGCAGGCGGTCGACTGCAGCCGGGTCGTACTTCGCTTTCACCACCTGGGCCAGATCCACGGCCGCATGCCGTGCCATGGCAAACGTCAGCTTCGCCTGTTCCGGATGAACGCCTTCGATCCCGGCCAGCACCAGCGTCGTCACGTCCAGCATCGCCGTCAGCGCGCCCAGCCACGACTGATTGCTGTGTTGCGAGCGAAAGAAAGCCAGAGCCGGATACGAAATCTGGCTCTCCAGCAGTTCCGCCGCCCACCGTTCCCAGTCCCGCATCACTTGGTCAAGGACCCTCTGGTCCATTCCCGAGTTCCCCGACCTGCCGGCGAGCCTTACCAGCAGTTCTTCGGCTGTCGGAGGCGATCCGGCGCGCGCGTCCAGCATCGAAATCTGAATCTCGCGCCGCGAAAACGACG
Organism: Candidatus Sulfotelmatobacter sp.; assembly: GCA_052326105.1. GTDB lineage: Bacteria > Acidobacteriota > Terriglobia > Terriglobales > Acidobacteriaceae > Sulfotelmatobacter. The sequence continues at coordinate 9,169 of JBKQRC010000049.1, read as the reverse complement.
AATACACCACCGGGATGTAGCCGATCACCACGCCGAGAAAGGCGAACCCCATCCCGGCTTCGATCACCGAGAGCGCCCGCGCCGCGCCCGAAGTCGGCACGATATCGCCATAACCCAGCGTGAAAAAAGTTTCTCCGCTGTGATAGAGAATGCGCCCAAACGTCAGGGGCTCTCCGTTGAGCTGCTCGTGCCCGCCGATGCCGTACTGCACCAGGGCAAAACCGGAGATCAGCCCCGTCGCCCAGAAGCCAAGCAGCAGAAACAGTGAGAGTGGCCCGAAATACCCCAGAAAATTCTGCTGCCGCGCAGCTGTTTTGATATGTTCTGCAGCCCTGCGCCACGGAATCCACGTCTGCCGGTAGAACCACGCCGTGATCTGAAAATGCCGGGTCACCCGCCGTGGCAGCACCACGGTCTCAAACGCGTCGCGCAGCACCGCCCAGATGATGGCGATCCCGCAAATGATGCCGACGATGTGCACGTGAGAACCCATGAAAGTCAGACCTCGGACTGCGGACCTCGGACGTCAGACTTCGGACCTCAGACCCCAGGCGCAGCACCTGACTCCAAGATCCAGCGACGTGCGATGTAGATGCGGTGGGAAGAGTAACAGATTCGCGAGTCCGAGGCAGCAGGGGGACGTCGGCGAAGCCAAGACAGCGAAGTTTTCCTGAGGTCTGAGGTCTGAGGTCCGAGGTCTGAGATCCGCTACTGCGGCTTTGCCGCCGGCTGCTGCTGGGCAGGCGGTGTCGCCGTTTGCCCTGCCGCTGGCTTCGCCGGCGTGGTTGTCGTGGTCGCGGGCTTCGGGGCGGGCTTCTTTTTCACCGGCGGTTTCGCTGCCGGCTTTCCCGCCAGATTGTCATCCACCACACTCTTCTTGGGCGGGGTCGTCGGAACCGCCGCCTGCGCGGTCTTCAAATCGGTGCGCAGCCGCACAATTTCAGCCTCTTTCGCCGTCGACAGATTCTCAAGCCGCTGCGCCATCTGTTTGCGCGTGTCTTCAAACCCGCTCAGGTCATTCGCCAGCGTCTGATAATCATCTTTCGACCCGAACGCTCCCGCCGACTCCACCACGCTGCCCAGCACGTCATAAAGCGCGTCCAGATTGCGGTAGAGCTTGAAGGTCGCGGGCAGATCCTCAGGCGCGGACCGCAGCTGCGCCATAATCGCCGGCAGCGCCCCCTGCAGGTTCCGCTGAATCGAATCCACGTTCGTCAGGATTTGCTTCTTGTAGGAGTTGTCGGTCTTCCAGCGCTCAATGCGAAGCTTGACCAGATCGGCCTGCGTGTTCTTCGAGGTCGTGTCCAGTTGCGCCAGCATCCCGTTCAACTCCGTCACCGAAGCGTAGGAAACGGGAGTACTGGACGGCGCTTGCCCCTGGACGGAGTAGCGCTGGTTTTCAGAGGCCGGGACCGGCGTGTCCTGCGCCTGGCCCAGGGCTGCGGCCGTCCAGAACAGAACAGATAACCCGAGCGAGAAAGTTGTCGTGCGTTTCATTTCCAAGGCGATCAGACTTGCCGAGCAACAGCATACTACAACCCTACAACTGTGATCAGGCGTGAGTAGTGGATCAGTTTGAATTTTATCCTTCTGTGAGGCGTCATCCCGAGGGCCCGCGCTTTCACTAGCGGCTGAGGGATCTCGCGAGGGCTTCCACGTTTCCGTTGCGCGCGCGAAATCCTTCGCGAGATTGAAAGGAACACGGCCCCGGTCTGGCATCAAAACCTTTTCCGCCAGAGCGAAATGGCGCCTTCCACGACGCTCCCGGAGGAGGTTCTCAAATATGCTTGACACCGGCCTGCGTGGAGAGGCGGGATGACAGTGGTATTGTCAGAGTTCTCACAATCTCTGCTGGTTCCGGGCGCTCGGTGTAATCCTCGTTTGCTGCGGCATAGAGCACGGTACCGTCGCGGTCGAGAATATAGGTTGCGGGAATCGGCAGCTCCCAGCTGTCGTCGCCATTGGCGAAGGGCAGATTGATGAAGGCGCGGTGATACACCACTTCCTGCGCCGCGGGCACACGATACGCCAGCCCGAACTGCCGCGCGACTTTGTTGCCCGCATCGGAAAGCAGAGGGAAACGCAGCCTATGCTGGTCGTGCATGAAAAACGACTGCTTCACGGTCTGCGGAGAGATGGCGACGAGCGTCGCACCGGCCTCTTCGATCTGCGGCTGGATGAGATTCATGGCCTCCATCTGGCCCACACAGAATGGGCACCAGCGCCCGCGAATGAAGCAGAGTACGAGCCGTCCCTTTGCGAGCAGGTCCGGGGAGGAAACCAGCTTGCCGTCTTGATCTTGCAGCTCGAAATGTGGCGCCTTCGCGCCGATGGGCAGGACATTCGCCGCAAGATGCCGCTGCTTGAGTTCAGCCACGGCCTGGTCGTGAGTGGCCTGCGTCTCTGGGGGCACATACTTGGCGATCAGCTCTTTGCGCTCGGCGAAAATGTCGTGCAAAGCGCGCCGGTCAAGACTGGAACCCGATTCTTCGTGCCACCGCCATTTCATGTGAGTAGTTGTCATGTTGGTAGTTCTCAGTTGCTAGTGACGCCAGTTGGCGATCCGAGGGGCTGAAATGACAGGTCGAGCTTCGCTCGACCGGGCGGACGAATGCGTCCGCCCCTACATTCCCGGCAGCTTCATCCCGGCCAGCCTTCGCGCGAAGCTGGCTTTGCCCATCTGCTTGAACATCTTTTTCATCTGCGCGTACTGGCGGAGCAGGTTGTTGACTTCCTGCACGCTGGTGCCGGAGCCGCGGGCGATGCGCTTGCGGCGGCTGCCGTTGATGACCTCGTGATGATTGCGTTCGTGCGCGGTCATCGAGTTGATGATGGCCTCGACGCGGTTGATCTGGCCCTCGTCCACGTTGTCGGCGGCCTTCTGCAGTCCGGAAAACGGGCCGATCGACGGCATCATGCCCATCAGGCTCTTGATCGAGCCCATTTTTTTCACGTGGCGCAACTGGTCGCGGAAATCCTCCAGCGAGAAGCCGTCGCCGGTGAGCACCTTGCTGGCCATTTCCGCGGCTTTCTTCTTGTCGATCTGCTGCTCGGCGCGCTCGATCAGTGAGAGGATGTCACCCATGCCGAGAATGCGCGAAACGATGCGGTCGGGATGGAACGGCTCCAGCGCATCGTATTTTTCACCGACGCCGATGAACTTGATGGGCTGGCCGGTGACCTGGCGAATCGAGAGCGCAGCGCCGCCGCGGGCGTCGCCGTCCATTTTGGTGAGCACCACGCCGGTGAGCGAAAGCTTCTTGTGAAATTCGTCGGCGGAGTTGACCGCGTCCTGGCCGGTCATGGCGTCGGCCACGAAGAGAATTTCCGACGGATTCAGCAGCTTCTTCAGCGACTGCATCTCGTCCATGAGTTGCTCGTCAATGTGCAAGCGGCCGGCGGTATCCACAATGAGCACATCGCAGCCGGAGACGACGGCCTCGCGCCGCGCTTCTTTGGCCAGACGCTCCACATCGGCCGTCATGGAGCGGCGGACGCCCTCGTCCGCCCTTTTCTCGTCCGCTCCACCCCGGACGGGGGCGTCCGGGGCTCCAAGAGCATGCTCGGCGGCTACGTGACCCTCGTAGATCTGCGCCTTGACCGCCTGCGCGACGATTTTCAACTGCTCGCGCGCGGCGGGACGATACACGTCCACCGAAACCAGCAGCGGACGGTGCCCGCCATTCTTGAACCAGTTCGCGAGCTTGCCGGAAGTCGTGGTCTTGCCGGAACCCTGCAGTCCGGCCATGAGCACGACCGTGGGCGGTTGCGATGCGAACTTCATGCGTGCCGTGTCTTTGCCTAGAATCTCGACCAGTTCGTCGCGCACAATCTTGATGACCTGCTCGCCGGGCGAGAGCGCGGTCAGCACTTCCTGGCCGACGGCCTTGGCGCGAATCTGATCGATCAGCTGCTTGACGACTTTGAAGTTGACGTCGGCTTCGAGCAGCGCGAGGCGGATTTCGCGCAGCGCCTCGTCAATGTTCTCCTCGGTCAGCTTGGCCTGTCCGCGAAGGGATTTGAACGCGCGCTGCAGTTTTTCCTGAAGGTTCTCGAACATAGGGGTAGCCCGCTATTTTATCAGTGACGCACGCGTAGGGGCGGACGCATTCGTCCGTCCTAGCGAGCGGAGTGACTGTCTTGCTCGTCTCGGCAGGCTTTGCCCAAAACCGCCGGACGAATGCGTCCGAAGCTACGTGGGGGGCTTCGCAAACACTTCCTTTGCCGCGACCACGGTGTTGCTGTGGATGATCACTGTGTCTTCTATGTTCTGAGCATAGCCGCCGGCGAAGGTCACCATGACGGGAATGTTGCGGGCGCGGGCGACTTGAAACACCAGTTCATCGCGCGCTTTCAGTCCGTCAATGGTCAGGGAAAGTCCGCCCAGCTGGTCTTCTTTATACGGATCGGCGCCTGCGACATAGCACAGGAGATCGGGCTGAAATTGCTGCAGGCCGCAGCTCAGCGCGTGGTCGAGCCAGGCCAGATAATCGTCGTCGCCGAGGCCGTCGGGCAGGTCCACGTCAATGGACGACGGCGGCTTCCACAGCGGATAGTTGTTGTGCTGGTGCAGTGAGATGGTGAAAACGTCGCTGGCGTGGGCCTGGCGCATCTTTCCCGGCCGCGGAACTCCCTCTGGGCGTCGCAGCGTCGAACTGGAGGCCGAGGGCAGCGAGCTGGCGGGGTGCGTTCCGGCAAAAATCACCGCCGTGCCGTTGCCCTGATGCACGTCGCAATCCACGGTCATGGCGGTGCGAATCTTCTGATCGTGCTGCAGGCTCCGGATGGCCACGGCCACGTCGTGGATCATGCAGAAGCCTTCGCCATGATCGGGAAAAGCATGATGAAAGCCGCCGCCAATGCTGATCGAGACCCGGTCGGTAAGGGACTGCCGGGCCGCCAGAATGGAACCGCCTGCCGCCAGCCAGAATGCTTCCGCCAGATTGCGCGAGTAGGGGATCTCCATTCCCATTTCTTCGCGTGGACTGAGCGTCCCGGTCTTCAGTTTCTCAACATATTCGGGATTGTGCACGAGCCGGATGTCTTCGTCCGAGGCAGGCTCGGGCTCCAGAAAATCGGCGGCTTCGGCAACGCCGTTCGCAATCAGGCGTTCACGAACGCGGCGGTACTTCTCAGCAGGAAAGACGTGGTCTCCGATGGGCAGGTAATAGGCGTCGCTGTAGACGAGTTTGAAAGGGAGCATGGCGAAGCCCTACATCATACGCCCAACCCGTGTCATCCTGAGGTCCGCGTTTGTTGCGGGCCGAAGGACCTGTGCAACTGGCGGGCAGAGGGGTGCTGCATGCAGGTTACATAGGTCCTTCGCTTCGCTCAGGATGACAGGGCTTGATAGGACTGACTATTTCTTGCGCCCGATCTGGGCCGTGGGCGTTACGAACTGCCTTCGCACTGGCACAATGGCGCCCTTCGAGGGATCAGCCGCCGCGTTGGCCCGGGTGAGCACTTCCTGCTGGATGTATTGCACGAATTCATGGATCTGGCGCTGCATCTCCTCCATGCGCTCGCGCATTTGGAGGATGATCGCCATGCCGGCGATGTTGACGCCCAGGTCGCGCGCCAGCGACAGAATGAACTCCAACCGCTGCAAGTCTTCGTCGGTATAGAGGCGCGTGTTGCCTTCGGTGCGCGAGGGCTTGAGCAAGCCTTCGCGTTCGTAGAGCCGCAGGGTCTGGGGATGAATGCCGTACATTTCGGCTACGGACGAAATCATGTACGCGCCCTTGGATCTACGCTTGGTCATCGCGATTCATTTATAGCAGAAACAGAATGGCCACGGATCGCCACGGATTTTCACGGATTCTTCATCCGTGTTGATCCGCGCAAATCCGTGGCCAATAGTTCTAGGCTGCGGGCTGAGGCTTTCGTTCTCGAGGAACCGTCCATCCCCCCGGCTTGAGCGCGTGATTGACGAAATAGGCCACGAAGCCCGCCGCGATGAGGATCATCCCGAAGGCGAAGGAACTCATGCCCAGAATTTGCTCGTGCTCGCTGCGGATTACCGAGAAGGCCAGCAGCATCGCCGGAGGAATGCCGATGGCGATGGCTCCAAACAACCCGCCCGGCACTCTGAATGGCCGAGCCAGTTCGGGTTCGCGGAAGCGCAGCACCGCCAGCGCCATGAACTCCAGCACCAGGCTGAAGCCATAGAGAAGAATGTCGAGCGTAACCAGCCGGGCAAAACCCAGGCCCAGGCACATCGCCCAACCGATCGCCAAGGCTATGATGGCAACCCAGGGCGCCCGCGACTTCTTCTGCAGTTTGCCGAAGACGCTGGGAAGCATGCCGTCCTGCGCCATGGCCAGAGGCAGGCGCGAATAGCTCATCACCAGGGCGTTGAACATGCCAAAGGCGCTGATCATGCCGCCGAGCACCACGCCGATGCGAAGCAGCGGGCCGCCCAATAGTCCCGCGATATCAGCCCATGAGCCCGTCTCCCATGCGGTCGCCTTCAGGCCCGTCATCCACATGGCGGCGAAGGGCAGGATGTAGCTCACGGCCACGATGCAGACCGCAACCAGCATCGCCCGCGGATAAGTGCGCTGCGGACGCTCGACTTCAGTGGCGATGGTCGAGGCGTTGTCCCACCCCATGTAGTTCCACATGCAGATGAGCAGCCCGCCGAGAATGTCCACGGTCGAAGTGGTTGGCTTGGTCACGGCATTGACCAGCGCGCTGACCTTGAATGGAGCGAGAATCACGATCGCCACAAACGGCGCCGACAGCGCCAGGAACAGCCATAGCGAGGTGAGCGACACCACCTTGACCCCGGCAATATTGAGGAGCGCGCAGGCGACGACTACGGCCAGTGCCACCCACCATCCGCGATTGTTCTCCTGGAACCATGGGAACATCCGGGTCAAGTAGGCGACGAACAGAGTGGGATAAATCGCCATATCGAAAATGGACGCCACCAGCGAGAGCCAGGCTTCCTGAAATCCCCAGAAGTTGCCCATGGCGCGGCGCACCCAGGCGTAGTAGCCGCCTTCATAGGGCAGCGCGCTCGAAAGCTCGCCGATCATGAAGGCTGTAGGCAGGCTCCAGAGCAGCGGGGTGATGAGCAGAATCAGGATCGCGCGTCCGTAGCCGGCGCCATGCACGATCTCTTCCGTGCCATAGGTTCCGCCCGACACCATAAAGAAGGTGGCGGCGACCAGGGGCCAGAGCGTGAGGCGGACGAACTTCTTCCGACTGGGGACGGCGGCGAGGGGGTGGGGATGGTCCAGTTGTTGACGCGGCGCGCTAGCGGTTGCCAATTTCGATGTGGTCCTCCTCAAGCGACTCACTCTCACCACCGCGTCTCCCTTGGTCTTCGAATCCGAAGACGTTCTGCTCGCGGCTCCCGGGTGACTGCGATTTCCCGGGCATTTCGGCGGAGTTAGTTCGCAGTTAGAGATTACGGCAAATTTCCACAGATGCAAGATTTTTTTGAGTTTTTTTGCAAATTTTTGTAAGCGAGGGGTGTGGTACGGAGGTAATGCGGAATTTTCAATTGCCGATTTTCGATTGCCGATTGGTCGTCTGCCGGCACGCGGGTTCCTGGCTCAATCGAAAATCGGCAATCGAGTCTAGACCTTACTCCACAGCTCCGCCCGTGGGTCTTCCGGGTTCAGCTTGGCCAGTTCGCGCAGTAGTTCCTTGGTGCGCTCGTCGCGCGGCATGGGGACGTGTACCGTGATCTCGACGATCTCATCCCCGCGCGAGTCATCCTTCGTGGCCGACGGAACGCCTTTCTCGCGCAGCCGCAGCTTTTGCCCCGACTGCGTCCCAGGAGGAATCTTGAGCAACGCGCGCCCGTCAATGGTAGGCACTTCGATCTTGGCGCCCAGCGCGGCCTCGGCGGCGGTCACAGGTACGGTGAGGTAGATGTCATCCCCTTCACGGCGGAAAATGGGGTGCTCCCCGGTCCGGATAATCGCATAGAGGTCGCCCGGCGCGCCCCCGTGGGCTCCGGCGTTGCCCTTGCCCGGGATGCGGATGCGCTGGCCGTCGCGCGTCCCGGCCTTGATTCGCACCTCGAGCGGTTCGGTCTTGGTGACGGTTCCTTCGCCGTGGCAGGTGGGGCAGGTGGTCAGATTCTTGCCCGTCCCGTGGCAGCGCGGGCACTGGACATTGAACTTCATCCGCCCGCCGGTCTGGGTGATCTGGCCGGTGCCGTTGCACTCCGGACATTTCCCCGGAGACTCGAGAAACCCCTGACCATGGCACTGTGGGCAAATGTCGTTCCGCGTTATGTTCAGCCGCATCACGCCGCCGCGGATGGCCGTCCAGAACGGTACGTTGACCTGATATTCGAGGTCGGCTCCCGCCTCGGGCCCTTCCTCGGCCGGGGCTGCCCCGCGTCCTCCGCCGAAAATGCCGCCGAAAATGTCGCGGAAGCTGCCCCCGCCGCTGCCGCTACTCTTGCGGCTGCGGCCCGCGCTGTCCACCAGATCGGAAAAATCGAAGCCGCCAAAGTCGAAGGGAACGCCCTGGCCGCCCGGCTGCGCGCCGCCCGGAAAGCCGTCGGGAAATCCTCCCGGAGCCCCCGCGCCTGATCCGCCCCCGGCACGCGCATAGGCTTCCGCCGTGGCTGGATCAATATTGTCGGAGTAGAACCCGACCTGATCGTAGATTTTGCGCTTCTTGGGATCGCTGAGAACGTCGTTGGCCTCGGAGAGCGCCTTGAACTTCTCTTCGGCCGACTTGTCCCCGGGATTGACGTCCGGATGGTACTTGCGAGCCAGCTTGCGGAATGCCTTGCGGATATCCTCGGCCGAGGCGGACTTCTTCACGCCCAGGATTTCGTAGTAGTCCTTCTTGGTGGTGGTTGCCATTGAGCGCAATCTTAAATCGAGTCGCGGGTGATCCGAGCTTAGTTCAGAATCTTCCGCCGCTCTTTATCTTCAACAACGACTTTCAAATCTTCAAACTCGGCCCCGTCCACATAGACGGGGACGGGCCGCGTTCCCGTGGCACTCTCCACAAAAACGAGCCATCGCGCTTCGTCTTCCGCGAGGCTCAAGAAATACGTTTCCCCATTGACCTGAAAATCCACTTCGATCCCTCCCAACCTCCGAACCTTAGCTTGTCATCCTGAGCGAAGCGAAGGACCTATGCACTCCCCGGCCAGTGGCATAGAACCTTCGCTTCGCTCAGGATGACAATCGAT
>JBKQRC010000048.1:0-14014 GCA_052326105.1 Candidatus Sulfotelmatobacter sp. | reverse complement strand
TCCGGAGCCTCAGCATTTTCGCGTGGGGTCCGGTTTTCCGAAGGCCTTGAGATAATCCGCGGCGACGTCATGGCTTTCGGCAATCTAACGGTTCGCCTCAGCTACCCCCGAGCGGCAGCCGATGGCGCGAGGTCGCAATGTCGGCCCCACCAATATGCTCAAGAACTAGCGCGGCAGCTAGAGTGGTCATCTCCCGAGCATGTAGTTGTTGACGCGGATAAACCAGCCAGCCTCCGCGCAGTACCACGGCCACGGGAAGCCAGTCTTCACATACTTGTTTTGAATGGTGACGATGTAATGGTTCACTCGCGTAGCGTCGCCCATCAGGGCGGCTGCGCCCGAGACCAACACCCACGGGAACGAATCCGGGAACTTGAGGCTGGTCCAGTTTGGCCATTTGCTGTTGAAGGTGGCGTAGAGGTCTCGCGCGCGACAATCTGAAGGAGAGAGTACTCCATTGAGGACCGGGAAGAGCTGGGCAGTGGCATCAGGGTACCAGACCTTCCAATTCGTTGGGGGAGCACCAGCATAGGTTAGGTAATTTCGGTGAGTTGAATCCCACAGCACGGACTGGATTCCCTGCAACTCCGTTGCGGCATACGTGTTGTACCAGTCTCTCCCGGCCGGGTCATTGAAGGCATACAGAAAAAGGTTCGCCAGATCGCTGAGTCCCTTATAGACCTCGCAGTTATCCATCAGATACTGAATCTGATAATCCGGCTTCGCCCAAGTCAGTCCGTTGCTTTGCTGCGTCTGCACCATTACGCCGCCAATGCAGTCCAATTGATAGCGCAGAGTTTTGATGTAGGCCTGGGCATCGGCGTCCCCGGTCTGCCAGTACGCCCATGCCAGCGAGACGAAGGTGGCCGCATAAGAATCGGTGGAGTCGGCGTCATTCGTTGCGGTCTCTGTGGTCCCAGAAACGTTGTAGTCGTACACGGTGCAGTACAGGCCCCATTTGTCGGGATAGTTCAGGTGATGCATGTACCACTCCATCCAGGCCTTCACTTGCGGATAATGGTCTGGGGTTTTGGTCAGCCCGATCGCGGCCAGATTCGAGTAGTAGAGCACAATCTCGGCCGAGGTATACAGAATTGCTCCATCGGGCAACGACGATGCGCTCGAAGTAATCCAATTGGCAGTTGCCGTAATGTTCCTGTGATACCTGGGCGTCTGTCCCCAGGAAAACACAGAGAACGACAACAGACACGCAACCCACACTGCGAGGAAACCGCTTTTCATTCTTGCCATCTGGAAGTCTCCGTTTTCCTGTTTCGAACTGAAATCCTACGGACGCCCGGCTCCATCACGGATTGACCAGTTCCACGCGCCTAATCGAACGGGAGAAATCCGAGCAGACCGATCGTGCAGAAACCCGCGACGTTGTTGTACTCAGGGCTCCTGGGATCTGCCGTGTCGTGGATGCCTCCGGTCGCGGGGTCGAATGGCTTGGTCACGAGCCACTGCAACGATTTCTCGGGCTGCGGTTGGCGGAGAGCAGCATCGGCCATACTCAGCATGGCAACGCTCAGGCTCTCGCCTGGTTTGCCTTTGGCTTCGGCCATAGCGCCGTCGCTCGCCACCTTGGAGCGCAGCCACACCAGAGCTTGGCGGTTCTGGGGAGTATCTCCCCACATCCACGACAGGTAGCCCTGCGCAAAAACGTAGGGCGCGGGATCGAAGGCTCCGTCTTCATTGATGCCCAATCCGTAGCGCCCCTGGGCTTTCGCAAAAAGCCGCCGCTGCGTCGATTCCCTGAGAAAGCGCGCGATGCGTTCGTACTCGTCAACGTGGTATAGCAATGCCCCTGCGTGCATGCCGAGGTATACATCCCCTTGATCGGCGCTGTACTTAAAGGCATACATATACCATTGCCCATCGGAAACATGCCGCTGCCATGAACTCCGGCTGAGGCCATCTTGGTCGAGATTGTGATGGATGACGAAATCCAACGCTGCCTGTGCGTTGGGAGCATAAGTCTTTGCCAGCGTGTCGGTGCCGGTGAGTTTCTGATCCAGGTACAGGAGGTAGACGAAGAGGGTTGAGGTCGCGTCTACTCCGCGCACGTCCGTGATGCCTGCGCCCGGTGAAGTCGGAATCGGCTGGTACGGGGAATTGGCCGAGTACACATACCACCAGCTTCCTTTCCAGCGCGGGTCCGTCATCTCCTCACGCGCTGCCAGCCACTGGATGCCCCGCTCCAGACCGTCCCGGTAGCGCGCATTCCTGGTCGCGGCATAGGCCGCGCCGAGCGCGATCAGGGCGTACTCCATATTGGAGTCTTCGTTCACCGTGATCACGCCAGGCTGGTCAGGGATGGCCCCGGCCGCGCTCTGAAGGGAGAGAATGAAATCCGCGATGCGCAGCCCCTGCGGCCACTCGGCGGCACCATGGACCGGGTGCGCGCTGTCGCCCGCAGCTGCCTGCGCCTTCATGACCGGCGGTGTGATGCAGCAACCCCAGAGTACCGCCGCAATCATCATAAGTCCTGTAGCTGCTCTGATTCGCACCATTGTCAGAGATCTCTCCTCGCAGCTGCCGCTTTGGGCTTGCTGTATTTCGCTCCGGGCTATTTCCATTCGACAATCACCGTTTCATAGGGCTCGATATCCATTTTCCAACTGGAGCCGTCGAGCCGAAGCGGTTGTGATCCCTCGGACGTGATTCTGCTCAAGGCGCGCACGGGTAGCGTGGTGAACACGGTCAACGGGTACCGCTGTGCGCTGTGATTCACCAGAACCGCATAACCGTGATGATCGGCGTTCAGTCCTGACACTTCCACCGAAGGCTGATCGGTGTGGAACAGGGGTTTCACTCCAGTCCACTCACGGAATGCTTCGTAAATTCGATATGTGCCCTCGGGCTTTTCGAAAACCGACGGCACAGCCGCCAGGTAAGCCTCGATGGGATAGGCAGACAGCAGGGTCTTTCCGGCCCCGACAGTGTTCGCCACCAGCGCCGGACGCCCATCCTGATCCACGGCGATGACTTTGCCGCTGGTCACCTCCAGCAGAGATCCCCAGTAGCGAGGATTGGCCGCGGGCACGGTGTAGTGGAAAGTATCGCCGGGTTTCAGTGTGCCGAAGGGCGCGACCACCTTCAGTGTGACTTCGGAGACCGTCACTGTGTCCGCTAATCGCGCACCGAATAGCGATTCCATATCGGTGATGGCGGCGTCGGCTGCGACCGAAGCGTAGAGAAAACCACCGCCCTCCACATATTTCCTGGCCTTTCCGTAAAAATCGGAGTGGACGTGGGCAAGAAAAACGTTTCCCGTGCTCGTGAGTGGAGAAGGCATAAGCAGCATAGGACGCTTCTGCCAGTCTCCGTACTCGCGGGGAAAATCGGTTTTCATGCCCGAGCGGTGCGCGAGGATGAATGAGATGAGGGAAGAACCCATGAGCCATTGATTTTCGCTGCTCACGTTGGGCTGCGGCTGCCCGGGCACGGCATCGCCGTCAAAGAGTGAAACATAAGGCGTAACTTCGGGACCGGTCAGCCCCAGGTGTGAGAAATCTCCGTGGGGCTTCGCCCACTCATCCGGAATCACGATTGCCGCATCGGCGGGAGCGGGCGCGACGCCCGTCAGGTCCAGCTTGCCCGTCAGTTGCGAGATCTTCTTGAATTCTCTTGCCAGAGGACGATCCTGACGATCCCAGGTCGTCATCCCCCAGCGGTTTTCTTGAGGAGTTCGCAAATAGGGCACTTTGTGAATTTGGTCCGGCGAAGCGTCCGTATAACACCAGAGATCAACTCCGATCGACCCTGCCGCCAGCCCGGAATAAATCATCAGACGATCATAGGTCGCGATTCTTTCCGGCGAGTACTGCGCGGAAGAGCCGCCCATTTCGTGGATCATCACCGGATGGCCTGCGCCATTCGACAAGGCAATCTCAAAAGCAGCGCCATAGGTTCCCCGCTCCGACAGCATGGAATCGGGAAAGAGGTCTGAGTTGTAGATAGTGAACGGATGCACGCTGAAAAAATCTACTTCGCTGGCGATGTCGTCCGCTCGAAAAGGTCCGTGGCCGATCTCCTCGCCGCTGGTTCCCACGACGATGGGATGAAGATGGTCGTAGCGGCGAATGGCGCCGACGATGAGCCGCGTCCAATTGATGGCCATAGCATCAGTGGTCTGCCCTTGCACAATCCAGAAGGGAGGTTCATCGGTGAGGTCCCAGGCGAGGATCGCGCTCTCGTCGGCGTAGCGTCGTCCGAACTCGGCGGCGAGATTGGTTTCCAGACGCAGCATTTCCGGGTCTGCCTGCGGATTCCGTCCCATCCGCCATGGAACGTCCCAAAACGCTTCTCCCACTTCGCCTCCGATGAAAAGCGAGGGATGCAGATAGATTTGATACTTGTGAGCCAGAGAAATCAGGTAGTCGAGTTGGTGGAAGGCGACGGGATTGTAGTCGCCCGGGCGGGGTTCAAACCAAGCCCACAGCAGGTCGAACCGCACGATGCTGTAACCCAGTTCGTGCATCTTCGCAAAATCAGCTTCGATGTCTTTGGGATCCCACTGCACCGGCCACTGCATCGCGGCTTTGGCCGGAACCCAATGGGCCCCGACCGGCAGAAAGCGCTTGCCGTTGCGCACGAAGTAGCTTCCATCCAGGTGGACTTTCGGCAGTCGCGGAGCGCCGGACACGTCATTGTTCTCTACACTCCCCGCTTGAGGCTTCGGATCAACCCGCGGCGCCGGCTCTGCCAGGCTGGTCACCGGTCCGAATTGGCTGAGCGCCAGTGTGGCGATGATTGTTACTTCCGCGAATCGTTGGAACATTTTGTGTCGCATCGTTGTCCCCTGATCTCCTCTTATCACCGATGGCCAAAACAGAAATGCGTTGTGGGTTCAAGCACACACATCCGCGTGACTTAGAAACAAAAGCTGCACAGGATCCGGCCAGCATCACCACTCGAATCGGGCGCTCAACTGACCATAGCGGTAACCGGAGACGCTAGTCACGTGCCCGAAGAAGGCGCTGGTCATGTCCAGATTGGGAGAGCCCCAGTGGTGACGGTTGAAGATATCGAAGAACTGTCCGCGCAGGCTGAACTGATAGCGCTCGCCTGCGCCAAACCGGAAGTGCTTGGCGATGTTCAGGTCCTCATCCGCGGAGCCAAAGTCCCTCAGATAGCCCATGTAGGAGTACTGCTCCGTGGAGAACGCTCCCGGCGCGGGCTGGGAAAAGGCGTTGGTATTGAACGAGAGGCTGCCTGGGTCCGGTCCCACGCCGCCGTTTTGCACCCAGCCTGGGTTATACCCTTTGAACGTGCCGCTGGATAAACTCATGGTCGGATCTCTCTGCGCGAATACTCCAGACCAGCCTGGATACTGCACCGGTGCCGGGATGGTGCCCAGCGGCTCGCCGGTGTGATAGCTCAACTCCATGCCGATCTTCCAGCCGCCGAGCACGTAGTTGTCGAGCCACTGCCGGCCTGCCTTCCACTGTTTTCCTATCCCAAACGGCAGATCGTAGAGCACATAGCCCTTCACCTGATGGGTATAGTCCCACGGGGTCAACTGATCGGTGAGCTTGGGTAGCAGGTAGGGATCCTGCGTAAGAATCGAGCCCGAAGCCGAATCGGCGAAGGCGCCGTTGGGACTGGCGCTTCCTGTGGAGCGGGACAGCGTGTAATTGACATCCATCGTGAGGCCATGGACGTTGGTTGTTTTGACCTCAGCGACCATCGCCTCATAGTTGCTCACGGAAATGTCAGCGTTCACCAGAAAAAGGCCGGCGGGCGCCTGCGAGGATATCTGCGGGTACGGCGTGATCGCCTGGTAGGCGGTTCCCGAAAAACCTGAGAAAGGATAAGGAACGCCAGCGGCCGCTGCGCTGGCCGGGTCTGTGACCATGTCGAGCGCCTGACCCGAGTTATACAGGTTCGAATAGGTGCTCTGGGTGGAATAGTTGTAGGGCCAAATGCTCCCATCATGCAGGTGGCTGCCGTGATTTCCCAGATAGTTCACCGAAAATACGGTGCCCTTGCCCAGCCCATATTCCGCGCCCAGATTCCAGTTTTGCACCATGCCCATGGTCAGCGCATCGGGCCAGACGTAGGCTACGCCGCCGCTAATATTGGCTTGGTCCGGAACGCGATCCGGGAAAACAGTCTGGCCGGTATAGGCGCCGGATGCGGCGTCCCAGTTGAACGACGGCACGCCGGGAAGGTTATTGACCACCGTGTTGGATCCTGCGAACCCGAACGCGCCTGCGGTGAATCCCGGCGGGTAGAAGGCCGGAACGCCGTTCCACTGGTTCATCGCCAGCGGCGCGTAGGTGATTCCGTAGTGGCTGCGCAGCACCAGGTTGTGCATCGCCTGGTAGGAAGCGCCAATCTGCGGTCCAAACTGATGGAGATTCTGGTTCAGCTCAAATGAATCGCCGCCATTCTGCGCCCACTCCCAGCCGCCGTTATAACTGCCCCAGATTCCCCGATTCACCCCGATGTCGAAGTTGGACCAATGGCCATTCTTCTCGTGGAATCGTTCATTCATATCCCACCGCAGGCCCAAATTGAGCGTAAGGCGGGCGTTGACCCTGAAATCGTCGGAGGCAAACAGCGACATGCGCTTGCGGCGTCCGTATAAGGCCGAAGTGACGCTTTCGGAGCCGTCGTGCACCTCGCCGAGCATGAAGTTGGCGAAGGCAAAACCCACGTAGGGCCAAACCTCATTGTTATTCGGCGCAAAGGTCTCGCTGGTGAAGTCGTAGGCGCGAATGCCTCCGTCATACACGCCGTTCATGCCGCGCGCCTGGAAGTCGCCGCCGAACTTGAGGGTATGCCGCCCGCGTACCCACGATACGGTGTCGCTGACCACGAAGTTATAAGGAGTGTAGCGGTCGTTATACGGCGGCCCAAGGGGCGCCTCGGAGTATCCGTTGACCCCGGCGCCACCATTATCCGAGAAACTGATGCTGGGGAAGTTGCTGCCGTTCGTTCCCGGGATTCCGACGTTCCCCGCATCATACGGCGTCGGCGGACGGTCGCCCGCCATATGCTGGTTGTAAGCCACCGAGGCAGTGTTCAGCATCATCGGGCTGATCGTGTAAAAGTGCTGCAGGCGAACCGACCAGTCGCGCTGCGGCTGATTGTCGCCGTTGCTCAGTGGCCCGCCGGAGGAACTCCCTGTTTGCCACAACCCTGCGGGAGCTAAAGACATGAAGTTCCACCAGTTGAAGCCTCCGGAAATGCGCTGCTTGTTGTTGATGTTGTGGTCCAGCTTTATATCTACGTGGGTGCTGGTGACATCGGAATAGCCGCCGGCAAAGGCAGGAAAATTGTTCACCAAGCCAAGGCCGGATGGGGCGTAGCCGTTGCCATACAGCTTTTGGGCAATGCTCCGAGCGATGGGGCTGAGCTGCGCCGGGGGAATCTTGTTCTGTGGAAACGGCTGATAGCAGGTGTTGCCGCCGCTGACTACCGGATTCAAAGGGTTGTAGATCTCTCCGCTGTTGATCGCGCGCCCGCACGCGTCATAGATCTGGTTCCCGTTGCCATCCAACAATGGGCCGCCCAGCAGGGCGCTGAAATCGCCTTGCAGGAAAGCTCCGGTCGGGACCGTGGCCGAATCGGGGGCGAACGTGAGCTGCTTATTGTTGAAACGCTCGTACGAGGCGAAAAAGAAAGTGTGGTCCTTTCGGATCGGCCCGCCGACGCTGGCCCCCCAATCGTTGAAACGGTTGCGGGCACGCCGATACGGTGCGGCGCAGGCGGCATCGCCCGCGGCGCACTGGCTCAAGAAGTAATTGTTGTCCCAGGTGTTGGCGTTCAGCGCCTCATTCTGCAAAAAACCATAGGCACTGCCGTGGAACTGGTTGGTGCCGGATTTCATTTCAAACATGATCGTGCCGCCGCCCGTCGAAGCTCCTTCTGCGGTCATGCCACTGATCTGCACGTTCATCTCCTGCACTGCTTCCATGCCAATGTCCTGGATGAAGCCTTGCAGGCCAGCAGTGGAGTCCACGCCGTCCACCATCACATTCTTTGTAACGTTCTGCGATCCGGCGATGTGGCCCTCGTAGTTGCCGCCGTTGGTGGTCGCTATGTTTGAATAGATGAAGTTCGTTATGTCCCGCCCCACGCCCGAAGCGTTGATATCCAGCGGCAGGTCCTTCATCGCATTGGCAGTCATGGCCGTGGCGATATCGGTAGTCTCCGTTTCCAGCATCACGGGCGCGGTCGTGACTTGCACCACTTCCGTGACTGCTCCGGGCACCATGTTGACGTTAATCTCAGCCACCTGCGCCGTCCCCAGGGTCAATCCGGAACGTGTCAGTTTCTTGAAACCCTTCTTTTCATATTCCAGCGAGTATGTTCCTATGGGCAGTCCAGACACCTGGTAAATGCCGGCGGCATTGGATTGTCCCGTGTGGCGCGCGCCAGTATCGACGCTGGTAACGGTCACGCTCACGCCTACAATCACTGCACCGGATTGATCGGTGACGGTGCCGTTGACGATTGCCTTGTCCACCTGAGCCTGCAGCAACCCGGCGAACAGAACGGGGAGGACCAACCATACTGCCCAGATAGTCAGCTTGCTTGCGATCTTCATGGAAGCCTCTCTTGTGGCGCGGTGCGTGCGCATGCGGGCGCATGCACGCTTGAACGGACAAATGTATATCTGTCTATACATATTGTCAAGTAGACGTAGCGGGTGCTTCCTTAACGAATGCGGGAGCAGATCAGCGATGGGGCAGATGGCTGCGCGCGGTTCTGACGACCCTTATTCGACCGCGGTGGCGGGTATCGCCAGTACCGCCCGGTAGCGGTCTCCACGATAGACGGAACGGGCGGTTTCCACCGGTTTTCCGTCGATGTTCCACAAGGTGCGGGAGATGACCAGCACGCTCGAACGGCGGGGGACTTCCAGAAGTTCGGCCTCGTGCTGGCTGGCCGAACGCGCTTCAAGAATCTCGTCCGCACGGCTCACACGGATGCCATATCGCTCTCGTAGTGTCCGATAGAGCGACAACGACGCAAAATCGAGCTTGTTGATTCCGGGGAATTGCTCTTGCGAAAGCCACACTTCCTCGACTGCCACAGGCAGACCGTCTGCCAATCGCAACCGGCGCAGTCTGAACACCGGTGAGCCCGGCTCAACCCCTAAGCGGGATGCCGCTTCAGCCGAGGCCGGAATCGTCTCGGCATTAAGAATCCGGGAAGCGGGCTCGAGACCGAGCGCCCGCATTTCAGCGGTGAATCCACAAAGGTGTGTGATGTCCTTTTCAACCTTGGGCTGGCTGACAAATGTGCCCTGGCCTTTGTGACGGGAAGCAAAACCCTGGCTCTTGAGAGACTGCAAAGCATGGCGCGCCGTCATCCGGCTGACACCGCACGCGCGGCTTAGTTCTTCTTCGCTGGGCAGCGGATCGCCCGCGCGCAATTGTCCCTCCTGAATCAGCTTCAACAATTGCGTCTGGATCTGGAAGTACATGGGAGTGAAACTCGTCTTATCCAGCGGCGCGAACTCCCACTTGCGCGCGTTAGAGTTCGGCTTCCCCGAAGACATTGCGGACTGCTTTCTATGCCTGTCGGCCTGTCTTTTCTCCTGCATGCAAGTGTCTCCTTCGTATAGATCGGCTCAGTAGTTCGCCCGGCTGAGGACAACGATTGCGACCAGCAAGACTGCGACCCCGGAATACATCAAGCCCTTCGCACGGGCCGGAACTCGGCGCCATTCACCCAAACCCACTCCAATCGCGTTGGCGAGGAGAAGTCCCGTCGCCAGGCTGAGCGGCCAGCCGATCGAAGTGCCCAGCGGGCCCAACCGCGGTGCCGCCGCCCCGTAGACGAAGATGCTCCCGCCCCATAAGAGCGCCATCAGTACTGACAATGAAAAAAGACGCGCGACGCCCGGCTGCCGGAATTTCGCCATACTCCGATTCTTGGCCAGTAAATACCCGCAGAATCCAAGATTGGCAACCGACCCTGCTGCCAGCATGAGCCACCAGATCAGGTTGGTGCTGGAAAATTCACTGAGCCCCCGGCCTCGCCCATATTCGGCGACGGGTTGCGCCAGGGCAAACCCGATGTTGAAAACGGCCGAGAGCACGCCTGCCCCGGTCGCAAGCAGCAGCGCCATGCCCAACGGACGCGCCCGCCCCACCAGATCGCCACGCTCGGCTCCGACGCCGATGGTCTGCTCGCGCTGCCGCCCCGCCGTGCCGCAGAGTGCAATTCCTACCATCTCGATCGCCACACCTGCGATGATCATTTTCCCGGTCGACGAAAACAACTTTTGCGGCGCCAGCAACAGCATCGGGAGAAGCGAGCCCAGGGCGGAGCTAATGGCCAGCACGAGCGTGTTGGCCAGCGAGATGCCGATGGCGCTCACGCTTTGCCCGAACATGATCGCCCCGAACCCCCAGGCGAAACCGGCGGCAATTGCGATCCAAACCGCATGCGCCGGCGCGTGCCCAATCACGACCCAGCTCCGCGGTGCGATGGCGCTGATGATGGCGGCCGGCATGAGCAGGCAGGAGCCGGCGATGAAAAGACTCCAGACATTCTCCCACTCCCAACGCCCCAGGAAGCGCATGGGCAGCGTGAAACTTCCATTCATGAGGCCGGACAGAATCGCCAGCAGCGACCCGACAAGCAACGTGTTTCCCATTCTCTCTTCCCTTTCGCCCCGGTCCCGCAGGCATGGCGAACGCGACTAGTGGAAATCCTGCGCTTTCCCTGAAAAACAACCTCGGATTCCGGACTGGCCCGAGGATTGTTGCGCACAACTATTATAGTCTATACAATCATACAATGACACAACCGGGGACGCCGGGCACACGTTTCGTCAGAGGCGGAGGGGAAAGACCATGGCAGAGATCCTGGAGAAACTGAGAGGCAAGCTGGTGGTGTCGTGCCAGGCCGCGCCCGGGGATCCTTTGGAAGACACCGAGACCATCCGCCGCATCGCGCGTTCGGTGACGGGAGCGGCAGCGGCGGGCCTCCGCGTCAACAGTCCCGAGCACATCGCGGCCATCCGGCAGGATTCGAACCTTCCCATCATCGGAATTCAGAAGCGCTACTGTGGCGAAGCAATTCATATCACGCCCGACTTCGCATCTGCGGCGGCACTGGCTGCGGCGGGCACGTCCATCATCGCCTTGGACTGCACCGAACGCGTTTGGGACGATGGTGATCCATGGCCAGTCGTGATGGAACGGATTCATCGCGAACTCAGCTTGCCCGTAATGGCCGACGTCGCCACTTTGGACGAGGCGCTGGCGGCCGCGGCCGCAGGCGCGGACATGGTCGGAACGACCTTGAACGGATATACGGAACGGACCCGCGATCATCATGGTTTCAACTGGCAGTTGCTCGCCGAAATGGTCCGGCAGATTCCGGTGCCCGTGATCGCCGAAGGCCACATCTCCTCCCCCGAAGAAGCCAGGCGTGCCCTCCTGATCGGGGCATGGTGTGTGATTGTCGGCTCGGCGATCACCCGCCCGGGCGCGATTACCGCCAGCTTCGTTCGCGCAATTCAGCAAACCACTGCGCCGGCAATCGGCGTGGACATCGGAGGAACGTCTATCAAAGCCGGACTCGTCGGTCCCGGCGGAGAGGTGAGTCTGACGACGCAGGTTCCCACAGAAGCGGCCGGCGGACGAAATGTGATCGCGGAGAACTTGTGCCGGGCCGTGCAACAGACACTGTCTGCGGCCCGCGACAAAGGCCTTCAGCCGGCGGGGCTGGGTATTGCCAGCGCCGGGGCGATCAATGCTCAGGATGGCTCTGTCTTTGCCGCAACGGATAATCTTCCGGGCTGGGCAGGCTTTCATCTGCGAGGTTTTCTCGAAGAGCGCTTCCGGCTTCCGACTTGGGTCGTAAATGATGCGCACGCAGCGGTGCTCGCGGAAATGCACTTTGGCCTCGGACGAAATCTATCGGACTTCGTCGCCATTACCGTCGGCACCGGCATTGGAGGAGGCGTCGTCTGCGGCAGAAAACTGCTGCTTGGCCAGCATGGGTTCGCCGGAACTCTCGGCCACCACGTCATCCGCGAGGGCGGACGCCCCTGCAACTGCGGACGCCGCGGCTGCCTGGAAGCTTATGTTTCCACTGCTGCTTTGTTGCGCGAATATCGCGAGCGAGGAGGATCAATTCCCGATGGCAGCGACGATGCCGCGGCAGCCCTGCAGATCAACCAACTCGCGATCGCTGGCTCTCCTGCGGCCGTAGAGGCGTACAAGGTCCTGGCCGGTTACCTCGCTGAGGGAATTGCCAACATCTTCAATCTGTTTGATCCGGAAGCGGTATTGGTCTCCGGGGGACTCGTGGAAGGCCAGGCGCAATTTATTCCCAGCGTTGCGAAACGGGTAGCAGATCTGTTGCATTTCGGAGCACAATGGCAACTCTGCGTGCAGGCAGCTCGAGCCGGACACTTTGCCGGAGTGCAGGGTGCAGCCACCTTGGTGTTTGAAGGACAGCGGTAGTTTTCCGGGGACGCGCCTGGCCCCTGTCCTCGCGAGCGCATATCCGATGGAGCAAAACGGCAATGAAGAGAATGTGTCAGTGGCTTACTTCCCTGCTGCTTGGCATTGCCTCAGCTGGAGCTGCGGCACAACAACAGAGCGTTCGGCTGGAATTGATTCCTCCATCACCCGTCACTAACAAAATCATTTTGGATATCCGCGGCGCGCTCGAGAATAACGCTGACTCGGAGCGGCAATATGCGATTTCGCTGTACCTCGACCGCGAGTCGCCAGATAAGCTGCTCCATGCCGAGAACGTGAGGGTTCCCGCGCACGGCAACGCGGGCATCTACTGCCGCCATTCCACCGAGCAATGGGCGGGCCAACATAGGATCATCCTGGTGGCGAACAGCGCGAGTGTGCGGGTGCGGGCAGAACGCGAACTGGAAGTGATTGCGTCTTCGATCGGCTCGACTCGCACCGTGGATGGCGCCTGGGTTGGCATTGCCCACTGGAGCAACGAAGAAGGACGCTACTGGAACTCGACCATTCGCAAACTGACCGAAGACGATTGGCGCGACCAGATTCGCGGCATGCACAGCCTCGGGATGGACACCGTGGTCATCCAGGAAACCTTCCGCAACCAGGAATACTACGGTCGGAACAATATCTCCACCACGGGCTACAAAGGGCTGGCCTATTATCCGTCCGAGTTGTTTCCTGGCCGCGCGCAAGTCACCGCCCGCGATCCGCTGGAAGCCATCTTGTCGGAAGCGGACCGGCTGAACATGAATGTCTTTCTCGGCGTGGGCATGTATGCGTGGTTCGATTTCAGTGCCGCCTCGCTCGATTGGCATAAGAAAGTCGCTGCCGAGCTATGGCACCGGTACGGCCATCATCCTTCTTTCTATGGGTGGTATGTATCCGAGGAAACCTACGGCAGCCTCATCCCCGACGAAGGGGAACAAGCAAAAGACCGCTACCGAAAGGAGGTCATCGCTTTTTTCGCCGAGTTTCAGGCTTTCTGTCGCCGACTGGCTCCGGAGAAACCGATCATGCTGGCCCCCAACGCGCACGGCATGCTGAAGTCGCAGGACGTTTGGCCGCTCGTGCTTAAGCATCTCGACATCGTCTGTCCCTTCGCCTTTCATCGTATGCCCGAGGGAGATATCACCGGTGAACAGTCGGCGGAGATCTGGCAGTCGATGTGCGACAAAGCCGGAGCGCACCTGTGGATGGATATGGAAGCATTTCTGTTTAAAGAAGGCGCCCTGATTCCGCGTCCGATCGGCGGATTGATCCAGGATCTCCAACGTTTCCCGAATTTTGAGAAGATACTTTGTTACCAGTATCCGGGAATCTTCAACTCGCCACGCACTAGAGTGCAGCCGGGAGGGCATCCGACCGTCGTGCTCTATCAAGACTATCTGGGATACCGGCGACACATCCGCCGAGAAGACCGTCCAAATTGTGATAAAGGAAAGGGATGACTTTTTTGAGGGAATGCACGCACAGTTCATGGGCAGCACTGCTGATCGCGTTGCTGGCGGGCGGGATCCTGCACAACGCCAGCGCAGAGGATAATGGTCTGGAGC
>JBKQRC010000047.1:0-80153 GCA_052326105.1 Candidatus Sulfotelmatobacter sp. | reverse complement strand
TCAGACCTCGGGCGTCGGACCTCGGACCTCAGACTTGGCGCTCCCCTGAAGTCTGAGGTCTGAAGTCCGAGGTCTGAAGTCCCGAGGTCCGAGGTCTGAGGTCTGAAGTCCGACGCCAGGGTTTATGCCTTCTACACACAAGAAAGTCATCGTGCGCAAGATGGACCGGGACTCGGTGTCCGGTTACGTGGCGCCGGCAGAGTTTGTCCGCGAAGGCAAACTTGAGTTGCTGAATACGTCGGGCACGGTCATTTCCATTGACTTGCGCGAAGTCAAGGGCGTGTATTTTGTGCGCGAGTTCGGAGACTCCGAGTCTCTGACCCGCAAAACGTTCACTTCCCGGCCCCGTTCCGAGGGCCTGTGGGTGCGGCTGCGGTTCAAGGACAGCGAAGTGCTCGAAGCGCTCATGCCCGCCGACCTGTCGCAAACCCTGCCCGAGGGATTTCTGGTCAGCCCGCCCGATCAACGGTCGAACACGCAGCGGATTTTTGTGCCGCGTACGGCACTGGAGTCGCTCACGGTGCTGGCGGTGATTGGAGCCACGCGCCGGCAGCGGCGTCTTGCGGCTGCAGATCAGCGACAGGTTCCGATGTTTGAAGAGTAGTCCTGGCCCTCCCGCAGCTTAGTCGCCCAGCCGTTCTCTGCGGACTCGGCGAATCCTTCGCGATCCCTGCGTTGAGAGCTTTTATCCCAGAGCTCGCAGAGAGAAAACCGCCGACCGTCTGAACAGACGCTCCATTGTGAACCCTTCGTCAAAGCCGTTGAAAAGGCCTCAGAGTTGATGTACCGTACGGATGCCACGCCAGGCTTGGGGCGGATGAGCCGTCGCCCGCCAATAAGACACACGGGCCACTTCCCTTCCTCATGACCGCTTCGTTCTCCGTGGAAGTTGTACATCCTGCTCCAAGGGGTGTTCACCATGCGAGCGTTCCCGAAATCATGTTCTTTTGCTTTTTTCTCTGGCTTATTTCTTGTCGTGTGCATTTCCTGGGTAACACTGCTCTGCCCATCAGCTCTGGGGCAGGAAGCGACCGGGAACACGGCCACCGTTCCGCAGCCTCTCATCACGCAGCCGGTAGATGAATCGCAGCTGACCACGCTGACCGGCAATACTTATCCGCTGGCGAAGCCGCAATACGATTTAGGCGCGGCCCCGGCGAGCTTGCCCATGGAGCGGATGCTGCTGGTGCTGAAGCGCAGTCCGGAGCAGGAATTCGTATTGCGCACACTGCTCGACGATCAGCAGGACAAGGCTTCGCCCAACTATCACAAGTGGCTCACTCCTGAGCAAGTCGGCCAAGAGTTTGGACCGACTGACACCGACATGCAGACCATTACGACTTGGCTGCAGTCGCACGGATTTCAGGTTGGTTCGACGAAAGGCCGCACCGTGCTGGAATTTTCCGGATCGGCCAGCCAGGTGCAGGAAACGTTTCACACGGCCATTCACAAGTACCTGGTGAACGGCGAACAGCACTGGGCCAACTCGAGCGATCCGCAGATTCCGACGGCGCTGACGCCGGCGGTGGCAGGAATCGATTCCCTGCACAACTTTTCCCGCAAAGCGATGAATCGTTTTGTCGGCACATACTCCGAAAAAACGAAGTCGCTCACTGTTCCGGGGCCGAATTACACGGTTGCGTGCGGCAGCGGTCAGACCTGCTACGCGGTTTCTCCGTACGACTTCGCGACCATTTACGATGTGCTGCCGTTGTGGAACGCATCTCCAGCCATTGACGGCACCGGACAGACGATTGCAATCGTCGGCCGCACGGACATTTACGCACAGGATGCAATGAACTTCTGGCAGCTTTTCGGCCTGACCGTACCGGCGAACAAACTCAACATTATTTACAACGGAGTTTATTCAGAAATCAACGGGGATGAAGGCGAGGCTGACATTGATGTGCAGTGGTCGGGAGCAGTCGCACCGCAGGCGACGATCGATTTTGTAGATTCCGCATCGACGGAGACGACCGATGGGGTGGATCTTTCCGCGGTCTACATCGTGGACAATAATCTGGCCCCCGTGATGAGCGAAAGTTACGGCGAATGTGAACTGGGTCTGGGCACGGCGGGCAATCAGTTCTATTACACGCTCTGGGAACAGGCTGCGGCGCAGGGCATCAGCGTCTTTGTGTCCACGGGCGACAACGGCTCCGCGGCCTGCGACAACCCGGGAACGCCGGCGAAGTACGGCCTGAACGTCAACGGAATTGCCTCGACGCCATTCAATGCCGCCGTTGGTGGCACCGATTTCAACCAGTACAACACTCAGACCCAGTACTGGACTTCGAGCAATGGTACAAACGAGGAATCTGCCAAGGGCTACATTCCCGAGGTCGCCTGGAATAATTCATGCGCCAATCCATGGGCGCTGACCTCGGGGCTCGGCAGCACCGCGGAGCAAGTCTGCAACAACCCGGAGCTGAACTCGTTTTTCCTGAACTCTACGGGAGGCAGCGGCGGCCCGAGTAATTGTGCGGTCAACACTCAGGCGATCGGCTCATGTACACAAAAATACCCCAAACCTTCCTGGCAGAAGGGGACGGGCGTGCCCAACGACAGCAGCCGCGACCTTCCCGACGTTTCCCTGTTTGCCAGCAACGGCGTTTTGACCGGCAGCTTCTACGTAGTCTGCCAGTCGGATCGGACCGGAACTTGCAGCCTCAATGCCTTCGCCGGATACGGGGGCACTTCAGTCGCCTCTCCGGCTTTTGCCGGAATTATGGCGCTGGTGAACCAGAAGATGGGTGTGCCTCAGGGCGTTCCTGGCTTCGCGTTGTACCAAGTGGCGACGAAACAAACGAATGCCTTTCATGACGTTCCTACCGGCTCAACGATCGCGATGCCGTGCGTCACGGGGAGTCCGAACTGCACCACAAACACGGCTGGGCATAGTTACGGCGTGCTTTCGGGCTACAGCACCGGCACGGGATACGATCTGGCGACGGGCCTGGGATCGGTGGACGCCGCCAACCTGGTGAACAACTGGAGCAAAGCCACATTCACCGCGACGACCACGACGCTGACGCTAGGCAGCGGCGGAAAAGCCGTGAATGTAACGCACGGAACTCCCGTTGCGGTGAGCATTGACGTCAGCCCAACTGCGTCCACCGGCACGGCTTCCCTGCTGGTCAGCAATCAGACCGGCACCACCATCGGTCAGGGCATTGACGGCTTCGCTTTGACCAGCGGCGCAACTGCGTCCGGGGCCACGACCACCAGGCTGCCCGGCGGCACCAACTATTACGTAATGGCCCACTACTTAGGCGATGGAACATACGGAGGCAGCTATTCGACACCAATGGCAGTAACCGTCAACCCTGAAAACAGTCAGCCAGACATCTTCCTGGTGACATTCGACGGAAGCTGGAACGTTGTTAACAGCCACACGAGCACCGCGGAATACGGCTCTCAATACCTGCTGCGCGTCAATGTCGAGAATGCGGCCGGGCAGGTGTGCTCGCCCTTCGGCGCCGCCAACACGACCGCATGCCCGTCTGGGACTGTGATCCTCAACAACAACGGCAGCCCGCTCAACCCTGGGACCTACACCCTGAACGACTTCGGATACGCTGAAAACCGCACGGTTCAGCTTCCCGGCGGGACTGACTCGGTGACGGCCGCGTATTCGGGTGACAGCAGCTTTAATGCGAGTACGGCGACAGCGCCGATCACGATCACGCCAGCGGATACGCAAATGCCGCCCCCCTACGTCTTTGGCGCAGTCGTCGGACAGTCTGCAACGATCTCGGTAATGGTCGCCCCTTACACCACTCTCGGTGCGGCGCCTTCGGGGACGATCACGTTTTATGCCAATGGTACAGCTCTCAATGGCACCGTCACCTATAGCACGAGCGGAACCGCCCCCCCAATGTTGAACGCCTCTTTGAACTACACCTTTACTACATCGGGAAATTACGCGATCACCGCGACCTACAGTGGGGACACGAACTACACTCCGGTTACCTCGTTCGCTCAAAACATAACGGTGATGTACCCGACGCCGAACCTGGTCATAACTCCTCCTTCGCAAACCATCAGTTATGGAGGCACGGCGAGCGTTACTGTTCTAGTCGACACGACCAACACGTCCGTATATCCGACTGGAACGGTGACGTTCAGCGGAACCTCGGCCGGAACGGTCGCCTGCACGAACGCAAAGGACGCCAGTGGAAACTTCGCTTGCCAGGCAACAGGCACCTTCACGGTGACTTCCGGTGGCTACTACCAAGTGAATTACAGCGGCGATGCCAACTACCCTGCCTCGTATTCAATGGCTTTGATCGCGATGCCCGACTTCACGGTTTACGGCAGCGGGGTTCAGCTAACCGCCGGGCAGTCCCAGATCACGATTATCACCTTTCAAAGTCAAAGTGGCCTTAGCGGAACGGTTAGCAATTTTGGTTGTTCCAATTTGCCGGCCGAAACGACGTGCACGTTTAACCCTGCGCAAGTCACGCTTCCCGGCAACGGAACTGTCACCACCACGCTCACGGTCACCACGACGGCGCTCGGACAGTCACTCCGGCAGTCCCGCCAACGCGCAGCAAACGATGCTAGCCAAATCCGATGGGGAAGGGCGCAGGCTCTGCTCGTGCTAGGGGCGTGTATCATCGGCTTCCCCTTCTCACGCCGTCGTAGAGGCATCCGGCTTGCGTTTCTGCTGCTGGGCCTGATGGTGGTTTTCCCGAGTTGTGGCGGCGGAAGCGGAGGCGGCGGTGGGGGGCAACAGAATCCTGTCCCTGTTATTTCCTCGCTGAACCCAGCGAAAGTCGCGGCCGGGTCGCAGGTTCAGAGCCTCTATATCAATGGGTCGAGTTTCATGGATTCCTCCACAGTCACATACAACGGAATCCTCCATAACAGTTCGCTGCAGAGCCCCACCCAGTTACAGATAGCTTTTAATCCCGACGACCTAACCAGTACGGGGCAGTATCCGGTAGTAGTAACAAATCCTCCGCCGGGGGGCGGTACATCGAGTCCGGTCAACTTCAACGTGGCGACGGGTACTCCGACTGGAGTCTTCTACGCTACGCTCACCGCTACTGTCGGACCCATTACCCACACCATGACCCTGCCGATTGTCGTGCAGTAAGGAAGGGCTCTTTACCTCCGAGGGCGCTCCCCTCGGAGGACTTCTTTCGATTCGGTCGGGTCGTTCCCGCCTCCTGGTGTAGCATTTACTCGCGTCTTCATCCACGACCATGAAACTTTCTGCCATTGCTTCCGCCCTCAACGTGCGCCTCGAAAACGGATCTCCTGACACGGAAATCACCGGCCTCAACGGGATTGAGCAGGCTGGGCCGGGGGAGTTGAGCTTCGTCTCCAATCCGAAGTACGCAGCGGCGGCGCGGATTACCAAAGCTTCCGCTGTAATCGTCGGGGAGGACTTCCCTGCCATTCCTGCGGCCGTGCTGCGGGCGAAAGATCCTTATCTGACGTTTGCGCGGGCGCTCGAACTTTTTCATCAACCGATCCGGTATGCGCCGGGAGTACACGCTACCGCCGTCGTCGATGCCAGCGTGCGAATTGGGGCGAATGCGCACATCGGGCCTTATGTGGTGATCGGCGAAAACGTCGAGATCGGAACGAATGCGGTGCTGCTGGCGCACGTCGTCATCTATCGCGGAGTGAAGATCGGCAACAACTTTTTCGCCCATGCGCACGCGGTGGTGCGCGAGAACTGCCGCGTCGGCAGCAACGTGCTGCTGCAGAACGGAGTCGTAATCGGCGGCGACGGATTCGGCTTCGCCAAGACTGCCGAGGGAAGCTGGCATAAGATTCCGCAGCCCGCGCCGGTGGTGATCGGGGATGACGTGGAAGTGCAGGCCAACTCCTGCATTGACCGGGCGAGCGTGGGCGAAACCCGCATTGGGCGCGGGGTGAAGGTGGACAACCTTGTGCAGGTCGGCCACGGCTCGCAGGTTGGCGAGGATGCGCTGCTGTGCGCGCAGGTAGGACTGGCGGGATCGACCGAGATCGGCAGTCGCGTGATTCTCACTGGGCAGGTGGGAGTGGTGGGGCACTGCAAGATAGGCGAGAACGCGATTGTGACGCCACAGAGCGGAGTGGCCAATGACATTGCTCCCGGCGCGCTGGTCAGCGGGTCGCCGGCCGTCGATCACAGAGCCTGGCTGAAATATTCAGCCATCTTGCCGCGGCTGCCGGAAATCGCGCGGGCGGTGCGGGGGAAGAAGCGGGAAGAATAACGGGGACACGGAATGCAGAATTCAGAATGCAAAATTTGAAAGTTTCCGGTCGAGCTTGAGATCAGGAGCAGGGTCGAAATCTGCAATCTCAAATCTTCAATCTGAAATCCGTTGCTGCCAGCGGCTCGGCCTTCACTTGCCCACCTGGCTGCCGTTCGCAGGCACGGGGCTTCCCTGGCGGTGCTCTTCCGGCAGACCGCTTTCGATCACGGCGCGCACTCTCTCCATCAGTTCTTCGCGGCTGCCGAAATCCTTCGGCTCGATTGGCGCATGAAAAATCACTTTCACCGGCCCCGGCTCGATGGCGAAGCGCGCTTTCGGCATGGCATAGTGCGTGCCGACAATCGTCATGGGGACGACGGGGACGCCGCACGCCACGGCGAGATAGAACGGGCCTTTCTTGAAAGGCAGCAGCTTGCCGTCGAACGAGCGATGGCCTTCCACGTAAATGGTCATGTTTATCCCCTGCCGCACGACGGCCTTGGCGGCGACCACGGCTTCGATGCCGGCCTCGCGGTTGCCGCGGTCCACCGGAACCAGCGCTCCCATGCGCATAGCCTGCCCGAGGATAGGCACTTTGAATAATTCTTTCTTGACCATGACCGAAGTGCGTCTGGGGATGAGCGGAATCTGAATGGGCGGGTCGAGATTCGAGACGTGATTCGACATGAAAATGTAGCTGCGCGAATGGTCAAACTGGTCGAGGCCCACGGCTTCGATCCGCACGCCCGTGATCCACACGCCGGCGCGCGCGCCCCACATGAAGAGGCGATACAGCACCCGGACGTTGCCCATGATGAAGGCCGCGGGAAACCCGATCAGGCCGGCTATCGGAGCGGCCAGGCCCCATAAGGTCAGCATGAGGATCGTCCGGATCATGGGGCCGCGGCCCCCGCAGTTTGATCTGTGGCGCTCTGCGCCTCGCCCTTCAGCCAGGCGGCGCGGCGCGAGCGCTGGCCAGCGGTGACCTGGTCGAGGTCTTTAATTTCATACGAAATCTCCTGACGGCCGCCGACCTTCCATTTCAACTCGCGTTCGGCGCCGCGCCGGCCGCGCACTTTCACGGTCAGCGTGTCTCCGGGAGTGAGCCGCAGCAATTCCTGGCGAGACTCCTGGCCGGCAGCGGGCTTGCCTTGCAGTTCGAGAATGGTGTCGCCGACTTGCAGACCGGCGCGCTCGGCCTCGCTGCCGGGAGTGACGGCGCCGACCGACATGGGACCGTCAAAGTTGCGCGACGCCGCGAATCCGGCGTCAGCCACGTTGTTCGTAATCTCGTCCACGCGCAAACCGACCGAACGGAGAAAGTCATTCCACGGAATTTCGCCGGTCCCGGCGACATACTTCGAAAAAAACCAGCCCAAATCGGCGTGACTGACAGCCTCGGCCGCCTCACGAACTCCAGCCGAATCGTCGAAGAAGCGGCCCTTCCGGGCGTAATTGACGTTCATCCACTGCAGCACTTCGCGCAGCGAAGCGCGGCCGTGGCTGGCTTCGCGCACGGCCAGGTCGAGCATGATGCCGAGCAGTTCGCCTTTGTTGTAGTAGGAAATGCTGCGCTCAGGACGGCGATAGTAGGCGTTGCCCTCGAGCCACGCATCCAGGCTCGACTCCTCGGCCGATTGCGTGAGATGAGCCGGGCGGCGCTCCATTTCACCGATCTCCGCGCCGATGCGGGAGAGGTATTGTCTTTCATCCAGCAGGCCGGCGCGCAGCTCAATCGTGCCTTCGGCGGTGCTGGTCACGCCTTCGCTGAACCAGAGCGCCCGCGTGTAGTTTTCCCGGGCGTAGTCCACGGGTTCCAGCGTCTGCGGACGGATGCGCTTGACGTTCCACAGGTGAAAGAACTCGTGAGCGGTCACGCCGGTGAGAGCGCTCGGGCTCTGTTTCATCACTTCCGCATTGATATCAATCGCTGTGGAGTAGGCGTGCTCCATACCGCCGCCGCCCGGTCCGCGGGGAAAGTGATAGAAAAAAGTGTAGGTATCGAAGGGACGGTCATTCATCCAACTGGTGGCCGCGGCAACGATTTTATGCAGCGCGGCGATGATCTTATCCGCGTCGTAGTCGGAAGGCTCGGCGTCAATGATGACGCGGAAGTGGCCGCCCGCCTCATCGAAATCAGATTCCTGAAAACTTCCCACCTCGACCGGGGAATCGACCAGGCGATCGTAGTTGTCCGCGCCGAAATCGCCGCCGGGCAACGGCGCTAGCGGAGTCGCGATCCGCCAGCCTTCGGGAAGATGGCTAAAGTGCACGCGCATCGCGGCGCTGCGCGCGTCCAGCGGATACATCAGAATCTGGGCGAGATTGAAGAAAGCATGATGCGGACTTAATTGCGCGCCGAACGGTCCGGGCGAGTCAGCGTAAATCTGGTATTCGACCACAGCTCCGTTTTCGGCGCCCTGAATCTGCCAGCGGCTCGTTCCTAACTCACGCAGAGAGAGTTGCTTGCCGGACTGATCTCTGGCGCGGATCCAGTTCACATATTGGGCAAAGTCGCGCACCTGATACAGTGCGTTCCACACCGGAAGCTGCAGCTCGCGCTGGGCCGCACCCGCGGGCAGAATGATCTGTACTTCGACGAGATGCTGCTCGGGCGAAGCCAGCGAGATCGAATAGGCGATTGGGGCCGAAGTTTGGCCGATAGCCGCATACGACGAGGCGAGAAGTGCTGCGCACAGGACTGCACGAACTATCCGCCGAAAAACTGTGGGGAAGAATTTCATTTGTCGTTATTCAGTGACGGCCTATCGGTTACTGCGTTGAACTAGTTCACAAATGCTTTCGCCTGCGCCGAGCGGCGAGCTCTCAGGGGCTAAAGCCCGATGACTCGCGGGCCACGACGGCGCGGCTGAAGCCGCGCCCTACCCAAAACCTATTTGTGAAACCAGTTCTATTAGTCATGCGTGTCAGTGGCCGCCTGTCAGTTCGCGTAAGCGTGCCGGTAGTTTTTCATAAATGCCGCCGAAGCCGCCATTGGAAAGGATGGCGACGACGTCGCCACTTCGCAGCTCGGGGGCGACGGCCTGCACGATGGCTTCGGCATCGGGCAAGAGCCGCGCTTGCTTTCCCTGTCTACTGATCTCCGCGGCTAAATCCGGCAGCTGCATGCGTTCATTCTCCGGGATGGCTTCGGAGCGAAACACGCCAGCGACTACAATCTCGTCGGCCAATGCCAGGCTGCCGGCCAGATCGCTTTGCAGAACACGGCGGCGCAGCGTGTTGGAGCGCGGTTCCAGAATCACCCACAAACGGGCCCCGGCGTAACGCGAGCGCAGCGCTTTCAGGGTACTAGCAATCGCGGTGGGATGATGCGCGAAATCGTCAATGATGGTTACGCCGTTGACCTGGGCTTTGACCTCCAGGCGGCGCTTCACGCTCTTGAAAGTCCGGAGAGCGGCGGCAATATTCTCTTTCGAAACGCCGCACGACGCGGCCAGCGCGGCGGCCGCGGTCGCGTTCCAGACGTTGTACTCGCCCGCCAGTGGGAACTCGAAGTCCGCCCACGGCTGCCCATCGTGCAGCACGGTCCAGGAAGTGCGACCCGGTTCCAGACGAAGGTTCGTGACTCTCCAATGGGCGCGAGGCCCTGCGCCGTAGCGTTCCACCGGACAAAATGCTTTTGCCAGACAGCGGTCAAGGCTTGGACTCTCGGTGGCTTCGCCGGCAACGCCATCGAAGGCGACGATTCGGCCGCGGCGCGGAATCAGGTTGACCAGGCGTTTGAATGCCGTCTCTACGGCATCGAGGTCCTTGTAAATATCGGCGTGGTCGAACTCCACCGAGGTCAGAATCACCGAGTCGGGAAAGTAGTGCAGGAACTTCGGGCCTTTATCGAAGAATGCCGTGTCGTACTCATCGCCTTCCAGAATGAAATGCCGACCCTGGCCGAGATGGAAGCTGGAACCAAAATTCTCGGCGATACCGCCGATCAGAAATGACGGCTGCAATCCGGCCGAGTGAAAGATCCACGACAACATGGAAGTGGTGGTGGTCTTGCCGTGGGTTCCGGCTACGACCAGAACTTCTTTATCACGGAGAAATTCGTCGTGCAGCAACTGCGGCAGCGAACAGAACGGGATACGCTGGTCGAGCACCTGTTCCAGTTCGACGTTACCGCGGGACATGGCGTTGCCGATGACCACCAGGTCGGGCCGTGACTCCAGATTCTTCGCGTCAAACGGCTGGGCAACTGGAATACCTAACTCGCGCAGAAAATCAGACATGGGCGGATAGGCGGCGGCATCGGAGCCGGTCACGTGAAATCCGCGCTGCTTCAGCATTCCCGCCAGCGCCGCCATCGCCGTGCCGCAAATGCCGATCAAGTAGATGTGTTTCTTGTGGCTCATGTGGCTGACTTGCTCACCACGCTCCTAAAGGCGCGGTCGATTTTGTGGCACTGCGGTATGCCAGAAGGCATACCCTGATACGAAGCGGCGGATTCTCCGGAGCCATCTAAGGCTTTACCGCTGATTCCAAAACCCTCACGGCTACTTGCCCGCCGCGCACCTTCAATCTCGCCGGGACGCCGAAAGGCAGAGTGATGTTTCCCGAAGTCACGTGCCCCGACCGCACGCCATAGGCGACCGGAACTCCGAGGCCCCCGACAATTCGCGTGACAACTTCCGGCAACGTGTAGTCCTGGCCCGCGGTCTGCACGCAGTCGAGCATCTCGCCAAAGATGATGCCACGAACGCCCTCAAGTTTTCCTGCCAGCTTCAACTGCATCAGCATGCGGTCAATCTGATAAGGCTTGGCGGAAAGATCCTCGAGGAACAAAATTGTTCCAGCGGTGTTGATTTCGTAGCCCGTGCCCAGCGACGCCACCAGGATGGAAAGGCATCCTCCATACAAAACACCCTCGGCTTCGCCGTCAGATAGCCCGCTGACTTCCGCGCCCAGAGCCACGTCCCACGGGGTGGCGCCCGACAGCGCCGCCAGCCACGATGAGAGATCAACGCCGCCGTCATGCGTCCAGTCTTTGGCCGCCATCGGGCCGTGAAACGTCACGAACCCGCCGGCATCAGCAAAGTAAGTCAGCAATGACGTCATATCGCTGTAGCCGACGAAAATCTTCGGGTGCGCCCGAATCCTAGCGAGATCAAGTTTCTCCAGCAGATAGTTGGCGCCATAACCGCCGCGCGCGCACACGATCGCCCGTATATCCACGCGGTTGAACATTTCTTCCAACTCGCGCACGCGGCGCTCGACCGTTCCGGCGAAAAAGAGATCTTGATCGAGGATCGAATCGAAATAAAACGGACGGTAGCCTGCGCGCTCCAATGCTGCGCAGCCAGCTTCCAATTCCGTCCGCTTAATGTTGCTGGCGGGAGCAACGATGCCCACCGTATCGCCGCGGCGAAGAGCGGGGGGCTTGACCCGCGGCTTGTCACGTTGAGAGTCGGAAGAAGACATGAATTTCACAGAATGTTGCGTCCGGCGAAAGCCGCGGACAGCGGCTTAGCTCAGAAAGAATTCTCCCCGGCACAACAGACGCGCCGGACCACGCAAGAAGATGTTATTGCCTTCCTGGCGAACCATTTGCGTTCCGCCGGGCGCCTGCACCTTGACCGGCGACTGGGCACGGCCCGCTGCGATCGCGGCGACAGCTGCGGCGCACGACCCAGTGCCGGAAGATCGCGTTTCGCCCGCACCACGTTCGTAAAAGCGTACTCTCAGGTCGTGCTTGCCGGCTGGCGCTGCCCACTCCACGTTCACGCCTTGCTGGAATCGCGCATTACTCTGAATTTCCGCCGAGCGCGCCTGCCAGTTGGCGGGAAACTCCGGCACTAAGATCACGAAGTGCGGATTCCCCATGGACACTGGAATGCCGCGCACCTCCCCGCCCGCCACTCTTATCGCGAACTCCGGGTCGACAACGGCCCCGCCGCCCATTTCCATTTCAAATTCGTACTCGGAGTCCCGGCGCGCTATCAGCTGGCAAATTTTCATGCCGGCCCCGGTCAAAATCGAGAGGCGCTCCTTGCCGTGGTGAGAGCAGATGTAGGCGGCGACGCAGCGCGTGCCATTGCCGGAGATCTCCGCCGCGGAGCCATCGGAATTGATCAGGCGGATTTCAATGTCGGCGCTGAAGTGGGGGAGCATCCACTCCACGCCGTCGGCGCCAACACCTTCATGCCGGTCGCAAATGCGGCGAGTAAAGGCCGCGACATCGGTCGGCGCCAGCGTGCCGTCAATCAACAGGAAATCGTTGCCGCAGGCGCTGGCCTTGACGAACGGGATAGTGCGCACGATGGCCGGATTCTATCACCGCAGACCGACGACGCCGGATTAACCCGGGTGATTACCGCGCACGATACAGGATCGCCCGCGCCTGTCCCGCGGTGTGGATCTCGACGAGTTCCGGCAGATGCTGTTCGTGTACGGCTTGCCATACGGGATCGCCTTCGAAGGCAACGACGAAATCGGCGTATTGCGCGGGATTCGCCAGGGCCCGCTCCCACAAGCCATCGAGATCAACCGGTTGCTTCCATACCCGGTGATTGCCCTCGTTGATGACTTGCTTCAGGGGAATTCCGGCTTGCTGGACTGCGCCGACGTGGTCGCCGAGGTACATGAGCAGCGTAGAATCCGGCGGCAATTTGCGGAGCCAGCCCGCCAGTTGCGCTTCCAGGTGATTCCGGCCGCGCATGTTGATCTCGGCTTCCCTCAGGCAGACCGGTCCGGCGATCCAGATGGAAGCGCAGCTCACGATGAGGAAAGCGAACGCGCCCAAGATTGCGGCGAGTCGCAGCCGGCGCTGCAAGCGATCCGTGCGCATCGTAAGATACACGACGACGGCAAGAGCTACCGCGAAGGCTGGGAGCAACTGCAATCCGTAGCGAACGTTATAGTGGGAGAACGGCCACCATGCGGGAACGAAGATGGGAACGCCTCCGTACGCGATCGAAAGCCCGTAGAAAGGAAGTGGAACCAGCAACCAGAGCATCGGGAGCCCGGCACGCGGCGCCCTATTCTTTGTTTCACTATTCTTTGTTTCACTTCGGCGTGAGCGGACACCGCCCGCGACCGCGACCAGCGCTGCAAATCCCAGCACCACCCACAAGCGTTGAAGCCACGAATTCTCCGCCATGTTTGCTTCCCCGGACTTCACGAAGTACAGCCCCGCCACCAGCAGATTCCCGCTGCCGGGATGGCCCGGGTTCCCGGCGCTCTGCGTCCTCCGTTCGATCGCTTTGGCGGAGTAGGGACCGTTCTCAAACTCGAGCGGATTGCGGTAAACGATTCCGTTGTAGGCGAGCCAGAGTGCGGGAGCAGCGGCCGCGATCAGCATGAACTTCAGCGCGGCCTTGGGCTGGGGCCGAATCCCGGTACTTTTCTTAGCCCCTCTATCGCTGAGGTCGCCGCGATCGCCGCGACGGGCGCGGAAGATCAAGACGACGAGCACAGCCGCCATCGCCACGGCGAGGAACCATCCGTCGTAGCGCGTCAAGCAGGCTGCCGCGAGGCATAAACCGCATTTCGTCAGCGCTTTCCCGCCCTCGTGTTGCGATTCGCCGAAATAAACTACCGCCCAGATGAAGAACGCCAGGTAGAGCGACTCACCCATGGCCGTGGTCTGCATGTAAATCAGATTTGGATTGGCGGCGAAAACAATCGCTGCCGTCCATGCCGCTGCTCTGGCGGCGGCATCCGGCTCGCCGCCGCCCGCGAGAGATCCACGGACGAGCCGAAACATCCCGACTACGCCAAACACATATGCCACCAGGGATGGAATGGAGCCGCCCGCGCCACGCTGCCACATTTCATGCGAGATCAGAAAAGGGATCATCAGCAGATGAGGCAGCGGCAGCCACACCGTGCCCAACTGCAAGAGGCCGGGAGTTTTTGAATCGAAGACGCGGCGGGCGATGTTCATATGGGCGACGGCATCGCCGTAGAGAAGCACGTCGCCGCGCCGGAAATAAAAAAGGAAAGAAAGAACGGCGACGCAGGTCGCAAGCCACGCCAGGAGCCTGACTTCGGAGTCCCAGGAGGAAGTGGCCGGGCTTGTTGGAGGCTTCGGCATGGTAAGGACTCTCGTGTTAGGTCGCAGGTCTTAGGTCTTAGGTTTTCGGTCCCAGCTTTCAAATCCGGAAAAAGTGGGCCGCCGCGACACCCAAGACCGAAGACCTAGAACCCAACACCTTGCACCCTACTCGAGATGGGTCAACTCGCGAAAGACCTGGAAACGGGCGTCGATTTCGGCGCGGGTCAGCGATTGCAGGCGCTCGGTGCCAAAACGCTCGACGGCGAACGATCCCATCACGCTGCCGTAGAAGAGAGCGCGCTTCAACACGTCGCGATTCACCTCTTGCTGGGATGCGAGGTAGCCCATGAATCCTCCGGCAAAGGAATCGCCCGCGCCGGTCGGGTCTTTCACCTCTTCCATGGGCAGCGCCGGAGCGCGAAAAGGATACTGGCCGATGCCGAACGCGCCTTCGCGAAAGAAAATCGTGGCGCCGTATTCGCCGTGCTTGATCACCAGCGCCCGCGGGCCCATGGCCAGCACCTTGTACGCGGCACGCGGCAGATTGGTCTCGCCAGCCAGCATCTTGGCTTCCGTATCGTTGATCAAGAGCACATCGACCAGCTTGAGCGTTTCCGCCAGTTCCTTGGGAGTGCCCTTGATCCAGTAATTCATGGTGTCGCAGCCGGTCAGCCGGACGTCCTTCATTTCCCGCCGCACGTTCGCCTGCAAAGTCGGCTGGATGTTGGCCAGAAACAGGAACGCGGTGTCTCTATACTCTTTCGGGATTTGCGGCTGGAAAGTTTCGAATACGTTCAGGTCGGTGAAATTCGTTTTGGCTTCGTTGAGGTTTTCGGCGTACGACCCGCCCCAGCGAAAAGTCTTGCCCTTGCCGCGCTCGATCCCGCGCGTGTCAATGCCGTGCTTGTGGAAGACGGACTCCTGTTCGGGGCCGAAGTCGTCGCCGACGACGGCCACCACACGAACCTTGGTGAAGTAGCTGGCGGCCAGCGCAAAGTAGGTCGCGGCGCCGCCGAGAATGTTTTTCACGCTGCCCGAGGGCGACGTGATGTCATCGTATGCGACTGATCCGACTACGAGAATGCTCATGCGTGGGTCCTGTGGCTCCTTGGGCGGGTCGATGTCAGTGAACAGTGATCAGTGATCAGTGATCGGACTCGATGCACTGGCCGCTCGCACCGCTCTAAAGGTATTTGCCTAAAATCAACTTCAACCGTTTCTTCGCGGATGCTGGAATCTTCTTCGGATCCGTCAGAATCGCGTGCGCCAGCGCTGATCCGCATTTGCACGAGCGCTCGCGCGGCATGGAGGCCACGGTCTCGCGTATGACTTTCGCCGCGTTCTCGGCATTCTTGACGAGAACAGCGACGATCTGATTCACCGTGACCGAGTCATGATGTGGATGCCAGCAGTCGTAGTCGGTCACCATGGCGACGGTCACGTAGCAGAGTTCGGCCTCACGCGCCAGCTTCGCCTCCTGCAGGTTGGTCATGCCGATGACGTCCATGCCCAGGCCGCGATAGACCTCCGACTCAGCCTTGGTGGAAAACTGCGGGCCCTCCATGCAGAGGTAGGTGCCACCGCGCTTGCCGACGACGCCGGCCCTCTTGCACGCAGCCTCGACGATGCCGCCGAGTTCTGAGCAGACTGGATCGGCAAAGCCGATGTGCGCCACCACGCCCCCGCCGAAAAACGTATCCACCCGATGGCGGGTGCGATCGAAAAATTGATCGGGAATCACGAAATCCAGCGGCTTGTGCTCTTCCTTGAGCGACCCGACGGCAGACATGGAGACGATGCGGTCCACACCCAGCTGCTTGAACCCGTGAATGTTGGCGCGAAAATTCAGCTCGCTGGGCAGGAGGCGATGGCCGCGGGCGTGGCGGGCCAGAAACGCCACTTTGCGCCCCTCCAGCGTGCCGCAAACGTAGGCGTCGGAGGGCGCACCGAATGGCGTCCTCAGCCGCACTTCCTTCACCCGGGTCAGCCCCGGCATCGAATACAGCCCGCTGCCGCCGATGATTCCGATTTCCGCCTGTGGCAATTTCCCTCCAAAAAGGCCGCAAACCAAACCCGTGATTATACAGGAGGAGAATCCGGTCACCGGCGACTGCCTATCCGCAGCCCTAGCCATCTGCGGACCCCGATCTCCGATGAGCGCTACAATTCAAGCATGAAGCTTTGCGCGATTGCCTGGGCATTTCTCTTGCTTGGCGGTCTCGCTTCCCCGCAGGACAAGCGCGCCCCAGTTGCAGGGACGACGGTTACCCTCCCAGCGACCATTGACCACAACCGCATCGTGATTGAAGTTGGCGTTCCTTCGCCGGGCGGCTCGACCGTGGCCGTTCAAGCCTGGGTGGACAACGGCAATCCCGATCTGTATATGTCCCGCCATCTGGCAACTTTGTTAGGGCTCACGGTTTCCTGCGACGACAAGGCGTGCTCCGCGCCTCCGCCGCGAGAGATCCAGGTCGGAGGTATGAGCGTCCCGTTGACAGGTCTAAAGGAAGTGCACATTCCACTGAAGCCGGTGAGTGCCGCGTCGGTGTTGGATGCGGGTCTCAATGTCGAGATCAACATTCCCTCGACCGTATTGCGCCACTACGATGTGCTGGTGGACTTTCCCGGCCACAAATTCACCATCGCAGCCCCGGGCACGATTCGCTTCCTTGGTTTGGGCGCCAAGGTACAGATCGATTCAGAGAATGGCCTGATCCAGGTTCCCAGTCAGATCGAAAACAAGAAGTACAACCTCGCGCTCGACCTGGGATCCTGCATCAGTTTTCTTTCTGGGGAATTGTTCGACAAGCTCGCCGCCGCCCACCCTGACTGGCCCCACATGACCGGCGCCGTGGGCTCGGCCAACATGTGGGGCATGGACGACGAGCCCAAGTGGAAGCTGATGCGGGTAGATCGGGTGCAATATGGCCCGCTGTTTTTGACTGACGTGGCAGTTGTCGCTTCGCCCAAAGCCACGATGGATTTCTTTGGGAAGCGCGCGGGAATTCCGACCGCAGGGCTGCTGGGCTCGAACGTGCTGCTCAACTATCG
Source organism: Candidatus Sulfotelmatobacter sp. (assembly GCA_052326105.1). Taxonomy (GTDB): domain Bacteria; phylum Acidobacteriota; class Terriglobia; order Terriglobales; family Acidobacteriaceae; genus Sulfotelmatobacter. The sequence goes on along the minus strand of JBKQRC010000047.1, from coordinate 62,897 downwards.
CGTGGGGCTCGATTACGCGCATTCGACGGTTTACTTCGACATCGGACGCCTGTTCAACTTCCCCGATTTCGATGTCATCGGCCTGGTCCTGCGGCCGGAAGACGACGGCCGTTTCACGATTCTCGGAGTCGCGGATTTCAAAGGCCAACCTTCGGTGCCATCAGGCGCGGAGGGCGTCCAGCCCGGCGATCATCTCAGCGCGGTTGACGATATTCCCGTCCGCGGCTCAACCATGGGACAGGTCTGGTCCATGCTCGGCGGAACGCCCGGCCAGGAACGGAAACTCACGATTGAGCGTGGAGGCAAGGAGTTTGCGGTTATGGCCAAGGTGCAGCATTTCCTGGGGGAGACGGAGGACAGCAGCACGCCGAAAGGAAAATCAGGAAAGCACTGAGCCCATTTTCGATTTGCGATTGCCGATTTGCGATTTACGATTGCCGATTTTCAATTGCCGATTTGCGATTGAAATTGCTGACCCGCCATTCGAGAGAATCGGAAATCGAAAATCGGCAATCGAGAATTACTTGCCAAGCACTTCCTTCTCCAGCGCCGCCGTGGTGGCCGCGTCCAGGCTCTCGCTGACGAACACCATGTCACCCTGCTCCTCGATGACCACGGCACCCTCTTCGGTAGTCCAGGCGTGGCGGCCCTTCAGCGGTGTTAGCTTGGTCTCCTCCTTGGAACCGGCTTTTCCCGCGGCGAGCTTATCCGGCGCGGGATCGCCGATCTCCTCGGCTTTCTTATAGCGCTGTTGCAATGACTGCGCGTAGATCGCGGCGAATTCCGCCGCGGTCTCCGGGCTTGACCAGCGCGACACATAGAGCAGAGCGAGCGGCGCGGCCGCGTCCGTCTTGGGGCGGGCGGCATAGTAATAGCCGCCGCGCCATTCCGGATACAACTGCTTCGACAGGGGCTTCCCCGCGTATTGCTCGATCAGCACGGCGACGTCGAACTCGCCCATCGCGCCGATATCGAACTTCTGATAGTCCTTGAAATCGCGCTTGAAATCGGGCACGGACAGGGGTTCGATCTTCTCGCCCGACAAGTAGGTTTCCGGCTGCATGATCTGGCGCGTGGTGTGCGGAGGATTGCGCAGAACCGCGGCGAACGCCTGCTCCTTGCCGCCTTTCTGCAGCAACTTCACCACGAATTCCATGCCGTAGCTGTAGGGGAAGGTCAGCGACTCCTTCATGAAGATCGGTGCTTCGTTGAAGACCTTGGTGGCGGACGTGCCGGTCAGCGTTTCTTCTTCCATGGCTTCGACCAGTTGCGGCGAATCGGTGAGCGTGCGGCCCGCGGGCGCCAGGGCGTATTGCAGCATGACGGCCTGAGCCTGGCCCTCGACGACGGCTTCGCGCGCGTCATCCATCTCATCGTTTTCAATGTCGGCGGGCGTCGGGTTCCTCTTGATTTCCCCGAGATCTCTGTCGCCTCTCTTCATCCATTTCTCCAGGCCCACCGACTGGTCCTGAAGCGCGTGCGTCAACTCATGAGCCATGACGGGCTCTTGTTCCTCCATCGGCACCCAATCCAGCAGATTCACCGTTCTTGTTTTGGGATCGTAGTAGCCCGCGACTTCCTCACGCAGCAGCGCAACCAGGAATGTCTCCAGATTGAAATCGCGAGGCAGCAGGCCAAATTTCTTGAGCACGAGTTCGGAGCGCCGCAGCCGCTGCGTGTCTTCGTCGTTCAGGTGCTTGGTGAGATAGGAGACAACTTCATCGCGGCTGGTCAGCTTGCGCTTGATCTCTCTCTTGATGGGCAGGCCGCTCTGCTTGCTGTCGAACTCGAGAATCTCGTCCACCGAGTGGAAAAGTTCTTCAGCCTGGCGCGGGGTGATCTTGACTTCATCTTTCGGCGGCTCTTCCTTGGTAGCGGGCGGCTTGGCCTGTTCGGGCTGAGACGAGGATTGAGCCGAGGATTGTGTGGAAGGGACGTTCTTATCCGCTGGCTGGGGTTCCTGCGCTTCCGCGGGCAAGAACATCCACGCCGATGCCGCCAGGACAACTGCAAGAAGCAACTTAAGAACCCTGGTCAGGGCCGACCCCGTTTTTTTCATTTAATCAGAGTGTATACGTTTCCCCGCACTTTTCCGCATGAGTGAGAGGTTCATCCCCGGCTGATTTCTTTCGCTACCCACTCTCCCGCTTCCTTCGTCCCCAGCATCCCCCCGATGTCCTGCGTCGTTTTCTTCTGGCTCAGGGCTGCGAGCACTGCGGCTTCGATCTTTTCCGCTTCTTTCATGAACCCCAAGTGCCCTAGCATCATGGCAGCGGTCAGGATGGCGCCGAACGGATTCGCCAGGTTCTTCCCCGCGATGAGCGGAGCGGAGCCGTGCACGGGCTCGAACATCGAAGTCTTTCCCGGATGGATGTTGCCGCTCGCGGCCATGCCCAGGCCTCCCTGCAAACCGGCGGCAAGGTCGGTGATGATGTCGCCGAACATGTTGTTGGTGACGATGACGTCGAACTGGCGCGGGTCGCGCACCATCTGCATGCAGAGCGCGTCCACATACATATGCTGGGCCGCGATGCGCGGATATTCGGCGCCGACTTCCTTGAACACGCGCTGCCACAGGCCGCCGGCGTGGGTCATGGCGTTGGACTTGTCGCACATCAGCACCTTGTCGCGTGGCGAGCCGTCCAGCTTCGTGTGACTCGCGCAATATTCGAAAGCGAAGCGGATGATGCGCTCGACACCCTTGCGCGTGTTGATATCTTCCTGAATCGCAATCTCATCGGGCGTGCCCTGCTTGAAGACGCCGCCCGCATCGGTGTAGACGCCTTCGGTATTTTCGCGGATCACGACGAAATCCACATCCTTCGGTTCGACGCCTTTCAGCGGGCACAGCGCGGCATCGAGCAGGCGGACGGGGCGCACGTTGGCGTAAAGATCCATCTTGAAGCGCATGCCCAGCAGAATCTCCCGGGCATGGATATTGCTCTTGACGCGGGGATCGCCGAAGGCGCCGACGAGAATCGCGTCGAAGTCGCGGGCGAGCATGGCGAAGCCGTCGGGCGGCACGGTCGTCCCATCGCGCAGATAGCGGCCCGCGCCCCAGTCGAAATTGCTCAACTCGACGCCGGCGCCCGAGGCCTGGATGACCTTCACGGCCTGCGGGATGACTTCCTGGCCGATCCCGTCTCCGGGGATGACGGCGATGCGTTTGCGGGTTCCAATCTTCGAGTTCACGGCAGGAACGTTAACACAATCGCTATAATCGAACTACCCTTATGGAGCTTACGGCACTCCAGGTTCACGGTGAAGGTCTGGGCGCGGCGGGCGCGAGCGAATACCGCGGCGCGACGACGGCCGCTCGCTTCGGCGATCCGCAGAACGAATGGGCGGAATTGCGCACTGGGTGCGGGGTCTATGACCTCGGCTTTCGGGCCAAGATCTCGCTTACGGGCAGCGATCGGGTGCGCTGGTTGAACGGGATGGTGACCAACAACATCCGCGATCTGGCCGAGGGGCAGGGCGTTTATTCTTTCCTGCTGAATCCGCAGGGGCATATTCTGGGCGATCTGTATGCTTACAACCGGGGCGAGTCCATCATGATTGACACGGACCGCAGCCAGGTGGAGAAGATTCTGGCCACATTCGAGCACTACATCATCATGGACGACGTTGAGGTCACGAATCTGAGTGAGCAACTGACGGCTCTGGGCGTGGCCGGCCCTAAGTCGCGGACGGTTCTGCGAGCAGCCGGCCTGGAGTTTCCCGAACTGCAGTCTGCGCAGTTTCACACGGTACAGTGTGATTGCGATTGCGGCTGCCTGACATGCACGATCGTGCGCGGAGATGCGCCAGGCCAATCTTACGCAGGCGAATCTTACGAGGTGTGGCTGGCGGCTGATCAGGCGCGGCCACTTTGGAATGCGCTAGCGAAAGCAGGTGCGACTCCGGTTGGATCGGAGGCTCTCGAGTTGCAGCGCATTGTCGTGGGGATTCCGCGATATGGGGTGGATATCCGCGAGCGCGACCTGCCGCAGGAGACGGAACAGGCGCGCGCTCTGAATTTCAACAAGGGCTGCTATGTCGGGCAGGAAATTGTTGAGCGGATTCATTCGCGTGGAGCCGTCCACCGGAAGTTTACGGGGTTTCTGGCACAAGGCGCGGGAGGGATCGTTCCGGGCGCGAAGATTCTGGCGGGAGAAAAGGAAGCTGGCGAGATTACCAGCGTGGCTTCCCTGCGGCTCGAGAGCGGAGAAGAGACTGTGGCGCTGGGCTACATCCGGCGCGAAGCGGGCGTGCCTGGCCGCGAGGTCACCATTGGAAGCGCCAGGGCGACCGTGATTCAGTTGCCGGTGGAGGACGCCGTTCTGGCAGAGAGTTCTCTCGCGCGGCATCGGGCGTGAAAAGGCTTTGACCGCGAAGTTCGCGGAGCATTCGCTAAGGGCGCAAAGGAAAGTTTGCGCTCTCTTTTGAGGAAAGACTTATGGCTGAAAAGAAACAGGAACAATCGAGCTTCACCGTAACCGACCGGCGTTTGTTCACTTCCGAAGGCGAATTACGCAGGGAAGTCACGGAAGCAGAAGAAGCGCCGCCGGCCAAGCCAGCAGCGCCGCCGGCGGCTGCGCAGGCCAGTGCAGCTGAGCCGAGTGCTCCTGCGCCGGCAAAAGACGCCAAGGACGCCGAGATCCCTCCCATGCCCACCGCCTCTGAGCAGCAGGCGCAGGCTGACGCGTACCGCAAATCGTCGAAAGAACTGGATTCGCAGGTCGAGCTCAACGGGCACTCCGCCAAAGATTTGGAAATGACGTTCGAACGCTTCCTGGCGTCGCTCTACATGACTGCCATGCTGCAACTCGGTCTGATGCGGGAGCAAAGCGCGCAGCCCCGGGTTGATATCATAGGCGCGCGGCAGACGATTGACACGCTCAGTCTGGTCGCGGAAAAAACGAAGGGCAATCTCACGGCGACGGAACAGAATTTTCTGCAGAATAGTCTCTACGAGCTGCGCATGGCGTACGTGGAGGTCACCAACATGTTGGCGCGTCCGCCCCAGGCCGGACCTGCCACCGGAACCGGCGGACGATGAAAGCCACCTTAACCGTGCTGGGCAGTGGGACGTCCATGGGCGTGCCCACTCTGGGATGCGATTGCGCCGTCTGCCATTCGGACGATCCGCACGACCGGCGCACCCGGCCGTCGGTCATGATCGAGTATGGCGGCAAAGTCGTGCTCATTGACAGCTCGCCTGACTTTTACACCCAGGCCATTCGCGAAAAGATTTCGCGCGTGGACGCGGTGCTTTACACCCACACGCACGCCGACCACATTCTCGGAATTGATGACCTGCGCCCGCTGAGCTACCGGCACAAGCCGGACAAGCTGCCGCTTTACGCGCGCCCAGACGCGGCCGCATTCCTGCGCCGAATGTTCGCCTATATTTTTGACGCGGATTATAAATATGGCAGCTTGCCGCAATTGGAGTTGCGGCCGATCGACGGGCCGGTGGACGTGTTCGGCGTTGAGTTCGATCCGGTGATTCTGATTCACGGCGAGACCCAGATCTACGGTTACCGGTTTGGCTCGGCCGCTTACCTGACCGATCACAGCGAGATTCCCGAAGGATCGTTTCATCAACTCGAAGGGTTGGACATTCTCTTTCTGGATGCGCTGCGGCATAAGCCGCATCCCACGCACTCGACGGTGAAGAACTCGCTGGAAGTTGTGGACCGGCTGAGACCGAAGCGCGCATTCTTCACCCATATTTGTCACGATCTGCCCCACGAGGCCACCAACGCCGCACTGCCCAGGCACGTGCGGCTGGCCTATGACGGGATGAAGCTGGAGTTTGAAATCTAAGTGCGGAGGTCGGACCTCGGACCTCAGACCTCGGCCGGATCGAGCAGTCGCGTTTGGCTGAGGTCTGACGTCTGACGTCTGAGGTCTGACTTCCGGGGTCCGGCGCCGTTTTGCTTCTAATGCAGGTCTTCCACAAACTCGACGATGTTCCCGCCGACTTCGGACCGGCGCTCGTCTCCGTGGGGAATTTTGACGGCGTCCACCGGGCGCACGCGCACGTCTTGCGGGAAATTGTTTTGCGGGCGCGGGCCAGCGGGGCAAAAGCGGTGGCCGTAACCTTTGATCCGCATCCGGCGCGGATTCTGCGCCCCGAGTCAGGACTGAAGCTGCTCACTCCGACGGCCGAAAAACTGCGCCTGCTGGCCGACACAGGAACGGATGCGACGCTCATCCTCCCGTTCGGGCGCGATCTATCGCTGATGACGCCGCGGCAGTTCGCCGAGCGGATTCTGAAGAGGAAGTTGCATGCGCGCGAAGTGCACGAAGGCCACAACTTCCGCTTCGGGCATAAGGCCGCGGGCGACACCAACCTGCTCACCGAGTTCGGAAAAGAAATGGGCTTTGAGGTCAAGATCTACCCGGTAATGACGCTCCGGGGCGAGCGGGTCTCCAGCAGCCAGATTCGCAAGTTGCTCACCGAAGGGAAGGTCAGCCGAGCGCGTCATTTGCTGGCGCGGCCCTTCAGCATTCTCGGAGCGCCCGGCCGGGGGCGCGGCTATGGATCGAAGTACACTGTCCCGACCATTAACCTGGCACGTTACGAAGAACTGGTGCCGAAAGACGGCGTCTACATCACCCGCACTCGCGTCGGCGCGGAGCGCTTCGATTCGGTCACCAATGTGGGCAACCGTCCCACGTTTGGAGCGGAACTGTTTGCCATCGAGACACACTTGCTCAACTTCCATCCCCTTGACTTGACGCCGGAAACGGAAGTCGAGATCTGTTTCCTGGAGCGGCTGCGCGATGAGGTCAAGTTCCCGTCCGCTGACGCGCTGCGCGAACAGATTGCACATGACGTGAAGAAGGCGCGGCGGTATTTTCATCTCCTGGCTTTGTCCCGCATCGAAAACGAATAATTAGGTGCCTATTCTATCGGCTCGACGACCACAGCTTCTTCGCGGGCAGCAGCGCCTCTTCCCGGCAGTTGCACGATCACTATCGCGGCGAGTACCAGAACAATTCCCACGGTCTGAATCGCGCGTACGCTCTCGCTAAGGAATGCGGCCGCGAGCAGGATGGAGAACACGGGCTCCAAACAGCTGGCGATAATGGCGCGCGTGGGCTCGAGATGTTGCAGGCCGAGGAAGTAAAGCGAGAACGGCCCCAGAACCGAGATCATCGAAAAGACGAACAGAAATGTCCACTGCGGAAGCGTGTAGTGGGCGGATGCGATTTTCCACGGAGGATTGACGAAGAGCCAGAAGACGGAGGCCGAAATTAACGTCCAGACGAGCACGCGCCAGCGATCGAAACGGGCAAGGATGTGGTGACCGCCAACGTTGTAAAAGGCAAAAGAAAACGACGCCAGCAAGGCGGCGATAAAGCCGTAGGAGTCAAGGCGAAGTGCGGATACGGATTTTCCTCCCACCATGCCGATCGTCAGCGCGATACCGGTGATGGCCACTGCCACGGCGGCGACTTTCTGCAGCGAGATTTTCTGCTGTCCACGGGCCACCACATACAAAAGCACCCACACTGGCGCCGTGTACTGCACGATGATGGCGATGGCCACACTCGTTTTCTGAATGGCGACGTAATAGAAATAATTGGACGCGGCCACACCCAGCATCCCGAGCACGAGACACTGCACCAGATCACGCGCCGGGAGTTTGATGCGCCGGGTCCCGCCCTGGGCCAGCAGGATGGGAAGCAGAACGATCAGAGAAAACGAGGTCCGCGTCTGCGAGAGGATGAGCGGATCGATGGGACGGAACGTTTCGCCGGCCAGGGGCAATTCCCCGGTGAAGACAGCGCGGCCGAGCGCGGCGGAAACTCCCCACAGAAACGCAGCGGACGCGATGAAAACATACCCCCGCAGCGGATGAGGAGTGCTGTGACTGGAATGGGCGGAGTTCAGGATTCAGTCCCCGGCTCCGATGATGGAGCCGAGTCGAGCAACTGGTCAAGACGCTCCGGATCAAAGCCGACAACGACGTCCTGCTCCTCACCGGAGAAAATCACCAGCGTAGGGGTTTCGAGACTGTCGTGTTGTTCGATCATGGCGCGGCGCGCTTCGCGATCGGCGCTGATGTCGCGCTCTTCGAAAGCGACCTGCTTGGCCTCCAGGAAAACTCTCATCAATTCACAGGAGAGGCAGCCGGGTTGGGTGAAGAACAAAATGCGGGTGGTCATGATTCGTTTTCAGATTCCGGGGTTGGCGCTTCCGTTACGGACCGATTCCTACTCTTAGTTTACTCGCCGTACTCGATCGCGAAAGTAATCGAGGCCGTCTTTTCCAGCATGGCCGAGACCGAACAATACTTCTCTTTCGACAGGCGCACGGCATCTTCCATCGCCTTCGCCGACACCTTACCGCTGACGCGATAGACCAGCTTGATTTCCTTGTACACGGCAGGATAGCCCGAGGCGCGCTCGGCCTCAGCGCGAACTTCGAGACGCGTGAAGGGCTCGCGCTTCTTGCGCAGGATGCCAACCACATCCGAGGCGGTGCAGCCGCAGAGTGCGATCAGCACAAGCTCCATGGGAGTGTTGGCGGTTTTTTCCGAAGCCGTGTCCATGACGATGGCATGGCGCGAGCTGGCCTCGCCCACGTAGCGCTCGTTGTCAGTCCAGAGAACTTTTGCGGTGATCATGATGATTTTCGATTTGCGATTTCCGATTTTCGATTGTTGTTCCTTGCGGTCTGTCGCGAGGCAACGAAGATTGCAGTGAGTTGGCTCGCCTCTGAGATCAGATCTTTGAGCTTAACTTGCGGAATGAGTCCCGCCTCTGCAATGAATTCTAACCAGAACAAGCTCTCATCCGCCTCCTCCTCCACGATGCCGAGTTTCGAGAGAAAATCCCGCCTGGAGCGAGCACGGCAGGCGGAACGATAATTCGCCGCGACCGATGTGGCGGCGCGAAGCAACTGCTGACCCAGGATACGTCCTTCCCGGGAGTCGGGCAGCGAACGAAATGCACGCAGCACTCGCATCGCGAACGCTCTCGTCCTCTGTTGGAGCTCTTTAGGCGTAAGCACCATGAGACCGGTGCGCTGCGCATCAGTTCGATGGCAAAGCGCACATTCTCCAATCGGCAATTGGAAATCGGCAATCGTAAATCTGTCAGTGACGTGTGTCACCACATTTCCACAGGCCTCACCTTCGGTTGTCCGTGCTCGGCTCCGGATGAATCAACACGCGGAATAGCTCAGGCGCGTCCTGTTTGAAGCGGATTTCCAGCTCCGTCTGAATATCGTGAACGCGAGCCAGCGAAAGATCATCGGAGAGCGTGCAATGGCAGGAAATATACAGGCGTCCGCGGACTCGTTTGATCACGAACTCGTGAACGTCGACGATCTCTGGAAAGTGCGCGGCTGCAGCCTTCAGGCGCTCTACGAGCTGGGCATCGCTGACCAATGCCTCCGGCCGTTCGATCGTAGCCGGCTCGCTCTCGATGTGGGTGAGGATGCCGGAAATCTCGGGGACATCCCGGCGCAAGTCGGCTTCGAGTTCGGTGACCTGATCGTGGGCTTTTTTCAGGGTCATATGTTCGTCGAGCTCGATGTGCTGTTCCACGTGCAGGTATCCGGCAAGATTCTGGACGCTGATGTCATGGACGTTGAGATTCTTCTGGGCGGCCACGGCCCGGATGCGGTCGAAGATATTCTCCGAATGTTGCGCGCGCGGCAGGGATTGGACGGTTACGTCGGCGTCGGGCAGGATGCGGTGAACGGCGTCGGTCACGGCGTCGGCCAGCTGGCCTGAGCGCTGAAAGGTAACGTTGCGCGCCAAGCCCACGGTAAGATCGGCGAAATAGCGGTTCCCGGCGCGACGGATGCGCACGCGGTTGACTTCAAGAACACCGTCCATGCGCGAAACCGCATCTTGAATCTGCGCGCGCACGCCGGGCGGAGCTGCGTCGAGCAGAGCATCAATGGTGCGCCGGGCCAGGCGCCAGCTCACGGAGACAACTGCTCCCGCAACGAAAAGGGCCGCGATGGGATCGGAGTCGCGCAGCCAGGCCACGTGATAGGCGCGTCCGGTGAGAACCAATACCAGGCCCACGACCACCACACCGGCAGTCCAGATATCGGTGGAAAAATGCAGTGCGTCGGCTTCCAGAGCCTGGCTGTCATACTTGCGGGCGATGCGGCCCAGCACGCGCGAACGCCACCAGTCCACTCCCATGGAAAACAGCATCACGGCAAAAGCCGCGATCGAAGGTTCGATCTCAATGCGGCGGAAAAAAAGGCGGAATACCGCCTCATAGATGATCCAGGCGCAGGTAACCAGAAGCAGGCCGGTTTCCACGAACGCGGAGAAGTTCTCGACCTTGCCGTGACCATACTGGTGGTCGGCGTCGGCCGGCTTATCGGAGACTCCTACCGAGAAGTAGGTGAGAAGCGTGGCGATCAAATCGAGCCCGGAATGTGCGGCTTCGGAAAGAATGCCGAGACTGCCGGTGGTGAATCCGACCGCAGCCTTCAATCCGGTGAGGACGACTGCAGCCAGAACGGAGTTCCCTGCCGCAGCGCGCTTCTCAGCGCGCATTGCCTCCGCCGACGAGATGGCCGCGCTCCCCGACATGCTGGCATTATCGCCGCTCGGAGGCGGCTGCGCCAAAGCAAATTCGCGGCGCAAGCGCAATGTTCGGCTCTGTTCAAAGCGGCAGTGAAACTCCCCGTTATGCTAGGATTTGGTGCTTGGCATTTCTAATTCTTTGATGGACCAATCCTGGAGGATACGGTTTATGCGCAAGAGTTGGCTGTTGTGTGTCTTATTGGGGACGTTGTCGTGGGGACAAGGCGCACCGGGCACGCCTCCGCCGGTGCCCCCGGCGCAGAGGCCACCTGTCATGGCCAACCCGCCAGCGTCTGCGGGCCAGGCGGATGCGGCAGCGGCCCTGCCGCCTAATACACCGGTGATCACGGTGAAGGGCGTGTGTCCGGCCCAACCGAAAACAACCGCTGCGGCAAAGACCCCGGCAGGAGCCAAGACTCCAGCGGCTGATTGCAAGACGGTCATCACCAAAGCTGACTTTGAAAAGCTGGTTAAAAGCATTGACCCCAAGGGTGCCAACCCGCAGTTAAAGAGAAACCTTGCCGGCGCTCTGCCGAGATTCATCGCGATGTCGGATGCGGCCAAGAAGAAAGGACTCGACCAGACTCCGCAATTCGCGCAGATGATGAAGTTAGCGAAGATGCAAATTCTGACCAACCTGATGCAGCAGAAGGTTCAAGAGGACGCCGCCAACGTCTCCGAGGAAAAAATCGCGGACTACTACAAAAAGAATCCCGAGGCCTTTGAGCAATACAGCCTGGATCGATTGTTCGTGCCCCGCGCCAAGCAGGTGCAAGCTGAAGCCAAGGAGAAGGTAGAAGAGAAAGACGAAAAGCTGACCGAGGACCAGCAAAAGGCCAAGCAGGCTGAGGCGAAAGCCAAACAAGACGAGAATGAGCAGGCCATGACCAAGCTGGCTGAGAGCCTGCGCACCCGGGCCGCGGGGGGCGAAGATTTCGCCAACCTGCAGAAGGAGGCTTTCGAGGCGGCGGGATTGAAGATTGAATCGCCGACCGTCAACATGTCTAATATCCGCCGCACCGGCCTGCCCCCGGCCCAGGCTTCCGTCTTCGACCTCAAGCCGGGAGAAGTCTCGCAGGTTATCAACGATGCGGGCGGGCACTACATCTATAAAATGAAGAGCAAGGACGAGATGCCGCTTGATCAAGCAAAGGACGATATCCGCCGGACCCTGCAGACCCAACAAACGCGCGACATGATGGAGAAGGTGAACAGCTCGTTCCAGGTCGAGACCAACGAGGCGTATTTTGGTCCGAGCGGGCCAGGAATGCCGCCGCAGCGGGGACCGGGCGGGATTGGAAATCCGCGGATGGCGCCTCCTCCTCAGGCCGCGCCGCCGGCTCCAGCCCAGGCACCGCCTCCGGCACAGCCGCCTGCGCCACCCGCCGCGAAGCCGAACTGATGCCGAAACCAGTCGTCGTAGTTACGGGCATTTCGGGCAACCTGGGCTCCAGGCTGCTGCCGATGCTGGGGAGTTATTCGGTGATCGGGATAGACGTCAGCCCGCCCCAGACTGACCGCGAGCTGCAGTTTGAACGCATGGACCTGGGATATGAGTCTTCTACCCGGGCTCTGTACGAATTGCTGCGCGACACCCACGCCTATGCGGTGGTTCACCTCGCCTTCGTGATTGACCCGGTGCGCACGGGAGTGCTCGACGTCGACCGGATGTGGCAGATCAATGTGGCCGGTACGGCGCGGGTGATGGAGGCCGTTACCGAGGCCAACCGGACCACCGATGACGGGGTCAAGCAATTCATCTTTCCCTCCAGCGTTTCGGCGTACGGGTCAAATCTGCCCGGCGCGGTGACGGAAGAATCACCTCTGGAGGCGCACACGCTGCCCTATGCCCTCCACAAGAGAGAATCGGATGAAGTGGTGCAGCAGCGTTCGCCTGCGCTGCGGGGTTGCAGCATTTATATTCTGCGGCCGCACATTTTTGCCGGCGCCAGCGTCGAGAACTACCTGATGGGAGCCTTCCACGGCACTCCCAATGGCAAGGGCGAGCGCGCGGAGAGAATGCGCAGCGAGAGCAAACGTCTGCCCTGCATGCTGCCGCGAGGGCAGCAATATCTCGACAACAAGATTCAATTCATTCACGTGGACGACATGGCGCGGCTGATCCGGCACATCCTGCAGCGTGAGCCGGAGACGCAGCGGTTGACGGTGTTGAACGTCGCCGGGCGCGGTGAGCCGCTGACTTTTGGCCGATGCATCGAAATGGCACAGGCCAAACTGATTCGCGTCCCCGGAAAATGGGTGATGCGGCAGGTGCTGAAATTTCTGTGGTGGCAGCAGATTTCGGCCATTCCTCCCGAAGCCGTTCCCTATATGTCGGGGGAATACATCATGAACACCGACCGCCTGCGGCGTTTTCTGGGACCGGAGTACGAGCACGTGATCCGCTACAGCATTGCGGACGCCTTCGCGGACAGCTTCAAGCCCGTGGCGATCCGGCCAGCAGAAGCAGCGCCGCAGTGATCAAAGCGATCCCCGGCTGGCGGCGGAGGAGGAGGAAGAGTCGCTGGAATCCGGGCATGGTCTACTCGACCACGATCGTCATGTTCATGTTGCTGTGATTCGCGCCGCAGAAGTGGTCGCAGATGGTCGTGAACATGCCCGCGACCTGCGGCGTTACGGTGACTTCGACGGTTTGACCTGCGGGAATCTCCTCGTCAAGCTTAAGCGGACGCAGGAAGAAGCCGTGGGTGACATCTTCGCTGTGCAGGCGGAGCTTAACGGTCTGCCCCTTCTTCAGCGTGATCTTATCCGGGGCAAAGGCGAACCGCTTCGCACTGATTTCAATGACGGGAACGCCATTAGCATGGGCGCGGTTGGCGCCGGTCAGAGCCAGAAGTGCAGACAAGCACACGGCCGCAGTAGATACGGTTCTTGCCAGTCTGGATCGAAGCATAATTCCTCTTTCGTATTGCGTGATTCGATTGTGCTTCCCGAAGGTTTCACACCTGCGGATCTCTGAGCAGTTGGTGAACGCCGTTGATGCCGCGGAACTCGCGGGCCGTCAGCTCGATCTCCTCGATTGACAATGACGACGACCCGGGGCAAGGTTTGCCGTCGAAGGTCACGCTACGGATGCCGAGATTCTTGAAGGGATGATCCTTGTCGAACAGCAAGGGCTTGCGCGGCCCTGCAACAACCGCAGGATCGGGGAAGGCAAAGATCAGGGAACGCGCACCGTAGTGATGAACTCCGCCGATTTCATGCTCATCGTCGCGGTGAATGTGTCCGTAGAGCGCAGTCACATTGTCGTAGGCGGAGAGCACATTCATTACGTCTTCGCCGTCACTGGTAAACCACTCCCAATCGGGACGGAGATCGAACAGCGGGCGGTGCGTGAACACCACGATGGGCGCCGACTTCGGGAAGCGAGCCAAATCTTTCTTGAGCCAGGCCAGCTGCTCGGCGCCAATCTCGGGCTTGGCGCGGGACACGTTGTCCAGTGCTACAAAGTGAACGCCGCGATGGTCGAATGAATAGTGACTCTCGCCGAAAAACTCGCGGTAGAGCGCGCCTCCGTCCAGTCCAGCATCATGTTCGCCGGGGACACACTTGATCAACGGCACGTTGATTCTCCTGGAGATTTCCTGGAACTGCTTCATGCGCTGTACATGAACATCCCGGTCTTCGGTGTCGTGGGTAAGATCGCCGGTAAACAAAACAAGGTCGGGCGGTTGCGGCAAAGCGTTGATCATGTCCACGGCGCGCTCGAACGCCTTCGTACCCAGCGGATCGGGCGGACCGTTGAAGCCAACATGGGCATCGCTGAGCTGTACGAAAGAAAAGGGCGCCACCCTCTCGCCGTTTTCCTGGCCCAGCGCGGCAAACAGGCTCCCGGCTTCCCCTTTGCTGAGGGCCGCCGGATACGCCGAATACAGCACTCCGACGCCAAGCGAGGCGCCGGCGAACTTGAGAAACGATCTGCGGTCGGGCCGATTCATGATTTTCCTTTCCGTGTTCCTGCTGTCGTCGAAAACAGCGGACTGCGCGAATTATTCCCGCGGGGGCCAGAAAAATATTTCTTGCCGGGGCGGGAATAAAACCGGTCATGCGGCGGTTTATGCTAGGGAGGTGCCAGAAAAGCTCTTGCCCGCCGCGACGTTCGAAGATCTGGCCCTGCCTTTGTTTGATCAGCTCTACAACTTCGCGCGCTGGCTGACTGAGGACACGGCCGAGGCCGAAGACCTGGTGCAGGAAACCTACGCCAAAGCGCTGCGCGGATTCTCCTCGTTCCAGGCGGGAACGAACTTTCGCGCGTGGATGTACCGCATTCTGCGGAATTCGTTTCTGAGCTCGTGCACTGGGCTCAAGACGACCGTTCCCTTCGATGAGGAGGAACATGAAACGGCCGTCACCGATCGCGCCACGCCCGAAAGCCTGCTGCTCGCAGAGGCAAGCCGGGAGACGGTCCAGCAAGCAATGGCGGAGTTGCCGGTGTACTTCCGCGAGATTTTGCTGCTGTGCGAAGTCGAGGAAATGTCGTATCAGGAGATCGCGGAAAGCCTGGCCATTCCGCCAGGCACGGTAATGTCGCGCTTGTCTCGGGCGCGCAAGGCGCTGCGTAGCCTGCTGCAACATAAGCTTCAAGGAGGACGGCATGGCCTGTGAAGCGTGGCGGGGAAAATTGGACGCGTACCTTGACGGCGAACTCGAACCCGCCGACACCGCCGCCCTGAGCGTCCATATGCGCACTTGCAGCGAGTGTGCGGCGGAGGCGTTAGAGCGCGTGCAGCTCAAGCGATCCGTAGCCGGGGCGGGCAAGAGGTACGCACCGAGTTCGGAGCTTCGAGCCAGGGTTCGGCTGAGTGTCGCCAAACCTCGACGGCAGATTCGTGGGCAGTGGACGTTTGTCGCGGTGGCAGCCGTGCTGGTGCTGATTGTCTCGGTCGCGGTGAACCTGTACGTTGGGCGCGAAAACGCCCGCCGGCAGCGCGTTTACAGCGAACTCGCCGATCTGCACATTGCCGCCCTGGCCAGTACGACACCGGTGGACGTGGTCTCTACTGACCGTCACACGGTGAAGCCATGGTTTGAAGGCAAGATTCCCTTCAGCTTCAATCTGCCGGAACTCCAAGGCTCGCAGTTTACGCTGCTCGGCGGACGGGTCACGTATCTCGCGCAGACACCCGGAGCGCATCTGATTTATCAGCTGCGCAAACACGAAATCTCCGTTTTCATTTTTCAGGACCGCGAAGCCGCAACCACGAGTTTGCCGCCGGGAGCGGCGCATGCGCTGTCGTTCAATTCGGAAAGCTGGACGCAGGATGGGCTGCGGTACTTCGTAGTGGGAGATGTCAGCGCCGATGACATCCACGAGTTAAGCAGGTTGCTGCGCAATGCTGGATGAGGCTCTCGTGCTGGCCAGGAGTCAGATCTTCTTCTTTCCGCGATAGAGGCCCGCAATCCCGAACGTATAACGGGTCCAGGACGATTCGGAAAAACCGGCACACTTCATCTGGGCCAGCATTTCTTCCGGCTTGGGGAAGCGCTCGACCGATGCGGGTAGATAGGCATAAGGCCCGCGCACTCCTGAGATCAAGGTCCCGACGCGCGGCAGGACCTGCTTGAAGTAAATGCGGTAGAGGGAACCAATTGCGCCCTTCGGTTCACCGAAGTCGAGGATGCCGCACTCCCCGCCGGGCCGCAGGACACGCACGATCTCGCGCAATCCCGCGTCATAGTCGGCGAGATTGCGAAATCCGAATGCTGACGTCACCAGATCAAAATGCTCCGCTGGGAACGGGAGATTGAGGGCGTCAGCCTCGATCCAGCCGGGAGCCGGCGCATTCTGCGCTAAGCCCGCCGACTTTGCCCGAGCGCGCTGCAGCATGGCGTGAGAAAAATCGGCGCCCAGGATCTGCGGCCGCTTCCCTGCCTGGCGGCGCAAGGCAAACGCCATGTCGCCGGTGCCGCAGCACAGGTCGAGAACGCGAGCATCGGGCCGGTCGAGAATGTGTCGGAAGGTGCGCGCTGCCCGCCGCCACCACACCCGGTCCACGTTGAACGACAACACATGATTCAGCAGGTCGTAGCGCGGAGCGATCGAGGTAAACATTTCGCGCACGGCGCGCGCGGCCGAGCGTTGATCACGCGCGCCTTGGGGCGCGGCGCCGACTACGGCCGGTTTGCGGATTTCAGGCACGCTGGCTCGGACTGTGCTCAGGTCTATTTCCGCTTCTTCGTCTTCGTTTTCGCCTTCAATTGAACAACGATGCGTTCGATCTGCAGGATGTGGTTGGTGTCGTGCCCGGCGAACATCCGTGCCTGATGCGCAATCGTTTCTTTGCCGCGCTCGAGGTGCATGCCGAAGTTATTCCAGGTCTCGCGCGGAATTTCCTTGAGCAGGGCGAGGTTGTTTTCCCGCAGCACCCGGAATATTTCCAGCGATCGGCGAGCGTCGCGTTCGCCGTACTGAAATGCTGACGCCCACGCGTCCTGGTCGAAGGGCTGAATCGTGATTCCGTTTTCGCCGATGACGGATCGCATCCGCCAGCTGGCCACGATCTCGGCATCCGCGAGGTGCGCCAGGATTTCGCTGATGGACCACTTTGCCGGTTCAGGCTTCCATTTCAGCTGCTTCGGAGTCAGTCCGCGAACCAGTTTCTTCAGTCTGGCCGCGGTCGCGCGTTGCACCTTGATTGCGTCCTGACCTTCGACGTAGCCAAGAATCCGTTGGATGTACTGTTCCGCTGTTTCCTGCATATTGAACCTCCCACTCGTTGCTTATTTACCCCAACTTATTTTCCCCAAACCCAACCCTTGTGCGACAAGCGGCGCAACTCTTCGACCGATTGCACGACAGCGGAGTCGGGCACGTCGCTGGCCACTTCCACTTTGCCGATCTCGCGCGGCAGGATGAAATGCACCACTCCGTTTTGCGTCTTCTTGTCGTTCTGCAGCCGGGCCAGAATCTTGCGCGGGCTGACACTGACTTCCGGCAGACGTCCGAGGCTTAGTACAGCGTCAGCGATTCGACCCGCGGTAACACTGTCGGTGCGGCCCACACTGAGCGCGATGTTGGTGGCGGCGATCATGCCCCAGGCTACGGCTTCGCCGTGCAGCAGCCGGCGGTAGCCGGTTTCGGCCTCAATGGCGTGCCCTATGGTGTGGCCGAGGTTCAGAACGCGGCGCAGACCTCCCTCGCGCTCGTCGGCCGAAACCACTTCCGCCTTCAACTTCACCGATTGCGCGATGAGCCACTCCAGTTCCACCGGATCACGTTTCAGAATGCGGGCGCGGTTCTGTTCGAAGCGCAGAAACAGCTCGATGTTGCCGATGATGCCGCACTTCAAGGCCTCATAGAGGCCGGCGCGAAATTCGCGATCGGGAAGAGTTTTGAGCACGGTGGGATCAATCAGCACCGCGCGGGGGTGATAGAACGTCCCTACAAGATTCTTCCCGGCAACGAGATTGACCCCGGTCTTGCCGCCGATCGATGCGTCTACCTGCGCCAGCACCGTTGTCGGTATCTGCACCAGCTCTACGCCGCGCATGTAAACCGAAGCCAGCAATCCGCTGACATCGCCCACCACGCCACCACCCAGGGCAACGATCACCGCGCTGCGGTCGGCGCCGAGGCGAACCAGTTTTTCGGCGAGCGCCTCCACCGTCGCGAGGCGCTTGGAGGGCTCACCGTCCGGCATGGAGATTAACTTCGGCGCGAACTGATCTGCTCTTAGCGACCTGAGCAGCTTCGCACCCCAGCGCTTGCGGACGGGAGGAACCGTCACCACAAAAACCTGGCTGGCTCGCGGCAGCAGATCGGCCAGGACGGACCCAGCGCGGGCCAGCAGGCCATTCTCGATCCAGGCCTGATAAGGCCGCTGGGGAACGTGGATGGTCACTTGCGGCATGCCGCTCCATCATAGCGTATGGATTGACGGCCATGCCGCCTGCAAAGTGATACTATGGCCCGCGATGAAGGGCCTTCCAGCCGAGACCGACTTCATAGTGATGGGCGCGGGCATTGCCGGTCTGCGCGCCGCCATCGAACTGGCCGCCGCCGGACGTGTGCTTGTGGTCGCCAAGAAGGAGTTGCTTCATCTCAATGCGCAACCGGCGCAGGCAGTCGGTTCAGCGCCTCTCAATGATGAAGATGAAGTCAGCCTGCACCTGCAGGACACGCTCAATGCGGGCGATGGCCTATGCAATGCGGCGGCTGTGAAGGTCCTGGTGGAAGAGGGACCGGAGTTGATCGAGCAATTGATCGGGTGGGCCGCGAAGCTGGACCGCCGGAATGCCAAGTTGACCTTCGCACCAGAAAACACCCACTCGCGCAGCCGCGTTTTGCACGCGCCGGGCGCTTCGACAGGAATGGAGATCCTGCGAACGCTCATGGCGGAAGCGCACACGCTCGGCAACATTTCCTGTGCGGAATCCGTATTCTGCACTGAGTTGATCACCGAAGACGGGCATGTCACGGGTATTTCGCTGATAGACGAAAAAGGCGTCCCTCGGGAAATTGGATGCTGCGCGGTGTTGCTGGCCACGGGAGGGATTGGCCAGATCTATCGCCACACGACCAATCCGGAATCCGCCAGCGGTGACGGAGTGGCCATCGCCTTCCGGGCGGGAGCGGAAGTCGGCGACATGGAGTTCGTTCAATTTCATCCCACTGTGCTCTATGTGAAAAAGGCGCCGCGGTTCCTGCTGGCGGAGGAATTGCGCATGGAAGGCGGGCACCTGCGCAACATCGAACTGAGCCGCTTTATGGCGAAGTATCATCCTATGGGCGAACTGGCGCCACCTGATGTGGTCACGCGCGCGATCATTCACGAAATGGAAGTGAGCCGCAGCAAAGATCCGTTCGTCTATCTTGACTTGACGCACATGGACGCCGCCAAGGTGCGCAAGCGCTTTGCCCGCATCTACACCACCTGCATGCAGCACAACATTGACATCACCGAAGATCTGATCCCCATCCGCCCGGCGGCGCACTTTGCCGTGGGAGGCGTCCGCACCGATTTGGACGGTAAGACGAATATCCCTGGACTGTTTGCCGCGGGCGAGGTTGCGGCAACGGGCGCGCATGGCGCAAACCGGCTGGCGAGTAATGCATTGCTGGAAGCTCTCGTGTACGGGGCACGGGCCGGCAAAAGCATGCGCGAGGAACTGAAGTCCGCGCCGAAGATGAGACCCCAGCCCAGGGCCGCTTACTCGAACGGGCCGGTGGATGCGAACGTCGAAGAGCTGATCGGGCAGATTCAGGATCTCATGTGGAACGACGTCGGCGTGGTGCGCTCGCGCGCCGGGATGCAGAATGCAATCCGGAAACTGGAGGAGATGGCACCCAGACTGGCGCATCCGAAGACGCGGCGCGCTTATGAAGCTGCCCACCTCCATCTGGCAGGATTGTTGGTGGCGCGTTCCGCTCTGGCGCGCGAAGAAAGTCGTGGGGCGCACTACCGCCTGGACTATCCTGATCACGATGACAGGAAGTTTCTGAAGCACTCGGCGATCCGGAGCGACAAGGTTATTTTTGGGTAGAACACCGAGAGTAAAGGAGAAAGCCGGCTCTTCATGGGAACACAAAGGCGCGTCGAACCGCCGAATAACGATGCCGCACTGGCAAAGGAAGTCGAAGACGTAAATTCGAAATCCGCTCTGATAAAACGTATGGACCAGGGCCGGCTCACGTGGTCAGGACCTTTGCTGCTGGTCATGGGCCGCAGCGTTCTGATCATCGCCGCACAAGCGGTGACCGCCGGCTGGCTGTGGCTTCGTTTTGGTTCTTGGTCGTGGAATGCCGCGGCCAAGTGGTGGACCGTCTACGGAACGCTGGTGGACGTGGGCTGCCTGTCACTCATGGCCGTTTACACACGTAAGGAAGGCATCCGGCTACGGGATCTGATCGGGCGCGTGCGCTTCCGCTGGGGACGCGATCTGTTCCTGGGAGCCGGCGTCCTACTGCTGGTTTTTCCTTTCTTCGGTCTGGCGGTTCCTGTGGCCAGCCGGCTGGTGTGGGGCACCATGCAGCCGCAACTGTATCCGGGACTCCTGGCCGGGCGAGCTCTACCGCTGTGGGGAGTGATTTACAGCTTAAGCGTCTGGTGGCCGATCTGGTCCGCGACTGAGGAGATAACTTACCAAGGCTACGCGCTGCCGCGCCTCGAAGTTCTTTTCCGGAGCCAGTGGAAGGCGGTTGCAGTTGTGGGTTTCTGGTGGGCCCTTCAGCACGCCTTCATTCCCTTCATTTTCGACTGGAAATATATCGCGTGGCGTTTCCTTGCATTTTTGCCCGGAGTGGTCGTCTTCACCCTGCTCTATCTGAGAGTGCGGCGGTTATCTCCATTCATTGTGGCGCACTGGCCGATGGACATCTATGCAGTCTTGCTCACGCTAAAGTTCTGATGATCGCGGACTGCGAGCCAGCGCTCGCTCCGTGACCGCGTGATGATTACGGCGCGGAAAACGTGTAGCGCCCTCGGCGCGGCGGGCGAGGACGCCCACCGGACAGCCGCCGGGACGGCGGCGCTACCCTCAGGTAGCAGCGCAAAAAAGAGGACCAGCGCGTCCTGGTCTTACTGCCCCTGCTCCGCGGGAAAGGCCAGTGACGCCGCCACCGAAATCAGGAGGACTCCGGCGACCGCGGCCAACGTCGTCAAGATCGGAATCTGCACATAGTCAGCCGCGAGCATCTTCAGCCCGACCAGAATCAGCACAACCGCCAGACCATAATGCAAAAAACGAAAGGTCTTCATCAGGCCGGACACCGCGAAATACATGGAGCGCAGCCCCAGGATCGCCATCACGTTTGAGGTGTACGCGATGAAGGCATTCAGGGTAATGGCGAGAACTGCCGGGATGGAATCGATCGCGAACAGAACATCGGTGGTTTCGATGACCAGCAGCACAACCAGCAGCGGCGTGGCATACAAGCGCGAATTCTCGTGCAGGTTGCGCACGAAGAACCGCCCGCCCTGGTAATCGGCGGTCACGGGAACGAACCGACGCAGCCCTTTGACCACGGGATTCGCGGCGGGATCAATCTTGTGGTCGCCGGCCAGGCAGACCCGGATGCCGCTATAAATCAGCAGTCCTCCGAGGACATAAAGCAGCCCGTGAAAACGGTGAATCAGCCCGACCCCGGCGCCGATAAAAATGCCACGCATGGTAAGCGCGCCGAGAATTCCCCAGAACAAAACCCGCCGTTGTTGCTCCTCGGGAACCGCGAAGTAGTTGAAGATCACAAGGAACAGGAACAGGTTGTCAACGCTGAGCGAGAGTTCCAGGACGTATCCGGTGACGAACTCCAGCGCGGCCTGATGCCCCTGCCAGACGTAGACGATTACCGCGAAGACAACCGCCAGCGCCACATAGATGGCACTCCACCCCAGAGCTTGCCGGGGATGCACAGCACGGCCGGAGCGGTGGAAGACGCGAAGGTCCAGCACCAGCATGCCCAGCGCGAAGAGGTTGAACAGGACCCAGTAGTAGAGCAAGGTCGATTGTCGATTGTCGATTTCCGATTTGCTTGCGACCGGCATTCAATCGGAAATCGAAAATCGAAAATTTACTTTTGCCTTCCCCGTTTGCCGTTGACCCAGTCGTCCCAGATGCCTTCGGACTTGAGCAGTTCGACGCCGTTGGTTTCGCGCATCGTCTGCTCAATCTGATCGTGCGTCAACCGCGGTCCGATCCTTTCCGGCAGGTTCGCCAACCCTATGCTGAGCGCGGCGGCCTCGGCCACCTGCTTCTTCAATTGAGCAAAATCCACCTTGTCGTAGGTGTCGGAGACGGCATGGTAGTTCTCGATGTAATTTGCCTCCTGCTGCTCGGCCACGAACGTGGGGACCCCCTCCAGCATGAACTCGAAATGGTCGATCCCCGATTCCATTTTCAGAGGCAGTTCCCGGACATCGAATTGAGCCAGCGGCGCGATCAGTTGTTGAGCCACATCGAGGACGTCTTTGCGGCCGCCGACTGAAAATCCCGTGGTCTTGCCCGTGCCCTCGTCGTAGATGATCACGCCGGCAGCCTTGTCGAGTTCGTGGCGGTGGTTCACCGCATACGCGCGAGAGCCCAGCAATCCCTCTTCTTCACCAGAGAAAAGAATGAAGCGGATGGTTCGGCGCGGCGCCACACCTGAGGCCTTGATGGCCCGCAGCGCGTCCACCACCAGGGCAGCGTTGCAGCCATCGTCCAGTGCGCCGGTGCCCAGTTCCCAGGAATCGAGGTGCGCGCCGAGAATCACGAACTCGTCGGGCTTCTCGCTGCCTTTGATTTCTGCGATCACGTTGGAAGATCGAATCGGGCCGCCGATCTGGTTGGGAATGGAGAGATCGGCCCACACCATCCGTCCCGAGGCCAGCAGCCGCGCCATCCGTAAGCCGTCTTCACGGGCCACGATCACCATGGGCAGCTTGTCGATTTCTCCATCGCCGGAATTGGTAAAGCGGTAAAGGATGTCATGCTCCCGCGAGGCCATGAAGGCGATGGCTCTGGCCTTCCCTTTCACGGCCAGATCAATGATGGGCGGGGCTTTCGTGTACTCGTCAGACAGGTCGTCCCAGGTCTTGAGCACGGTGGTGTGCACGAGAAGCAGCTTCCCCGAAATGTCCCCGGCTTTCGTGAAATCCGCTTCCGTACCTTCGCCCACGTCCACGATCGGGATGTGCTTCGCCGGAGCGAGCGCGGGAGCCCACGCTACCGAAACCGCGCGCACGCGAAAAACCGAGAGAACGGTTCCCCCAACTTTCGCGCCAATCTCATACGACGTAGTCGCGGTCATTTCCGTAGCGCCTTCGGCCCAGGAATTTGGAATGGTGAATCCTTCCGCGTGGACGCTGTCGGCTCCCGCTGCGGTGAAGGCTTGTACTCCCCATTCGACCGCATGTTGCATCGCGACCGTGCCGGGAACGCGGCCTCCGATCTCATCCGTTAAATGACGAAGATTGGCTTCCAGCGCCGAGGGCTGCAGCGCGGTCTGAATGACCTGGTTTTGAGCATTGGTGTCGGCGGGAGGAGTCGCGGCGAGACCGAGCAGACTGAAGAGGCACAGAAATAACCACTTCTTCATTCGCATATGGGGTGCATTAGAAACGAAATCCTGAAAAATCGCAAAATCTCATAGCCAGCCGGCAAGATGCCGGCGCTACGCCGAACCCTTCACATCCTTCGCGTAACATTTGCGATCTTTGTGGTTTAGTTCTTCTCTTGTCTCGACGAGACTACTTGGGTGGGAGCGAATCCATCTTGTCCAGGATGCGAACGGTTTCCAGAACCACACTGCCCACAATCTCCAGGCTCTTGGGACTGAGCTTGTCAATCGTGTCCTGCGGAGTGTGGTGAAAGACGTCATTGTAGCCGTAGTCAATATCAATGATGTCGGCGCAGGGCACGTCGATCTTCACGAAGGGCAAGTGGTCGTCGTCAATGGCATTGTTCCGGACAAAGAAGTGCGACTGGTAGCCCAGGCGCGTGGCCGCTTCATAGATGACGTTTTCCAGCCAGGGCGTCGAGTTCTCGTCGCGGTCAATATCCAGATCGGCGTCACCGATCATATCCGTCAGCAGGAAGGCTTTGATTTTTTTCGCCGTCCCATCCTGCTGCCACCGGGCAGCGAGATGCTTCGTGCCGTAAAGGCTGTCGCTGTCAGACCATTTACGCACGGCTTCTTCCGCGTCGGTCCAAAGCAACCATACGCTGTAGCCGTCGTTCTTTTTGCCACGAAGCTGGTTGGCGAACTCCAGCAGAATCGCCGTGGTCGAACCGCCGTCATTCGCTCCTACGTAGCCGGTGCCGCGCAGCGGGTAATTTGTGTCGTAGTGGCCCGCGATCACGATGATGCCGTCTTTCGCGCCCGGATATTTGGCAATAATGTTGTGCACCGGGAACTTGCCTTCGACCGTGTCGGCGATGAAGGCGTCGGACTCGACCTCGTCCCCCTTCAGGCGTTCCAGGATGTAGTCTTCCAGTTTCTTGTGGTTGGCGCTGCCGATCGGACGTTCGCCGAATTTCACCACATCTTTCACGTACTGCCAGGCGCGGTCGGCATTGATCGTGGGCGGCGGGCCGCTATCGGGCGGAAACGTCAGCGCCGGGCCGGTCGCGTCAGAAGCGGCTGCAGACGGGACCTGGCTCGGGGCCGCATCCTTGGTCTGGTTGCAGGCGAATCCGCCCAGGGTGCACGCGAGCGCCAGAACCAACCCCAGAGAAATCCACTTCATGATTTCGCCTTCTCTCTTCTCGCCTCACGCGCCTCCCGCGTCTTGGGATGCACCAGCCACGCGACGCCTACGCTAAGCCCGTAAAGACCAAGCATTGGCGAGGCAAACACGCACATGTTAAAGACGTCGGGCGACGGCGTAACGATGGCCGCAATGATGAAAATGATCAGGATGGCGTAGCGGAAGTGTTTCAGCATGAATCCGGGGCTGAGGATGCCCATAAACGACAGGAAAAACACGACGATCGGCATTTCAAAGATCAGGCCCATGCCCAGGACGATGCTAAGAAAGAGCTGGGTATATTCGGAGATGGTAATCGTCGGCTGAAACTGCTGGCCAAAGTCGATCAGGAACTCGAGAGCGCGCGGGTAAGCGATCTTGTAGCCGAAATATCCGCCCAGCGTGAACAACGTGATGGTGGAGAACATGAACGGAAACACGTATTTTTTCTCGCGGCGGTAGAGGCCGGGGGAAATGAACATCCATACCTGGTAGAGCACGAAGGGCGACGTAAGAAACAGTCCAGCCAGCGCGGCTATCTTCAAGTAAAGGTTGAAGGGATCAGTGGGATTCAGGTAGACCAGCTTTTCCGGCAGCTTGTGCTTCCTGAGCACATTCACTATCGGTGTCTGCATGATCGCGTAGATGCGCTCGCGGTATCCCCAGCAGACGACCATTCCCACCGCAACCGCCCCAATGGAATACACAATGCGCTTCCGCAGTTCTTCCAGATGATCGAGGAAACCCATGGTCTGCATAGGCTCTTTTTCGCTCTCGCCGCTGGAGGCTGCGGCCGCGACTTCAGACATGAGACTCCTGCGAGGCAGAAGCCGTTACGGCTTCAGTGGTAGGAGACGCAGAGGCTTCGCTGGCTGCTGCAGGCGGATCGGCGGCAGCAGGGGCAATAGCAGGAGCAGTCGCAATAGCAGTAGCAAAGAGCGGTTCGTCATCGCTGGCGACGGCCGTTGCCGTCGATTCGACCGCGCCGGTTCCCGCCGCAGCAGCTTCGGCTGAGCTCGCCGGGGCCGGATAAGTCTCGCTGGGCGCGGAACTCAGCGTGCGGCTGGCCGTGCCCTCGGGAGCAGGATTCGGCGGGAGAATTGTCTGCTTCTTTGTCTCGACGTCAAGATGGGCGATCTCCTGCTCGATCTGCAGCTTGAATTCATTCGAGGCCCGCCGGAATTCGTTGAGCACCTTGCCCACCTGGCGGGCAATCTCCGGCAACTTCTTGGGCCCGAAAATGATAAGGGCCAGGAAGAACAGGAAGATTGTCTCGGAAAAGCTCATGCGCTTCATCATACTGCCCGGGAAGGAAAAGCGGCAATCGCCCGCGAGATCACCTAGTGCTTCAGTTTGCGGGACAACCGTGTGGGGACAGCCGCCCCGCCTGCCCTGAGCGGAATCGAAGGGCTGTCCCGTCGAGCCAATCTCGACAGCGCTGTCTCCGTGTCCCCGATGCTTTCTGTGGTTACGTTCTTCCTCAACCGGAAGATTTGTTGGCTGAGTTCGTCAGAATTTCCTTATGATGTTGCCGTCATGCAACTCTGGTTTGCCCGAGGCAGCGACGTTTCGATCCGCGAACAGCTGGTCACGCAGGTCGTGCTGGGCATTTTGAGCGACGATCTCGCGCCCGGCCAGCGCCTGCCCTCGACCCGCGAACTGGCGCGGCGCTTTCACCTGCATCCCAACACGGTGAGCGCGGGATATCGCCAGCTCGCACGCGACCGCTGGGTCGAATTTCGCCGCGGCAGCGGCGTCTACGTACGGGCCAGCAAGCCCGAGCTGCCGCCCTCCCCGGCGCTCGCGCTCGATCAGATGATTGCCCGGCTCTTTCGTTCAGCGCGAAAACTCGGCGTGTCGCTGCCGGCGCTGCGCTTGCGCCTGCGTCAGTGGCTGGAGCTTCAGCCACCTGATCATTTTCTTTTGATCGAGCCTGACCAGGAGCTGCGGCAAATCCTGGCGGCGGAGATTGCGCGGGCCGTCACCTTCCCTGTGAGATCGTGCGGGCCTGAGGATTGTCCGAAAACACCGGAGGGCGGCATTCCGGTAGCGCTGCCCAACCGCGCGGCGGCGGCGCGTCAGTTGCTCCCGGCTGGAACCGAGCTGCTCACGTTGCAGGTTCGGTCGGTGCCCACGTCGCTTGCCGGGTATTTGCCGGCGCCCGCGAGTGCGCTGGTCGGCGTGGCCTCGCGCTGGCCGGAGTTCTTGAAAGTGGCGCGGGCCGTGCTGAATGCCGCCGGATTTCATCCTGATAGCTTGCTGTTCCGCGACGCTCGCGAGGCGAACTGGCAGCGTGGCCTGAAGCAGACGGCGGCGGTGGTGTGCGATTCGCTCACCGCGGCAGAGCTTCCTCCCGGATGCCGGGCGATTCCCTTCTCCCTGCTCTCGGAGTCTTCGGTCGAAGAACTGCGCCGCTACGAGGACTTCATTCGCCAGCCGCTCGCGTCGTTGTAACAGCCACCAAGGACGTCGGCAACGTGTCAACCGTCGGCGGTGCAGATTCCTTTCTGTGACACTCCACAAACTGTCCCCAAGCGCGCCAGCATCGCCGGCTCGCGAAAACTATGATGCGCTCATGACAGCCTTCCCGGAGGTAATTATGAAATTCGGAACCTTGCTTTCGTCGGTATTCGTCCTGTTCGCCGCGGCCGCTTTTGCTCAGAGCGCAGACAGCCAGCTTGCGAGCGATCTCTCCACCTCAGTCGTCGCCGCTCGTTGCCGGTACGCGCCTGCGGACGAAATCTGCGCCACCCTGCGTGAATCCAGCCCGGCCCAGCATATGGACGACGCGACCGTGGCCCAGGTTCCCCGGCGGGTCCCTGGTCCTCCTATGCGACGGCCAATGATGCGTCGTCCGCGTCCTGCTTATCCTGCAATGTGGAGGCCGGAGGTCAGCGGCCGCCACGCTCTGATCGGCGCTTTGATTGGCGGTAGCATAGGAACGCTCATCGCTATCAAAGGGAACGCAGGCGCGCGCGCAGGGGTCGCGTTAGGGGCTCTGGGAGCGGGGATTGGGGCGGGCATGGGTCTCAGCATTCCGTCTTTTCCTTCCGGAAACCCGTACTGGCGCGGCCGGCCTGGCCGCCGGTGGCCTGACCGGGGGTCGCCCGACGACGACGAGTCGGCTTCCGGGATGAAGCCAGAGCCGGCCAAACCGGACGCCTCCCAAGCGGCGCTGCGGTCAGCTCCGCCACAGTCGCCGGCGGGCGGGGAGACGCGTGCCCCCTCCGCCGATGTGCCCTAGAAAGATGTGCCCTAGAAAGACGTGCCCTGGAAACTGATGGTGGCGCAGCTTGGGAATATGGTTCGTATCAGGGCCTCGCTTGAGCGATGCCGCACAAAGTGCGGAACGGCGACGGCTTCAGCCGCTGGTCTCTGTCCATGCGCCGCAGCGGCTGAAGCCGGAATTTGTGAGTCTGCGCCATGCCTGAGGTATGCTGATACGAACCTGAATCCACAGCAGAAATTGCCCATTTTCGGCCAGGAAAGGAACCCCCAACCACTCCCGCCGCATCTGATAGCCAGACCGGTCCCTGGGGGTTACCGACGGTAACCTTCCCGGTCCGGGGCAGTCTAAGCTGGTGATATACTGCCTGTATTCAGTGCAGTAGCTGGGGTGGAAGCTAAGCCCTCAACCGAAGGAATTCTTAAAATGGCCCGTAGTTCTCGCCGATCACTCTTCCTGGTAGTTTTTTTCCTCGTTGCCTGCGGCTTCCTGGGAATTCTGTTTGCCCAGCGCAGCGGCCAGCCGTCGTCCCTGGCAGCTAACTCTGAGGTCACCGACAGCGTCAAACAATTCTCCGATGTGTACGCGATCGTCGAAGAGAATTACGCCGAGCCGGTGAATCCGGACAAGGCCATTTACAACGGCGCCATCCCCGGCATGCTGCACGCGCTCGACCCGCACTCCAATTTCTTCGATCCCAAATCGTACGCACTCATGAAGGAGGACCAGCGCGGCAAGTATTACGGCGTCGGCATGACAGTCGGTCCGCGCAACAACCAGGTTATTGTGATCTATCCCTTCGTGGGCACACCGGCTTATAAAGCCGGCATCCATCCCGGCGACGTGATCATCGCCGTGGACGGCAAATCGACGGAAAACATGAGCGTCGGCGACGTCGCCGATCTTCTGAAGGGCGCCAAGGGCACCACGGTGCACATCAGTATCTCGCGCGAAGGCGTGGAGAAGCCGATGGAGTTCACGGTGGTTCGCGACGAGATTCCGCGCTACAGCGTGGACGTACATTTCCTGATCAGTCCCGGCGTCGGATACATGCACGTCAACGGATTCAATGAGACCACGGAGCGCGAGGTTTCCGAGGCTCTCGATCAGTTCGGCGATTTGAAGGGTCTGATTCTCGACCTGCGCGGCAATCCCGGCGGCCTGCTCAGCGAAGGCGTGGGCGTGGCCGACAAGTTCCTGAAGAAAGGCCAGCTCATCGTTTCCCACCATGGCCGCGCCTCAGCCGAAAAACGCTACACGGCGCAGCATGGCAACGGCGGCAAGGACTATCCCATCGTGGTGCTGGTAAACCGGCTGACGGCCTCGGCGGCGGAAATTGTCTCCGGCGCGATTCAGGATCACGACCGCGGCCTGATCGTAGGGGAAGTGACGTTTGGCAAAGGCCTGGTGCAGACGGTGTATCCGCTGGCCGAGAACACTGGCTTGGCTCTCACCACGGCGCACTACTACACCCCCAGCGGGCGGCTGATCCAGCGCGACTACAGCAACATCTCGCTCTACGATTACTACTACAACCGCGACAGCGCCGAGACCTCCAACACGGCCAACCGCGAGGTGAAGCTCACTGACAGCGGACGCACGGTGTACGGCGGTGGCGGCATCACTCCGGATGTGACGATTCCTCCGGTGAAGACGAACCACTTCCAGGACACACTGCTGCAGCACTACGCGTTCTTCAATTTCGCCAAGCGCTATGTGGTGGACCACCATCCCACAAAGAACTTCGAAGTGGACGATGCAACCATGCAGGAGTTCCGGAAGTCGCTGGATGAGGCCAATATCCCCTACACGCAGGCGGATCTGCTGGACAACGACGAGTGGCTCAAATCCAACATCAAGGCTGAGATCTTCGTCGACGCTTTCGGGCAGGATGAGGGCATGAAGGTGCGCGCCGAGGCGGACCCGGAAGTGGTCAAGGCGCTAGAGTTGCTGCCCCAGGCCAAGGCCCTGGCCGACAATGCCCGCAAGATCATCGCCGAGCACAACGCGGCGCCGGCGTTTAACCGCTAGAGGCGGTGCTTTTGAAAGGGCGTGGCTTCCAGCCGCGCCGCCTTGGTGCCCTGAAAACTGGGGCTTCAGCCCCTGGAGGCAAACGCGTTGCGGTCTCCTTGCCACCTCCCCGTCTGCTGCCAAACTGCTCACCTCAGCGGCTAAAGCCGGATTTGCTTTTGCCGGTGTCGGCGCGGCTGGAAGCCGCGCCCTTTCAAAGCACCTTCATGAATAATGCAGGCTGGTACCGAAGACCGAACACCCAAGACCCACTCAGGTTACCCCTTGCTCCGCAGGTTCCGTTGACTTCGCCACCCCGCTATGTGAGAATCTGCGCAAGAGGCTGCTTTTGCCGCGGTGATGGCGAAGGCGGCGGGAGCCGAGTATCCCTCCCCGTGGGCAATTTCCGAACTGTCACCCAATGGGTCTTTTTCAATTTTCGCGGGAACCGGAAGCGCTGTCCTCGAAGCGGCGAGTCCTGAACCGCCGAGGTCCGAACCGGCGAGATCCGGCCCGGCGCGGCGTGAGGCCGGTTTGAAGCCGGCTATTCTGGCAGGCGCCATGTTGCTTGCCGTCATCGCAGGGTGGACGGACCTGCGCGCCCGGCGCATCCCGAATTGGCTGACCGTGCCCGCCCTGCTGATCGGGCTGGCCGTGAATTCCGCTCTCGGCGGGTGGAGTGGACTGAAGACTTCCCTGCTGGGCGCCGCACTGGGTCTGGTTTTACTTTTGCCCTTCGTGCTGGTGCGCAGTCTGGGCGCGGGCGATTGGAAATTCGCCGGCGCTCTGGGCGCGTTCGCGGGTCCAGGAATGTTGGTCAATCTGCTGCTGGCATCGGTCTTCGTGGCCGGAGTCATGGCCTTGGCTTTGGTGATCTATAAAGGACGAGTATGTCAAACCGTGCGAAACATCGGCCACATCCTGATTTCTTTGGTGACGTTCCGGCTGCCGGGATCTCAGGTCTCGCTTGACAATCCCGATTCCCTGAAGGTTCCTTACGGCGTGGCCCTGGGCCTCACCGTGTTGCTTTATGGCGCAGCGCACGCATGGAGAATTGCCTGAGATGAGTTCAGCGACGACGATCTTCGCGCGCAGGATTCTGCCGAGGCTGCGGGACGAAACCCGAGCCGCCGAGGTCGCCGAGGCCGCTGCCGTGCTGCCCGTGATGTTCATGGTCCTTCTGGGTATCTTCTGGTTCGGGCAGGCCTTCAGTATTTATGGGACGATTACGCGCGCGGCACAGGAGGGAGCGCGCGCCGGCGCCGCGCCGCAGTGCTCGACCTGCACGGCGGGGAATGGAGCTGCGCTGAACGCCACCAACGCCGTGCAAGCCGCTCTGGCTGCGGCCAAACTGGATTCGACCAAGACGCGGTATCCCTCCAGCATGCCGACGGTCCAGGCCTGCAGCGGCGGCGGCTCCGTGAGTTGTGATGGCAGCGCCAGCAATGTCTGCGTGCAGACCGGCATCCAGTTGTCGAACACGGCTTCCGGCGGGGCCGGAGTCTGCGGCATTGCGGTCAGCTTTCAATACCCGTTTCAGTTCTGGCTGCCCTTCACCTCACTCAACAAACAACAGATCTGGCTGACCGCGACGGCCCACGAGCGTCTGGAGGCCCAGTGATGCGTTCACTTCGCCTTCGCTGTGGGCGCTGGCGGCTGGCCCTCCCAGCCTGGCGCGACGAGCGGGCCGCGCAGATCGTGGAGTTTGCCGTTGCTCTGCCTCTGCTGGTTTTGTTTGTGGTTGGCATCTTCGATTTCAGCGGAGCATTTACGCTCCGGCAAAAACTCACGAACGTCGCTCGCGACGCGGCGCGCGCCGACGCGGCCGATCCCGCCAGCGATATCGCGCAGCCTTCCGCTCCCGTCCCAGCCTCGGTGAGTGACGCGTTCCAGCTGATTGACAACTACCTCCTGGCCAACAAGATCAACGACTGCGGCATTACCGCCGGCAGCGTTGTCGTGACTCTTCCGGCAACCTGGACGTATTCCAGCAACAGTAACGGCTGCCCCGGAACCGGTCTGATCATTACGATTAACCGCGCTTACTATTTTGCGCAGAATGGTGTGGTCCAGGCGCCGACCGTGAGTTGCTCGCCACAACCAACCGGCTCACAAGCCACGGTCATCGCCTCCTGCGTCAGCGTTCAGTATGCTTACCAATGGAAGTTCGGCAAAGTCGAGAGCCTTCTGGGCTCGACCACCGGGTTGCCCAACTCGATCACTGCCATTTCTGTGGCGATGAATGAGAACTGATTGATACTTATGAGGTTTCCGCTCATTCGCAGATCGCGACGTCTCCGCTCCCGGCTCCAACGGCAAGCGGGAGTCACCATGGTACTGGTGGCCCTGGCCATGGTCGCGATCATCGCCATGGCCGCGCTCTCGATCGATGTGGTCACGCTTTATCTGGCCCGCATGGAAGCGCAGCGCTCCGCCGATGCTGCCGCCCTCGCCGCGGCGCGCGTGATCTCGCTTTCCGGCATGACTGGCGACCCCGGCAATTCCAGTAGTTCATGGACAGCGATTTGTGGCGGACCCGGAAGCCCCGCCAGTCAGGCCGGGCAAGCCGCCGCGACGCAAAACCTGATCGGCGCGATCGCACCCACCGTTACCATCAACTACTATGCCGCGGGCGCGTCGGCGACATCCGACTGCTCAGGAATGCCGGCCGCCTTCGGCGTGAATCCCTTAGTCACGGCACAAGTCACGCGGGCGAACCTGCCCACGTTTTTCTCGCGGATCTGGGGACGAAGCGGGAATACAGTCAGCGCCACTGCTACCGCCGAGGCCTTTAATTCTTCCAATTCAGCCAACATAAGCAATGGGCCTACGGGGACGATTACGCCGGTGCAGCCTCGCTGCGTAAAACCCTGGATGGTGCCCAATCAGGATCCGCTATACCTGCAACCGACCAGAGGCAATTACTGCAACCAGAGCGGCGGGCCTGGCGCGTGCACATCGCTCGTTGACGTATCCAGCGGCCAGATCCAGCACCCGGGGATCTCACTGAACGGAACCGGCGCCAACGGCGTGATTGGCGAGACCTTCTGGTTGTCGCCTGATTGTACGCACACGGGCGGCGGATGCACGTTCAGGACACAGCGGCCGCAAATTCAGCCTTACGCCAACTTTACCGGGAACTCCTACGTGCCGAATCCCCCGAACCTGCTGTACGTACCCGGGCAGGCTCCCACCGTGACTCCTGTCGCGGTGCCTTCCTGTTCGTCAGGACAAGATCTGTACCAGCAGGCTGTAGCCGGATGCGACCAGTCGACTGTTTATCAGTGCGGCGTACAAAACATGAACACGGTCGCGCTGAGCCAGAATCCAGACTCCGACACCAGCCAGGGCATACAGTGTCTCATTGACGAAGGGGATCCGAACACCAGTCAACCCGATGGCCAGGACACGATCAACACTTCGTCTTATCCGTTCCAGGTTCTGGCAGGCACCAGCAACTTGCTGATTGGGAGCGGCGTGACGACCGGTACTCCCATGACCAGCAGCAGTTCGATCGTCTCCCTACCCATCTACGACTCGACGCAGAACATTAATACCAGCGGGAACACCCAGGTTACGGTCGTCGGATTCCTGCAGGTTTTCATCAACCAGGTCGACCAATGGGGAACCATGAGCGTGACCGTGCTCAATGTAACGGGATGCGGCAATGGACAGGGCCAGCCCGTGGGCACCGCTGTGGCCGGATCTTCTCCAGTGCCCGTGCGGCTGATCACGGCTCCGTAGAATTGATCGCGTGGGAACACCCGCCCAAGCCTGCCTCCGAGCGACCACGGCTGCAGCATTTTCAGAGTTACTGCTGCCCACTACGAAACTGCCATCAAGCACAGCGAGGGATCTGGGGGTTTGCCCGCGGCGGCGATACTGGTCGTGCAAGCTGGAACCTGGGTCCCTCGTTCCGCTCAGGATGCCAAGCTTCTTTATCCGCGCTATAGCTGAAAGTCTACAAGCCATCTCACAAATCCGTTTTGAAAGGGCGCGGCTTCAAGCCGCGCCGTCTCGAGCCCGCAGAAATGGGGCTTTAGCCCCTGAGGGCGCATTTATGAGATAGCTTCTAAGCTCGCCGTCGCTCCTGGTTTCTTCCGTGGAAGAAATTTATTGCTCTGGTGGTTCGTCGCCGTTTGGAGGAGGAACTTCCGGCAGCCGCGGTCTGGGATTCACGTCGTGAGGAGGCCGCGGAGTGTCGCCCGGCTGGGCTTGCACCGGCGCTGCCGGGCCTGGCTCTTGGCCGCCGGCCTCGGGCTGTGCCATCGGGGGCAGCGGCGCGGCCCCTCCATCACTGCGCGGGCTGAGGATCACACGGTCGAGTTGCCGCGGATCGTTCTCGGCGCTGAGAATCAGGAAATTGAACTTGGAGCCATTCAGCAGCTGCGCCAGTACCTCGGGCGCTGGGCCGGGACCCAGGCTGGCAACGACCTTTTCCTGCTCCGCTCCCGCGGCAATGGTGACCTCGGCGCCGGTGCGTTGCTGCACTGCTAAGAGCACATCTGACAAGGTCGCCTTGTCGGCATTGATCGTCAGCAACCCATCGTGAAACGTTACCTCAAGCGCCGGCTTCGCCGGAGGGTCATCGTGAGCGGGCTCCGTGCCGGTGGTGTAGCTGGCTGCCGTCAGCCCTGGATGCGGGGAACCATCCAACCCAGCGGAAGTATTTCCTATGCTGCCTGTGATCTTGATGATTACCGTCCGGCCGTAAGGAAACACCTGGTAGGACTGCGCGGTTTTCAGATCGAGCACCATCCGCGTGATTGGAGGCTTGGCCTGGAATAGTCCCACGCGCACATCTTTCACTGCACCCCGGTTCACGGATTGGCTGCGCAACTGGTTGCCGGGAACCGCGTTGGGAAAATCCACCACCAGCCGATCGGGCCCGGTCAGGACCCGCGTCTGCGGGACGATGCGGTCGCTGGATTCGACCTCAATCTCGACCGCATCTTTACTGTCGAGCACCTTCACGTGGCGAACCGTGCTCTGCCCTGACGAAACCTGCGCCAGCAACGGCGCAGAGAGCGCGATCAGAAGCAATCGCCTCACCACGATTCCCGAGAAACTGTGCATGGACAAAGACACCTGTGTCCGGCGGTCTTGCGATGATTCTGAGGCGATTGTAGCAGCCATGGTTGCGGCTGGCGCTTACGGTGGTACTAGCACCGTGATCGCGTCATATGCAACACTCGTTGGCCGATACGCTTGCCGCACAATGCAAGAGTACCGCCGCCGTCCCGGCGGCTGTCCGGCAGGCGTCCTCGCCCGCCGCGCCGAGGGCGAGACGCCCTCGGGACAGCCGGCAAGATGCCGGCGCTACGGTCTGCCCCACGGTAATGACCGTCGCCGATGAAGAGAAATCAAGTTACACCGTGAACGGCGCGGCTGTCTTACGCAATCGTGTACTCGATTTTGATTCCGCGCTTCTCAATTTCTTCGAGGAACAAGTCGGCCGGCACGTCGCGCTCCTGCAGGACTCCGCCACGCTTGGTAATGGCGCCAGAAGCCATCATCTGCAGCACGATCGAAGCCGGGAACGCGGTGGTGCGCATCATGGCGCTCATGTCGGTCTTCGAATCGTAGTGGTCCACCATGGTGAACGATGCCACACGGCCCTTGAGCCGCCCGCCCAGCAATCCCCGCACGCCCGCCCGGTTCACCGATTCGTGCGCCTCCAGCCGCATGATGCAAACGTCCGGGCCCTTCGAAGCAAATTTGCCCTCGAAGATTTTCGACATCATGGCGCGGGGCGCAATTTCCGTCCCGTTGATTCTCATCTTTTCGCTGGAGAATAGTCCCAGGTCCTTCAGTTCGCACAGCAGGTCGTAGTGCCCGGGATAGCGCAGCGTCTTCTCGAAGCATTCGCCCACCCGGCCCTCAAACGTCTCCGGCATGGTCGAAGTGCCGCCCGACGTGTGGAACGCCACCAGCGGAGCGAATCCCGGAATGTAGAAGTCTTCCGGCTCGGTCAGAGGATCAATCGTGATCAGCTTTCCCTTGCGCAGGATGCGCGCCGGTTCCACATACTCGTTGATCAGGCCTTCGACCGAAAACACGAGCTGATAGTGAAATGGCGCCGTAGGCTGCTCGGGCAGGCCTCCAACATAAAGCCGCAGCGCGTCGGCGTGGCCTCCCAGCCGGTGTACCATCTCGCCGCCCAGAATTGAAGCCATGCCCGGCGAAAGCCCGCAATCCGGCGCCAGACCTATGTCGCACTTCTCAGCCTTTTTCGCCAGCGCCAGTTCCTGCCGCACCACCGTGTTGTTGCCGCCCAGATCCGCGAAGTGACAATGGGCCTCGACCGCGGCGCGGGCCAGTCCGAGATTCAGAAAGTAGGGCACCGCCGAAAGCGCGGCGTCGTGCCCATACATCAGTTTGGCAGCGGCTTTCTGGTCGCTGGCATCGAGCCCGACCGCTCGCACCTTCTTGTCGCCGGTCATGCGGTTTACCCGCGTGGCCACATCACGGGCGCGCTTCAAATCGCTGTCCGCCAGTGTGACTGCATTTACCTGAGGCGTGCGGGCCATATCGAACGCCGCCGCCGAACCCATCATGCCGGAACCAATTACCAGGAGTTTCATAAGAATCCTTTTCGTAAGAATTTGTTCGTAGCCTGCCGACCAGTTCCGCGCGGACGCGGTCCTGATCTTTGAGGTCAGTTCTGGTTTGGAAAGTCCAAGCCGCGAAGAACCGGCTCAGATTGGGCGAAGGCTCGCTGACTTACAGGCCGGAAGGGGCCAGCCGTTCACAGACATACCGGCGAACATCAAGCCGAAGGACGTTCACAGAGAATCATATCACTTCCGCAAGCAGGTTCTGTTGCAGATTCGAGGAAAGCCGCCGCGCGGAAGGAATCGTATGGTGGAGCTAGTCGGGCTCGAACCGACGACCTCATCGTTGCGAACGATGCGCTCTCCCAACTGAGCTATAGCCCCACGCAGATTGGACTCTGGATCACTGGACCATCGCTGGCCCATTGTTCGCTGTTCATTTTAGCAGCGTTCCAACATCGGCACCAAGCGACCCCCGCACACTACGGTACTCATAGGATGAGCGGCGGGATGGTCCCGGGGTTCCACCACAAAAATATTCCTGCCAAAACCCTTCTGGCTCGCGTCTAACTAACACGGAGCGGACCCACTCTCTCATAGACGTGACGATGTTTGCGCAATTGAATCCCGCGACCGCCCGGCGGCAAAGCTGGCTCCGGTCAGGTTCGCTCGCGCTGCATGGCCTGCTGTTGGCATGGCTGCTGCACCAGCCCGCGCCGTTGCGTCTCACCGCCAATTCGATCGCCCTGGGACAGAACGGGAAATCCCTCACCCGCCTCTATTGGCCCAGTCAGACTCCCGATGAAAGTTCTCACAGTTCGTCCGACCGGGCGATCGAGCGTTACCGCCATCAGCGGCTTGGCCATGAGAAGTTGATCTGGAAAACGCCCTCGCAACCGGCGAAGGCGTCGGCTACTCAGACTCCGCTCACTCGCACCGATGCCGAGGACAATTCCAAAACGCAGACGCTATCGGCTCTGGGTCACGGCGCGCAGGCCGGCCTGCCGTATGGAACGTTGAACCGTGGCCCGTTCTTTGGCGACGAGATTCGCCCCGCTCTCCCGACCGCAACTTCTGATCCGGTGGTCTACCCATGGCAATTGCCGGACATCCCCGGCAACGAGGTCATCGAGATCACAATCGACGCTCGCGGAGAGATCGTCAGCAGGACCGTGCTGGTCAGCCTCGGCCCTGACATTGATAGCAAGTGCCTGGCGGCGCTGGAGAACTGGCACTTTCACCCGGCCACACGCAACGGAGCGCCCATCCCTTCCAAGCAGGATGCGATCTTCCCCTTCAGAGCCAGAGGTTGAAACGTGCGCTGATTCGACTCCTCACAGCGCGCTTATTATTTCCCCGCGATGAATTTTTCAACACGCGTCGGAACTTCCAGAAGACTCTTGGGTTCAGAGAAATCGAGAGCCAAACACTCTCACTGACATTCGCAGGTTGTTATTGGGCGTCGCTCATCACCACAAAGGGTGGCTATCTGGCTCATAGCCACTTCCACACACTTTTGGAGAAGACACTATGAAGAAGTACATTCGCCTGACCTTAGCGTTGGCCCTCCTTTGCGCTGCAATGAGCACGGCCGCGCTCGCATCATCGATGTATCTCGTCCAGGGGGTTCCAGGGCGGGACTACGCGGCCGCCACCGACCCAGCATTTCCGGTAGACGTTCTCGTGAACGATGAAGTCTGCTTGTGCATGGCTTGCCTTACGGGGCCATACAAGGCCCACTCACGCTTCTCCCCGGAACCTATAATCTGAAAGCCAGCATCGCCAACTCGCTGGCGCCCTGCACCAACTCCCCGCTGATCGATCGCTCGGTTACGATCGAAGCCAGGAAGGACATGTCGGCGGTCTTGACCCTTAACGAAGACGGGACACCAACTCTGCTGACATTCACCAACGACCTTTCAGCGGTGACCGCGGGCATGGGCCGGGTGCTGTTCGCTCAGGCGGCGGGCGGCCCGGCGGTGCAGGTCATCCTGCAAAACACCACCACGAAGAAGCAGTACACTTACTCGGTTAAGCCGGGCGCACTGCTGCAGGCCGAGCTTCCCGCGGGCGACTACACGGTTGAGATCAACCAGGGCACAACGAATCTGGTTGCTTCCACCTTCCTTGCCCTGGATTCGCAATCGGTCAATCTGTTGTATGCCGTCGGTCAGGTAGCGAACAACACGGTTGCCCTTGCGACCAGAACCTTGAAAAACGTGACCTAGCTGACGTACCTGGCTACTGAATGTGGTTCGGATGGGCCGTCATTTCGACGGCCTTTTTTTTGAGTTTTCATTCGGAGCACGTATAGCACTAGGAAGGCACTGGAGATGGCCGTTCGGCCCGCCGTGGTTGGTACTTTGGTTTACGGCACGGGTTACATTCGGGTCGCGACGGAGTGCGGGGAGCGGGGTTAGCATCAAGAGACATTCCCAAAGAACAATTCCGCATGACGACTGGGAGAGGCTTATGCAGCGAATGTTCTGGAAGCTTTTTGCTTTTCTATTGCTAATGACGCTGGCCGCCTACGGGCAGCAGCAGTCGCTCGCCGACATCGCCCGCCAGTACCGCGAGAAACGCGATGCTGAACAGGCAGCCGGAACCGCGCCGAAGTTGTACACCAACAACGACCTTCCGCCAGCTCAGCAGGTGGGAACCCCGGAGCCGGTTGACGAAACGCAGCCGACCGCGCGCCGCGTTTTTGACGATCGCCCGACCGGACAGCCTGCTGGAGAAAGGGGCTACGCCGAACATCGCGCCGCCGTGGAATGGAGAAACCGCATCCAGGCGCAGGAATCGCGGCTGGCGGACCTGCAAGCGCACATCGACCAGTTCAGCTCCATGGTTCACTCCCGCGAAGGCAGCGCCCAGTACGAGGGACCGTACACCCGGAATCAGGCGCGTGCCATGCAGCGTCTCGACCAGATGCAGCAGTCACTCGACTGGCAGAAGCAGCGGCTCGAGCAGATGCAGGATGCGGCCCGGCATGCGGGCATGCATAGTGCGGTGTACGAGCCGTAACGCTCTCTGTTCCCGGCGCACCTTGCTTGTGCCGATTCCTGCTGGTGAATCGCCCGCTATAATGACTATGTGAGTAATAGCGCAATCCAGCAGATGGCGTCGGCGGACTTTCCCACCCGCTGGGGCAATTTCCGCATTTACGGTTTTCGCCAGAGTTTCGACGCTGCCGTCAAGAGCGCCGTCAAGAATACCGGCAAAAACGATGAAGAGGAGGCCGTCGCCCTGGTCATGGGCGATGTGAAGACGCGGCCGCCTTTAGTTCGCATTCACTCCCAATGCCTGACCGGCGACGTCTTTCATTCCCTGCGCTGCGATTGCCGCCAGCAGCTCGAATTGTCGTTGACCATGATCGCTGCGGAAGGCGCGGGCATCCTGATTTATGAGCAACAGGAAGGGCGCGGCATCGGCCTGATGGCCAAGCTGCAGGCCTACGAGTTGCAGGATGCCGGGCTCGACACGGTCGAGGCCAACGAGCGGCTGGGTTTCAAGGCCGATCATCGCGATTTCACGCTCCCCGCCGAGATTCTGAAGGCGCTCGGGGTCACCGAGGTAAGGCTGCTTTCCAATAATCCCGATAAGGTTGAAGCGCTGGAACGCGCCGGAGTGCGCGTGGTCGAGCGCGTGCCGTGCGAAGTTACCCCCAGCCCGCACGCCGAGGAATATCTCAAGACCAAGAAGGAAAAACTCGGCCATCTTTTTACCTCGTAGTGAGGTGCTGGAAAGTTCCGATTTTCGATTTGCAATTTTCGATTGAACGCGTGGCCGCCTTTCCATCGGCAATCGCAAATCGGCAATCGCAAATGTCTGTTACGATTCCTCAGCGCGCCCTTTCCACAAATGTCCGATCCTCCAATGTTCATCAGGCCCCGCCTGGCGGTCTTGCTGGCGCTCTTGCTTTCGGCGGGGATGACCTACTACCACGTCGGCCTTTTCCTGCCTCGGGCGATGGAGCGCGGTGCCGCCCGCGGCCTCGGCGGCGGATACTCCTTCGGCAATGATTTCTATCCGATCTGGCTGACCTCGCGCGAGGCCCTGTTGCGGCATCGCAATCCCTACTCCCCGGAAATGACTCGTGCGATACAGACTGGGATCTTCGGGCGTCCGCTCGATGGCCGCAGCGCGGCTGACACTCCCCGCGACTATCGCGCTTTCGCGTATCCCGTCTTCGTGGATCTCCTGTTCTGGCCTCTTGCTCTGCTGCCGTTTCCCGCGGTCCGCATTGGACTTGCCGCCGCTCTCGCCGCTCTCACCACACTCAGCATCCCGCTGTGGCTGAGGGCGCTGCGGCGGCGGGCCAGCACTTCCCTGTTGGCCATTCTGATTTTGCTCACGCTTTCGAGCTACGCCGTGCTCGAAGGCCTCTTCGCCGTTCAGCCTGGCCTGGTTGTGGGATTCCTTCTCGCCGCTTCGTTCGCAGCTCTCGCCAAAGAACGGCTGTTCCTCGCCGGAAGCCTTTTCGCCTTCACCCTCATCAAGCCGCAGATGTCCGCCGTCGTCGCCGTCTATCTGCTGCTCTGGAGTTTTGCCGGCTGGCGTGAACGCCGTGGCTTCGTTTACGGCTTCTTCGCGTGGTCGGCGGCCCTCGCGGGACTCTCGTTGATTGTCTGGCCGCACTGGATACCGCAGTGGCTGCACGTTCTTTCTGGATACGGCAGCTATTCTCCGCCTCCGCTCATTACTTATTCGCTCGGGCCGCGCTTGGGCCCGCTGCTCGGGCCGATTTTGATCATCGCGTTGCTCATCGTGGCCGCGGTTCTCATGTGGCGTATGCGCAGCGTCGAGACCGCATCTCCGTTATTTTCCTTGACCGCAAGTCTGCTGCTCGCGCTGACTTCGATCACATTGCTTCCCGGGCAAGCGGTGTATGACCACGTCATTTTGCTCCCGGGCATTCTGGTGATTTTGTGGACCTGGCGCGATATCGTTCTGACCAGCCGTCCGTTTGGAGTCGTTCTCGCCGCCGCCGCGCTGGCGCTCGCCTGGCAATGGATCGCCGCGATCCCGGTGCTCGCCGCCAGATATTTCCTCGCGCCCGAGCAGTTTTTCGCGAGCACGCTGTTCCTGCTTCCCCTCCGCGCCGCCGCGTCAGTCCCGATGGCGGTCGCGGCCGTACTCGGCTTTGTGATGTGGAAGACGATGCGGGGAAAAAATTAGGGCAGGCCGGCAGCGCTTCCACGTCGTTCCGGAGCAGAAACACTCAGGGCAAGCCTGAAGCGGGCCAAATGCGTGTAATCGCGATGTTGCACCAATTATGTGAACAAAGCCCCAAGGCCGTGTTCAAATAATTTGCCCCCGCCGTTGCGCCTACCATCGCCGGACAAATAGAATCGCTCAAGACGTTGAACCTCTACGAGTGAATCAAGGTTTTCGAGAGGGGTGAGCGTACATCCCGTTACTCGGAGCGGCGCATCCGACCCATAGAGCTTCTTGAGAACCCTGCCCCTAAGGAACAACCCATGCGTTTTGTCTCTTTATCCGTTCTCGCGGTCCTTTTGCTTGGTTGTTTCGTCACTGCGCAATCCGATCAGACGCAAGTTTCAGATCGCGTCGAGGTTTTTGGCGGCTATACGTATGAGAGGCCCGACTTCAGTTTGGTCAACTCGAACGGAGGGGCGAACGGTTGGAACGCTGCCGTAAACTTCAAAATGCGCCCGTGGATCGGAGTGGCCGCCGACTTCTCCGGTCTATATCCCCGTTACACCCTCCCAGAACTGAATGGCGCAAACTCGGTTCTGGCAAGCGGTAGCTCCTATTCGTACTTGTTTGGGCCACAAGCTTCTTTACCACGAGGAAGGTTCAGCCCTTTTGCACACTTCCTGGTTGGGGAGAGCCACGTCTCGAACGAAAACTTCGGAAACCAGGGGAGCATTCAAAATTTTCAGTCCAACCATGCTCTTAGCTTTGCCGCAGGCGGCGGCATCGATTACTGGGTGAAGTCGCGCATTGCGATCCGCGCTCAAGCGGACTGGCTCTATACCAGGTTCACCATCGGAGGAGTACCCGGTGCCAACTACAGCCAGAACAGGAATGTTGCGCGCGTTTCGACGGGCATAGTCTTCCGATTCTGAACCTGGCATTGCAATGGCGCTGAAAACCTTTCTTGCCGTAACAGATGTTCTCATGCTAATCAATTCTGCATTCCGTTGTTGAAATCAGCG
Source organism: Candidatus Sulfotelmatobacter sp. (assembly GCA_052326105.1). GTDB lineage: Bacteria > Acidobacteriota > Terriglobia > Terriglobales > Acidobacteriaceae > Sulfotelmatobacter. The sequence goes on along the minus strand of JBKQRC010000047.1, from coordinate 20,186 downwards.
ATTACGCTCAGAACCGGCTGACTTTCCATTTTCTAGAAAGACCTAGCGCGCCTTCCCGTCATCCCCGCAGCGCCCTCGCCAGTTCCGTGCGTCTCTTCGCCGGCAGATAGCGCAGGGCCGCCCGCGCCAGCGCCATGTAGACATCTCTTGCGGGCGGCACTTTGGCGAGCACTCGCATGTGCTTCTTCACCGTGTCCACATCGCCGCGGACGATCGGCCCACTGAACGCTCCCGGCGCTCCGAATGAGGCGTAGTTCGCCAGCGTCTGCAAGAGAATCGGAATCACCTGCCGACGCGCTTCCTTGCGCTTCACTCCGGCGCTGGCCGCGACGCGCTCTGAAGTTGCCAACAGCGCCGTGAACAGCGGCGAGGCAAACGCTCCCCAGGCGTGATACGCGGCCTTGTCCTGCTTGCGGATCGCGTGCGCGTTGCCGCCCAGATCGTTCACAATGCGCCGCGCCGCGCGCACCGCAGCCGCGTCGCCTTCGACCGCGAACGGCACTCCGGCAAGCGAGGGCCGGGTTCGCGAAATTTGGTTACGCGGAATTTGGGAGCCGCGCACGAATGTCATCATCGGATGCACCGACGCAACCGCTGCTCCCCGCCGCCGCAGCGCGTCCAATTCGTCGCTCGCCAGCGCGCCACTGGAGTGCAGCGCGATCTTTCCGTCCCATTCGATCTTGGAAGCCAGATCCCGCGCGGCCAGCGCGATCTGCCCATCCGGCACGCAGAACCAGATAACTTCCGCCCGCACTTCCGCCGGCAGGCCGGCAGAAGCAGTCGCGCCAACCTGCCTGGCCAGGGTTCGCGCTTTTCGTAACGATGCCCCGCGACGACGGGCAATCACCAATTCGATCGCGTATCCGGCCCGTCGCAGCGACACAGCCAGCGCGGTTCCGAAGTTCCCCGCCCCGACGATTACGATTCGCGGCTTGGTCGCCATGCCGGGAAGCATAGCAGAACGGACTTCAGACCTCGGACCTCAGGCCTCGGACATCAGGCCCCGGACCTCAGGCACCGTGTTCCTTGAAAGGGCGCGGCTTGGTAGGCCATGGCTAGGATTCGTATCAGGGTATGTCTGAAGGCCACATTCTCTTGGCCGGCACTTCGGCACGGCTGAATCCGTGCCCTTTCAAAACTCACCGCGTCAAAGCCGCCGGGTCGTAAGTCCGAGGTCTGAGGTCTGAGGTCTGAGGTCCGAAGTCCGAGGTCCGAGGTCTGACGCCTGAAGTCCGAGGTCCGGGGTTAATATTGTCTGCATGCCGAAATCTTCCGCTCGCCGCAGCCGTGCCCGCACTGGTCGAAGCAAAGCCCGCCTCGTCTCCTCCCGTACCGTGTATCGCGGGCCGGTATTCTGGGTGACTACCGACCACGTCAAAGAACCGGGCGGGGTGCGCGTGCGCCGCGATGTCGTTCATCACTCCGGATCGGTCGTAGTGCTGGCGGTCGACGACTCCCGCGCCACGCCCCGCATTCTTCTCGAGCGCCAGTACCGGCACGCCGCCAAAGACTATCTCTGGGAATTGCCCGCCGGCCGCATCGATCCGGGCGAAACCGAACTCCAAGCCGCCCAGCGCGAACTGCTGGAAGAAACCGGATACACCGCCAACCGCTGGCGGCGCATTCTGCGGTTCTACGCCAGTCCCGGCTTTGTCGCCGAAACCATGGCCGTGTACTTGGCCACCGGTCTGCGCAAGGGCGAGGCGCAACCGGAGGAAGACGAAATCATCTACCAGCGCATGATTCCGCTCCCCACCGCGGTGAAGATGGTCCTCCGCGGCACCATCCGCGATGCCAAGACGATCTCGTCCGTGTTGTGGCTTGATCACACGTCGCGCCGAGGGAAGGTCCCGGCAAAGCGGTCCTCCAGGAGCCGCTAAGCCCGCCGGAGCGCTGACCGGTTCGAGGCGATGGTAAAGATTCGTATCAGGACACTCCTGCTTCTAAGCAGCATTCTCTGGTGCAAGTAGGATTCGTATCAGGGTATGCCTTCAGGCATACCGCTGGCGTCGCCAGATCAAGCCGCCTTCAGGCGCTGAACTTGCGACGCAGAGCTTCGACGCCGCCTGCCGCCCTGAAGCGTATTGCAAACTCGCGAGAGCCTTTGAACCTCACCTCAGGGCCTGAAGGCCACATTCTCTTGGCCGGCGCTTCGGCACGGCTGAAGCCGTGCCCTGATACGAAGCCCTGGACTATCCGACGAAGATTCCCGACGAACTTCTGACTCAGGACCGGGGGGCTCCGGGCATCGTCGCTCACGCATGCACACTAAACCCGACAGGGGGATACGATGTGAGTAGGCTCTCCCCACGCACACATTCGCTTGACAGCCTTCCTCCGCCCGCCCCAAAATGCACCTAGGGAACTGTGGTGCACGTCCTTGGCCCCCAAAAAAGGACGTGCAGAAAGAGGGGCCTTACGTGGAACGTCTGAAAGGAACCGTCAAGTGGTTCAATAACGCCAAGGGGTACGGGTTCATCGGCCGCGCGGATGGCCCGGACGTTTTCGTCCACTACAGCGCGATTACCTCTGAGGGATATAAGAGCCTGCAGGAAGGCGATCCGGTGGAATTCGAAATCACCGAAGGTCAAAAAGGACCGCAGGCAGCGAACGTAACCAAAGCTTCGTAGGACCCGTTCCGCCGATTGCACGCACGGCCGGCTATCAGTGTATTCGCCCTGAGAGCGGGAGTATGATCTCTGCATGAACGGCAAAGAGACCGCCGTCAATGTATTAATCGGGACCCTCCTCCTCGCGGTCTTTGCCATCTTTTTCGCTGCCGCCGGATTCGCCCTCTACGGCGTTGACCTGGCGGTGAAGCACTTCTTCCCTGGATTGGATCGCGCCGGCGACATCGAGTTCGATGGCCTCACTTGCCTGGTGGCATTGCTCTGGAGCGTTCAACAGCTGCGCCGGCGGCTCTGGCGTAACGCGTTGCTGTCCTGTGCAATCATGGCGACGAGCGCGGTGGCCGGAGGCGCAGACCTGGCGGGGCGCGGACACAACGGATTCTTTTTTCCAGCATGGCCGCTTTTTCTGCTCTTCGTGATCCCGCTTGAGCGTCGCATGCGACGATGGGAACTCCTTCTCGGCGCGATCTTTGTGAGCGCCGGCTTTGCGGCTGCCACAGGCATGCTGGGGTCGACGACGATCGCCGTGTACGTTAAGACCGGCGTCGTGCTCGGCGTCTTCGCATGGTTCGTCGTGAATGCGCGTAGGGGAATGTTCCCAGGGCAGAGCGCCCCGGTTGCCTCTACGCGAGCCTAGCCCACGCCGCCTCGGCTCTCCCATCCAACTTTCGTCTCACCCCCACCCTTGCCCCACAGGCCCTGCTTTGAAAGGGCGCGGCTTCCAGTCGCGCCGTCCCGGCCACATCAATGAAGCGGCTTTAGCCGCGGAGGGACATTGCCCTCGGGGCCTGAAGGCCAACGGATTCCCCGCCCTCCCGGCGCGGCTGAAAGCCGCGCCCTTTCAAAGCAACACACGCCGGCCCTGATCGTTACAACACCGCTGGCCCTCCCTCTGAATCTTGTTTATCTTTAGTCGGTGGACAACAAGGGCATCGCCAACATTCTCTACGAGACGGCCGACCTGCTCGAAATTGACGGGCAGGATTCGTTTCGCATCCGCTCCTACCGCAACGCTGCGCAGGCCATCGAGAATCATTCCGAGCAGATCAAAGACATCATCGCCGATCCCAAGAAAGTTCTCGCCATCCCCGGCATCGGCAAAGGGATGCTCAACAACCTGCAGGAACTTATCACAGACGGCAAGCTCACGACTCAGACCGATCTGCTCAAGAAATATCACCCGTCGATGCTGCAGTTGCTGAAGATTCAGGGCCTGGGTCCGAAGACGATCGCACTCATCTGGAGCGCCTACAAAGTCAGCGACGTGGACGGCGTCGAGAAACTGGCGCGCGAAGGCAAAATCCGCGAACTGCCCCGCATGGGCGAAAAACATGAAGCCAAGCTGCTGAAGGCCATCGAAGATTACCACCGCATCAGCGGCCGCTTCCTGATTGATGCGGCCGAAGCTGAAGCTGCCAAGCTCACCGAATATCTGAAGAAGTTCCCCGGCATTGACAACATCACGCCCGCAGGATCGTTGCGCCGCGGCCGCGAAACCGTCGGCGATCTCGACATCCTCGTCACCGGCAAGGCCTGCGCCACCGAAGAAGGGCGCCAGAAAGCGATCGCTTACGTGGCGAAATATCCGCCGCTCATGGACGTCATCGCCAGCGGCGACAACAAGATCAGTTTCCGCGTACGCAGCGGCATGCAGGTGGACGTGCGCTTGCTGCCGCCAGAATCTTTCGGCGCGGCCATGCAGTACTTCACCGGATCGAAGGCGCACAACGTGGCCCTGCGCCAGCGCGCTCTGAAAATGGGATATACGCTGAACGAGTACTCGCTCGCCGATCTGAAAACCGAGAAGCCGGTCGCGGGAAAAACCGAAGATGAAATCTACGCGAAGCTCGCTCTCGACTACATTCCGCCCGAGATGCGCGAGAATCTCGGCGAAATCGATCTGGCGGAAAAGCACGCCTTGCCCAAGTTGATCACGCAGGAAGACCTGCAGGGCGACGTGCACATGCACACCGTCGAAACCGACGGCAAGAACACGATTCAAGAAATGGCCGAGGCGGCCCGGGCGCGCGGCTACAAGTACATCGCCATCACCGACCACTCCAAAAACCTGGCCTTCGCCAACGGCCTCGACGACAAGCGCGCGGTCGAGCACATCCATCGCATTCGCGAAACGGGTAAGCAGATCGAAGGCATTACAATCTTCGCCGGCATTGAAGTGGACATCCTGGCCGACGGCGATCTCGATCTCTCCGACGACGTGCTGGCGCAGATGGACATCGTCATCGCCAGCGTGCATTCGGTTTTCAATCAGGAACCGGCGAAGATGACCGAGCGCCTGCTGAAAGCCGTCGGCAATCCCAACACGTCGGTCATCGGACATCCCACCGGCCGCCTGCTGCTGCGCCGCGATGCCTACAAGTTCGATATGGCGTCGGTGCTGGCCGCGGCCGCGAAGCACAAAGTTGCCATGGAGCTGAATTCTTATCCCGACCGGCTTGATCTCAACGACGTGCACCTCCGGCAAGCCAAACAGCAGGGAGTGGAGATCGTGATCTCGACCGATTCGCACCATACCTCGCACATGGAGAAGATCCGCTACGGCATTCTGCAGGCGCGCCGCGCCGGGCTGACGAAAGACGATGTGCTGAACACGCTGCCGCCCCAGAAATTCGCCAGGGCGATGAAACACGCGTGGTAGAGGAGGCTTATGTAGGGACAGCCGCCCCCGGCTGTCCAGCGGAGCGAAGCTCCGCGGCCCCGGCGAACTGGCGCTCGCCCGCTTCTTTCTTGGCGACCTTCGCGGCAGTTCTTCGCGGCCTTTGCGTTCAAAAGCTTTAACCGCAAAGCGCGCCAAGGATTCGCAAAGGCGCGAAGCAGATTTGGCAGGTCGCCGCAGTCGAACTCTGAAGCGTAGAATCAGCGGGTACCAGGAAATCCTATGCCCGACGAAACATCCGGCAAGCCCGCTCCCCCACCGCCTCCTCCTGCTCCGACTGCGCCCGCAACCCCGGCCGGTCCCACCATCAACATTGGCGAGGAATATGGCACGGCGAAAAAGAATCTGCCGCCGGCCAAAATTGTTCTGATTGCGGTCGCGGCCGTATTGGTGGTGGTCCTGATAGCGTCATTTTTGAAGCGTGCCAAGCCGCAGGCGGCCGGTTCTCTCGATAACGTGAACGCCGTGGAGATTCCCGGCCAGGGGTCCACCATGGTCGCGCTGACTTTCACGCTGACCAACACCAGCGACAAGATTCTCTACGTTCACTCGCTGCAGGGCAAAATCAAAACGGCCTCCGGAGAATCTTCGGCCGATGCCGTCTCCGCCATTGATTTCGACCGCTATTTCCAGGCCCTCCCCACGCTGAAGAACGGCATCCAGCCCGCGCTCATGCCCGAGACCAAGGTTCAGCCGGGCGAGAAGATCACCCGCTCGATCGTTGTGGCCTTTCCCGTGACGCTCGACGCGTTCAACCAGCGCCAGTCAACCAGTGTCGTCGTCTGGCCTTACGATCAGCAGGTGCCGGTCGTGCTGACGAAGTGAGCCATTCGTCGAAAAGCAGGCCGATGACCGATTTTGGGTGGCGCAGCGCTTTAGCGCTGCGATAAGCAACTCTCTCCATCAGATCATGGGCTTTAGCCCCTGAGGTCTTCTTTGCCTCTCTGGACCCAATACCCTCAGCGGCTGAAGCCGCCAGTGCAAAAGTCTGCCGATCGCAGCGCTAAAGCGCTGCGCCACCCAAAATCCGTCGCTTGCGCAAATGGCCTTCTTTGGGTTTCCATAGGAACCATGAAAACCCCCCGGAATTCTTCCCACATTCTCACGCTGCTGGTGGCTGTCTCAATTCTGACCGCGTTCACCGCCGCTGCCCCTGCCGCAGACAAAGGCAGGTACATTGTCTACGTCGGCCCCTACACCGAGGGCGGCAGCAAGAGCAAAGGCATTTACGCCTACAGCTACGATGCCGACACGGCTCAGATCACGCCGCTCGGCCTGGCCGCGGAAACGACCAACCCATCGTGGATCGCGCTCGCGCCCAACGGCCGGTTTCTCTACGCGGTGAATGAGATTCAGAACTACAAAGGCCCGAACAGCGGAGGCCTGAGCGCATTTTCGATTGATCGCGACAAAGACGGCCGCGCCACAGGCAAGCTCACGTTTCTAAACGAAGTCGCGACCCGCGGGGCCGATCCCTGCTACGTCACCGTCGATAAAACCGGCAAATACGCGCTGGTGGCGAACTACACCGGCGGCAGCGTCGCCGTGTTTCCCATCCGCGACGATGGCAGCCTCGGCGAGGCGTCGGCGTTCGTGCAGCACACCGGCCATGGCGCGAATCCTCAGCGCCAGGAGGGACCGCACGCCCACTCCATCATTCTTTCGCCCGACAACCGCTTCGTCTATGTCAATGATCTCGGCCTCGACGAATTGCTGGTTTATAAGTTCGACGCTGCCAAGGGAACGCTCACGCCGAACGACTCACCCTTCGCCAAACTCATTGCCGGAGCAGGCCCGCGCCATTTCGCCCTGCATCCCTCGGGACAATTTGCCTATGTGATTTCTGAAATGGCCTCGACGGTGACCGTGTTTGCGAATGACCCGAAAGCGGGAGCGCTCCGGAACCTGCAGACCATTTCGACTCTGCCCCGGGATTTCAAAGGGAAGAATGACGATGCCGAAGTTGAGGTCGATCCTTCCGGCAAGTTTCTCTACGCCTCGAATCGCGGGCACGACAGCATCATGGTGTTCGCCATCGACGCCGCCAGGGGCACGCTGACCCCGGTCGAATACACTCCCACGCAAGGTAAGACCCCACGCAGCTTTGAGATCGACCCGACGGGCACGTTGCTGTTGGCCGCCAACCAGGAGTCGAACAACATTGTCGTCTTCCGAATCGACCAGAAGACCGGCCGCCTGACGCCTACGGGGCAGGTGCTCGACGTAGCGGCGCCGGTGTGCGTGAAATTTCTGAAGGTCGAGTGACCGGGGAGAGGTTTCAGCTCGAAGGAAGCACGGACGCAATTGTTGAATTTTGATTGTTGATTGTTGAATGGAACCCCCAAGGCTGGGCAGATTAGGTTCTCAATCCACATCAATAAATCAACAATCAACCATGCGTTTCTTCCGCCGATCGCGTCAGGGAGTGCCCATTGCCGGCGACTGCGCGGCGAGCCAGGGCCGGAAGGCTCGGCGGCAGGGGCTTAGGGTGGGTCTGCACTGGCATCGCTACAGCGGCTTATTAAATCGGTTTAACTTGCGAATCTAAGTTATTGATTACACGGTAGTTACGTTAATTCTTTTGCACAGCTCATTGCCTTTACAACCTGTGGAGAATCAGGCAGTTGTGGGATGATTGCACCAGGTTCGGTGCACTCAAGAGGAAAACAATCGCACACCAATGTTCTCGAAACGATCCCTGTAGTGAAATAGACTGTCGGGCCCAAGACAGTAATCAAGCGGCCATTCAAGATTCGCCCCGCCCGGGGGCCAAATCCGTACGGATGCTGGTTTCCAGTCATCAGTCTCAGGGAAGATAATCGGAGGTTGAGATTTTCGGTGTGTGTAACTTTTCCACTTGGTCGCCACGGCTTGCAAGACGATATTTTGAAAATTCCAAGTGCAGCCATACAGCGACCAGTTATACGGGGTTCGCTTGTTCTTAGAGTCCCCACCGACCGACTTCCAAAACCCGTAATACTTACCGGCGACGTGCTCCCGGACGGCCATAAAGACACTCACACCAGCAGGGATGACAAGCTCGCGGCGAAAGGGAAATCGTTGCGCCCTCGTAAAAAACGGTTGCTTCCTTCCCAGGTCTTTGTGGTTTGCTAGGACCAGGGTCTTGAATGCGAAAGCTGCGATGATCTTCAATTGCTCGGCCGAAAAGACTTTGGCTAGTCCCCAATTTCCAACCAGCACATCACCAATTACAGACTTGAGGGCTCCCTCAAGATCACTCATCCATCCATTGTTGCAGGGAGTACAGACCACCTTCGCGGTTATGCTGATTTTCCTCTTCGGGTAGCGAATGTATTCATCGCGCGAAACGATTCGCTCATTACAAACAAACCGCTCGCTGGCCGGAAGCAGATCAAGCATCCACTGGCTAAATACATGTTCGGGGCTGTCCGCCCGACGCGTGCAAAAGGCGCACTTTTTCATCCCACCAGAAATCCTAGGCCCGATCCTGTAGCAAGTAAACTATCGCGGGAAGTTGCCGGCCTACTGCTTTTTCTGGATGAATCTTCTCCGCGCCAGGTGGGTGCTGGCGTCGGGCTTGATCTCGTCGTATTTCAGGCAACTGATCGAGCCATCTACTTCGAGCACCGCCAGCGCGACCTGATCACAACCGCTGATGCCGTGTTCGCGCAGCGCACGATTCAGTTCGTCCATGCTGACGCGCTCGCGGGCCATGTGCGGTTCGATCACTTTGCCATCGTGGACGAGCAGGGACGGCTGCCCCTCAATCAGCCGCCGCAACTTGCGGTTGCGGCCAGAGATCCCGGCGACCCCGTAATTCAGCAGCAGCAGCGTCGCGGCCGCTACCGCGCCGCCGGCAAGCGACGTATCCGGTCCGGTCATGGCATTCTGCACGGAATTGGATAGCAGGAGCAGCAGCGTGAGATCGAAGGGAGTCATCTGCCCGACCTCGCGTTTGCCGCTTAAGCGCACGCCGATCAGAACCAGCAGGTAGATCACGCCGGTGCGCAGCACGATCTGCAGCAGCACGGCGCTACCCGGGAAAAACGCTCCGCTCATCGCTCCATCCTCACTCGCGGGACCTGGGCCATTGTCATTGCGCGCTTCGCGCGCAACCCCGGACGAATGCGTCCGGGGCTGCACATACGGGGCTACACGTGTATGCGTAGGGGCGGACGCATTCGTCCGCCCCGCTAGCCACAATTCTAGTTCGCGGTCACGGGCACGGGAGCGTTCTTGGGCGTGCTCAAATATCCCGTAGCTTTGTTCTTGTCGACCGTCCAAACCACCAGCTCAAACAGCAGGTGGTCGCGGCCGCAGTAGAACTGAATCGGCTCGGCGACGTTGCGGTCCTTCTTTTCGATGGTCTTGTCGTCGGCCGTGACGTTCATGGTGAACTTCCCCTTCTTGGAGTCGGTCTTCTTCAGCTCCAGACTCACGGTGGCCACCGGCTGCGGCTTGGCGCCTCGCAGCAGGGTGAACTCGTAGTAGTTGCTGTCGCCTTTGTGCTTGAGGGTGTCCAGGTCAGAGCGGGTGGTGGCAATCAGACCGCTCTGCACGCCCAGGTCGCCAATCGTCGATTGCAGCTTGGCTTTCGTGGCTTCCAAGTCGGCTTTGGTCGAAGCGACGTCGGTCTTGACTCCGCCCACGTCGGTCTTCACGCCGGCGATTTCTCCGCTCACCTGGCCAATCTGCTCCTTCTGTTGCGCTTCGAGGCGGCTTTGAGCCGCGCGCTCCTGGGCCTGTTCGGCCTGGAGTTCGACGGTTTTCTGCACCAGTTCCTTCTTGGTCATGCCGGCCTGATGCGCCAGCGTCTCTTCCTGCGCCTCCGCCGTCTGCATGCGGTCCGCGAGTTCCTTGACCTCGGCCTGGCTGGCTGCGAGTTGGCCGGTCAACTGGTTGATCTTGGAGTGGGTCGCGTATTGCACGTAACCGAAAGCGGCGACGGCAATTACTGCCAGCAGCAGAAGAAGCCATTTACCTGTATTCGAGTGATGTTCCACTAAGACTTGATTGCCTTCATCGGCCATAAGTTCTTCCTCCTCGGGAAGCTACAACGAATGAAATGCACTGGTAAGGATATCGTTATTGTTGAGCACCGATAGCGCAGTGTCAATTAGCTGATAGGATGCAGCGCCTCGGCTGAAGCGATGTCCCACTACGGCCGCAGCGTTAGAGCTTCGTTCAGTACCGGCTCGGGATCGCGCCGGACAGCGGCAGCCGCGCCGGCGCCTAACCGCTTCTCCAACTCTTTCTCGAACCGTTTTTGTGGTTCAGTCGAAGATTCCGGAGCCGCGGTGTTCGGAAGCGACTGCGTGATCTGCTGCGACTTCACCAGACAGGCATAAGCCAGGCGCGGCGAAAATCCAGCTTCATCCAGAAAGCGGCTGAAGCTGAACCAGTCTTGCGCGCTGGCGCTCGAATCGTGGATGGCGTCGTCCAGTTTCAGGGCGTGCTGGTAAAGCAGCATCGCGTCCCGGAGCCGGCCGGCTTTCAGCTGCAGCGCAGCCTCATCCACGTCGGCGACGCTCGCCAGTTTGGCCTGCCCGGTCTGCGCCGCCAGTTTTTCCGCCATCTGATACGACCTCACTGCCCGATCGATTTGCGACGTGCGCGTCTGGCAATCCGCCATGCGCAATATCACGGCGATGAGCTGGGCAGGCGCGGGGCGATTCTGCGCCGGCCCACGCGCAATCTTTTCGAGGAAGGCGTTGTAATGCGAGGCCGCCGCTTGTGCCTTGCCCTCGCGATCCAGTTCGTCGGCCAGATACAAATGCGCGCTGATCTGGCCGGGATCAACCGCTATCGCCTGATCCCAGTCCGCAACGGCCTCGTCGCCGTGGCCGCGCTTCAACGCCAGCAGGCCGCGGTCCACCAGCAGATTCGCATCCTTGGGCGCGTACTTCAGCGACGCCTCGGTCAGATCGTACGCTTCGTCATAACGATTCTGGTCGATCAGAAGTTGCAACAGGGCTTGCCGCGGAGCAGGGTCGGACGGGTTGATGCGTGTCGCCCGTTTCCAGGCAGCCTCGGCCTCCGGCAGTTGGCCCTCTTCCATCGCCCGGTGCCCCAGCCGCGTCTGCACCACACTGTCGTAGGAATCGAGCGCCGCCGCCCGCTGCAAATCGCGCAAATCGTCGCTGTGCAGCGCTAAGTAGTAGCGGGCCTGATCCACCGTCCCCCAAGCCAGCAACAGCAGCACAGCAGCCACGCGCAGGAAACGAGCGCCGGAGGTGCTGCCAGCCAGCCACCGCCCGGCTGCGGCGAAGCGGACCCCAGTCTCTGCCGCGGCGCCCGAGATACGGTCGCGCGAGTTGAGCAGCAGCGCCGCGATGCGGCCGTCGCGAAGCTTCCAGATGGCGCCATCCAGAATGAAGTGGTGAATGTTGATCAGCGCCGTGAAGATCAGGAAGCTGGCGGTGAAATCGTGATGGAACGCGCGGCTGGCCAGCCATGGTCCGGGAACAAACAATGCAATGCCGCCTATCATGAGTACGCCGAAATAGGCCAGCGGACGCCAGTTGCGTGCGTTCTTTCCGCCAGTACTATTGGCTGTATCTCTCGCCGCTGAATCTCTGGCCGTCTCGCGCCGCGCATAGTAGCTGGTGATCCACAGATACTGCGCCGAATGCATCACTGCCAGCACGCCGGTGCTGTAGCGGTTCTGCGGAATCTCCAGGCCCTTGATCAGCGAAATCACGGCCGGTAGCAGGAACCATAGAAACTGCGAAGAAAACAGAGTGAGGGACGGTACGAGCTTCCGCCATCCCGTCGCGCGCGCCAGCCTCGAGAGGCCCACGACCGACAGCACTACGAAAACTACGCACACTACAATTTGTTCCCAACGGCTCACCACGGCCGGAATCCCCAGCGACACGAATAGCGGATCCGACGACGGTCCGGTGTGGAATCCCAGAAACAAAATCAGATATGAAGCGATGAATGCCCCATACATGGCGCGGCGCGCGGTTTTGTCCGGCTCCGCTCCGGCCCGCCGGGCGAACATCATGAACAGCCCGTAATTCTGTCCGCTGTAGTGCCACGGGCTCCAGGTCAGATAGATGGTGAAGATCCAGGGCAGCAGGCGCAGCCAGAAATGCGACAGCAGCAGCGTCATCATCAGCAGCGCCGTGATGTGCACGGTAAAGACGCGATATTTGTGAAAGTCCTCCGCCCGATGGTAGGCGCGATAGATCGTCGCCATGTAGTGCGGATAGTTGAAGAACAGCGCCAGCGCGTAGAACGCGACCGCCCATGCCCGCGTACTCGATGCCAGGGAGAAATACGAAAGCAGCAGCAGCGGCGCCGACCACGCCCCGCAGCCCACGATCAGGTCGAGCCACGGATTGTAGATCCAGACGCCTGCCTGTTGTTTCGGATTTCGCCGCGAATCTCTCATGTTTGTTGCAGCCAGCCCAGCCACAAATCTCGCCCCGAACGGCAACAGTAGCGCCGCCGTCCCGGCGGCTGTCCGGTGGGCGTCCTCGCCCACCGGGGCCTGAGGGCGAGACGCCCCTTCGGCAAGCTCAGGGCAGGCTCTCAGGACAGCCGGCAAGATGCCGGCGCTACGTCCGCTAGTCTGAATGGCTTGACCCGATTATAGGTGGGCAAATCGCGACTGCGGGTGACTGGACGAGTACGGCGAGGGTAACGAAGGTAACGACTGCGAAGAGGGCCTTGAGCGCGCCTTTGCCGGTGTTGCGCCTTCCAGGAAGCTCCCGATTAAGTCGACCAAGCCCGCGGTGATTTTCTTTGCGGCCTTTGCGGCTTTTCTTTGCGCACTTCGCGGTCCCAGCTTTTGCTCGTACCGGCTACGCTGCTCAGTTGTCTAGAAGTTCGCTGGCTGTTGGTGAAGGCTGTATTCCGCGGCTATCCGACTCCGTGCCCGCTCAGAACGGGTTCACGCTTCTCGCTGGCGGAGCGCTTGACGTGCATCAACTCCACCGCCTTCTCGGCTATGTGCTCGGCGCTGACTTCGAATTCTTTGATCAGCTCCCACGGAGCCCCCGAGTCGCCAAAGCGATCTTTCACGCCGATGGCGCCAGTAATCACGGGCACGCCGTAGAGTTGCGGGCTCTCGGTCAGCACGCTGCTCACGCGCCAGGCGAGCGCGCCGATCTGGTGTTCTTCAGCGGTTACGACGACGCCCGTCTCCCGCGCCGTGCGAATCAGGGCTTCGGAATCGACTGGCTTCAGCGTGTGCAGGTTCAAGATTCGAGTTTCGTAGCCAAATTCTTTCTTCAAAATGTACGCCGCGCGCATGGCTTCGGGCACCATAGGGCCACAGGCGACGATGCTGAGATCCTCGCGCTCGTTCTGGTAAGCCGCAGCCAGCACGGTTTCGAACGCCTCGAGGAAGCTCGGGCCTTCGCGCCGCAAGCGGATCGCGTTGGCCCGCCCGAATACGAACGGAGTCTTCTCATCGCTGACGATCGGCGTGGCCTCGCGCGCAAAGCGGATATACTTCGGGCCTTTGTGCTCCAGCAACAGATAGTTGGTCGCCTTACGCGTTTCCACCACATCGCAGGGCACCACCACCGACATGTTGGGCAGACCCTCCATGGCGAACAGATCTTCCAGCGCCTGGTGCGTGGCTCCGTCCGGACCAACCGACACTCCGCCATGTGCGCCGGCGATCATCACGTTGAAATTGCCATAACAGACGGAGGTGCGTATCTGATCGAGATTGCGCGCCGCGGCAAACGTCGCATAGGTGCCCAGCACCGGCAGCTTCCCTTCCCGCGCCAGCCCGGCAGCGGCCGAGGTTGCGGATTGCTCCGCGATCCCCATGCTGATCCAGCGTTTCTTGCGCTCCGGTTTACCGGCGTAAAAATCGCTGATGGTGATCGAGCCGGAAATGTCGAGACCCAGGCAAACCACGCGCTCGTCGCCGCCATTTTCCGCCAGCGACTGGCCGAAGCCTTTGCGCGTGGGTTCCATCTTGACTTTCATAGCATCGCCCAGATTCCACCAGTAGTCGCGGGTGAATTTGGGCATCTTGGCGTCAAGCTTGCGCTCCACTTCGGCCTGATACTGTTTCGCCTTCTCCAGCAAACGCTCGACCGGAATGCGCTGGCTCAAGCCAAGTTCTTGGAGGCCTTTGGTGAGTTCTTCGAAGTTCGGAGTCTTGCCGTGCCAGCCTGCCTGATCCTCCATGAAGCTGACGCCTTTGCCCTTTACCGTATCGGCCAGAATCACGACCGGCCGCCCGGTGACCGCCCTTGCCTGCTCCAGCGCGCCCACCACGCGGGTCATGTCGTTTCCGTCAATGCGCATCACGTCCCAGCCGAAGCTCGCGTATTTTGCAGCCAGGGGCTCGACTGCCATCACGTCCTTCACCCAGCCGTCAATCTGCAGGCGATTGCAGTCAATGATGCCGATCACGTTGTCGAGATGGAAATGACCGGCCTCCATCGCCGCTTCCCAAACCTGCCCCTCCTGCTGCTCGCCGTCGCCCATGATGCAGAAAATCTTGTGCTTCTGTTCATTCAATCGGGCGGCCAACGCCATCCCCACGGCAATGCTCAATCCCTGCCCCAACGATCCCGTGGACACCTCGACGCCCGGCAGCTTCAGCCAGTGCGGATGCCCTTGAAAAGGGGAACTCAACTTGCGCAGTGTAACCACGTCGTCCACCTTGCAGAATCCCGCGAAGGCGAGGCCCAGATACAAGCTGGGAGCCTTGTGCCCGGTGGACCAGATGATGCGGTCGCGACCGGCCCAGTTCGGATTTTTGGGATCGTGGTTGGCGATTTTCAGGTACAGCGCGGCGGTGACGTCCATGATGGAGAGCGTTCCGCCCGCGTGTCCGGACCCGGCGGCGTGCAGCGCCACTAAGTCATAGCCGCGCATCAGCTTGGCAGCATCTCGAAGCTCTTCAATGGAATAGTCGCGGACGACGTTTCCGCTGCTGGAATCGATAAGGGCCATGGCTTCCCCCCTCGCGCCGGAAACAGAAAGGCGCTCAGAACATGCTTCAGAAAGGGTAAGCGGGAAGGCCGATGCAGGCCGTGATTACGGTCACATTAGGGGGTGATGTGGGTGGGAGCGGTCGTAACTGGAAATGCGTGAATTCGACGATTGTCGCCGGAACTAACTTGCTGGGCGGCGGTGTCTCTAGCAACGGGAGACTAGAATCGGCCTATGCGCCACGTGCGGCGAATCGTATTAGGAGCTGTCATCTTCGCTGTCGCTGTACCCTTGGGAGTCCACCTCTACGCGCAGATATTTCGGATCAGGGCAGAACATCTCCTTGCCGATCTGAAGGCGTTTCAAGTTGAGGAGACTCCTGCCGCTGCTGTCCTGAAACTGCGGAGTGAGTATCGCTCCGAAACCGTCGATCAGGGTGCCTGTTCAGAGGAACACTGCGACTTTTGGGTTGGCTTGATCGAATGGGAATCCCTCATGAGACCATCCAGCCACGAATGGGTCGAACAACCGAGAGAGTTGCTGATGAGAGTGCTTCGACCAGTAGGTCTTCGGTTGAGCCTTTTCGATGCACACCTTCAGGTCGAAAAAGGAAAACTGCGAAAGCTGGATGTGGAATTCATGCACGCCTATGTCGAGCAGGAGAGGTTTCCCAACTTCATAGCCGACGCATTTACAGTTGGAAATCTCAGATATTACCTAGGCTGGAAGTACGTGTACGAACATCCAAACCTGTTCGTAGACGAGCCCAATGCCTGTACTGGATGCAGCGGTGCGATCGCCGCCTATTTCACGTGGCAAGCGACCCGAAACGAATTTGAGCGAGCTATGGAATTTGATTTCTCCTGCATCACGCGATTTCACGTATGCCGCGCTGTGGAGGAATTTCTACCATCTGCAGCAAGACTCCTCAAAGCAGACGACGCAAGTCTGTCCGCGAATATGGGTTGGAAGTTGCCTTGTGACACGCGAGCAGCGCGAATTCTAGGCCGCGACAGTGACTTGGTGGAACTAGCAAGGGTCAAACAGATTAAAGGTAAAGAAGGAGAATACGTGATTGTCGACTACGAACCGATAAGGGCACTGAAAGGCGAGAATATTCAGCTAAACAACGTCTACCATCGGAGCGAACTTGCGGAAGCGGTAACAACCAATCATGGAAGCTCTCAACGTTTGCTTCAAGTAGGTGCCAAAAGAGTAGTTTTTTTTAGCACGCTTCTCGACAAACCGAGCGCGATGTCCGAATGCGCAGTAATGCCAAATACCACCGAGATCCTTACAGCCACGTTAGAAGGAATTGCCGCCGACCGCTCTGCTACCATTGGTAAGGAATAGAGCGGGCGGGGCCTGTGCTGCAACGTAGCCGCCGGGCTTCGCCCGGCCGGACAGCCGGGGGCGGCTCTCCCCACATGGTCTACTCGAACTTCCAGCGCGTGGACTTGCCCTGGAAATGTTTCTCCCACAAGCCGAAGACGACTCGCGGGCGCACGGCAAATACCGGCTCTTTCATGGAGAGCATGTCGTCTTTCATCTTGGATAAGTCGAACTTGTACTTCTTCTCGTAAGCCGGAATGAGTTTGCGGCGTGCGGCGACGTCGGCGATCTCGGCGACGCCTTCGACAATCACGGCCTCATGCGCGTCCTCGGTGCAGACGATGCATTTCGGATTGGCCGCCAGGTTGCGCGCTTTGCGCGACGTGCTTCCCGTCGAAAACAAAAGGCGCCCGTCCTGCCACAGTCCCCAGACGACCATGGTGTGAGGAGAAACGCCTTGGGGCGAGCCATCGGGCTTGACCGTGGTAATCCAGTAGTTGTGCGATTTCTTCAGCCGCTGCTCCGCCCAGGACCAAGGCAGGAGTCCCTTCTTGCCTTTAGGAAAGCCGTAGCCGGGGGCGTGCGGGCGGGTGGACTTGGGTTCAGCGGATTTCTTCTTGGCAGACACGGTTCAAGCTCCACGGCATGAAGTTTGCTGGTAACACGTACGATTCCAGCTGTCCCGTAGGGACAGATCAGAATAGCCCGGCGTTTCAACGCCGGGAAGGCTCGGGTTAATCCCCCGTCCCGTAGGGACGACTGAAAAGCAGCACGACGTTTCAGCCGTGCCTACGGCACGGGGAGGGGTTGGACCGCCTACCCGCCGCTGATGCGGCGGGCTACTATCAGACGTCCCTACGGGACGGAACCACCTGCCAACTGCTGCTTACAGATTCTTCTTCGTCCACTGATCAATCCGTTCCAGCGCCTGTTGCAGGTTCTCCAGGGAATTGGCCACGCTGAAACGCAAGTAGCCTTCGCCGAACGCGCCGAAAGCTGTGCCGGAAAGCGCCGCCACTCCGGCCTGCTCCAGCAGCGCGTCGGCCAGCGGCCGCGACTTCCATCCGGTTCGCGTGATGTTGGGAAAGACGTAGAATGCGCCTCTGGGCATGCGACAGGAGAAACCTTTGATCTGATTGAGCCCGGCGACGAACATATCGCGCCGCCGCTGGAATTCGTCGCGCATGCGGTCCACCGAACTCTGATCGCCGCGGATGGCCTCGATTCCCGCCACCTGCGTGAAACTCGCGGTGCACGAATTCGAGTTGGTCATCAGCCGCGTCATCTGCGCGGCCAGGTCGGACCGCATCACGCCGTAGCCCATGCGCCATCCCGTCATGGCGTAGGTCTTCGAGAAGCCGTCCAGCAGGATGGTGCGCTCCTGCATCCCGGGCAGCGACATGATGGAGAAATGCTGGCTGCCGTCGAAAAGCAGTCGGCTGTAGATTTCATCCGACAGGACCATGATGTTGCGGTCGCCGATGGCCTCGGCAATCTGCTCAATGTCACGCCGGTCGAGCACTCCTCCGGTCGGATTTTGGGGTGAATTAATAATCACCAGCTTGGTGCGGTCCGTGATGAGCGCGGCCAGCTCTTTCACGTCGAGCGAGAAGTCGCGCTCTTCCCGCAACTGAATCGGTACGGCTCTGCCGCCCACATACTCGATCATGGACTCGTAAATGGGGAAGCCGGGATTGGGATAGATGACTTCGTCTCCTTCATCAACGAATGCCAGGATCGTAAAGAAAATAATGGGCTTGCCGCCAGGCACAACGACGACTTGATCGCTCGTGACTTTCACATTGCGAGTTCGGCTGACGTAGTCTGCAACGGCTTCCCGCAACTCCGGCAGGCCGGCCGACGGGCCGTAGTGGGTCCAGCCCTTGCGCAGCGCGTCAACCCCGGCCTCGACCACGTTGGCGGGCGTGTCGAAATCCGGCTCGCCGATCTCTAGGTGAATGATGCTCTTGCCCTGGCGCTCGAGCGCCCGTGCTTTGTTCAGGACCTCAAAGGCGGTTTCGGTGCCCAGTCGCGCCATGCGGCGGGCTAACTGCAATTGGTATTGGGTGGCTTTCTCCATATTTCAGGACTCCGGCGGGAAACCTCTCAGAGCGCAAACTGCACATTATACCCCTGCGGAAGGCGAGCATGATCTTCCGCGGCCAAGGGGAGTAAACTCGCGGCAAGCGAAACGGAGGAACCGGTGAACTCATATCTCGATGAACTCTACGCCCACCAGGAGTGGGCCGACGCCGAACACTGGAGGGCGTTTGAAGCATATCCTGCGGCGCTGGCCGACAAAGCCATCCGCGAGCGGTTGTTTCATATTCACCTGGTGCAACATGGCTTTCTCTGGGTGACTGGTCCGCGAACGGCAGAGTTTGACTTCAAGAAGCTCGAGAATTTCGGCAGCCCGGCTGAATTGAAAGGCTACGGGCGGCGGGCCAATGCGGAGTTGCAGAAGCTGCTGAACAGCGCCAGTCCGGATCGCCTTGAGGAGACGATCGAGATTCCCTGGTTCAAGCCCGCGCTGAAGATCAGCGTGCGCCAGGCATTCACGCAGGCGGCCATGCACAGCCACTACCATCGTGGCCAGAATGCGACCCGACTGCGCGAACTGGGAGGCGAGCCACCCATGACGGACTTCATCGTCTGGCTGGGGAAGGAGAAACCGGCGGCAAAGTGGGCGTGAGTACTCTGCTGGGTTGCTTCGGACCAAAATCAATTCGAGCTTCGCTGAATGGGCAACCGAGGGCGTCTGTCCCCACACAGGTTATTCCGAGACGCTGTGCTCTTCGTTCTGCGAGCGCAGAACGCGATCCACCGAATAAGGAGCGCGGCGGCTGGGTTCGTGGTAGTGGCGGACCTGCATTTCTCCCAGCAAGCCGATGGCGAGCAGGTTCAACCCGCCCAGCAGAAGGCCGAGCGAGGCCATCATGAGCGGGCCGTGCGAGGCCATCACCGGGACGTGGCGCACAAACTTCTCCACTCCCAGCCAGAGCACGATTCCGCTGCCGGCGAAAATGCTCATCATGCCGAAGCCGCCGAAAAAATGCAGCGGACGCGACAAATAGCGCAGCAGGAAGCGAATGGTCAGCAGATCGAAAAACACGCGGAAGGTGCGCGTGATGCCGTAGTGCGAGGTGCCGCGCTCCCGATTCGTGTTGCGGATGGGAACTTCACAGATGGTCGCGCCATGCCATGAGGCCAGCGCAGGAATAAATCGGTGCAGTTCGCCGTAGAGGGGCACCTGCTCCAGAATATCGCGGCGATAGGCTTTGAAGGTGGTGCCGAAGTCGTGGATGTCCACGCCGCTGATCTTGGCCATCATCCAGTTGGCGATGAGGGAAGGGATGCGGCGCATCCAGAAATTATCCACCCGCACCTTGCGCCATCCGCTCACGATCTCGTAGCCGGCGGCGATTTTTTCCAGAAACAGCGGAATGTCGGCGGGATCGTGCTGCAGATCGCCATCCATGGCGATGATGTACTCCCCGCGCGCATGGTCGAAACCGGCCGCCAGTCCTGCGGTCTGGCCGAAGTTGCGGCGCAGCTTGACCACGGTGACGCGGCTGTCCACGGCTGCGATTTCCCGCAGCATAGCGAAGGTGTGGTCGCTCGAACCGTCATCCACAAACACGATCTCAAAGCTCTCG
>JBKQRC010000046.1:0-48120 GCA_052326105.1 Candidatus Sulfotelmatobacter sp. | reverse complement strand
GGGAGATTAGCCAAACCGGACATTTCACTTGCTACAAAAAGCGGACATTTTAATTTGCTAAGAACAGTGCGCTGCAGCCTGGACCACAGGGTGCCCCACCCTTGTCGCGCACTTCGCGACAGGGTGGGGATTTTGACTCTGACGGACAAATTGGCGAACGGCTCTCATCAGGCCCCGCCCTCATGCGAGAAGCGAAAGTCAAATTCCCCACCCTGTCGCACAAAAACGCGACAAGAGTGGGGCACCCCGGCCGCATTACAAGTGTGCCGGGAGATCGTGTGCCGAGCCTCGCGTGGGGACAGCCGCCCCCGGCTGTCCGGTCGAGCGAAGCTCGACGGTGCGGCGCTGCCTCACGTCAGACCCGCCCGCCGCGCTCAGCGATCAGCCGCCCCTTCTTACTCACCCATTCACGGAAGCGCTGGCTGCGGAAGTGCGCTTGTCGCTAGCACATAGTCTTCCCGCGGTTGGGTGTTAGGGCTTCGCGTCCTTCGCGGATCCTCGCGACCTTTGCGGTTAAGATCCTCTTCTGCCCGAGCGAGCTGCTGCGACGGCCGTCACCGGCGCCCGCCGCGCGCCCACCTTGCATCCGCTGTGAGACCCGGCATGTCTCCTATGCCAGTCCCATGGGTGCTCCATATCCATCCGGCCCGGCCGGGTGTAAAATCACATCAATAAGGTCCTCCGCCCCTTCGCAGTCTATTCACTCCGAGGTGCAGTATGAAGACCAGTTCCCCCGACGATACCTTGCTCCCGCCCTACCAATGCCCCGATTGTGGAAGCGAAGTAGGCTTCCGCTCCCGCCGCCGCTCGTTCACCGAACGCTTTCTGCTGCCGCTGCTCCTTTTGCAGCCGGTGCGCTGCGGAGAGTGCTTCCGGCGGGACTACCGGCTGATTTTCGTCAAGGTGCGTGACCGGCTGTCGGATGCGTCCAAAGTTGGGCCTGTCAAACCGGGAGCCACGTCCAACCGCAACGTTGCCTAGCAGCCGCAGTCGCCGCTATACTGCAAGATAGCGGGGAAGAGTGGCCCGCAGCGGAATCACGCGGGCTGGTTGAGGAGGCCGTCTTCAGCAGTAGCGAGGACCAAATCCGGGTGAGCAGGGCCAGCGCGAGCACGGCCAATCAAAGACGGGCGCGCCGTCCTGTTGCCTTGCGCCGCGAGTCGTCCTGGGCCAGTCAAGCCGCTGAGAGTCTCTTTTCCGTTCTGTTCCCGTCGGATTGCCGCATCTGTGGCATGCCCCTGCTGAACATCTCCCGGCTCCCGGTGTGCCCGGAGTGCGTGGCCGGCATGGGCCCGATCGCCGGCAAAGTCTGCTCGGTTTGCGGGGAGCGCGTTCTTTCCGTCTACGCCGATTACGATGCTGACGGTCTGCGGCGCTGCCCGGTTTGCCGCCGGATCGAGCGCCCTTTTGTCCGGGCCGTGGCCTATGGCAGTTATGACGGCGGGCTCCGCGAACTGATTCACCTGCTGAAGTACCACGGCGTGCGCCCGGCCGCCAACGTCCTGGGACGCATGCTGGCCGAAGCGGTCGTCGCGCTTGAACCCGCGTTTACGCAGGCCCCGACCCAAACTTCGGCAAAGGTTCTTGTGATTCCGGTGCCGCTCTATCGGACCAGGCGCCGCCAGCGCGGATTCAATCAGGCGGCGCTGATCGCCCGGGCGGCCCTGAAGTATCAAGCCGGGCAGCTCGAACTGGCCCCCGGCATTCTCGAGCGTATCCGCGACACGCACTCGCAGATTGGCCTGACCAGCCACCAGCGCCGCGAAAATCTTCGGGGAGCCTTCGCCGTGGCCCGTGCCGCACAAGTCACTGGCCGCGAGGTGCTGCTTGTGGATGATGTCTATACCACCGGCACGACGGCGTCCGAGTGCGCCCGCGTGCTGCGCCGCGCCGGAGCCACCGAGGTGTGGGTCGCAACGGTAGCGCGCACGCTGAAGAATGCAGGTTTCAAAGAAATAGGTTTCAACGTTTCAGAGTTTCAAGGTTTCAAAGTGGAGAATCTGGAAAACGATGCATCGGTGGAACTCGAAGACTTTGAAACATTGAAACTTTGCCTTATGCCTTACCGGACAGAACACGAGGCACTATCAACCGCCCGGCATGTCGCCGGCCTGTTCCCGCCGGCAGTTCCGCACCGTGCCGGCGACGGCCATACTCTGCTCGCGCCTGTCCTCGTGCTGAACGCGTCCTACGAGCCCATCAACGTGTGCGCCGCCCGCCGCGCCCTCGTTCTGGTGCTCAAGGGTGTGGCCATGACCGAAGAGGAAAACGGACACTTCCTGCACTCGGCGCGCATCGCCATGCGCGTGCCCTCGGTGATCCGCCTGCTCGAGTACCGCCGCATCCCGCATCAGAGCCGGGCGCTGTCCCGCAAGAATATCCTGCTGCGCGACCGCAACACCTGCCAGTACTGCGGCGCGGTTCTGCCTTCCAGTGACCTGACCCTCGACCACGTCCTGCCCCGTTCCCGCGGAGGCTCCTCCACCTGGGAGAACCTTGTCGCCTGCTGCCATCCCTGCAACCGCCGCAAGGGCAACCAGTCTCCCGCCGAAGCCGGCATGCGCCTGATGCGCGAGCCCCGCGCCTTCAACCTGCATACCAGCCGCCACATCATGCGCCTGATGGGCCGCTCCGATGATAAGTGGAGGAAGTATCTGTTCTACTAGGTTTCGGAGTTTCAAGGTTTCAGAGTTTCAAAGTTGCAGAGTTTCAAAGTTTCAGAGTCTCAAAGTGGAACCAGAGGCCCGTTTTTTCTGCCTTGAGACCTTGAAACTCTGCAACCTTGAACCTAGACTTGCTTCGTGGCTCGTTCCTACCGGGAATTACTTGTTTGGCAGAAGGCCAGGGCGCTCGCTGTTCACGTCTACCAAGCGACCGAACAATTCCCCAGATCAGAAACGCATGGGTTGACCTCTCAGATCAGGCGAGCGGTCGTTTCTGTGCCGTCGAATATAGCCGAGGGGCAGGGCAGGCTTACCCCCGGCGAATTCCTGAATTTTCTGGGCCAAGCGCGAGGCTCGCTGCTCGAACTCGATACCCAGCTTGCCATCGCGCTCGATCTTTCGTACCTAAACGCCAGTCAATACGACATCGTGGATCGAGAACTGTATCAAGTGCTCGGACTCCTGAACCGGCTGATCGAGTCGCTCCGCCGGAAGCACTTGGTTCTACCTTGAAACTTTGAAACCTGCCTACTGCGGCTTCTTCTGATCCGGCTGACTCTGACCCTGCGGCTGGCTCTGATCCGGCTTTTTCCCTGCCGGAGGCAGTTCCTTTCCCTCGTACAGAATCTTCACGTTGGTACCGAAGCGCTTGTAGTCTTCGTACTTCACGATTTCCCGGATGTGCACGTCTTCCATTTTGAAGTGCAGTTCATCGTCGGCCTTGGTATAAACCGGAAACCAATACAGTCCGTCGATCTGCTGCCGCCAGGTGGTGAATTTGGGATAAAGATATTCCTCATCGCCGTGATGCTTGCGGATATCCGGCACGGTCTTGCCGTAGGTCTTGACGATCTGGAAGTCGTGGTTGTCTACCCAAATGCGTCCCTGAAAATAACGCTTCTTGCCTTCGATCTGCTTGGGGGCGATGTCGAAGACATAACAGTGGAGTTCGTCCTCCTGCTGCTGGCCAACATAGAGAATGTTGTATTGCGGCAGGTCTTCTTGCGTCAGCACAAACGGCAGACGGTGCCGGATATCTTCGAAGTCCCCCTGGTCCATGGAGATTCCGCCATGTTCCAGCGAGGACTCTGGCGCGAACACCACGTTTTCGATCCGCTTCCCTTTGTCGTCGAACAGGACATCGAAGACTTCGCGGTATTCCCCGGTGACTGTATCGCCGTCGACGGTCTCGACCTTCACATCCTGCCGGTAGGTGTACTGCTCGCGCGCCTTGGCGAATTCGGTTTCCTTGGCCGCAAAGCGCTTGATGATTTCCTCCGGCGTCGTGCCCTCCGGAGGAGTGTTCTCGAGCGGCCCTTCCTGGGCCTTCAGCAGCGGGGCCGCGAGCGACATCGCCGCCAGCCCGCAGGCCAGCAGGGTCCGAGAAACCAAATGACGAGGTAACAGCCTCATGATGTCTAGTTTATCGAATCGGAGCATTGCTGTCGTAGAGACCTTGCCGCCACGTCTGCCGGACGCAGCCGGGCTGACAGGACCACGCCGCCGGCTGAGTCTCTACAAAATGAAGACGGCGACCGCGGCGGCCCTCCCTCCAACCCCTCTCCGCTCAGCGAGGCTGGAGGGGAGCGCGCTGCAGTTCTGCCATATAGTTGGATGCGCCCGCGAAGAAGAGGTTGCCGGATGGAGGCAAGGTTTCAAAGTGGGCAAAGTTTCAAGGTTTCAAAGTGACCATTCTCTTCTGCTGTCATCCTGAGCGGCGTTCTTTGCCGCGAAGGACCTGTGCACTTTTCCGGCAGCATCGAAAATGCATAAGTGGTTCCAGCGCCAGTTGCATAGGTCCTTCGGCGGGCAAAAGCGCCCGCCTCAGGATGACAAGGCAGCGGCCAGCAGCCAAGAGCTAGCGGCTAGAAGCTAGAAGCTGCCCGCCTTCCCCTGCTACACTCATCCGTTTGCCGCAGGAGGCTCCTCATGCGCCGTCTTTTTCTTTCCCTGCTTGTGTTTGCGTTCACCCTTCCCGCCGTCACCCAGGCCAGGCATCCCTTCACCTTCGAGGACATGATGAAGCTGAAGCGCGTGGGCGAGCCCGAAGTCTCGCCCGACGGCAAGTGGGTGATCTTCAGCGTGGTCGACGTGGATCTGGAAGCCAACACCAAGACGCCGCACGTGTGGATCGTGCCCTTAGCCGGTGGAGGGGCGGACGCCTCGTCCGCCCAGGCCGAGCGAAGCTCGGCGGGCTCTTTGCCTGCAGAACGAATACTCATCACCGATCAGGACGCCGACCGTCCTCGCTGGGCGCCGGATGGAAAGCGCTTCGCGTTTCTCTCGACGAAAGAAGGCGGATCGCAGGTCTGGATTGCGGATTTCGATGGAAGTGCCGGAAGCGTGACGGCTGTGCATCGGCTCACGTCTGTTGCGACCGAAGCCGGCGGTGAATTATGGTCGCCTGACGGCAAGAATATTCTTTTCACTTCGGATGTTTATCCAGAATGCGACGGCGAGCCAGCGGCCGAGGCAAGCTGCAACCAAAGGAAAGTGGAGGAACACGAAAAGTCGAAGGTCAAAGCCCTGATTTTCGATCACTTGCTCTATCGCCACTGGAACGCCTACAAGGAAGGCAAACGCAGCCACATCTTCGTGCGTCTGTTCCAAGAAGACACAATTGCACAGAATCTTCGAGTCGAACCCGCCAACATCGATCTCACGCCCGGCGATTACGATGCGCCTGAGTTCTCGCTCGGCGGGCAGGACGACTATGCCTTCTCGCCCGACGGGCAGGAGATTTGCTATACCTCGAATCACGACAAGGTCGAAGCCACTTCGACCAACAACGATCTGTGGACCGTCCCGGTCAATGTGGGCACGGACCGTGTGGGAGCGGGCGACTCGCCCGCTCAGGTTTTAGCCAAAACCAAGAACATCACCGCCGACAATCCCGCCAGCGACTCGACGCCGCTCTATTCGCCCGATGGACGCTACATTGCCTACCGCGCCCAGCAGCGTCCGGGATACGAGAGCGACCGCTTCCGCCTGATGCTCTACGACCGCAAGACGGGGCAGAAAAAAGATCTGACCGTGGGATTTGAACAGTGGGTTGGGTCATTTGTCTGGTCTCCTGATTCAAAGAACATTTATTTCAGCTCGGAGCACCTGCGGCATTCTTTGATCTACGCTGTCGATATCGCGACGGCAGCAAGGCGCACATTAGTTGCCGGATACAACGACGATGTTTCGATCACGCCAGATGGGAAAGCGCTGGTTTTCAGCCGCGTGTCGATCAAGGCTCCCACTGAAATCTACGCGGCCAGCGCTGCCGGAGAAGGATGTCCTTCAGGAACGGGCGACGTAGATCCCGGCAAAGAGTCTTGTTCGCCAAATAAAGACTGGGCGCTGACTCACACTAACGATCAACTTCTGTCCGAGATCGCCATGCCAAACGCAGAGCCATTTTGGTTCAAGGGCGCTCACGACGATAAGGTCGAGGGATCGATCGTCAAGCCGCTGAACTTTGATGCTTCGAAGAAATATCCCGTGAAGTTCCTCATCCACGGCGGGCCGCAGGGGGCGTGGGGAGACGACTGGAGCTATCGCTGGAATCCCGAACTGTTCGCGTCACCAACTTCATCGACACCCAGCGGATACGTCGTCATCATGATCAACTTCCACGGCTCGACCGGATACGGGCAGAAGTTCATTGACTCGATCAACGGCGACTGGGGCGGCGGCCCGTTTGAAGACCTGATGAAGGGCCTCGACTACGCCGAGCAGACGTATCCGTTCATCGACAAAACCCGCGAGTGCGCGCTGGGCGCCAGCTTTGGCGGATACATGATCAACTGGATCGCGGGCCATACCGACCGCTTTAAGTGCCTGGTGTCGCACGACGGGGGGTTCAACAACGAGTCCGACTGGGCCACGACCGACGAGCTCTGGTTCAACGACTGGGAGTTCCACGGCACGCCCTACACCAACCGCGAGCTGTACCTGAAGTGGTCGCCGCACATGTATGCCAAAAGTTTCAAGACGCCGACGCTGGTCGTCCACGGGCAGCGCGACTACCGCCTCGATGTGAGCGAGGGCTTCCAGCTTTTTGACACGCTGCAGATGATGGGCGTGCCCTCGAAAATGCTCTACTTCCCCGACGAAGGTCACTGGGTGCTCAAGCCGCAGAATGCGCGGCTGTGGTACAAGACGGTGAATGATTGGGTGGATCGTTGGACAAAAGATCAGTGGACGAAGTAGAGCAGACCTCGGGCGTCGGACCTCAGACCTCAGCAGTGCTCATGTGGGGACAGCCGCCCCCGGCTGTCCAGCCGAGCGGAGCTCGGCAGCGTTTGTGCGGCGGACAGGCCCTTCGGTTGCGTTCGGGGCAGGTCAAGGTAACGCAATTGCGAGTGGATAGCAACCACTGTGCACCGTTGCTGGTGCAAATCTCGTAAGTCGTTGCGCCTTCGTGCAAGTGATTGAAAATCCATAGAACGCGATTAGGAGGCGCTGGAGCGCCGAATCTCTCCTGGACGATGGTCAGGCCCATCCGGCAGAGATCGTCGCTGCCAGGGCCGTTTCCGCCTCAGGAATGGCCATTGTAGGAGGCAGCCGGGTCGCGATCGAGAGGCTGCATGCAAGTTCGCGTGTAATCTGTACCGCAACGTACGTACGTTTTCATACGCATATCAGCATATCGCTTTCGCGGGCTGCCAAAAGCCCCACCCTGGGAGTAGCGCCGCCGTCCCGGCGGCTGTCCGGCGGGCGTCCTCGCCCGCCGCGCCGAGGGCGAGACGCCCCTTCGGGCAGGCTCCGGACAGGCTCTCGGGACAACCGGCAAGATGCCGGCGCTACACGCCCCTTTCAAAGCAGCTTCATCGGTAATGCCCCCTAGGGCGCGGGCAGCAACTGCAGCGGACACAGGATCTGCGCGGTGGTTCCGGCGGTGGCGCCAACGTCCACTTCGAGGGGCGGGCTGAAGCTGCCGCTTGCGGGCACGATGCTCGCCAGGCCATTGATGTCGGTTGTGACGTTGCTCTGGCTCACATTCAGAATCACGGGCATGGCCGGGTTAGTGGGATTGGTTTCGCCGTTGCCGCCGGCCGGAGGCGCGCCTCCCGGCCGCATGACGGTGGTTTGGAACAGAACCGGAGCCGCCAGCACAGGATTCGGCGGCGAAGCGGAATCGGTGACCCGCACAATGATGGGCTGAAATGTCCCGGTCGAGACTTGCCCGGCGCCGGCCACCAGTTGCAGTTGCTGCTGTGCCGCGGGCACAGGATTGGCGTAGAAGCTCAGGCAAGGAGCATTCGCCGGGGCCACGCAGGCGCTCACCTGCACCAGCGCAGAGAATTGCGTAACCGACAGCGTGACGGCGGCGTAACCGCTGGAGTTGGTCGCCGCGCTGGCCGCGCTCAGCGCGCCCGTACCGTGCGTCACGGTAAAGTTCACGGTCGCGTCTGTCTGCGCCGAGCCGTTGCTGAGAACCCGCGCCGTCAGCGGAGCGCTCACGGTAGCTCCCTGCGCGATCCAGAAATACACGGGTGCGATGCCGATGTTTGAAGCTGACTCGGTCGCGCTGAGCGTCGCATTCACCGACTTAGCCGGACTGTAAACGCCGGGGGCCAGTGTGGCCGTGATGGTGGCCGTGCCGGGGAAGGCGGGAGTGAGCCACGTGGCGGCGTCTCCATTCAGATCGGTCGCGACCGTGCACGACGAAGCGCCGCTGCAGGCCGAGAGCTGCACGCTGTTGGTGGCGCTCCAGCCGATCGTGGCGCCGCCGACCGGAGTAACGCCGTCGGAGGCAAGCACCTGCACTATCACCGCATACGTCGCCTGCGCTCCCACCGGGGTGGGCGAATTGTGTCCGTTGAGCAGGATTAGGTTATCGCTGGCCGCGGCCCCATAGGTCAGCACGTTGGTCATGCTCGAGGAACTGCCGGTCGCAGGGTCGCTGATGGTGATGCTCTGCGTGCCGTCGCTATTCGCAGGCGCGGCCAGAACCATCTGACCGGCGTCGGCCGCAAGCACCGTCGCCGCCGCGCTGCCCACGCTGGCGCCGAGCCCGGGCGCGAAGCCGGTGCCGGACACGGTAACTGCGCCGCCGCCTACGCCGATGCGTGGAGGAGAAACGGAATCGGCGTAAAGCACCTGCGCCTGGTAACGGTAGTCGGGCCGTCCGTCGCCGCGCAGATCGGAAATCCCGACCAGGAAGCTGGTAGAAGTGGACACCTGGGCGTCCAGCCGCGTCAGGCCAAACGTAATGGTGTTGAAGGCAGAGGGCGTAAAGGCCGGAGGCGCGGTGCCTTGCGGATCCGAGGCGGCCCACATGCCGATCACCGGCTGCGCTTTGGATTCGCTCGGCCGGCTGTTCTCGTCGCGGGCCATCACGGCCACTGACAAGGTGCGGTTGGCCTGAGCGCTCAGCAGGAAGTACGGCTGGGCGCCATAGCCGCTGAGCGCTCCCATCCAGTTGCCGGCCGGCGGAACGGAAGCGGGCGACGTCCATGTTTCCGAAGCAGCCCACGGCGGCACCGGCCGCGCGCTGCCCGCCATAAGAATGTCCTGTTCGGCATCCTGTCCGGCGGCGACCGTCACCGTGAGCGGCGCGGAAATGCCGGAGGGCGTAACCAGATTTGGCGCGTAGGGTCCCACGCCAGCGGACCAGATCGGATCAAGTCCTTCCACGGTCAACTGGTATTGCGCGCTGCCTCCGTCGGGCAGTTCGAGTCCGGCAAGATCGAAGAAGCCTTCCACGGTTGTGCTGCTCGATCCCCATTGGCTGAAAGGACCTCCCAGCGCATCGTTGAAGCCGGTGATGGGATTGCCGGCGTTGCCGGTGAAGAGAAATCCCGACACCGAAGACGCCGCGTACCGGCGCGAGGGCAGTCCGGTGGTGGGATCGATCCAGCGCGCTACCACGTTGACGCCCTGCATGGGCTGAGTGCTGTTTCCTGACGAGTCCGTGAACCACACCGAGCCGTGAATGCGCGCCGTGACCGCGGAAAATACCTGGCTGCCCGGAAAGCTCGACTGATTCTGCGTAGTGATGGGATAGAGCCGTGAGATGGCCGCGATGTCATCCATGGCCAGCTGATAGGGGTTGGGATAGCAGACCGTGATGGGCACGCAGCTCACCGGATCGGTGTAGTGCATCACGGGAAATCCCGCATGGTCAGCGGCGGTGGCGGGCGGGTTGCCGGTGATTACATTGAGATTCACCTGCGACCAGCCCAGGCCCAGCACATTGCCAATCACGCGGACCAGCCGGTATTCGACCTCCACGAGTTGAGAAGATTCGAGGGCGCACTGGCCGTTGATCACGATCAGGGCGTGCTGGTAAGTGGCCAGCGATCCGTAACTGTCGTTGCCGCCGAATGCGGCGTTGAAAAAGCATTGGCTGGAGTCGCCCGCGCCGCTGCCCACCAGGGCGTCGGTGACCGTGCCGTCGTAATCGTAGACCACGCCCACCGGCGTGCCGGTGGCCGAGGGCTGAATATCGGCGGGCATGGAGATGGTGCCGTCAGGATTGCGGATCACGTTGGCGCCGTTCACATCTTCGGCAAGCTGGCCCCCGCTGGTCGCGAGGAGAGCTGCGGTGGGGACGGCGGTCCACTGGCTGAAGGCGTCCGCGATGAAAGCGTTCGCCGACGCGTTGGGCAAGATCGGGCTGAGGTCGCCCTGATCGGTGTAATAGGTGATCTGTCCCTGGGGCCAGACGAGCGGCTGGCCGGTGGCCGTGACATCGAAATAGCTCGTGCCCGCAACATAGCTGGGGCCGCCGGCGCGCGAGAGCAGGGCAAAGAAGAAAACGACGGCCACGGCTACGGCCAGCCGGAGGAGGAATGCGCGAGCGGTAAATGCCATGGTATTCATGGTCACCTCCTTTGTGTTGTGCTCGTCCACTCCTCCCCGCTGGCCTGCCGCACCGCCAGGGCGAAGTCGCGAAAACTGACCCGCGACTTCCCACCCAGGACGGGATCTCGCCGGAAAGCGGAAAGCTGTTGCGCCGAGAGCAGCACGCGGCCCAGAGCATCAAGAGTGAAGCGGCCCATCGGCCCTCCCACGCAACTGGTCAGCCCCAGCTTGCTGGGGGGATAAAGAAAAATAAGGGCGCGTTCGCCGATACGGTAGCGCTGGCCGCTCGACCACAGGCCGATCCATTGCGCGATGGTCAAATCCTCGCCGGGCCTGGCCCCGCGGATGACGTTCTCGACGTGAAACGTGATGGCGACGGTTTCGATGGCCTGCCCGCCGCTGCTTGCGGGACGCCGCGCGATGCCGGTGACCGTGGCGGAGAAGATCATCCCCGCAACCTGCGCCAGCTGAGGCAGACCGATCGTTCCCGGAGGCGTCACCGGCCGATGTGGAAACCGAGGAGGCCACGGATCGGGCGGCTCGGGAAGTGGAACCCCGCGGGGTGGGATAAGCGCGAAGTCAGGCAAGGGATCCGGGGCAAGATCAAAAGCATGCTCAGACGCACGGTCAGAAGCAGAACCAGACGCACGATCAGCGCGATCCGTCTGGCCACGGAGCAGTCCAGGCGGCAGAATTACCAGTGCCAGTGCCAGCGCCAGCAGGCACGTACACGTACTCCCGCGCATAGGGGGACCTCTAGTGTGTGATATCCGCTCGGAGGGAAATACCGGGAAACGTGACAGACTAATCTCGCGGGCGGGAAAGAGTCAGTGACGGATGTCACAGCGTCCTGTGGATTAAATGGTGATAAAAGAGGGCCGGGACCAACGTGGAGCGGGAGAGGCTGGCATAATGACTCTGAGAGGGCAAGTCATCCGCCGCTTCGGGATTGGAGTGCTCGTCATTGCCCCCATGCTGTTCCTGCTCGCAGGCTCGCTGCGTTTCTGGCAGGGATGGTGCTTTCTGGCCTTCGCGTGGGGACCTCCTTTCTTGTTCGCGCTCTATGCGGTCAAACACGATCCCCAGTTGCTGGAACGCCGCCTGCGGATGAAAGAGAAAGATCCCAGGCAGATGCTGTTTAAGGCGTTGGCCAGCGGGATCATTTTCTCGGCGATCGCACTGGCCGCCCTGGACTTCCGCCTGGGCTGGACGCGGGCGCGGCTGGGGACGGTGCCGCTTTGGGTGATGCTCGTGGGTCAGGTGGCAGTTCTGACCGCCATGTGCCTGATCATCTGGGTGATGAAGGTGAACAGCTTCGCCGCGCGCACGATTGAGGTTCAGGCCGGGCAGAAAGTCATCTCGACCGGACCCTACGCAGCGGTGCGGCATCCCATGTATTCCGGAGTTGCTCTAGTCGTGCTGGCGACGCCGCTGGCGCTGGGATCGTACATTACTCTGCCCCTGTTTGTGTTGATCATTCCGGTGCTGGCATTGCGGCTACTGGGGGAAGAGAAAGTTCTCCGCCGCGATCTTCCCGGATACACGGAATACTGCGCGCATGCCCGCTTCCGGCTGGTGCCGGGTGTGTGGTAGGGATGCAGCACCCAGCGGGCTGCCTACAGGGTTGGTCGGGTGTACATAGTCTCGAATTCGGCCCGGTAGTCCGTGGCCACCTGCGCCCAAAGGATGTGGAGGACCTGGAAGACCTCTCCGATGTAGTCATCATCCCGGTTGTACTTTGCAACGGCCATCTTGATTACGTCGTAGCGTGACGCCCGTTTTCCAAGTAGCTCTTGATTCGACATCTCGAATGATCTTCGAAGCTGCTGCGTGCCGACGACCACACTCTCTCGGTCCGAGAGCCGTGTTTTTGTGGTCACCTGCATTGGCCCGATCGTATGGCTCCCCCACGGAAACACAGCACGCTCGGCTAGTCGCGCCAGCCAAGGCCGGTTGAACGTCTCATAAATCAAGATGGCGTATGCAACCAATTCCATATATCTCTCAGGGAATTGGGCATCGATCAGATCGCCATACTCTTTCTTGAAATGATCGAACCTGGAGCGCAGATACTTCTTCTTCCTCCTCGCACTTCGTGGGCTGGGTGTTCGGACGTCGTTGAAAACGGCGTAAAGGAAGAGGGCTACGATGACCCATAGCTGATTGCCAATACTTTCGACACCGGGGAGAAGCGGGCGCCGTGGGAGTATGAAATGAACATAAGCGAGATAAGCCGCGCCGATCCCCACGATGGCCTGCCTCAGCACGGAATCCCAGTCGATGAGCGTGGTCCTGCCGAAGGCGATGTTGAAGAGGAGTCGAAACAGGAAATAATAAGCCGCCACGAGCCAAATTCCCCGCACAAGGCTGTCCTGCCTGAGGGCATAACATACTGTGGACACGATGATGATATAGACGGTTGGTGACAGGGCCTTGAGGACGAAGTTGAAAGCCGGAGCCGGAGCCTCCCGAACGTGAAGTGAAAGTCGCAGATATCCGAACGTCGAAGAATGTTCGCCTATCCAGTTCACTCCAAAGAAGAGAAGGATCGCCAGCGCAAAATGCAGCAGGTGAAGCATCGTGAACTAGATAGTATGCTCCGCCTTTATCCCTAATCAAAGGAATAGGTTTGCCTCCCGGTTCCCCGCGCCCCGCTCGCCCTTCCCGCTCCCCCGCCCCCCAGTCACGGGGAGCCTCCTCCTGCAGCCCGCCGTGTCGCGAAGAAGGCGTGCCGGCGAGGGGGGAGCTGCTGGCCGCCATAAGATTGTGCGGTCTCGACTGCAAACCTGCAGGAAGCAAGCTGATGGCATAGCGTCCGGATGTCGAAAAGCCGCACTCTGTGGACCTCATGGTTGCGCCTGTAGGCCTCACCGACGCGGCGAAAAGTTTCTATGTTCCTGACCAGGGTTCTCTCAGCCTGGTTCTCTGTGATCTCGGCCAGCACGGCCCAATCTTCACCGGACCTCCAGGTGCGTCCGGCCAGAGAAGGCTCTCCCAGTCCAATCACATCGAAGATGAGCATACCTCCGGGCGGCAGCGCCTCGGCGGCGCGTTGAAAAAAAAGGCTTATAAGATGGTCGGCATCGGCACCCTCGGCGTGATAGGTCAAGGGTTCGCCCAGGGCAACAACCGCGTCAAAGCCTCGGATAGGAACGTCATAGACAGAGGCGTGAACGAAGTGCGCCGCGGGAACATTCGCGCGCGCAAGTTCCAGCAGGTCGGCAGAAGTATCTACACCGGTTACGTCAAATCCGGCCGCGACGAGCGCTTTCGTCAGGGGCCCGGCGCCGCAACCCACGTCCATGATTCTCCGGATCGGCACGCTTGCACTTTGCAGGCGCCGCACAATCTCCCCCGCCGCGCCCCGGGCAAGGGATTCGAATGCTGTGGCATGAACATACGCCAGGTCGCACTGGTAGGGCGATTGCATCCCTTCGATTCTGGCGGGTCCGTAGGGGATTTGCAATTCGGAACGAGTGAGGTTTCCTCTCTGTCCGTGTGACTCTGCGGTGAAATTGAATCGGCCCCCTGGATTGTTCCAAATAGAAAACCCTCCCGCTGGGATCGGGAGGGTTTTGGGAAGGGCTTTCCGAAGGGTTCGGGCTAGGCGCGGACGACGTTTGCCGCCTGGAAGCCTTTGGGGCCTTTCAGCAGATCAAACTCCACGGTTTCGCCTTCGTTGAGCGTGCGGTAGCCGTTCTCCTGGATCGCGGAAAAGTGCACGAACACATCTTCCCCCGTGGAGCGTTGGATAAAGCCATACCCTTTCGCCCCGTTGAACCACTTCACTGTACCTTTCTCTCTCACGGATAAAAACTCCTTTCGCCTCTGGACTGAAGAATTGTTCTCCGGATCCTCGGATCGTCGCCCCGGTCCGACCGAAGCCCCCCCTAAGAAGCCGGTAGAACTTTATGGTTGCGCTGCACGGCAGAAGAGAAGAACCCCAACCACGGTCCAAAAGGAAAAAGCTCCTCAGTCTTCCGCCGTAAACGAAGCCGCGGCGTAAACTTCAGGAGCCCGTGAATTTGGCGCTTTTCCACCACTCGACTCAACGTCAACCAGACCTTGCTGGCCTCACCACCGGACGCTTTTCCGGTGTCGAGCAACAGATAATAAGCACTATTAAAACGTTTCGCAAGTAGAATTAGAAAGGAATCGTAATATGACCCCTGGTCATTCTCGATAACTTTAACAAAGATAAAGAAATAGCCCGGTAACCACCAGTGGAACTTGGGTTTCTGCCGTATACCGCGCAGGTGTGAGGTCTTGGGTGTGGGGTCTTGGGTTTTGAGACCTAACAGGATGCGGAAAAAGCCGGTCGTCGCCACGAGGACGACCACCGGGGCTGACGCCCGCATTGATTTCAAACCGCTTACGCGGCGCTGAAGCGCCGCTCTTCCACGGTGGAGCACGCATGCGCGACTTTTCCGCAGCCTGCTGAGGCCCGAGACCCAATACCCATCCCCCGGCCCGAGCGCAGCCCTCTGATACGATGAGAGGTGGCTGTGTCCAACCTTCACACTCCGGTAGCCCCCAAAGCCGAGACCACGCCGCCACGGCCCGTCCCGCGCCGGACTTCGGGTCTGGTGCTGTCTACTGTGAAGTACCTCATGCGGACCGAGGTCCACACCTTCGCTTTTTCGGTCGCGGCCAACGCCATTCTCTCGTTCTTTCCCTTCGTGGTCCTGCTCATGACCATAAGCCGCAGCGTTTTCCACTCGGAAGTCATGGCGAGCGTGGTAAAGGACCTGCTGCGAGACTATCTTCCCACCGGGAGGGAGTTTGTCATTCGCAATCTGGAAGCGATGGTCAACGCGCGGCACCGCGTGCAAATCTTCTCCGTGATCATGCTGCTGGTGACTTCGTCGGGTGTGTTCCTGCCGCTCGAAGTTGCGCTGAACCGCGTCTGGCATTTCGAGAAGAACCGCTCCTACCTGGGCAATCAGGTGATCTCGTTTGGCCTGGCCTTCGCCTGCGGCGTGCTGGCGATGCTCTCCATCACCCTGACCGCCGGGCCGGTCGCGTTTATGAGTTTCGTGCTCCGCGGCCACGGCAGCGGTTTCGTGCATGGCGTTGGATTCCTCTTGGCGAAGCTCTTCGCCATCGCCGCCAGCATCGCGATTTTTTTTCTCATCTACTGGCTGCTGCCCAACGGCAAGGTCCCGCCGCGCGCCGTGCTGCCCGCGGCCATCATCATGGGACTGCTCTCCGAGGCGCTGAAACAAGCCTACATCCTCGCCCTGCCCTGGCTGAATTTCCAGGAAGTCTACGGTCCCTTCGCCTTGTCGGTCAGCCTGATGTTCTGGGCGTTCTTGTCGGGACTGTTGCTGCTGGCGGGAGCAAATCTCTCCGCGGAAGAGCATCTGCAGCATTCGCTGTGAGATCCATGTTGTGATCCTGACGTTCACTCCTGGATGGGGACGTCTGAAAAAGCGATCCCGCGCCTGCGGTTGATGCGGCAGATGATGTTTTCCAGCATCTTCGGCAGCAGGTTCATTCCCGGCACCGGCACCAGCGTGTTCTTCTCGATGTACTCCTCCGCTCCCGCCTCGATCAGCTTCTTGCGGTTCTTCTCCGTGAGGCTGCTCAGCACTACGACCGGAATCGTGGCCGTTCCGGACTCACTCTTCAGATGATGCAGTACGTCCGGCCCGCTCATCTTGGGCAGAATCATGTCCAGCAGGATGAGGTCGGGCTTGCCCTCTCGCGCCAGTTGCAGCGCGGATTCTCCGTCTTCAGCGCAAATCACCTCGTACCCTGCTTTGTGAAGAGCCGACTCATTCGCCCGCCGGATCGGCAGGCTGTCCTCGACTAAGAGAATTCTCACGCGCCTTCCCTCCTCGCTACCATCCCTATCGGCAGCGCGGCCAGGCGCATTAGACCCCGCGAAAACCTGGAAAAACCGCCCGCGCTCGCAGACGGCCGGTCGGCATTTGCAGCCTCGGGCGGCACGCCTTCGCAGGTTCCGGAAAGACCCGGAATTGGGTGGCGCAGCGCTTCAGCACTGCGGTCGGGAATTGGGGTGGCGCAGCGCTTCAGCCGCTGCGATCGGAATTGGGGTGGCGCGCTTCAGCACTGCGATATGGGACCTGTTTTCAGTAACGGCTTCAGCCGCTGAGGTACCTCTGGGGCTGAAGCCCCGGTTCCTTCTGCCAAGATTGATCGCAGGACTGCAAGGCCTGCGCCACCCAAAATCATATGGCGAAAGAGTTTTTTCCGCAGCCTGTTCAGCCGCCGAGGTACCTCTGGGGCTGAAGCCCATTCCCTCTGCCAGCTTGATCGCAGGCCTGCAAGGCCTGCGCCACCCAAAATCATGTGCGAGAGTCTTCCAGCAGTCTGGTGAACCCGTGCCCTACCCAAGACCTATTTGTGAAACCAGTTACAGCTACTTCTTCTGTTCGCCGATGGAGATCAACTCCACTTCGAAAATCAGCGTAGCTCCCGGAGCAATGCCAGGCCGGCCATTGTCTCCATAGGCCAGATCGGAGGGAATGAACAGCTGCCATTTCGATCCCACGGGCATCAGTTGCAGCGCCTCGGTCCAACCCTTGATCACTCCGCTCACGGCAAACGATACGGGTTGGCCGCGTTTGTAGGAACTGTCGAACTCGGTGCCGTTGATGAACGTCCCGCGATAGTTGCAGGTCACCGTGTCGCTGGCCGTGGGCTTCGGTCCGGTGCCTTCTTTCATAATTTTGTACTGCAACCCGCTGGGCAGGGCGACGACGCCTTCCTTGCTCTTGTTGGCTGCGAGAAACGCCTCGCCGTCCTTGTGGTTCGCCATTACCAGCTTCTGGCTGACATCGTCCTGCAACTGCTGGAGCGCGGCGCGCGCATCGGTTTCGGTCAGAAGCGTTTTCCCCCCGGCCATTCCGTCTTTCATGCCCCTTGCCACCAAAGCGGGATCGAGCGTCAGACCCTGTTTGTGCAGTCCCATGCCCAGGTTCATACCCATGGCATAGCTTTCTTTGTCTCGTTGCGTCTTAAGCGTCAGAGTGGGCGCGGTGGTTGTGCCAGCAGTCGCTTTCTTGGCCGTGCCCGCCTGTGTCTTGGCTGTAGTAGAAGGGGCTTGGGCTGAAGATGGTTGCGAGGTGGTAGCCGCCGGAGTCTGCTGCGCTGGAGCGTAGCCCAGCAACATCATCCCGGCCGCCAGAAGTTGAATCACGAATGCGGTCACATATTTTTGCATGCTTGTATTGTCCCATTCGGAGAGAGAGATGAGCAAACCAGGGACGGAGTTCAGTAGTCAGTAGTCAGTAGTCAGGAAAACCGGCGGCCGGAGCGTCTGAGCACTGGACAGCTTCCCTGTTTTCAGTTCTTGGCTGGCGCGCTCAGGGCCGCCAGCTCGCGCCGGGCTTCCTGCGCTGGGATGAAATCCGCGTCGGCATTCTTCCACAGATCGAGCGCTTCCTGGTAGCTGCGCAGCGCCGCCGCCCGGTCGAATTGCGCCTGCGCTCGCGCCGTTCCCAGCAGGCAGAGAGGATAGTCCGGAGCCTGCACCTGACCGCCGGATCCCTCCCCGAGCCCCTGACCCCGGTAGCGCAGGCCGGGCTCAAATGCCGCCACCGCCTGCTGCGGATTCTTCAGGGCCAGCAGCGCCGGGCCGAGCAAATGCGGAGACTTGGACGCGAGCGCGTAGGGAGTGACCGGGCTTAACAGACCGGCGACCTGTTCCGCACGATGTTCCGCCAGCGCGGCGGCCGCCTTCACTTCGGGCAGGTAGATCGCGTTGACCAGGGTATTGGAGGGCTCGGCCGCCGCCAGCCGTTCCATCTCTTTCAACGCGGGCGCGGCTTCGCCGCAGAGCGCCAGGCCCAGTGCCGCATCGGGAACCGTGGCCATGGAATGGTCCAGTGCCAGCCCGCGATGAGCCGCTTCCCGCGCGGCAGAGCAGTTCGAGGCCAGCGCGTCGTGCACCGCCTTCACCGCATAAAATCCGCCCGCCGAATCCGGAAGATGCTGCTGCTCGGCCCTCTGCTCCGCCTGCAGCCAGAGCCGGTCGGCTTCGTGAACCTTGCCCACGAAGAAATAGATGATGGCCGCGTTGGCATCCAGGGAAAATCCATCCGGGCGCCCGGCAGCCCATTGCACGTGTTTTTCCCACTCCGAACGCCCCTCGAGGAACTCGTTTTCCATCAGCGTGCCCTGATAATTGATATCGTCCCCGCCGCCCTGCTCCAACGCTTCCTTCAGGTAGCGTTCCGCTTCCGGAAGCCGGTCCAGGTTGACCAGGGCGCTGGCGGCATTGGCCGCCGAAGTGTTATCCCACTTGGCAATCTCCCAGGTCTTCTCGAAATCAGCCGCGGCGTGCTCGTTGTCTCCCATTTCCGAGTACACGATGGCGCGGTTGTTCCACGCTGCCGCATCCCGCGGATAAGTGGCGACGAACAGATTGTACGATTCCAGCGCCTTGGGCAGATCGAACCGGAAGCTGGCATACTGCGACTCGATGTACATGCGCTCGCGCTCGGTTACGTGTTCGCGCAGATCGTAGGCCTTCTTCATGAACTCCAGCGCCTTGGCGATCGCTCCCTGGGTCGTGTAGGTCACGCCCATCCGGGCATAGGCCATGGCGAAGTTGGGATCGAGTTGGATCGCTTCTTCATAAAACGACTGCGCCTGGGGAAAATCGTGCCCCATGCGGTGCTCGTCCTCGCCCAGCGAGAAGGCATGAAACGCCTGCAGCGACGATGTAGTCACGTTGGTGTAGGGCGTGGTCAGTTTCTGAATCGAAGCCAGCGATTCGCCCAGCCGCACTCGAATCGCGGTGGCCGCCCGCGAAACCGCCTGCAGCACTTCCGTCTTGTCGTTGGCCGTGACCTGCTCCCGCCCAAACACCTCGCCGGTGGCCACGTTCACCGCGTTGATCTGAATCACGTATGACGATCCCAGATTGGCGATCGAGCCCGCCAGATACGCCTTCACTCCCAGCCGCTGGCCCAATTGCTGCGCCAGATCCGGCGTGATCTTCTGGTCGCGCGGCTGGCCGAGATACTGCAAATTGCTGTGCAGTTCCGCGTCGCTCACCAGTTGCAGCAGGGGCGACTGCTCCAGCTGAATCGCCAGCGCCTCTTTCAGGGTGGAATCAAAGACGGCATCGCCCGTCTGGTTGGTGAAGTCGGCCAGGATGAGCTGATCCTTGTCCGTCAGTTGCACGGCCTGATGCTTGTGCCAGTAGAACGCGCCCGCAATCACCGCCAGTGTGAGCACCACCGCAGCGGGAATCATCCACCTGGCCCACGCCCGCGAGGGATCGGCCGTTTGCGCCGTGCCGGCACTCCCGGACGAACTTGCTTTAGATGCCCCCGCCGCTGCGACCGGCGCCGATCCGCTGGATCTCTGCATGGACATCGGCGTCGCTGCCGGTTGCGTCTCGGGCGCAGAAACCGTGTGAGCCGCATCCCCAGCACTCACCGCCGGGATCACTGCCGGGATCACTGCCGCGCTTCGGCCCGACTCCAGATCGCGCTTCAGCCGCAGCAACTCCGATCTTATGTCCACCGCATGCTGGTAGCGCAGCTCGCGGTCTTTCTCCAGCGCGCGGTTGATCACGTCTTCCAGCTTCGGCGGCAGATTCGGATTCAGCCGCACCGGCGCCAGCGGCGCCCGGTTCAGGATGGCGTCAAAAATGACGCCCGAAGTTTCTCCCCGGAACGGCAAAGCTCCGGTCGCCATCTCGTAGAGCACGATGCCGAAGGAAAACAGGTCGGTGCGCGGGTCGAGCGCCTTGCCCCGCACCTGCTCCGGCGACATATACGCCACCGTGCCCAGCGCCGATCCGGGACTGGTCAGATGCTGATCGCCCACGCCCTCGGTCCGGGTCGCCTCGCTGGGATCGAGCGCCCGGTTCGCTTCCTGCGTTACCTTGGCCAGTCCGAAGTCGAGAATCTTCGCCGCCCCGCGTTCGGTCACGAAAATGTTGGCCGGCTTGATGTCGCGGTGCACGATGCCCTTGGCATGCGCGGCATCGAGCGCGTCGGCCACATCAATCCCGATCCCGAGCAGTCTCTCAATCTCCAGCGGACGCCCGATCAGGTGTTTCAGCGTCTCGCCTTCCAGATATTCCATGACGATGAAAGCCTGATCGCCCTCTTCGCCGATGTCGTAGATGGTGCAGATATTAGGATGATTCAGCGCCGACGCCGCCTGCGCCTCGCGCCGGAACCGGCTGAGCGCCGCCGCATCGCGGGTCACGTCTTCGGGAAGGAATTTCAGGGCTACAAAGCGCCGCAGCCGCGTGTCCTCAGCCTTATAGACGACGCCCATCCCTCCGCCGCCCAGCTTTTCGATCACCCTGTAGTGAGAGATGTTCTGGCCGATCATTTATTTCGCAGTGACGCCATCCCCAGGTCGAACCCCAAGTTTTCAGGTGAGCCATCTTAGGAGGCAACGGGAAACAAAGTCAACGGAAGACAGGGGGAAGGGAAAGAAGGGGTGAAACCTGGGGTGCCCCATCCTTTCGCGTTCTTTGCGAAAGGGTGGGCCGGCGGGCCGATACTGTCCCGAAATGAGACCGCAAGCATGAAAACTCCCATCGAGGGACGCTGAGGAAACCTTCGAACAAACCTGTCCAACTGGCAAAGAAAATGCTTAAGACGATCCGTGAGACCGCCAAAGAGCAGTTTAGTCGGTCAAACCCCGGGGTGATCTGGATGCACATAAGCATGACCACCAATGACATTTTCACCGCACTCAGTTCGAGCCATAACGGCCAAGCCGGTTTGTTAGATAGGATCGCGAGTGCAATTCTCCTCTCGGAAAAGCGCGACCATCTCAGTCAGCTTGTGTTTTCGGGCGGTTCATCGCTGAAAAAGACTTCATCGACTGCGTGCAGTTCCTACGGGTCAGTCGTATACGATTCACCTCACTGCAGTTTGGTTTGAGCGGCATCTTCCCCGGCGGGCGCAAGTGGCCTAGCAGTAAAGAAAACTTATCGCACTCTCTGCGGCGCTCGTGAGTCCCCGCACTGGTTTTGGCGTGCGCTATAGCCCACGAGTGTCGCAAAATCGCGGATAGCAGTGGGCCTCAGGTTGAGGCCGTTGGCCCGCCTTACTCGGTATGCTGTCCGAATATTGGGGTCCTCAGACGCCGAGACTAGGCAAACTGGTTATAGAGCCAGGCGAAAACTGCGCCGCCGAGGAGACCATCGACGGCTCCGTAAAGAGTCCCGACGATCACATCTGCAATGCTGCGAGTTGCATGGTAGCCGGGGTAAACCGATGCCATGGTTTGCAGAAATTGCTGACCGTAGTTGCCCCAAACCAGATTAGCGAGTCCCGTAGCCAGCATCGCTACTCCCCACAGGATTGCACATGCAAACGCCAGCGCTTTAGTGCTGAACTTCATGGTATGCTCCTCCAGCTTAATTCTACGACTCGAAAGCCAGATTCCAGCCGTTCACATGCGGGAGTAGCATAACTTCGGCAATGCGCCGGGGCTCCATCCCGGAGATGGCGGTTCGACACCGTTCCTCCCGCCCCAACCTTTTCCCGTCCGAGCGCGAGAATCCGTGATTCCGGGTACCCAGCTCTGTTAACATCCATAACCGTCTCGGAAGCCCAACGGGGGTCTTCAGCATGAGCAAAAATGTCTGGCGAGGGATGATCGAGGTGGGGTTCATCATCTTCCTCTTTTACTCGAACCTCCTGATGGGAGAGTTTGAGCGCTCGGGTGCCGGTCAGAGAAGGGGACTGGCTTGGGCTCTGACGGATGTCCTTACCACAGCCAACTTTGCAATTGCTCTGACGGCTGCCCTCGCCGGATACGTCCTGTTTGAATTTCTTCGGAAGCGATTCTAAATTGCCCCCGAACCATGCCTGATTACGTCAAGTCGCGGAAAACGGTCCGAGTTTGAGCTACCGCTCTGGCTCCCGTACAGTTATCTCTTTGGTCAAGCAGAATTTGACAGCTGAGATGCGAAGTTGCGTGCTAGGCGATCTGGGCGGCGGCGAGGACATTCCGTCCGCTTCGATGTCGATGGCTAACGCGATAACGATCTCCAAGAGCCGAATAATCCGAGAGAAGTGGTATTCACCAAACTCCGCCGTGGAATAATGTGTCGGCGGGGCGGCCCACGCTTCCCGCCGAATAGGAAGACAGCGGAGCCTACTGCGAGGCTCCGCCGGAGAGTTGCTTTTCCATTTCGCTGGCGGGTGGCCCATGCTTCCCGCCGAAGCATAAACCTGGGGTGCCCCAACCTTTCGCGCTCTTTGCGAAAGGGTGGGCAGGCCGATACTCTCCCGAAATGAGACCACCAGCACGAAAACTCCTATCGAGGGACGCTGATGGAATGAAAAGCCAGTGTTCAAAGTCCGATTCGTCATCAGCCCTTGAGCACCGGCTAAGTTTTCATTTCCCCGCTACGAGTTGTTGGGACCTAGTTCGGCGCCAACTTGGACAGAAAGATGTCGAACCCGCCCTTGCTCGTCAGTTTTCTGTTTCCAAACAAGGCAGTACCCTCATACGGCCCGGTCACGACGACGTTGCCTGCTGGACCCACGGATATTCCGGACATGCCTTCTCCTAAAACGCCCGCATTGACTGCACTCCCGACCCGAAGCAAGGTATTGCCCGAGAACTGCAGCACAAAGAGATTTTGCTGGTTGTTTCCGACCAGGATTTGAGACCCGATTTTCAACATGCCCTGGAAGCCTCCGCTCAGCCACAAGCGGCCGCCCGCGTCGTAGGTTACTCCGTTAGCGGTTTCGTTCTCCTGCCCGCCGACCCGGAGAGCTGTTTCCAACACTCCTGCGCTGTCCCAGGTGGCGATGATTATGTCTAGGTTGTACGGGCTGGTGTAATCACCGCCGCCCAGGTTCTGGTTCTGCCCAGGGAGCTGAGACGTGACGGTTGTTGTCTTTTCACCCTCCGTCCCGTAGTTGATGTTCCCAATGAAGCCCGCAAGGGTGATTTCACCGGCCGGACTCACCGCAACCGCGTTGCCGATTGCCTTGTAGCCGCCGATGTGGTTGACCCATTTTGCGTTACCTTGGCTGTCGTACTTCACCAGGAAGGCGTCGCACGGGTAATTCGAATCGGATTGACCAGGACTAAAGCCGGTGACGGTAATGTCGTGACCATCGTGGCTGGAGAAAGTATTCTGATTCTCGAACCAGCCCACAACATAGGCGTTGGCTTGTGCGTCCACTGCGACCGAGTGCCCCGCGCTGTTTGGACTTGCGGCATCGGTTTCGCCCCATTGGAACTTCCCGTCGGTATTGTACTTTGCTAACACCATGTGCCAGGCCCCGTTACCTGGAACCACGTGATGTGTCCCGTCGGCCGATGAAAACGTTGTGTCGGTTTG
The DNA here is from genome assembly GCA_052326105.1 of Candidatus Sulfotelmatobacter sp. Taxonomy (GTDB): domain Bacteria; phylum Acidobacteriota; class Terriglobia; order Terriglobales; family Acidobacteriaceae; genus Sulfotelmatobacter. The sequence continues at coordinate 24,351 of JBKQRC010000046.1, read as the reverse complement.
GCTAATGCCGGTCACGTAGACCGTGCCCGTCGTGGGCTCGACAGCCACTGCGGTGCCCCAGTTATAGTCACCGCCGTACGCTATGACGCCTGTCTCCACCCACGCCAGCACTCCCGAAGGACTGTATCTGGCCAGGAAGAGGGTATATCCGTTTCCATTCACCGATCTGTCCTTACCATCGGTAGAACCAAATGTTGCGCTGTCGTAAAACTCTCCGGTTAGATAGATATTATCGGTCTTGTCCAGCGCAAGGTCGTAAGCGAAATCGTCGCTTGACCCGCCTGCCTGTATGGCCCAAACTACTTTCCCGCTCGAATCGCGCTTAGCGAGGAAGGCATCCGCGCCGCCGAAGGACACCAGTTGCGTGTTCCCAAACTGCAGCGTGGAGCTAAAGTAGCCCGCAAAGTACTGTGAGCCGTCACACCCTACTTAACTGCGTGGCCTTCATCGTTGCCGCTGCCTCCGAAGCTGAGAGCTTGCACCCAGGACGGAGGTGTGTCGGCACACAGCGCATTCGTCGTCAGCAAGCAAGTTAAGGTCGCCGCTATCAGACTGCCTCGAAATACTCGCGGTAACATGATTCTCATAAGTTGACTCCTCAGTTTAGGTTTTCGCGACGGCCCGGAGAGCGGAGAACGCTGACTAGTGGCGGGGCGGCCCACGCTTCCCGCCGAATAGGAAGACAGCGGAGCCTACTGCGAGGCTCCGCCGGCGAGTTGCTTTTCCATTTCGCTGCTGACTTCGTCCAGTTCCTTATCCAGGCAAGTGGAGAGCGTGCAGAAGTGGGCTCCGTAACGCTCGAGGGGAATCGATCCCAGCTCGTTGTTGGTTTTCGGGTCGAGGAAGTGCACCGAGATGTGAAGGCGGTACCCGTGGTCGAACTGCACATCGGAGAACTTGACGTAGAGGTCGCTTCCCCCGGCGTCAGCGTCGCTGTGGTCCTTGGCCGCGGTCACGGTCCGGCCGGACAGGCCTTTCAGCGCCTGACACCTCTTCTGGAAGGCGAGATTCGCTTCCTTGATCACGTTGATCCAATCTTCCTTCGTCTTATAGCCCTGCATGTGGTAATCGTCGGGGTTCACGCCTACCCAACCGATGAAAACGGTCTTTACGTTTTTCATATCCACCGGCTTGGCCTTCTCCTTGGCCAGCAGGGCAGCCGGCAGGGCTAGGGTAAACAGCAAGAGGGAAACGACAGCGCCACGTTTCATACGAGGATCTCCTGTCTGGAATTGTGTGTTGCCTGCATCATTCTCCCAAGAATCCTGTTCAGCGAAACCAAAATCAGATTGCCCCCGCAGATTCAGACCAGGTCCCCTCGATGCAGACATTCGATCCAGATATTCTACGCGGGCAATCGGTCTTTAAGATAGAGCAAGCGGGAGCCAATCGGGGAGGTTGGTGAGCAATCGCCTGGGGTGCCCCAGGTTTATACTTCCGGCGGGAAGCATGGGCCACCCGCTGGCACCGCCTTCCTATTTGCCTCAATCCCCAGCCGTCTCTAGAATGAAAGCTTACCCTCACGGCTGGGAGATTCCAGAAAAGCCATGATTCACTTTCCCGTTCCCGAAGCTCTTACTTTCGATGACGTCCTATTGCTGCCGGCGCGCTCCGACGTGATTCCGGCGCAGGCCAGCACGCAGACGCAGCTCACGCGCACCATCCGCCTGAACATTCCCATCGTGAGCGCGGCCATGGACACGGTGACCGAATCGCACATGGCGATCGCGCTGGCGCAGCAGGGCGGGCTGGGCATTATTCACCGCAACTTGACGATCGAGCAGCAGGCCAACGAAGTGGACAAGGTGAAGCGCTCGGAGAGCGGCATGATCGTGGACCCGGTGACCATGCATTCCACCGACAAGGTCTCGGACGCGCTCGAAGTCATGCGCAAGTACAAAATCTCCGGCGTCCCCATCACGGAGAAGGGGAAGCTGGTGGGCATCCTCACCAACCGCGACCTGCGCTTTGAAACCCGCTTCGATATCCCCATCGACAAGGTGATGACCAAGAAAAACCTCATCACCGTGCCCGTGGGCACCACGCTCGAAGAGGCGGAAAAGATTCTTCACCAGCACCGCGTGGAAAAACTGCTGGTGGTGGACGACAAGTACAACCTGAAAGGCCTGATCACGGTCAAGGACATCCAGAAGAAACTGAAATATCCCAACGCGGCCAAGGATTCTCAGGGGCGGTTACGGGTGGGCGCGGCCATCGGAGCCACGGGCGATTTTCTGGAGCGGGCGCAGGAACTGGCCGACGCCAAGGTGGACGTGCTGGCGATTGACAGCGCTCACGGCCATTCCGGCAGAGTGCTCGACGCGGTGAAGATGGTGAAGTCAAAGCTGCCTCAGGTGGACTTGCTCGCCGGCAACGTGGCTACTTTTGATGGAGCCTGCGAGCTGGCTCGCGCCGGGGCGGACGGCATCAAGGTCGGAATCGGGCCGGGGTCGATCTGTACGACACGAGTGGTCACCGGCGCGGGCGTGCCGCAGATGACGGCGATTGCCGAGGCTTACCGCGCGACCAAGGACCTGGGCGTGCCCATCATCGCCGACGGCGGTATCAAATATTCCGGCGACATCACCAAAGCGCTGGCGGCGGGCGCAAGCGCCGTCATGATTGGATCGCTGTTTGCCGGTACCGACGAGAGCCCGGGCGAACTGATTCTGTATCAAGGCCGCTCTTTCAAGTCATATCGCGGCATGGGTTCGCTGGGCGCGATGGCGCAGGGATCGAGCGAGCGCTACTTCCAGAGCACCGGGGACGACTCTTCGGCTGCCTCCTCCGCTTCCGATGGCGAATCCAACCGGCTCGACAAACTCGTTCCCGAAGGCATTGAGGGACGTGTGCCCTACCGCGGCTCCGTCGCCATGATCGTCTATCAGATGGTGGGCGGCTTGAAATCGGGCATGGGCTATTGCGGCTGCTCCACGATTCCGGAACTGCTGCAGAAGACGCGCTTCGTGCGCATCAGCGGCGCCGGCCTGCGTGAGAGCCACGTGCACGACGTCATGATCACGCGCGAGGCTCCGAACTATGCCATGGAATAGGGCAGAGTTGCAGAATGCCGGGCGCATAACGCCGCCATGCTACCGAATGCCGCGAGAACGTCTCGCCGTCGGTGCGGCGGGCGAGGACGCCCGCCCCTTCGGCTTCGCTCAGGGCAGGCTGACAGCCGCCGGGACGGCGGCGCTACTGAATGCGGGTGGAACGTCCGCTTGAGCTCCGACCGACATGATCTCCTGAAGGCATGGGGCGCACTGGTCCTCTGGCTGATCGTCATCGCCATCGAGTCGAGTGCATACCTCTCCGCGCACAACACGGGGCGGATTCTCTATCCCGTGCTGCATTTTCTGTTCGGGATCAGCCATTCTCGTTTCGAGCACTGGCATTTCTTCATTCGCAAGGGAGGCCATGTTTTCGGTTACGGACTGCTCAGCATCCTGCTGTTTCGCGCCTGGCGCGAGACGCTGCCGGTGGCTGGTAGCGCGAAATGGACTCTCCGCTGGGCGAACATCGCCGTGCTGGGTACCGCTCTGGTCGCCAGCCTTGACGAATGGCATCAGAGTTACATTCCGTCGCGCACGGGTAGCGTGCACGACGTGATTCTCGACACTTGTGCGGGGATGGCGGCGCAGCTGCTGCTCGTTTTGTGGCTGAAACTGTGGACATCGCGGGAGTTACATCGGACCTAACCGGGGCAGGGCAAGTAGACGGTTAGGGACCCGCTCCGGGGACTCTACCTAACCGGCAAAACTTGATTTGCCGGTTACGCGGCGCCCCGGAAGCATGAACAGCGCTGCCGAGGTTGCCGCCAGCGCTGCCGAAACATAGAAAGCTATTCCGGCGCCTAAGTGCTTCCACAACTCCCCTGTAATCAGGCTGGCCGCCAGCGTGGCCACGCTGGTGACGAAGAAATAAATTCCCAGGGCCCGGCCACGGATTTCCTGTGCGACAGTTTCCACAACCAGCGCCTTCAACACAGGCTGGGTGAGAGCATAGTACAAACCGTAGACAGCCATGCTGAGCCAGATGGCGAGCGTGGAAGGCGCGCGTCCGAAAACGAAATATACCGCTGCAAAAATCAGATAGCCGGCGGCGGCGATCCATCGTCGTGAGAAGCCGTGGCGCGAAAGGCGGTCACTGAACCATCCCGCGGGCCAGGAGCCGAGCGTGTAGGTAAGGTTGAAGACCAGCCCCAGCAGCGGCGCGAACGCGATGGGGATGCCCACGTTTTGCGCCCTCATGACCAGGAACATGTCGCTTGAGTTGCCCAGCGAGAACAAGGTCACGGCGAACAGGACGAAGTAGAACGAGCCCGGCATACTGCCGCCAGGTGAAGCAAGAGCGGCCGCAGCTTTCTGCGCCGGCATATGATTGCCCTCAGCCGACGAGTGGCTTGGGTACCCCATTTCTCGCGTCTTTTGCGAGAAGCGGGGCTTTTGTGTTTCGCGGATGCCCAACAGCGCCACCAGCACGCACAGCGCTCCCGGAACCGCTGCTGCCCAGAAGACGCTTCGGATTCCGTACCGCGAGAGGAGAACCAGCGCCGCCAGCGGCCCGGCGATGGCACCGGCGGAGTCGAGCGACTGGATGAGACCGTAGGCCGCGCCGAGCCGATCCTTCCCGACGGATTCGGCGACCATCACGTCGCGGGGCGCGCCGCGCACGCCTTTGGCGGAACGGTCAATGAAGCGAATCAGCAGAATCTGCCACCACGCCGTCACCAGGGCGAGCACGGGTTTCACCGCGTTGGCGACGAAGTATCCGGCCACGACCAGCGGCTTGCGGCGGTCGAGACGGTCGGTGAGATATCCGGAGAAGAGCTTGGCAAACGACGCGACACTCTCGGCGATGCCCTCGATCAGACCCAGTTGCACCGGCCCCGCGCCCAGCGAAACCAGAAACGCAGGCAGAACCCAGTAGGCCATTTCCGTGGCCGTGTCGTTGAGGAATGACGTGATGCCGAAGGCGTAGATGTTGCGCGCGGCGGAGGGATCGGGCTCGGGAGAGAGCGCGGGCATAGAAGAGTTTTACCACGGAGGCGCAAGAGGATTCGCCCTTGCATTGGTCCGTCTGCTGAGGCCAGACCCGCCGGGCTTTGCCCGGCCGGACAGCCGAGGGCGGCTGTCCCCACATGAGTATTGCTGCTTACCATACAACCGGAACTTCGCATGGGGAATTCGCGATCTGAGGTCTGAGGTCTGAAGTCTGAGGTCTGAGGTCCGAAGTCTGAAGTCTGAGGTCTGCTTTTCAGTACATGGCGTCGTACTTGTTCACACTCCACTCACTGCCCTTGTTTTCCATGGTGAGGGTGAAAAGATCCTGATCCACTCCGGGCTGGTCCGGGCCTGCATTGCTCAGGCGCTTGCCGCGATAGTGAAGGATGACGTACGGCGGGGCATCTTCCCAGTCGACGAGTTGCCAGGTCAGCAGCGGGTGCTGCGTTTCGGATTTGCAGATGTAACGGGCGTATTTCTTGTGGTAGTCGTGCTCCCACTTGGCCAGCAGTTCGTCGCAGTGGCCGTCGCGCAGTTCGCGCAGGAAATTGTTGGCAGCGTGTTCGGTGGAGCGATCGCGCAGCGGATTCATTTTGATGCTGACGGGTAGTCCGGTTAGCGGATCGTGTTCGTCGGATCGGGCGAGCACCGGCCCCTGATTGTTCAGCCACCACAAGTAACCGACAAATACGAGCACCAGAAAAGCGCCGGTGCCGACAGCAATGCCGATCTGGGTCTTAGTAAAGGCCATTAGAAGAAGTTTATGGAGTTGAGAAAAGCAATCGCAAGATTACCGTGAGGCGCAAGAGGACATGTACGAGTGGGGAAGACCGGATTCGGCGCCGTGGGAGTCGAGCCGACAGGCCGCGGCGAAACTCAGAATCGCAAGTTCAGCGCCTGAAGGCGCAATGATGACGCAGTTCTAACGATATGCCTGAAGGCATACGCTGATACGAATCGTGCGTGCGCCACCCGAGCCAGCAGGCGATTCTACTCCAGCGCTTCACTGCGAAAAAGGCGGAAGTTGCGCGCGTGCACTCACCGGACGCGCCGGGCTTCGCCCGGCCGGACAGCCGAGGGCCTGCCCTGAGCTTGTCGAAGGGGCGGCTGTCCCCACATGGGAGCCGCAGGCTTCGCGGCTTCTACTCCAGGATGGGTGGACCTTCGGGGAAAAAGAAAAAGGGCATGGCGCAGTGCCATGCCCGAAGTCTTCCGATGATTCGAAGCTACTCTTTCTTTTCTTCGTCCTTGGCCTCGGCGGGAGCGGCTTCCTTCTCGGCCTGAGCCTGGGCTTCGGCCTCTTCCATGGATTTCTTGGCTTCGGCGGCTTTTTTGGCGCGGGCTTCGGCGCGCTTCTCGCGCTTCTCGTCGAGAATCTTCTCGCTGCCCAGCAATTCGAGGAACGCGCGGTCGGCGCCGTCGCCTTTGTTCCACCCGGTGCGGATGATGCGGGTATATCCGCCTTCGCGGTCGCCGAAACGCGGCCCGACGGTGTCGAACAGCTTCACGACGGCTTCGTCGGTCATCAGATAGGCGGCGGCGAGGCGGCGCGCGGAGAGATCGCCACGCTTCCCGAGCGTGATCATCTTCTCGACGAGCGGCCGCGCGGCTTTGGCCTTGGGAACGGTAGTCTCGATGCGCTCCTCGACGATGACTGAAGTGACCAGATTACGCAGCAGCGAGCGCCGGTGCGCGGTGTTCCTTCCGAGTTTGTAGCCTGCTACTTTGTGACGCATGGGGACCTCAGCTTCTAGCTTCTAGCTGCTAACTTCTAGCTCGTTCAAAATCGAAACCTTAGCGGCTAAAGCCGCTACTGGTACGGTCAGTGCATGGCGCGGCTTGAAGCCGCGCCCTTTCAAAGCTTCATACTGCAACCGAGTTCCCTCGCAAACAACGCTCGGGATTTCGGCGCGCGGCTCAAACGCCGCGCAAACGCCTCAACTTACAGCTGGTCGTCCGGTCCGTAGGCGGACGCGGGCAAGGGGACGTTCGACGTCGGTCCGGGCACGGCGTTGCCGTGTTCGTCAATCTTCATGCCCAGGCTCAGGCCCATCGAGGAGAGAATCTCCTTGATCTCGTTCAGCGACTTGCGGCCGAAGTTTTTGGTCTTGAGCATTTCGGCTTCAGTCTTCTGCACCAGTTCGCCGATGGTCTGAATGTTGGCGTTCTTCAGGCAGTTGTAGCTGCGCACGGAGAGCTCAAGTTCTTCGACGGAACGGTTCAGGTTCTCGTTGCGAATTTCGGGCTTGTGCTCGTCCGAGGCCGACGCGCCTGTTTCGATCTCCTCCTCGAAGTTGATGAAGATGTTCATGTGGTCCTTCAGCAGCTTCGCGGCCAGGCCAATGGAGTCGGCCGGCGTGATGGAGCCGTTGGTCCAAACTTCGAGGGTGAGTTTGTCGTAGTCGGTGATCTGGCCGAGACGTGCAGCTTCGACAGTGTAATTACATTTGCGTACGGGCGAGTGCACGGAGTCGATGGGAATAAAACCGATGCCGAGATCCTCGTCGAAATTCTTGTCGGCGGAAACGTAGCCACGGCCGCGCTTCAGGCGCATTTCCATGTCGAGCTTGCCGCCCTCGCTGACGGTCGCGATGTAAACCTCTTTGTCGAGGACTTCCACGTCGCCGTCGGCTTCGATCATGCCGCTGGTGACCACGCCCGGCTGATCGGAGCGCAGGTAGATGGCCTTGGGCGCGTCGCCGGAGAGCTTGAACGGAATCTGCTTGAGGTTGAGGATGATGTCGGTCGCGTCCTCGACCACCCCGGGGATGGACTGGAACTCGTGCAGCACGCCTTCAATTTTCACGGCGGTGATAGCCGCGCCTTCAATCGAACTCAGCAGCACACGGCGAAGAGCATTGCCCACGGTGGTGCCGAAGCCGCGTTCGAACGGCTGCGCCCAGAAGATGCCGTACTTGTCGGTGAGAGTGGAATTGTCAACTGCGAGACGTTTCGGTTTCTGAAAACCTTTCCAAAGCATGCGTTTCTCCTTCGGCCGTTTGGCTCAGTGCCAACTCCCTGAATCGGTCCGGACTCAGGTCAAATGTCGGCACAGGCTGATCTGGCTCGAATGAAGGACCGATTGAGTAATTGGGAAATTTGGCAATTGGGTAATTTGAAAACCCAAACCAAATTTGCCTTGCAATTACTCAATTACTAAATTCCCCGATTACTCAATTCCTTCTACTTACTATAAAGTTCAACGATCAGCTGCTCGTTCACGGGCAACTGAATATCTTCGCGCTTGGGCAGCGACAGTATGCGGCCCTTGTAATTGTCGCGATCCACTTCCAGCCAGCTGGGCATGGTGCCGTGGCTGGCGAATTCCTTGGCCAGTTCGAGCACGGTAAGCTTCTTGCTGCGGTCGCGGATAGCGATCTCCTCCCCCGCACTGACTTCGTAGGAAGGAATGTTGACTTTGCGATTGTCCACGGCGACGTGACCGTGGCGCACCAACTGGCGCGCCTGGCGCCGCGACTGGGCAAATCCCAGGCGGTAGACAACGTTGTCGAGACGCCGCTCGAGTTGCTGCAGAAGTTTCTCGCCGGTTACGCCCCGGGAGCGCGCCGCTTTCTCGAAGTAGTTGCGGAACTGCGCTTCCTGGGTGAAATAAATGCGCTTGGCTTTCTGCTTCTCGCGCAACTGCAGGCCGTAGCCGACGATCTTGGCCTTACGGTCTTTCCCGTGTTGTCCGGGAGCGAAGTTACGCTTCTCGATGGGACACTTATCGCTGAAGCACTTTGCGCCTTTGAGGAACAGCTTCATGCCCTCGCGGCGGCATAGACGGCAGACTGCATCGGTGTATCGTGCCAAGTTCCTTCTCCTTTTTCCTGAGCAGTTCCTTCGCTTCGCTCAGGATTCATCCCTCGCTTTCAGCGAGGGACTCGACCGGTTTACAGGTTTGGCTTCACCCTTCGTCCCGTTCAAATCCAAGTTTCAATGTTTCAATGTTTCAATGTTTCAAGGTTTCGAAGGTTTCAAGGTTCTTACTTTGAAACCTTGAAACTTTGCCACCTTGAAACCTCGCTCGAACGCGTCCCGCTTAGACGCGCCTTCTTTTCGGCGGACGGCAGCCGTTGTGCGGAATCGGCGTGGCATCGCGAATGGAGCGCACTTCGATTCCGGCGGCAGCCAGCGCGCGGACGGCGGACTCGCGTCCGGAACCGGGGCCGCTGACCCGCACGTCGACGCTGCGGACGCCATGATCGCGCGCCATATTGGCCGCGTTCATCGCCGCCTGCTGGGCGGCGAAGGGCGTGCCTTTGCGCGATCCGCGGAACCCGAGCGATCCCGAACTCTTCCACGACAGAACGTTGCCGTTCATGTCGCAGATGGTCACGATCGTGTTATTGAAGGAGGCCTGCACGTACGCGATGCCGTGGGGCACGTGTTTGCGCTCCTTCTTTTTGAAGGTCTTCTTCTTGCCTTTTTTCTCTGGTGCGGCCGGTGCGCCGGCCGCCGCTGCTGCTGGTTTGGCCATGGTAGCTGCTAGCTCCTAGCTACTAGCTCCTAGCTAAAAGCTAGAAGCTAGAAGCTGTTCTTATGTTTTCGCCGTCGCTTTCTTTTTCTGGGCGACTGTTCCCTTGCGCGGACCCTTGCGGGTGCGGGCGTTGGTATGGGTGCGCTGGCCGCGGACCGGCAGGTTGCGGCGGTGACGGAATCCGCGATAGGAGCCGATTTCGATGAGACGCTTGATGTTCATCGAAACTTCCTTGCGCAGATCGCCTTCCACCATGCCTTCGGACTCGATGACCGTGCGGATCCGGTTGACCTCTTCTTCGCTGAGGTCCTGAACCTTCTTCATCGGCTCGACCTTGGCCTCATCGAGGATGCGGCTGGCGCGCGGATGGCCGATGCCATAGATGTAAGTCAGCGCGATGTGAATGTGTTTCTGGCGCGGAAGATCCACGCCCGCAATACGTGCCATAGTTCTTGACCTCAGCGGCTAAAGCCGCAATCCAAAAAGCTCGACCACGGCACGACTGAAGTCGTGCCCTTCCCAAGACCTCAGCCCTGGCGCTGTTTGTGTTTCGTGTTGACGCAGATCACGCGCACCACACCCTTGCGGTGGATGATCTTGCACTTATCGCAAATCTTCTTTACGGATGCTCTAACCTTCATATCGTCTCGGTTCCCAGTTCTCGCCGTCTCAGCTGTCAGCAGACCTGCCGGGCTTTGCCCGGCCCGACCGGGTCGGAGACCCGGTCCCACATAACCTATTTATAGCGATACACAATTCTTCCGCGATTCAAGTCGTAGGGAGAAAGCTCGACCGCAACTTTGTCGCCGGGCAGGATGCGGATAAAATTCTTGCGCATCTTGCCGGAAACGTGCGCCAACACCTGGTGCTTGTTTTCCAGTTCCACCCGGAACATGGCGTTGGGCAGCGGTTCCAGGACCACAGCCATGACTTCAATCGCGTCTTCTTTGCTCATGCACCCCTTTAGCTGCGAGCTACGAGCTATGAGCTTCGAGCCAAGTGATCTTACTCACAGCTCGTAGCTCGCAACTCACAGCTTACTGCGTCAAAATCACCGGGCCATCCTTGGTCACGGCCACGCAATGCTCGAAGTGGGCGCTGAAACTGCCATCCACTGTGACCGCGGTCCACTTATCGCCGAGCACCTTCGCTTCCGGGCCGCCCGAATTCACCATGGGCTCGATGGCGATCACCATGCCTTCGCGCAACCGGGCTCCGTGTCCGCGATTGCCGAAGTTGGGAACCTGAGGTTCCTCGTGCAAGCGCGTGCCGATGCCGTGGCCTACGAACTCGCGCACCACGCTGAACCCGGCCGCCTCTACGTGCTCCTGCACCGCCGCTCCCACATCGCCCACGGAGTTGCCGACGCGCGCCTGTTCGATGCCGCGGTAGAGCGAGGCTTCCGTGACGTCGAGCAACTTCTGCACTTCCGGCTTTACCGCCTGACCCACCGGAACCGTGATGGCCGCGTCGCCGTAATAGCCGTCGAGCACGACGCCGCAGTCAAGCGAAACGATGTCACCGTCTTTCAGCACCCGCTTTTCCGACGGGATGCCGTGCACAATCTCTTCATTCACCGATGTGCACAAGACACAAGGATAATCGTAGTAGCCTTTGAACGCGGGCTTGGCTCCGAGTTCCTTGATCTTTTTGTCGGCAGCGCGCTCCAGTTCCATGGTGGTGACACCCGGCGCCACCAGAGCCCGGACATGATCCAACACCTGGCGAACGATGCGGCCGCTGCGCCGCATCTTTTCAATCTCACTCGCCGATTTGCACACAATCGCCATGCTTCGTTCTTACGCGTGGTGATCTTCCAAGACGCGGTAAATCTGCGCCGTGATGTCGTCCATGGGCGCATCGCCGTTCACCGAGACCAACCGGCCGGTGCGCTGGTAGTACTCGGCCACGGGACGAGTCTGCTCCTGGTACGCCGCGAGTCGTGGCTGAATGACTTCCAACCGGTCGTCATTGCGGGTCACCAGCTTCGTCCCGTGAGCTTCATCGCATATTTCATCCGTACGGGGCGGCTGGAAGTGGACGTTATAGATCCGTCCACAGGTGGGACAAGAACGGCGTCCAGTGAGCCGGAGCAATAGCTGATTATAGTCCACGTCCAGGCAGACCACAATCGGCCAGGCCCGGGTGGGACGCGAATTATCAAAGAGCTTGTCGTCGAGCAGGGCATCGAGCCACCCGGCCTGGGCCGCAGTCCGGGGAAACCCGTCCAGAATGTAGCCGCGCTTGCAGTCGGGCCGCGACAGCCGCTCGCGGACCATGCTGCAAACCACATCGTCGGAGACTAACTCACCCCGTGCCATCACTGCCTTGGCAGCCAGGCCGAGGTCCGTTCCCTGGGCGACGTTCTCCCGCAGGAGATCTCCAGTCGACACCTGGGGAATGCCGTAGCGTTCCATGATGCGTTTCGCCTGAGTGCCTTTTCCGGCGCCCGGCGGTCCAAGCAGCACCACGGGACCTATATCACGCGAGGTTTCCTGCGCCATCGGCTGGCCAAAGCCTCCCGATCTCAGTCTCCCCGGCGCCCCAGTACATCAGCCGAGGTGCAGCAACCCCCACAATTCAAACTCCACAATCCGTAGCGACGCCTACCAGGCGCGGCGGCCGCGAATGCGTCCGCTGCGCGGCGTAAACCCGTCGTAATGGCGCATGATCAGTTGCGCTTCGATTTGCTGGACCGTGTCCATGGCCACACCTACGACGATCAGCAACGAGGTTCCGCCAAAATAGAAGTTCACGCCCAGGCCGCTCGTCACCCACACCGGCAACCGGTCGAAGATCGATCCGCCCAGCCAGAAGGGCAAGTGGTTGAGGTGAATGCCGGTGATCATCCACTCGGGAATAAACGAGATGATGATCAGGTAGAGCGCGCCGACCAGCGTGATCCGCGTGAGGACCTCGTTGATGAAGTCGGCGGTGCGCCTTCCGGGACGAATCCCGGGCACGAACCCTCCGTATTTCCGCATGTTGTCGGCAACTTCGCTGGGATTGAACACGATGGAAACATAAAAATATGCGAAGAAAATGATGCCGATGGCATAGAGGGCGGTGTAAAGCGGCTCGCCCCACCCCAGCCAGCGAATCAGATCTCCGATGTAGCGGTGCTCACGCCAGCTGTAGAAAACAGTCTGCGGCAAGGTAAGGATTGAAGAGGCGAAGATGACCGGCATCACGCCGCCGGCGTTGACCCGGAGCGGCAGGTGCGTGGACTGGCCGCCCATCACCTTGCGCCCGACCACACGTTTGGCGTATTGCACCGGTATTCGCCGTTCGCTGCGTTCGACATACACGATGAAGGCGACGACGGCAATCATGAAAACGAACAGGAAGGCCATCAGCACCGGAGTCAGTGCGCCCCAGGCCGCGTTCCTTGCCTTGTCGACCAGATCGACCACGCCGCGCGGCAGGCCGACCACGATGCCGGCAAAAATCAGCAGCGACATGCCGTTGCCCACGCCGCGTTCGGTAATCTGCTCGCCCAGCCACATGATGAAGGCGCTGCCCGTGGTCAGGGTGAGCATGGTCATCAGCCGGAATTTCCACCCCGGGTTGATGACGAAGTCTCCCGTCTTTTCGAGACCGACGGAAATGCCGAATGATTGCACCGCGCTCAGGATGACGGTGATGTAGCGGGTCCACTGCGTGATCTTTTTGCGACCCAGTTCGCCCTCTTTCTGCAGCTTGGCCAGCGGCTCATAAACCACCGTGAGCAACTGCAGAATGATGGACGCCGTAATGTAGGGCATGATGCCCAGAGCGAAGATGGTGAGACGGCGCAACTGCCCGCCGGAAAACAAATCCACGAACCCGAGGAAGGAACCGCGGTTCTGCTCGAAGAACTGCGCCAACTTGTCGGCATTCACCCCCGGCGTGGGAATGTGCCCGCCGAGCCGGTACACAAACAGCAGCCCCAGGGTGAACAGGACGCGCTTGCGCAGGTCCGGAATGCGGAAAATGTTTGCCAGTTTTTCAAACATTACTGCAAGACCTCAACCTTGCCGCCCGCCTTGGTGATCTTTTCCTGCGCTGATTTGGAAAACTTGTGCGCGCTCACGGTGAGCGCGATGGTCAGTTCTCCGTCGCCCAGAATCTTGACCGGAAGCTTGGTCTTGATCACGCCAGCCTTGCGCAGAACGTCAGGGGTGATCGGGACTCCGTGAAATGCTTCGCCTAAAGCCGCCAGCCGCTCGAGGCTCACGATGTTGTATTCCTTGCGGAAAATGTTGGTGAAGCCGCGCTTGGGCATGCGGCGGTGCAGCGGCATCTGGCCGCCTTCAAAGCCGCGGATCATGCGCGAACCGCTGCGCGAGCGTTGTCCCTTGTGCCCGCGCGTGGACGTCTTGCCCATGCCCGAGCCCATGCCGCGGCCCACCCGCTTGCGTTTTTCCGTCGCTTTTTTCGGTGCGTGAATGTTGGATAAATTCATGGCTTAGCTCCGAGCTTCGAGCTATGAGCTATGAGCGACTGCGGCGCGATGGCTCGCAGCTCGTAGCTCATGGCTCGCAACTCTACTGCACTATCTCCACCAAGTGCGGCACCTTCTTTACCATGCCGCGGATCGCCGCCGTGTCAGGACGCTCGATCACCTGGTTCAGCCGGGTAAATCCCAGTCCCTTGACCACTAGCTTTTGTTTCGTTGGGGCACAAATCGCGGAACGGACCCACTTCAGGTGAATCTTTCCGCTGCCCGAATCTGTTTTCTTTGCCGTCATTTCTAAACCTCAGTGTTCAGTGGCCTGTGATCTGTGATGAGTGATCAGTGGCCAGTACCCGAAATTGTCATGTTACTCATGCTGGCCACTGACAACTGACGACTGGCCACGGTCTCTACAGTTCCTCCGCCGTCTTGCCGCGCAGGGCTGCCACGCTCTCGCGATTCTTCAACTGCTTCAACGCGTCGAAGGTCGCCTTGATCACGTTGTGCGGGTTCGTCGTGCCGATGGACTTGGTCAAAACGTTCTGCACACCCGCCGAGGTCATGACCGCTCTCACGGCTCCGCCCGCGATCACGCCCGTGCCTTCTGGCGCGGGTTTGAGCAGGACGCGCCCCGAACCGTAACGTCCCAGCACGAGGTGTGGGATCGAAGTCTGCGTCAGGTTGACCCTGACCAGATTCTTTTTGGCGGCCTCGATTCCTTTGCGGATGGCCTGCGGAACTTCCTTGGCCTTCCCGGAACCGTAGCCCACGACCGCCGCCGAAGGATCGCCCACCACGACGAGCGCGGCAAAGGAAAGATTCTTGCCGCCCTTGACCACCTTGGTGACGCGGTTGATGGCGACGACCTGGTCTTTCAGCTGGAACGAACCCGCATCGAGTTTCTTGATTACTGTTGGCATAATTTTTAGCTTCGAGCTATGAGCTGCGAGCTCTGAGCTACAAGCAAATCCGGCTTGCTCAAAGCTCGCAGCTCACAGCTAAAATTGCAATCCCGCTTCGCGGGCGGCGTCGGCCAGAGCCTTCACGCGCCCGTGATAAATGTAGCCGCCGCGGTCGAACACGACCTTGGTCACGCCCTTGGCCTTGGCGCGCTCGGCGATGGTCTTGCCCACGGCTTTGGCTGAGGCCACGTTGCCGCCGGTGCGCCGGTCTTCCTTCTTGCCCTCGGCCGTGCTGGCGGAAACCAGCGTCTGGCCCGAGAGATCGTCAATGACCTGCACATAGATATGGTTCAGCGAGCGGTACACGTTGAGCCGCGGACGCGACGCCGTCCCCCGCAGCTTCTTGCGGATGCGCTCGTGAATATGACTGCGCTTCTGGTTCTTGGTGATCTTCGTCAGCATGAAACCTGTCCTTGGTCGTTCGTCGTTGGTCGTTGGCCCAAGACTCCCGAGCTCTCGCTTACTTCGCTCCAGTCTTACCGACCTTCTTCTTCAGGCGCTCGCCTGCATAGCGGACGCCCTTGTTCTTGTACGGATCGGGCGGCCGCAGGCTGCGCATCTCCGCCGCCACCTGCCCGACCTTCTGCCGGTCGATTCCGGTCAGCGTGATCCGAGTCTGTTTGGGGTCGACGAGCGCATCCACACCGCTGGGCAACGGATACTCGATGGGATGCGAGAAGCCCAGGTTGAACACGACTGTCGTCTTGCCCTTCAGTTCGGCGCGATAACCGATGCCGACGATTTCCAGTTCGCGGGTCCAGCCTTTGGTGACGCCCTCGACGGCGTTGTTGACCAGCGCGCGCGCCAGTCCGTGAAGCGCCGACTGGGAATCGTTCTCGCGGATAGCGACGATGTTCCCGTCCTTCTGCTCGACCTTGATGCCCGCCGGCAAAGCCGTATCCAGCTTGCCTTTCGGCCCCTGCACCGCGACGGTGTTGCCTTCAATTTTGACCGTGACTCCCTTGGGAATCGCGATCGGCTTTTTTCCAATTCGTGACATAAGCTCTCTCAGCTATGAGCTGCGAGCTATGAGTTACGAGCACAACCCAGATGTCTGCTCGCAGCTCGGAGCTCATAGCTCAGAACTATCTAATAAATCTGGCACAGCAACTCGCCGCCCACGCCTTCTTTGCGGGCCTGGCGGCCGGTCATCACGCCGCGCGGAGTGGTGAGGATGTTGATCCCCATGCCGCCCAGCACGCGCGGAATCTCGCTGCGGCGCACGTAGACGCGGCAGCCGGGGCGCGACACGCGCTCGACCTTCGAGATAGCCGCTTCGTTGTTGGCGCCGTACTTGAGGTAAATCCGGATAATCTTGTGCCCTTCTTCCTCGGTGGCCTTGTAGTTGGAGATATAGCCCTCTTCCTTCAGGATGCGGGCGATCTCCACTTTCAGCCGCGAAGCCGGAATATCCACTTTCTGGTGCCGCGCCTGGAGCGCATTGCGCACTCGCGTTAGCATGTCTGCGACCGGATCGGTCAACCTCATCGTTTTGCTTCTCCTCTAGCCACCCGTTCGCTCCGCGTTCGGCAGAGAACCTGCAGTGGCTTGAACTTCAGCCGTTGGTCGTTAGTCTTTAGTCGTTAGTCGTTAACCTGGTTAATGTCCGCCGCAGCCAACGACGAACAACCAACGACGCGTTTACCAGGACGATTTCGAAACTCCGGGAATCTCCCCCCGCAGCGCCAGCTGTCGGAAGCACAGCCGGCATATGCCGAACTTGCGCAGGAAACCGCGCGGGCGTCCGCACAGATTGCAGCGATTGTGCCGGCGCGTAGAAAACTTCGGCTTCTTTATATCTTCCGTGCGTTGATGCAACCCAACGCCATCTTTAACCCGTTTTGCTGTAGTTGCCATTCAAATCCTTTGCCGAAACTTTGAAACTCTGAAACCTTGAAACTTTGCCCTTACGGCCGAAACGGCATGCCCAGATGCTTCAACAGCGTGCGCGCCTGGTTGTCGTTTGCGGCGGTGGTCACGATGGTGACGTTCATGCCTTTCAGCTTGTCGACTTTCTCGTAGGAGATCTCCGGAAAAATCAACTGGTCGTGCAAGCCGAGCGTGTAATTGCCGCGGCCGTCGAACGACTTGGTGGAGACGCCGCGAAAGTCGCGCACGCGCGGCAGCACAATGTTCACCAGCCGGTCGAAGAATTCGTACATGCGGTCACCGCGCAGCGTGACCATCGCGCCGATGGACTGCCCGGCGCGGACTTTGAAGGCCGCAATCGATTTCTTGGCGCGCGTGACGATGGGCTTCTGTCCCGTGATCTGGCTCAATTCGTTCACCGCCGGATCGAGGACCTTCGCGTTTTGCGTGGCTTCACCCACGCCCACGTTCACGACGATCTTGTGCAGGCGCGGAACCGCCATCACATTCTTCAGTTCCAGTTCTTTCAGCAGAGCGGGCGCAACTTCCTTTTCGAACTTCGAGCGCAGCCGAGGACGCTCTTTGGCGCTGTGCCGCGCCTGCTCCGGAGCCTTGCTCTCCTGCGCCGCTTCCTTCTGTCCTTTTTTGTCTTTTGCCATCGTTAGACCTGATCTTCTAATTTCGTGATTTTGTTAATCTCGTAAGTTAACGGGTACGCCTTGGTTTTCAATTACCAAGTTACCCGATTACAAAATTACAAAATCACTTATCTAATGTCGTTCCGCACTTCTTGCAGACGCGTACTCTCCGGTCGCCACGCATGTCGTGCCCGATGCGGACCGGACCGCAGGTCGGGCAGACCAGTTGCACGTTGGAGATCGCGATCCGGCTCTCCTGCTCCGCGATTCCGCCCTTGATGTTGCGCTGCGGGTTGGGGCGCACGTGCTTTTTCACCATCATCACGTGCTCGACCAGAAGCTTCGCATCGTTGGGAAACACGCGCAGGACGCGCCCTTCCTTGCCTTTGTCGCGGCCGGTGATCACCTTCACGGTGTCGTTCCGCCGGATATCTACTCGTATGTGTGCAGTGCTTACAGTTCTCATAAGTCAAAGTTTCAAGGTTTCAATGTCCCAAGGTTTCAATGTCAAACCCTCAAGCCCCAAGATTCCAATGATTCAAGGCACCTTGAAACCTTGAAACTCTGAAACCTCGCAACTGCTGCTAAATCACTTCCGGCGCCAGCGACACAATCTTCAAAAACTTCTTTTCGCGCAGCTCGCGCGCTACGGGACCGAACACGCGGGTCCCCACCGGCTCGCCGGCGTCGTTGATCAGCACTGCCGCATTCTGATCGAAGCGGATGTAGGTGCCATCGCGGCGGCGATGCTCTTTGCGGGTGCGCACGATGACCGCCTTCACCACTTTGCCCTTCTGCACCTGGCCTTCGGGCGCGGACTCCTTCACCGCAGCCGTGATCACGTCGCCCAGCCCGGCGTTCAATCCGGTCGCGCCGCCCAGCGGCAGAATCATCTGCAGCTTGCGGGCGCCGGAGTTGTCGGCGACCTCCAGCATCGTTCTCATCATCACAGCCATGGCGTGTCTCCCGTAAGAACCCTTGTCATTCCGAGCAGAGCGAGGAATCTGCTTGCTGCGCACAGCACAGTTCTATTTCGCCGGCGCATCCACCGCGGCCTCCGGCAGCACGGTCGCCTTGCGCACGATGTCCTTCAGCTTCCAGCGCTTCAGCTTCGACAGCGGGCGCGTCTCCTCGAGCCGCACGACGTCGCCCACCTGCGCCACGTTCTTCTCGTCGTGCGCATAAAACTTCTTGTGCCGCGTGATCACGCGGCCGTAGAAGGCATGCGACTTCTTGCGCGTGACCTGCACCACGATGGTCTTGTGCATGCGGCTGGAGACGACTTCTCCCACCACTTCCTTGCGGCGGCCCTGGACCGGCTGCGCTGCTTCAGTTGATGTCTTGGTTTCCGCCATCATCGTTTCTCCGTTATTTCTTCTCGCCCGCGGCCGAGCGCGTGCGCTCGCCCAGAATGGTCTTGACGCGAGCGATGTCCTTGCGCAGGCCGCGAATTTTCTTCAAGCTCTCGGTCTGGCCCATGTTCAGCTGAAACTTCAGCTTGAAGAGCTGGTCGGCGAGATCGCGCTCCTGATGCTGCAGTTCCGCGTCCGTCAGGTTTCTGATTTTGTCTACTTTCATAATTCAGTTTCCAGTTGCCCGTACTCAGTTGCCAGTAAAAGCAACGCCTTTCAGTGCCCTTCGCGCTTCACGAAGGTCGTGCGCAACGGCAATTTGTGTGAAGCCAGACGCAAGGCTTCGGCCGCATCGACCGGCGTCACGCCTTCCATCTCGAACAGAATTTTTCCCGGCCGGACGACCGCTACCCAGTGATCGGGCGCGCCCTTACCCTTGCCCATACGGGTTTCGGCCGGCTTCTTGGTCACCGGCTTATCGGGAAACAAGCGGATCCAGATCTTGCCGCCGCGCTTGATGAAGCGGGTCATGGCGACACGGCTGGCCTCAATCTGCCGGTCGGTAATCCATCCCGGCTCGAGGACCTTCAGCCCGTAGTCGCCGAAAGCCAGCTGCCCTCCGCGCCAGGCCTTGCCAGTCATGCGGCCGCGCTGCTGCTTGCGGTACTTCACTTTCTTTGGCATTAACATAAGTCAGCTCTTAGCTTTTAGCTAAACCACATCATTTCTCAGAATCTTCGCTTCTGCATTCTGACTTCTTACTTCTGACTTCTTACTTCTGACTTCTCTAAAATCCGCCTGCCGCCGGCTGCGCTTCGCGCTTTTTCTGTTGCAGGATTTCGCCCTTGTACACCCAGCACTTCACGCCGATCACGCCGTAGGTTGTGCGCGCCTCGCTGAATCCGAAATCAATGTCGGCACGCAGGGTGTGCAACGGCAGCCGTCCCTGCAGATACCATTCCGAGCGCGCGATTTCGTTGCCGTTCAGGCGCCCGCTCACGCGGACTTTGATTCCCTTGCAGCCAAAGCGCAGCGCCGAATCCACCGCTTTGCGCATGGCCCGGCGGAAACCAACGCGCTTTTCCAGTTGCAGCGCAATCGATTCCGAAACCAGCTGCGCGTCGAGTTCGGGCTTGTGCACTTCCTGGATGTCCACAAACACTTCGCGCGAGGTGCGCTTCTGCAGCTCGCCCTTGAGCTTGTCGATTTCCGCGCCTTTGCGTCCGATGATGATCCCCGGCCGCGCCGTTTTGATGATGATGCGCAGCTTATTGCCCGGGCGCTCGATCTCGATCGCGCTCACCCCGGCAGACTTGAGCTTCTCTTTCAGCTCATTCTTCAGCTTGACGTCTTCGTGGAGCAGCTTGTCGTAGTCGCGTTCGACAAACCAGCGCGACTTCCACGGCTTGGTGTAGCCGAGCCGAAAACCATACGGATGGACTTTTTGTCCCATTGCTTCTCCTAAATCAATCGCAAACCCAATCCCAACAACTTGTTATTCCGAACCCGCGCAAAGCGCGGGTGAGGAACTGCTGTTGCCCTACTTTGCGGCAGCCTTCTTCTTGCCGGAACTCTTCACCGCCGGAGCCCGCCGCTTCGCCTTGGCTTGAGCTGGAGCCGCCTCCTCGCCCACAACGGTTGCCACCGCTTCGCCGTTCTTCCCGCGCTCGGCCAGCACCAGTTCGATGTGCGAGATGCGCCGCTGATAGCGGTACGCGCGGCCCTGCGGCGCCGGACGGATGCGCTTCATGCGCGGACCGTCATTGGCCACCGCGCTCTTCACGTACAAGTTGTCGATCTCGACATCGAGTCCCTTCTCGGTAGCGAGGAAGTTCGCGTTGTCGAGCGCCGACTGCAGCAGCTTGCCCACGTGCGCCGCCACGCGCTTCTTGGTGAAGGCCAGCGTGTTGCGGGCTTCTTCCACGCGGCGTCCTTTGATCAAATCCAGCACCAGGCGCGCCTTCTGTGGCGAGACGCGCAGGTAACGGGTTTCCGCTCGAAATTCCATAATAGCTTCTAGCTCCTAGCTGCCAGCTCCTGGCCAAATCACAAGCCAGAACGTGTCGTCATAATCCGTGGCCGAATCATCAGCGTCTTAGCTAGTAGCTAGAAGCTAGTAGCTAGGAGCTTCCTCACGCCTTCGGCGCCGCGGGCGCTGCCGGTGCAGCCGGCGTGGACGGAACGATGGCTCCCGGACCACCCGGGATGCCGGCCGGCTTCGCCGCCACTTCCGTCGCCGCCTTCATGGAATGTCCCTTGAACTGGCGCGTAAAACTGAACTCGCCGAGTTTGTGGCCCACCATGTTTTCGGTGACATACACCGGGATGAACTTCTTGCCGTTGTGCACCGCGATCGTGTGCCCCACCATCTCGGGCACCACCGTCGAACGCCGTGACCACGTGCGCAGCACTTTCTTCTCGTTGCGCGAATTCAAGGCTTCCACCCTGGTCAGAAGGTAGCCATCCACGAACGCGCCTTTCTTGGTTGAACGTGCCATAAAGTCAGCTCTTAGCTGTTAGCTCCTAGCTTTTAGCTAAACCCTAAAACCCTTCGTCATTAAACCCTTGTCATTCCGAACCGCTTCAGCGGTGAGGAATCTGCTTTCGCCAACGACCGCTCCTAGATTGCCCTGAGCGGGCGAAGGGACGAACGACCAACGACTACTTCTGTCTGCGGCTCACGATGAACTTATCCGTGCGCTTGTTGTTGCGCGTCTTGTAGCCCCGCGTCGGCTGGCCCCACGGGGTTACCGGATGGCGACCGCCGGAGGTCTTGCCTTCGCCGCCGCCATGCGGATGATCCACCGGATTCATCGAAACGCCGCGGTTCACCGGACGCCGCCCCAGCCAGCGCGTCTTTCCGGCCTTGCCGATGGTGATGTTTTCGTGGTCAAGATTCCCGACCTGTCCGATCGTGGCCATACAATCCTGCGAAATCTTGCGGGTCTCGCCGGAAGGCAGCTTGACCAGCGCGTACTCTTCTTCTTTCGCGACCAACTGCGCCGATCCGCCCGCCGACCGCACCATCTGAGCGCCCTTGCCCGGCTTGAGTTCGAGATTGTGGATCACCGTGCCGGGTGGAATATTGCGCAGGGGCAGCGCGTTGCCGACCAGGATGTCGGCCTCGGGCCCGCTCAATATTTTCTGTCCCACCTTCAGCCCTTCCGGCTGCAGGATGTAACGCTTCTCGCCATCGGCATACGCCAGGAGCGCAATGCGCGCCGAGCGGTTGGGATCGTACTCGATGGTGGCAACCGTCGCGGGAATGCCGGTCTTGTCGCGCTTGAAATCGATGATGCGCAGCTTGCGCTTGTGCCCGCCGCCGCGGTGCCAGATGGTGATGTCGCCCGAATTGCGGCGTCCGCCCGTCCGCTGCTTGGGCTCAAGCAGCGGCTTGTGCGGCTCGGTCGTCGTGATGTCATCGTTGACGAGCGTGGTGCGGAACCGCAGCGTCTGCGTCGTCGGTCTGTAAGTCTTGATTGCCATAAAGTCAGCTCTTAGCTATTAGCTTCTAGCTCTTAGCTTTTTTCTTGCCGCTGCATCGGTTCGTGGCGGCCAACGGCCAACGACGAACGACCAACGACCGCTTTTACAAATTCTGCGCGTACTCCGGCATCTTTTCGCCGGACCGCAAACGTACGTACGCCTTCTTCCAATCCGGACGGTAGCCAGCGAACTTCCCGCGCCGCCGTTCTTTTCCTGGATACGTGGCCGTGCGCACCGAATGCACTTTCACCTTGAAAATCGTTTGCACTGCTTCCTTGATTTCCGTCTTGGTCGCCTTGGGCGCCACCTGGAACACCAGCGTGTTCTGGTTCTCCTTGATGGCCAGGCCCTTTTCGGTAATCACGGGACGGCGAATGATCTGGTATGCGGATTTCATTTTTACTAGGCCACCTCCGCCGCTTTGTCATGCCGCGGACGCCGGCGACGCTCGCTCGTCGCCTTCTTCGCGCTCTCGTCTTCCTTTTCTTTTGGCTTGTGCTGCCGCTTCGACACCGAGGACTTCAGCGAAACCTGCAGCTTCTCGATCGCCGGATGCGAGAAGATGACGCGGTCGTAGCGCAGCAGATGATACGGATGTACTTCATTGCTGCGCACCAGCTCGAGCCCCTGAATATTGCGGGCACTCAAAGCCAGATTGCGGTTCTCGTGTTTCGCTTCTTCCACGATCAACACGGTCGAATCCACCTTCAGCGCGTTGAGCGCCTTGCGGAATTCTTTGGTCTTCGGTTCCTTTACGTCGAACGCGTTCACCACGATGATCTTGCCGTCGGCCAGTTTCGCGGCTAGCGCCGAGCGCAGCGCGCCCAGCAGTTTCTTGCGCGGGAAAGTGTAGTCGTAAGAGCGCGGCGTCGGACCATGCACCGTGTAGCCATGCCGCCACAGGGGCGACCGGATCGATCCGATGCGGGCGCGGCCCGTGCCCTTCTGCTTCCAGAGCTTCTTGCCGGAGCCGGAAACCTGCCAGCGCGCCTTGGTGGCGTGCGTCCCGGCGCGCTGCCCGGCGCGGTAATGCTTCACCGCTTCCCAGAGCAGGTCTTCGTTGACCGCGCCAAAGATTTCGTCGGCGAGATCGAGCGTCCCGACTTTCTCACCGCTCAAATTGTGAATATCAATCGTTGCCATTGTCCTAGTCCTGAGTCCTGAGTCTTGAGTCTTGAGCAATTTCTCGCAGCTCAGGACTCGCGGCTCGCGACTCTTAAGCTTTCTTCGCCGCCCTCTTCGCAGCCTTCAACGGATCAACCGTCGCCGCGCCGGCGAATCCGCGACGCTCTCTGGGCGGCTTCTTCGCCTTGGTGATTACGATGTACCCGCCCTGCGGTCCGGGCACGCTGCCCTCGACCACCAGCAGGTTCTCGTCCTTGTCGACGCCCAGCACGCGCAGATTGCGCGCCGTCACCTGCTGATGCCCCATGTGTCCCGACATGCGCATGCCTTTGAAGACGCGCGACGGGAACGCCGACGATCCAATCGAACCGGTGATCTGAAACATGGAACCGTGCGACTTGGGACCGCCGCCGAAATGATGCCGCTTCACCACGCCCTGAAAACCCTTGCCTTTGCTGACTCCGACGATGTCCACAAACTTCTCGCCGTCGAAAATCTCGACCAGCACGCGGTCGCCAACTTTCACCGCGCCGTCGCTATCCGACCCGGCTTCCACTTCGAGCGGAACTTCGCGCAGAAATTTCACCGGCGGAAGATTGTTCTTCGCCAGGTGCCCGCGCTCGGGCTTGGACAGGCGCGACTCCTTCACAAACTCGACCAGGCCAATCTGAGCGGCTTCGTAACCATCTTTCGCGGCCGACTTATGCTGCGTCACCACGCAGGGACCGGCCTGCAGCACTGTGACCGGGCGAACGTCGCCCTTGGAGTCAAACAGTTGCGTCATGCCAACCTTCCTGCCCAGAATTCCCGTGACCTTCGTTGCCATTTCCTTCTCCGTCCAGCTTGGCGTTCGCTATTGGCTGGAGAGCTTCGGGCCTACGCCCTTGCTCTTTATTGTCAGTTCAACTTCTGAAGCTCCTGCGACCTTGAGTACTGAACATCCTCCATCCGGTCCCGATACCCTTTCCACAACGTGCCCGCGACGAAAAGAAGAAAAGCAA
>JBKQRC010000045.1:0-55505 GCA_052326105.1 Candidatus Sulfotelmatobacter sp. | reverse complement strand
AGGTCTGAGGTCTGAGGTCTGAGGTCTGAGGTCTGAGGTCTGAGGTCTGAGGTCTGAGGTCTGAGGTCTGAGGTCTGAGGTCTGAGGTCTGAGGGTCTGAGGTCTGAGGTCCTGAGGTCTGAGGTCCTGAGGTCTGAGGTCCTGAGGTCTGAGGTCCTGAGGTCTGAGGTCCGAAGTCCGAGGTCTGGCTTTAGTGGCCAGCGCCGGGTTTGGCGAGTGCGGGGTGCTGCTGCAACCAGATGTTGGCCTGCTGTTCAATCGCACTGGCCTGGCTCCGCGTCATGCCCGATGCCAGCACAGTGGCGAGGTCTTTGTTTGCCTGATCGCCGCGGGCGCGAGCCAGCACCGTCCAGAAATAGGCCTTGGTCAGGTCTTTAGAGACGCCGCGGCCGCTCCAATACAAGAAGCCAAGTTTTGCCTGCGCCTCAAGGCTTCCATTCTCAGCAGCCTTGCTGAACCAGCGAAACGCTTCCTTCTCGTCCCGCGGGATTCCGTTCTTTTCGTCGCCCTGAAAATAGCGGAGACCCAGAGCATTCTCGGCGGCGGCGTCGCCGTTCTCAGCCATCTGGCGAAGCGCTTCGGGGGTAGCGGTCTCGACGGATGGATCCGCAACGGTGCTCGCCGATTTCGGCGCAGTCGATGAGGCCAGCACGGTCTGCAAGTGGCTTCGTCCACGCTCCTGAAGTTTGGCCTGAATCCAGGGAGCGAGGTAATCACCCAGGACCGCGGAAATCACGGCCGCAGCGCAGATCAGAAGAATCAAGTAGGAGCGCGGCAATCTGATGCCGTCGGCTCCCTTCTCTTCGGCAGCCTCCTCCTTCTTTTCTTCAGTTGGTTCGGAGGCAAACAGCACGCTGCCGGGGGTGGGATCGAAGGGCACGGGAGCAGGAGCGCCGGGCAGCGGCAGATTCCCGGCGCGGGCAGCGCGGTTGACGGCAGCCAGCACGGTCTCAGCCAGGCGCTGCAGCACGTTACTGTCGCCGTTGGTGAAGGCGCCGGGTTGGGGAGAGAAGGCCTCGAGAATGCCGATGGATTTTTCTCCCACGCGCACGGGCGCGGCGAGAATGGAGCGAATGCCCAACGCGCGGCAACTCTCGCGATCCACGCGGGAATCGGTTTCGGCATCGTCGCACTTTAACAACCTGCCGGTTTTCACGCACTCCCCGGAGAACCCGGATCCCACCTGCAGCCGCGCCCCGACCGGCGGAGCGTCTGCGCCGGCACTGGCGCGGCAAATCATAAAGCCCGGCGCGGCGTCGGAAAGAGCGAGGGCAGCGCCGGAAGCGCGCAGCAGCGTTCGCGCGCGCGCCACAATCAACTGCAAAGCGCAGCCAAGATCGGCGCCCAGAGCTTCCACCTCGCGCTGCACTGCGGTAACGGCCGCGAGCGCGTCGCTGTAGCTGGGACGCGGGGGAACGTGCTCGACGGCGGAAGCCGCAGCCAGTTTGGCCTCCTCAGCCGTCGCAACTCCTGTCATCGCATTCACGAAGAGCCACTCGCGCAGCCGGAATGTGGAACTTGGGGACAACTCCTCAAAGCGGAGGCCGGCGCGTCCGGACGCGTTCGTCCAGATCACCTGCCCCGTGGTGTAAATGTGCTCCGCACTGCCGGCCAGATCCAGGCACAAATCTATTTGCCGGTCGGCCTCGAGCGAAGTGTGGCACTGGATGGCGATTCCGTCCTCGCTCAGGTCCACGATTTCGTGCAGGTCGAGTATGGCCGAGGATCCCTTGCGGCCTTTGGGCTCCGCCGTAAAAGTGGCATACGCAGGAGTTTGGATCTTGTGGCGCACACGCCGCCGACGGTTGGGTGAAGAAGGTCGCGCTGGCGGGGCAGGAACTGCCATGGAGGAGGCCTCGAAATCTCGCTCTATATTAGCGCGAGACTGTGGAAAAGTAAGCAAGGAAGAAAATCACAAGGACGACGGGTCAAGGCAGGTCACCGGTCCGGGGCCGCTTTTGGGGCGGGCAGCACAGTTAGCTGGCCCGGCGCAAGGCCTGTGTCTGGCGCAGGCAGGAGATACGGGAGATCGCGGCCACCATCAAGCCGGACAGCAGTTGCATGGTGGCGACATCGCGCTCATCGAACGCGCCCGGAGACGAAGACAACACCTCGAAAATTCCCAGGGTACGGCGATAGTGACGCAAAGGCGAAACCAGGATGGAGCGCACTCCCAGGCGGCGGCAACTGGCCAGGTCTACTCGTGGATTGCGCTCGGCGTCGTGGCAGAGCATGATCTCGCCCGATCGCACCGCTTCGGCGGAGATGCCGGCATCGGTCTGCAGGCGAACCCCAAGATCGGGCGCGGTGCGGCCGGTGCGGGCCCGGCAGACGATCTCGTCGCCGGCGCGCAGCGCGATGGCCGCTCCGGTTGCGCCGGTCAGATGCTGGGCGCGCTCGGTGATCGCGCTGATGGTGGGTTCGAGATCGAGTTCGGCAGGATGATGAATCTCAGTCTCCTCCGTCATCGCCACCGCGTGGATTCCGGACGCGGGGTGCGCGGCGTTGGCCAGGCGAAGCTGGCTGCGCAGAGCGAGCGACGGCATGCGCGAGTGGTCCGCTGCGCTCAGATGCGCGGGATCCGGCACCGTGCGCAACAGATCGCGGACCAGACTGTCCAGTTCGACGTCGGTGATCAGATGCGCGGTCTGCTGGTTCCGCAGCGAGCCTCCCAGCACGCGCGACAGGCCCAGCAAAGCGTGGCTGCCGCAGGCCAGACAATAGGGCTTGCTATTGCTGCTGATCAGTTCACACTGGACACAAAATGTGGCGGACTGTAGAGGGACAAAGTGAGCGTCCTTGAAAGTGGTGCCATAGACAGTCTTGCCAAACATATTGCGGAATCCTCGTTTCGGTCTGGGTCAGACGAAGGTAATGGTCGAGGCCGCGGCGAAAAAGTGGCATCACTGGTTCCCCGTGTGGAAAAACGGGATGAAAACCGGGGGACCGCTAAGTGGGACTGCCTTTTCGGAAGTGGTCGACTTCGGCAATAGCGTTTCGTATCAGAGCATCGCTTTAGCGATGCGGAAAAAGTCCGTCGTCGATCGGAAAATAACCACCGGGGCTGAAGCCCGCTTTGATTTCAAATCGCCTACGCGGCGCTGAAGCGCCGCTCTTCCACGGCGGCGCACGCATTCGGTACCTCTTCCGCAGCCGGTTTAGCGATGCCGCTCCTGGCGCGGGCGCCAACGGCTTTAGCCACTGGCCTTCCCGCGCGCCTGCAGCGGCTGAAGCCGGATTTTGTTCGCGCGACTACGGCATGCCTGAAGGCATGCCCTGATACGAATCTCTTACTGCGCCAGTGCACGCTTTTCGGTGATGGCTGAAAATCAAATTAGGACAGTACACGCTTTTCGGTGATGGCTGAAAATCTCGGGCACTGGAGGATTGCTTTCGCGCCCGCCGGTCAGCTATTCTTACATCAACATTCGCGGCATGGCCGCCGACACCGTTCACTGGGGGAAATCATGGAATGGACAGCACCAGCTTTTGAAGAGATTTGTCTGAACTGCGAAATCAACTCCTACGCCAGCGCCAAGCTGTAAATCAGCACGTCTGCCCGCGGTTCCTCACTCGCTGAGGCTGCGCATGACGATGTGCGCGATGCGTTCGGCTGCGTGGCCGTCCCAGAGAGGCACGCGGCAGCGGTGTTGCGTTCCGGCGCCTGGTCGTCGTGCGCTTTTCCCGATAATCTCCGCCGCGGCTGTACGCAGCCGATGTAAATCCTTCCCTACAAGTTGATTCGTTCCCAGCGTGAGTGTAATTGGCCGCTCTGTGTTCTCGCGCACGGTGAGGCAGGGAACGCCGAGAAACGTGGTCTCCTCCTGAATGCCCCCGGAATCGGTAATGACCAGCGCAGCGCGACGCTGCAGGGCGAGGAACTCGATATAGGGGAGGGGGTCCACCAGGCGAAGGTGCCCGCTCGCGGCAGGGTCGGGCGCGCCCGGCAAAGATTCCAGCCCGTCGAGGCGCTGGCGCGTGCGGGGATGAACGGGAAAGACAACGTCGATCTGGCTGCTCAACTCGGCAAGCGCGGCCAGCAGTTCACGCAGCCAGGGAAGATCGTCCACATTGGACGGTCGGTGCAGGGTCACCAGCACGTACGGCTTCGACGCGCCGACAGGGAACCGCTCTTGTGCTCGCGGGAGCAGGCGCACCAGGGTATCAATCATGACATTGCCGACCAGGTGGATTTTCGCCGGGTCAATGCCTTCGCGCCGCAGATTCTCGTCGGCGTCGGCTGAAGGCGTAAACAGCAAATCGGAAAGCTGGTCGGTGAGCAGGCGGTTGATTTCCTCCGGCATGCTGCGGTCGCGGGAGCGCAGGCCAGCTTCGACGTGGCCCACGCGCACGCCGAGCTTGGCACAGACCAATGCGGAGGCGACGGTGGAATTCACGTCGCCGTAGACCAGAACGAGATCGGGTTTGCGCTGCAGCAGGACAGGCTCAAAGGCAAGCATGACCGCAGCAGTCTGCTGCGCATGACCGCCGGAGCCGACCTCCAGGTTGCAGTCCGGCTCGGGCATCTCCAGTTCCCGAAGGAACACTTCGGACATGGCCGAGTCGTAATGCTGCCCTGTGTGGACCAGAGTCTGGCGGAGCGCGGTGTGGCGGAGCGAAGCCTGGGCCGATCCCGAATGTGCGGCCAGCGCACGCATGACCGGAGCCGCTTTCATGAAATTGGGCCGGGCGCCGACGACGTGAAGAATATGCATACTGACTGATCAGTGAGGTGAAGGGAGATTGTATCTGCTTTGGAGGAGACCGCCCGTGCGGATTATCCCGCCTGGGCTGTGATCAACGGCGTGTCCTGTCCGGGCAGCGGGATCACCTGCGCCGGGTGAGCGAGAGTGCGGTCGAGCGCGTCGGCCAGCGCCGTGGGAAACGCAAAAGTCAGCAGATTAATGTCAACCTGCAGAGCTCGCTGAGAATACAAGCGGTGCACCAGCAGGGTTCCGCGGCGACGATTAGCCGAGCTCACGAGGTCGAGGGCCAGGGTCCACGATGAACTGTCCAGCGATTTTGAAGCCCCCGCTTTGCTCCAGCGGAAGGACAGTGCGCTCCGGCGAGCCGCGGACGGTTCGGCCGGGTCGAAAGGAACCGGTTCCCCCGGCAGCAGTTCGAGTTTCAGTTCGAAGCTGTCAAAGTCGTTGCTGCCAAAGGCCGCGACCAGAATGCGCTTGAGTTGCTCATAATCGCGCGCCACCTTGAGTTCCTCGGTGGCGCGGCGGATGGCCAGATTGTTGACGAAGATCTGCGGCTGATCCAGGGTACGGTGGGCGACGCGGGCCAACTCGCCAAATTCCAGATAGCCGAGGTGCTGCACGCCAATCCATATCCCAATACCCAACACAGCCAGCACCAGGCCCAGCGAGCTTCCCGTCGGCCACAGCAGGAACAGGCTCAGCAGCGCAAAAATCGCCGAGACTCCGTACAGCAAAATTACAACCTGGCGATGCGTCATGCCGTGCTGCAGGAGTTTGTGATGAATGTGCTCGCGATCAGCAGTGAATACGGGACGCCCGCCGATCAGGCGCCGGACGATGGACAGGGCGGTCTCCAGAATCGGCAAACCGAAAGAAACCACCGGGATGGCGACGGCCACAATGGTCGGGGCTTTTTGTGCTCCCTCCAGGGCCAGAGCGCTCAGCACGAATCCGATAAAGAGACTGCCCGAGTCGCCCAGAAAAATCGTGGCCGGATTGAAATTGAAGCGCAGGAACCCGAGGATTGCCCCGGCCAGCGCGATGGTCATGACCGTGACCAGCGAGGGCCCGTTCAAGAGCGCCACCACGAAGGCCACCAGCGTGGAGAACAGGGCGGACCCGGCTGCCAGCCCATCCAGGCCGTCAATCAGGTTGAACGCGTTGGTGATGGCCAGGACCCACAGCACCGTGAAGGGCAGCCCGATGAACCACGGGAGTTGATGATCCCCGAATACAACCGGGATGTTCACGATTCGCAGGCCGCCCATAAACAGCATGGTGGCCGCGACGCCCTGCACCGAAAACTTCAAGTAGGGACCGGCTCCGCGAATGTCGTCGTAGACGCCCAGCAGAAACACCAGCGCCGCCGGCAGCAGAATCGTGAGCAGCGTCTTCGAGGAAAAGTACGAGTGCAAGCGGGGATTGCGCATCGCCCAGAGCACGGCAACACCGATGCTGCAGGAGAAGGAGAGAAAAATAGCGACGCCGCCCAGCCGGGGCAGTGGAGCGGCGTGGAGGTGGCGATCCTGCGTTGGAATCGCGACCCAGCCGCGGGCATTGGCGAAGTCACGGACCGACCGGGTCAGCACGAAGGCCGACAGCAGCGATACCAGGAATATCGCCAGAAAAACGACAGTCAACTAAGCCACCTCAAGCCGACCTGCTCGTTCGGCATGCAATCCAGCACTCTGTCAGGCAGTATTACAGTGCTGACCGGCAGTTCATAGTTAGCAGACAGATTCCCGTAGGAGTCGAAGATGCAGAGACTGTAGCAATACCCCGGTGGGGTTTTCAATCGCTGGCCAAGAAAAAGCTGTGGAAAACTAAGTCTTGGCCGGTAAAATCGCGGCTTCGCAACATATGCTGCTGTGCTAGACTGCGGGGTAAATCCTCATTGTTTACTTCAGGGGTCTTGCGATGAAGTCGGGCACACCGAGTCTCACCAGCTGTAGCCGGGTTCTTCTGTGCTTGCTGACCGCATTCGCCGTGGGCGGCGCGGCCGCTCAGCAACCTGCGACAGGGAGTAACCAGAGCGGGCAAAATGCCGCGCCTGTGGAACTTCCCGCGGCGCAACCCGTCTCGCAGGCAGCTACGAGCGCGACGGGCGCGACCTCGGGCACGCAAGCCAAGGCTTCCGACGCGAACAAGGATACCGGCGACGAGTCAGCTCTGACGAAGTTGGGTCCCGGAGACCTGATCGAAGTCAACGTCTACAACGTTCCGGAACTTGCCACCAAAGCTCGCGTGGGCAATTCGGGCGACGTATACCTGCCACTGATTGATTACGTGCACGTCGAAGGCCTGACCCAGGAAGAGGCCCAGACGGTGATCGAAAAACGGCTCTCCGACGGAGGATTCGTCCGCAACCCGCATGTAACGATCTTCGTTGACGAAGCTTCTTCGCAAGGCGTGACCCTTCTGGGAGAGGTAGGTAAACCCGGCATCTACCCCGACGTAGTGGATCACAAACTTTATGAGATCATCTCCGAGGCTGGCGGTTTCACGGCCAGTGCGTCACGCAAGATCGCCATCATCCGCCGCAATCAGCCCGAACCGATCCGCATTGAGCTTCCCCGCAATCTGGCCGACGACTTGAGTGGGAACGTCGACATTTTGCCGGGCGACACGATCACGGTCCCACGGGCCCCCATCATCTACGTGGTCGGGGACGTGGGCCACCCCGCCGGCTTGCTGGTGGACAACGGCACGATGACGGTGTTGCAGGCGCTGGCGCTGGCGGGGGGCACGAACCACACGGCAAAGATGAGCGGCGTTCGCATCATTCGGAAGGGCCCGACAGGCATGACCGAGACCAAGGTTCAGCTGCAGAAAATGCTCGAGGCCAAAGCTCCGGACGTTACTCTGCAGGCCGACGATATTCTCTTTGTCCCGATCAGCGGAGCCCGCGTGCTGGCTGGTAAGTCGTTGGACGCTGCCATCGCCGCGGCCACCGCAGTTACGGTTTACTCGACGCATCCGTAGTCAGACCGTTGTAGTCAGACCGTTACGGTTTACGACGGACCGGAGCACCTCGATATACTTCTCTGCAGTCCGGCCGCGAGAGAGATGCCGCACGATGTATTCCCTTCCCTTCCGCCCCAGCGCGGCACCGAGTTCGCGATTGGCCGCCAGCTGACGAATAGCTTGCGCCAGCGCTGCCGCATTCTCTGGTTCAACCGCAATCCCCGCTCCGGCTTCTTCGATGATCTGCCGCGCCTGGCCCTCGACGGCAAGAATCACTGGCCGGGCCGATGACATGAACTCGAGCATTTTCGTGGGAATGACGGTCTTGAAAACTTCGGTTTTCTTCAGGAGAACCAGGCAGGCATCGGAAGCCGAGATGAAGGCGGGGATTCTCTCGTGCGGCTGCTGATCGAGAAAGCGAACGTTCGCTAGACCTCGGGCGTGCGCCAGAGCCTTGATTCGCTCTTTTTCCGCGCCCTCGCCCACCAGAAGAAAGCGCACGTCTGGATTCTGACGCTGAAGCTGGGAAGCGGCATCCAGCAATGTTTCCAGGCCATGAGCCATGCCCATGGTGCCGGCATAGCAGACGAGAAACTTTCCTTCGGCGCCGAGTTCTTTGCGCAGCTCGTCGTTGGCTGCCTGCGGGAGCGGCGCGAAAAGATCGGTCTCCACGCCGTTTTCGACGACTGCAATTTTCTCGGCTGGAACGCGCCAGCGCTCGATCAAATGTTCGCGAAACGCCGGGGTTACGACCACGATCCGGTCGGCGCGCTTATAAAGAAAACCGGCGATCGCTCCCAGCGCGCGATGCAGCAGCGAATCTTCATTGCCCATGCCAACGGCGGCCAGCGATTCCGGCCACAGGTCGCGCACTTCGAAGACGAAAGGAATCTGCCCGGCGCCTTGCCGGGCAAACGACAGCCACCAGCCGGCGACCGCCACCAGCAGTTGCGGCGAGGTCGCGATGATCACGTCGGGTCGCGGAAGAGTCAGGCCGCGCACAGCGGCAGAGATACAAAACGAGGCATAGTTGCGCATGCGTTCATGCGCCTTGCGATTGGGCAAGGGCCAGAGCCAGGTGCGGAAGACGTCGACGCGGACCCCAGACTGCGGACCTCGGACCTCGGGCGTCAGGGGCTGAGGTTTGCGGTCTGAAGTCTGACGTCCGAGGTCTGAGGTCTGAGGGCCGAAGTCTGAGGTCCGAGGTCTGAGGTCTGGAGCCCGTTCCTGGCAAATCCGTTCGTGATAAATCAGACGCCGCAGCCGCGGACGCCATTCCTCGGGAACCACGCCGGTGGGGTGATTCGGGAATCCCGTCAGCACGGAGACTTCGTGGCCAGCCTCCGCCCAGTGACGCGCCAGTTCCGCGGCGCGAGCCGCAGGCGCCCCCATCTCCGGCGGAAAGTATTGCGAGACGTAGAGAATTTTCACGTGAAGATAGAAGGGTATCGTATGAGTAGGCGTTTGGGGTAGGTGGCGGGATAGCCGGTTGCAACAGTCATTGCGGCATTGACGCCCGGACCAGAAGAGTATCGTGCCGCTCCCGGTGGCCAGTTGAGGGCGAGGGAGATCCTCGGTGCTCGCGTGATTGAACTTTGCAGAATATAGCGGCGGCCCACCACACTGCTGTCATTCCGAGCGGAGTTCCGTCCTCCGCTCGGCGGAGGACGGAACGCAGTCGAGGAACCTGTTGTTCTGCCCTGGGCAGTGGGGAAGCAGGTTTCTCGACTCCACAAGATGGTCCGTGACCGGACCATCTTGTTACGCTCGAAATGACAAAGGAACGTCACTATACTCTCCCATGCTCAATAGGTCCTAGTAGTAGCGGAGCTTGAACGCCGCCTTATAGCACAGAGCGCGGGCGCGGTTGCTGCGGCTGCGGCTGTAGCTCTCCCAGCGATCGGCGACGCGGGCGAATTCGGCTTCGCCGGTCAGGCGATGCATCACCCGCAACTGCACGATGTGTAACTGATGATAGAACGGGCTGGCGACCATGGGCAGGCGCGTCCCGGACTGCTCGTAGAGCGACCAGAATCCCAGATCGTAGCGATCCATATTGTGCAGTAGCGTTTGGACCGCCCGCGAAAAAAGTTCCCGCGACGAAGCGTCCCCGGTCGCGAGAAAGTAATCGTAAACGCCCCACGACGCCCAGATGAATCCGTTCAGAATATGCGTAGGCGGCGACACGATATATTCCTCAAACCACAGGTCGCCATGCTGGTCGGTGAAGGCAACGCCGCCCTCGGTCACGGGCCGGTGGAAACTGGCGAGAGCGCGCTGTGCCGCGTCGAGATAGCACGCGTCGCCGGATTCTTTGTAGGCACGAACCAGCAAAGAGATTCCCTGCCCCTGGGCCAAGGCCGAATACCACGGGGCTCTGAGCGTGTCGCGATACTCCCAGTCGAAATGGTGGTTCCAGACGGCGAGTCCGTCAGCGTTGATCTCCAGATGAGAGCAGAGCCAGTCGGCAGCCAGAAAAAACTTCCTGTGGCACGCGGGATCTGCGGTGTGGCGAAAAAGATTGTAGTTGCCCAGTCCGTATTGCGCGATCGCAATCGGGTTGTATTGCAGGCCAATCTTGCCGTGGTAGTTGAGTTGCGGAATGCCTGCGGAATCGTAAGCGCCGTGGTAGTCCGCCTTTTCGGCGAACAGCATGTAGTACTCGCCCAACTCGCCGGCAACGGCATTGGGATTCTCCGCCGGCGTTTCGTGCCAGAACGTGAGATGACTCTTGCCGCCCAGAAGGTAGGCACTGAAGATGCGCCGGTAGTAGTTGAGA
This sequence comes from Candidatus Sulfotelmatobacter sp., assembly GCA_052326105.1. GTDB lineage: Bacteria > Acidobacteriota > Terriglobia > Terriglobales > Acidobacteriaceae > Sulfotelmatobacter. Next base: position 45,056 of record JBKQRC010000045.1, on the reverse strand, counting down.
CCAGGCAAGGGATTGGCGACTGCCGCAGTCCATATTACGGCAGCCCTCGCCGCGGGGGCATCTCTGCGACGCTTTGAGGTGTCGAAGATCCCACATCTCGCAAAAGCGGCGAGATGTGGGGCAACTGTCAGTTCATATTCGGGAAGGGCGCGACGGGAAGGAGTCGAGCTTCGCTCGACCGGACAGCCGAGGGCGGCTGTCCCCACATGAGCTCTCATGACAAATGGCCTATCCGACCGGGTAGAGGGATGTAGTCATGTCATCGGCTTCGACGGCGATCGTGGTCACGGCCAGGTAGGGCGTGGAGTTGTTCCCGTCGGGCAAGAAGGCGTTCCCATATTGGAACAAGCCGATGGGCCAGTGATCCTTTTCCCATTCGAGCACAGGCTGCCAGGCTGGTTCGCCGTGGCCGCCCACGCGGCAACCATACACGCGCACGTTGTGGTCGCGGTTGACCTTGCTGGGTTCGACCATGGTCGAGAAAAAGACATGGCCTCCAATCCGGCAACCATAGATGGACGAACTGCCGATGGGAGCGAGCCGCGACAACTTTCCCTGGCGGTCAAGCCGGTAGATGTAGTTCGGTTCGAGCGGCGTATCGGAAGAAAAATAGAGGCCATCCTCCATGGGGATGAGCGCAACGGCCCGCGCCTGCTGATTGCCCTGGAGTACGGTCTCGACCCGGCTGAAATCGCAGGCGGCGCGCAGGATGCGGCATTCGTCGCCGTAATCGCCGGTGAGCACCCAAAGGCAATTCTCCCAGGGATCGTGGACGATGTTATGCACATGGCGGATGGCGCCCTTAGGGAACACGTAGGCGACAGTCCAACTCGCGCCGCCGTCCGAAGAAGCATAGATGTGCACTTCTTCGCGGCTGGCGTTGTCGAAGTACTCTCCCCAAAAAACGGCTCCGCCGGGGACGGCTGTAATGTGCAGCGGGCGGGTACCGCGGGTGATGGCATGGGATTGACGGAACTCGGTTTCATTCGGGCGGAGGGTGACGATCGCTCCGGGAACCGCGGCCACGAATCCGCCGGAAGGCAGCACGGCCAGCGCGTGGAAGCCATCGCGGAATAATCGCGCAGTGAAGCGGTTTCTGACCGAGAAGCGGCGCCGCCAGTCAGTTCGGACGTGAGCGACAGGCTGCCAGTTGACGGTGCCAAGGGGATCTTGAATTTCGCCCACGACAAGTTCGTAGCCCCGCCCCGCGTAAAGCCGATCGCCCGCCCACGCCAGCGCTCGCAGCCCCGGGAAGCGGGCGGCACGTAGCAGCCTCCAGTTCGCTTCCTGGTTGGGCGGCGGCATCGAGGCAGGCAACGCGGTCATGAGTGGTCGATTGAAAGGGGCCTCGCACTCGGTTCGAGAAGGCCTCTGAAGGAGTCTATTCTCTTATGCCGCCTGTTGCCGCGCAACCGATGGCTGGCCCGTTCTGTCGAGGTCCACCGCCGATTCCCGCGTCATGTATGGGTTTTTCTGATCCACAACATCGAAATAATCCGGTGGACAGAGTAAGGACCGGGGCATAAACAAAATGGTAGCTGGGCAAGCGCAAGGCGAGCAAGAAAGCGGCGACGAGTGATCGGCATTTCGTGCCGATTAGTCGGCAAGAACAACAAGCCGCCGCCAGACTGTTGCCCGGGAGATGTCCGTCGATTCGGGCCAGCGCATTAAGGCAAAGCGATGGCATTCGGAGTGCTGAAGGATCGGCAAGTGGAGAATTGTATGCTGAGCCGGTGTGCCAATTCGAATTGCTCGAAGCCCTTCCTCAGACTGAGAGACGGAAAGCTGTTTCTGGTCGAAACCGAGCGTCTGAACAAACCGGGAGAATCGGCCGCGCCTCCGTTCGTTCGCGCCCGGCAGTTGCAACGGCAGGTGGAACATTTTTGGCTGTGCGATCAGTGTGCGGCGTTGTGGACGCTGGTCTATGACCGGGATCGAGGAATCGCGCTGGCTCCGCTGCGGCGGGCCGTCGCGAGCGTGCCTGAGGCGGACGCCGTGCACAGTGGGGTGGCCTAGTCCCGCCTGGTACGCCTGGGCTAAACCGGAATCGCGGATGCAGCGCCTGAAGGCGCGATGATAACGCAGTGTTTACGGTATGCCTGAAGGCATACCCTGATACGAATCGTACGTAGGCTGATACGAATCGTATGTAAGCTGACACGAACCGTGCATGGCTGACACGAACCGTGCGTGGCTGACACGAATCGTACATAGCTGACGCGAATCGTACATAGCTGACACGCGCCGTTTATAAACTGAGACGAATCGTACCTTTACCACGGGCCGCCTAGGCGTAGCCGTTCTTCCTCCAGTCTTTCCAGTCTTCCCGGACCGCCTTCAGCATCTCCTCGGTGGCCTGATGCAGCCACTGCCCTTTCTGCTTTTGCATGTGGCGGAGGATGAGTTTGCGCGCCGACCTTGTTCCGAGATGGATGTTGGCGGTTTCCCATCCCATGGCGCGAAGCAGACGCAGTCCCTCTCCCTGTGCCTTAAGGTCGGCTAATTCGATGCGTGAACAATGCGGGCTGAGGCGGCGGACGATCCACCGGCCGCGCAACTGAACAAATGGGTCCGGACAGCGCACTGCCCGGGTGATGATCGCCTGATACAGAATCTCGGCCGGTCCTTCGTGGTCGCGTGCCCAATAAGATGCAGAGGAGACCAGGGCCTTCGCTTCCCGCGCGATTCTTGCTCCGTGCCATTGGGCAATGGCGACGTAGCGGGCGTGCCCCAGGCTGCCCAGGCCGGCAATTCGATGGGCCAGCCGGTAGTTCAGGTCGCGAACGGGCATCAGATGCTCGATGGCCTCAATGGCGCTGAGCGGGGCCGCTTCTTTCAGAGTTGGCAGCGCATCCATCTTGGCCCAGAAGCGAACCGGATCACGCAACTCGCTCTCCGCGATCTTGCACAACCAGCGATGGTCCTCACTCAGGACGAACGGCCGTCCATCCTCGCGCAGCGCTTCCCGATAGCCTTCGAGAATGGCGTCGCAGATGTCTATCTCCTTGAGCGGGAGGTGCCGGGCTTCCGCAGCCAGGTGAGCACTCACGGCCAGCCGGACCAGATCATTGCCGTAAGCCATGGGATAGGCTTCGTCGAAATCGTTGACGCCCCAAATCAAGCGGCCTTCGACGTCGCGCCAGGTGCCGAAATTCTCCACATGCAGGTCGCCCACCGCGAGCACTTGCGGGCCCTTGGCCAGGCCGGGACAGACCTTGGGCCAAATCTGCGCCCAGCGATAATAGGTAGCGCGCAAAAAGGGAAAGACCTCGGCTTTCATGTTGCTGTGTTTCAGGTGGAGATCTTTGCGGACAATGTCGGTGCGCTGGCCCAGCCAGGTTTCAAACTGGCGAGTCGCTTTGACCACGTTCATAGCGCGGAACGATAGCGGGTGAGAGGGGGGAAGTCAACGGGGAGGGGCCATCCGCTCGGAACAAAGAATCGCCGGGCGCTGGAGGAGGCTGGGTTACCCTGCACACTCAGCGCCCGGCAATTGCAAAGCGGAACCGTGAGCTTGTCTCGCGACCCTAGGACTTGAAGTAGGCCGCGTTCTTCTCGATGAACTCCTTCTTTTCCTCGGGCACATCGTCGAGGGCGTGAATCGAATCCGAGGTGCAGGCCGGAACGCAGGCGCCGCAGTCAATGCAGCCTTCCGGATCCACATACATCTGGGTCGCGGCTTCGAAGCCGGGCTCGTCCTGTTTCGGGTGGATGCAGTCGGTGGGGCAAACGTCAACGCAAAGGGAATCCTTGATGCAGGTATCAGTAATCACGTAGGCCATGATGAATCGCTCTCCAAGTTGAAATGAGCACTTCCGGCTCGCTCAAAAGCCAGTGTAAGAAGCGTCGGGAAGTCTGGCCGTGATTTCAGTCACAGTCGGTTGTGCGTCGGCGGGGCAAGGTCCCTGGCGAAGGGGTCCACTGTGGGAAAAACGATTTTCTGCATGACGGGAATCACTCGCAACTGTGACCATCGTCACAGAAATGATGGGGCGTCAGGACTTAAATAAGCACAATTGAACTAGGCCTTCTAGTCATAGGATCGCCCGGCCCCACCCACAGAACCCCACAAGCCGTTACCCCAGACGGCGGGGGCCGGGCGCTTGAAGGCTTGATAAGGTAGTCCCTCCCCCACCTAATACCCGTCACTGTTCCCCAACTTCTCATTGTTTCCCAACTTCTTGTTTCCCAACTTCGCACGAATTCCCGCGCAATCCAGTTCCTTCAACCTAAGTCATGTGTCTGCCCGGACACAGCGTGGTCGTGCGGCCACTGAACCGGCCTCTCGTATCCATTCCACGGCGTTTATTTTCAGCTAGATAGGATTTGGCTTCCGTCCTGCCCCTGGTCTGAGTGCAAGGCAAATCACAAGGGGGCGGACATGAATCGACCGGACCGGAGTGGGAGCGTAGCGAGAAAGCGGGCACAGCGGCTTCTTTTGGCAGCGCTGGCGGTAGCTGCGGCGACAGCTTCATTTACTCAGACCGCACCCGCGCAGACCGCATCCACGCAGACCGCGAAGGTGGGCAGAGATCTGGCGAAGCGTGTCGTCCTGGTCAGCGTTCCGGACCGCAAGCTTGCGGTGCTCGAAGATGGAACCGTCCTGGCCCAGTTTCCCATCGCGGTGGGCGCAGCGGCCAGTCCCAGCCCGACCGGTGAGTTTCAGATCATCAACCGCGTCTCCAATCCCACCTATTACCGCCCCGGCACTGTAATCCCGACGGGCAAGGACAACCCGGTAGGCACGCGCTGGCTGGGTCTGAGTCAGAAGGGCTACGGAATTCATGGGACGAACGCGCCGCGCTCGATCGGGCAAGCGGCATCGCACGGCTGTATCCGTCTGCGCAACCGCGATATGGAGCGCCTGTTCACCATGCTGCGCGTGGGAGACGTGGTCAAGATTCGGGGCGAGCGCGTGACGAGACGGCGCAGCTCTTCGGCAGCGGCGTAGAGGAAGCCGCAGTGACGGCGCCCGATCGAGTGTCCGGACAGTAGCAAGGTCTGAGGTCCGAGGTCTGAGGTCTGAGGTCAGTCTCTTAAGGAGGCGTTATGCAAATGGCAATCACATTCATGGCAGTGGTGGCGGGGCTGGTTTTCTCGCTGGCGGTAGCCCTGCTGGCGGAAGAGCTGATTTTCGGGCAGGTGTTCCGCCTGTTTTTCGCATCGGGAAAACTGGTCCCGCAACCGGTGCCGGCGAAATCAGACGAGAAGCGCTGAGGCGCAAAGGAGAACGACCATGCTGGCGTTGAGGTACCTGCTGATGACCGGTGGCCTCGGGATGATTCTCGTGGCTGTGAGCATTTTGGGTTATGACCTGTATCGCGAGTTGTTGTACCGGCGGGCCCTGGCCACGCCGGGGACCGGATCAGCGCCCCCGCGTCCGCAATGGCGCTGGCGCACTTCACTCGCGCTGCTGCTTCTGGCCTGGGGACCGATTCTGCTGGCTTTCAGTATTGTGGTGGTGCCGAGCGGCATGGCGGGAGTCCGCATCAGCGAGACGAGGGGAACGCTGCCGGGAACGCTTTATCCGGGCGTGCACTTTGTGCTGCCGCTGGTGGAGGACGTGGCACTGTTTGACACGCGCGATCAGGTCTTCACTACTGGAGTCTCGGAAGAGGGAAAGAGTGCAGCGGCCAGTGTTTCCGCCAAATCTCAACTGCTCGACGTGCAGGCCAAAGAAGGTCTGACGCTGGGCTTGGCGATCACGGTGCGGTACCGGCTCGATCCCAAACGGCTGGATTACATTCAAAGCAATCTGCCGCGGCCGGTGGAAAAAGAAATCGTTCCACCGATCGTGGCCAGCGTCTGGCGGGAGCTGGTTCCGAACTACACGGTGCGGGATGTGTTCTCGGCGAAGCGCGAGGAAGTGCGGCAGCGAGCGGCCGGCATGATCACCCAGAAGCTCGCAGTGGACGGAATTGTGGTGAAGGAAGTCATGCTGCGGGATATCCAGTTGCCGGAGGAGTATGCGAAGGGTTTGGAGACACTGCTCCTGAAAGAACAGGAAAATGACCGCATGAGCGTGGAAACCGAACTGAAGCAGAAGCAGGTGAAGATTGCGGAACTGGAGGCGGAGGCGACCAAGGTGCAGCAGATCAAGCAGGCCGAGGGCGAGGCGCAAGTGCACGTCCTCCAGGCCAAGGGCGAATCTGATGCGATGCAGTACACACTACCGTTGAAAGAAAAACAGATCCAGCAGAGCAAGCTGGAAGCTGAGGCGCGTAAGGAAGCAACGATTCAGAACGCGGAGGCCGCGGCCCAGGCGAAGGTGATCGACAGCAAGGCTGAGACGGAGCGCCGGAAACTGCTGGCGGAAGCGGAGGCTGACCGCATTCGCGTGACCGCGGCCGCCGATGCGGAGCGGCTGTCCAGTGAGGCGGCGATTTTGAAACAGAATCCGCTGCTGATCAATAAAATCGTGGCCGAGCGACTGTCGGACAAACTGCAGATCATGATGGTGCCCGCAGATGGAAAGTTTTTCTTCGCCAATGACGTTCTGCGCAGCATGAGCGCTGCGACGCAGGCGGGACAGGCGGAACCGGCGGAAGAACAGCCGAGATAGATTCATATCACGGCGGCAAAATCCCCACCCTAGCCGCAAAGAACGCGGCTAGGATGGGGCACCCGCGGTTTCTATAAAGAACGCGGCTAGGATGGGGCACCCGCAGATTCTATCTGGACTTCGGTGAGAGGAGCTGAGTCATGGGCGGAGCGGTTTATAATTTGGCCATCCCAGATGCCATCTCGAATTCGGTGAGTCGCGCACCGCGCTCTGCGTCCATCCTCCTTTTACAGCTTTCTTTTGTCGTGCTTGGGGCCGCAATCACTGTGCACGCGGCGGATTGGAGCGTCCCGGAGCAGCAACTGGCCAAGAAGATTGCCGCGGTGACCGGACCGGGCGCGGTGGCGCTGACGATCGAGAACCGGTCGTCACTTGGGCGGCGAGACAGCGAGATCGTTCAGAACGGCTTGCGCGGTGCGCTCGAAGGACTCGGCCTTCGCTTCGAAAAAGCCGAGCAGGCTGCAGCAACGGTCGAGATTTCGCTGTCGGAGAACGCAACGTCATACGTGTGGGTGGCGGAGATTCGCCAGGGCGCGGGCGAGGCCGCAGTCGTAATGGTTTCGGCTCCGCGTCTGGAGGGCGCGCCGGCAGCCCGTGATTCGGTGCCGCTCAGCCTGCGCAAGATTCCGCTGTGGGCGCAGGATGAACCGATTCTTGACGTCGCCGTGCTGGAAGAGAATGCGACGCCGACCCACATCGCGGTGCTCGATCCCGAGAAAATTTCACTCTACCGCCTGCAGGGCGGAAAGTGGCAGCAGGAGCAGACCCTGCACATCGTCCACGAGCGGCCGTGGCCGCGAGATCTGCGCGGACGGCTGCTCCCGGCTGCAGATCATTTGCTCGACGCGTATCTCCCCGGCGTGATTTGTGCCAGTACTGCGGCGCTGCCGCTGGCCTTGAACTGCCGCGAGAGCGATGATCCGTGGCCGCTGGTGGCCGGAACGATAAACGGGGGTACACTATCCGTCTTTCCGAGCGCGGGGCTGGCCAACGGCGCGGCGACGGTAGTGCCGCAGATGAAAGCGTTCTTCGCTCCCTCCCGCAATTTCTTCACTGGCGCTCTGACGCCCGGAGTGGGCAAGTTCACGAACGTGCCGAAATTCTATTCCGCCGCATTGTTGCCGCGCGACAAATACACGCTGTGGATTTTCGCGACCACCGATGGCGCAGTGCACATGGTGGATGGCGTCAGCGATCAGACCGCAAGGTTCGGGTGGGGCAGCGACCTGGCTACGGTGAAGACTCAATGCGGCGCGGGATGGCAGGTGCTGGCGTCAAGTTCCGGAGAGCAGGCGGGGGATTCGGTGCGCGCGTACGAATTCCCGGATCGCGACCCGGTTACTGTCAGCCCGGCGGTCGAATTCCCCGGCGCGATCACCGCGCTGTGGACGGAAGCCCGCGGTGACACTGCGGTTGCGGTGGTAAAAGATCGAGAGACAGAAAGCTATGTGGCTTTTCGACTGGCGATGTCTTGCAGTCAGTAGCGCGCTGTTTGCCGGGGTCACGGCCGGGCTGGCAACGAGCACGCCGGCCGCGGCCGAGACGCGCCCGCAGTATGGGGGCACGCTCCACGTGACCACGCTGGCGGCGACGGCATCGCTCGATCCTGCTGACAACACGGAGCCCGATTCGTTTGCCCGGCGCAGTCTCACCCTGCTGATGTTCGAGACGCTGGTGACGATGGATTCGAACGGGCGTCCCCACGCGGCACTCGCAATCTCGTGGCAGGCATTGACCGGAAGTCAGCGCTGGCGATTTCGATTGCGGCGCGGAGTCAAGTTTCACGACGGCACGCCGCTGACCCCAGAGAACGCCGCCAGTTCGCTGCGCGCCGCCAATCCGGCCTGGAACGTATTCGCGGATGCGGATTCGGTGGTCATCGAACCGGACGGCCCTGACCCCACCCTGCTCGCCGAGCTTGCTCAGCCGCGGAACGCGATTGCGAAGAGGAATTCCGATAACAAGCCGGCCGGAACCGGCCCGTTTCACATCGTAGACTGGCAGCCGGGAAAGAAACTGGTTTTGGCTGCGGAAGAAGACTATTGGAACGGGCGTCCGTTTCTCGACTCCATTGAGATCGAGATGGGCAAGAGCTATCGCGATCAGATGATGGCGCTGCAACTGGGAAAGGCTGACCTGGTGGAAGTGGCGCCGGAGCAGGCACACCGCTTCTCGCTCGAAGGAGACCGACTGGTCAGTTCGGCTCCGCTGGAACTGCTGGCCGTGACATTCAGTCGCGAGGTTGTGTCCCCGGAAGACAAATTGCTGCGTGAGGCGCTGGCGTTGAGTCTGGACCGCGGCTCGGTCCGCAGTGTGCTGTTCCAGGGCGCGGGCCAGCCCACGGCCGCCATTCTTCCCGACTGGATGAGCGGGTATGGATTCGTTTTTCCAGCCGACGCAGATTTGCCGCGGGCGCGCCAGGCACGCGAACAGGTTCATACCATCCCCAAGTGGATTATCGGCTACGACAGCGGCGATCCGGTGGGGCGATTGTTGGCGGAACGCATTGCGCTGAACGGTAAAGACGCCGGATTGTGGCTGCAAGCTGCCCCAGGGGCGACGGCCGATTTGCAGCCAGTGCGAATTCCGCTGCCTGCGGACCCGTGGATCGCGCTGGCGGATGTGACTGCGCGGGCCGGGTTGCCTGCGGCCAAGAACAAAGGCGGCTCTGTGGAAGATCTCTACGCGGCCGAGCAGGCGGCATTGGCCACACTGCGCATCATTCCGCTGTTTCATTTGCCGGCGTACTATGCTGCGGCCGCCACGCTGAAGGACTGGACTCTGCGGTCCGATGGAAGCTGGAAACTGGCCGACGCGTGGCTGGGGAGCGCGAAGCCATGATCTTCCGCCGCAAATTACTGGCCGTGTTTGCGCTCACGGTTTGCGTGTCGGTGGCCGCGGTAACAGCGCTGGTGCTGGGGGTCACGCGGCGCGCCTTCGAGAAGACAGAGGACCAGCGGATTTCGGCGCTGGTGGCGCAGTTTCAACGTGAGTTCGACCGGCAAGGCGACGAAGCGGTGCGGCGCATTCAGGCGATCGCGGAATCGGAACCGATGACCCAAATGGCCACCGCGCTCGACCACTCTCCGGCCGCCTCGGCCGGCTATTTCGAACTCGCGCGCACCATGGCCGACAACTACCAACTCGACTTTCTGGAATTTGTGGACGGACGCGGCATCATCATCTCTTCGGCGCAGTCTCCGGCGAAATTTGGGTATCCGGAAAGCGGATTCGAGAATCTCCCGGCGCCGAACGAGCCCCACGCATTTCTGATGCAGCTGGAATTGCAGGATTCGACTGCTCTCGGTCTTCTCGCCGTGCGCGCAACCCGCGTCGGGGAACATCCTATTTACGTGATCGGCGGGCGGAGGCTGGACAGAAATTTTCTTTCCGCGCTCGATCTGCCCCCCGACATGCGTGCCCTGCTCTACCAGAATCGCGGGGATCGGTTTTCGCCCGATTTGCTGATTGATCCGTCCGCGGGATCGTCTTCCGACGTCAACCGGCCGGCGGACAAGTTTGCCCCGCTGGTCGAGGCGGTTCGCCAGTACGACCAGGAAACCACGTGGAAGATTCAATGGTCGTCGGATCAGGCGGATGACGAATTGCTTCATGCCATCCCGCTCCGAGGCGTGGGCAAAGACCGTCCGCTGCTGGGAGTTCTGCTGATTGGAAACTCGCAACGGTCCTACGTCGAATTGAAGCGTCACATTGGTCTGCTCGCGCTGCCGGTGGGTGGAGGCGGGATTCTGTTGGCGATCCTGCTCAGCAGTTGGGCCGCGGCCAGAGTGACGCGACCGGTCGAGCAATTGGTGCGGGCGGCCCAGGACGTCGCCGCGGGAAACTGGAATGCTCGCGTGGAGGCGCCAGGCGGGGACGAACTTTCCGAACTGGCCGAATCGTTTAATCGTATGACGGCTGAATTGGCCAGCCAGAGAGAACGCCTGGTGCAGGCCGAAAGGGTTGCGGCCTGGCGCGAATTGGCGCGGCGGCTGGCGCATGAGCTGAAGAATCCTCTGTTTCCGTTGCAGTTGACGGTGGAAAACCTGGTGCGGGCGCGGCAGCAAAGCCCGCAGCAATTCGAGGAAGTATTTCGCGAGAGTTCGCAAACTCTGCTGGCGGAGATTTCGAACTTGAAGGCGATCATCGGCCGCTTCAGCGAGTTTTCAAAAATGCCTCATCCCCAGTTGCAGCCGGTCCAAGTGAATGATCTACTGCGCGGCGTGGCGCAGCTTTTCCAGGCGCAGCTTCAAGCACCGGGACGTGAGCCCATTGTGTCGAAGCTCGATTTGGATGAGAGCCTTGCGCCCATCGCGGCCGATGCGGAATTGCTGCACCGCGCGCTCTCGAATCTCGTGCTCAATGCCATGGACGCGATGCCGAACGGTGGCACGCTGACTCTCGGCAGCAGGCGCGATGACGGCAAGGTCACGATCGCGGTCACCGACACTGGCTCAGGGCTGACGCGCGAAGAGTGCGAGCGCATTTTCACTCCGTATTACACCAGCAAACAGCATGGGACCGGACTCGGGCTGGCGATCGTGCAGTCGGTGGTGAGCGACCATGGCGGAAGAGTCACCGTGCAAAGCGAACCCGGGCAGGGGACAACGTTCCTGATCGAACTGCCGAGCAGACCTGAGGCGCTCCAGAACACCGTCTCCGGCCAGAGCCCAAGTGAGACCGCGGGTCATATTTCCGGCTGAAGCGGCGAGGAGGACGATTTGCCACTCAAAGCGCATCTTTTGATCGTGGACGATGAGGCCAACACTCTGGCGTCGTTGTCGCGGGCGTTCCGCCTGGCAGGGCACGAAGCCACGGTGTGCGACAACGCTGCCAAAGCCCTCGAGCTGGCCAAAACGCAGAACTTCGATTTGATCATTTCCGACGTGGTCATGCCCGGCAAAGACGGCCTCACTCTGCTCGAAGAACTCAAGAAGCAGGGCGTGACGGCGCCGGTCGTGATGATGTCGGGGCAAGCACACATCGAAATGGCCGTCCGGGCGACGCGGCTGGGCGCCCTCGACTTCCTGGAAAAACCGATTTCCACCGACAAACTGCTGCTCACTGTCGAAAATGCGCTCAAACTGCAGCGCCTCGAAAGCGAGAACCGGCAACTGCGCCAGCGCCTGGGCAAACACGAAATCGTTTGGAAAGGCGAAGCCATGCGCCGCGTGATGGCGCAACTGGAGCGGGTTGCAGCCAGCGAGTCGCGGATATGCATCCTGGGTGAAACCGGCACCGGCAAAGAACTGGTCGCGCACACGATTCACGAGCGCAGCGCCCGCGCGTCTGGACCTTTTGTGACCCTGAATTGTGCCGCGGTTCCGGCGGAGTTGATCGAGTCTGAACTTTTTGGACACGAAAAAGGATCGTTTACCGGCGCCGCCGGTCGCCATATCGGCAAGTTTGAGCAGGCCGATCAGGGAACCATCTTTCTCGACGAAATCGGGGACATGCCGCTGCACATGCAGGCCAAACTGCTGCGCGTGCTCGAGGAGGGCGAAGTGGAGCGCATCGGCGGCGATAAGCCCGTTCCAGTCAACGTGCGGGTGGTGGTGGCCACGCACCGCGATCTGGAAGCTCGCGCGCGAGAACAGAAATTCCGCCAGGATCTGTTTCACCGCATCTATGTCTTTCCGCTCGCACTGCCTCCCTTGCGTGAGCGGCGCGAGGATATTCCGGCACTGGTCGAACATTTCGCGGACCAGGTGTGCTCGCAGAACGGCTGGAAACCGGTGCCCTTCACGAAGGAGGCGATGGATGCCTTGCAGTCGTACACGTGGCCGGGAAACGTTCGCGAGTTGCGCAACATGGTCGAACGCCTCATGCTGCTTGCGACCGAGGGTCAGGTTGATCTGGCGACGGTTCAGATGGCGCTGCCGAAATCGTCCGCGGCTGGAGTCTCCGAAGCCGCTCTTGCCTCCGGGCCGCTCGCCGACCGCGTGCAATCGTTCGAGCGGGAAGTCATTCTCGCTGAACTGACCCGCAGTCACCACAACATGAGCCTGGCAGCAAAGTCACTTGGGCTGGAGCGCAGTCATCTGTACAAGAAAGCGGAGCAACTCGGGATCGACCTGCGCGCCCTGCGCCGCGAGCAGGGCCCGCACGACTGACCCGAGGTCAGATTTGCTCTAGAACCCGGAGAGCCGCTACGAATGCAGGCCTTCAGTCGGCTGCCGTCATGCCGGATAAGGGATCTCGCTTCAAATCGGCAGCCAGCAGCCGGTGAAACAAATGCTCCCCGGCTTCGCGTCTCACCGAAAGACGCCCGGCTCCGTAGGCGCGCGATTTCAAGCCGCGCTGCACGTCTTCGCAGATGCCGAGATCTTCCTCCTGCACACGATTGCCCACATTCACCGACTCGCGATTGAACTCCCGCCGGGACTCGCTCACGTCGCTGAAATAAAAATCGAAAACCACCGTGCAGTGGTCGGCGTCCACCGGGATCACATAGTTGGTGTCCATGTACCCCTCGTAGCAGTTGATCATCAGATTCGGATATTGCCAGAAGTACCAGGCGCGGTCCCCTTTGCGGGTCGCCCCCGTGGCAGCGTCCTCCTCCGAACCCACCATGGGGCTCGACTGCAGGCAGTAGCGGTCCTCGTTTTCGATGGTGTATTGCTTGTAATCGAGCACCGAACTCAGTCCCTTGTGCAGGTGGGGCACGTGATATCCGCCGTCAAGGTAGTTGTCGACGAAGACCTTCCAGCTGCAATGAATATCGTAGGTTCTACGGTCGAAGTAGCTCAGCCGGCTAATCCCAAGCGGAGCAACGCGGAGCACCAGCCCTCCCAAAAACTCGGAGAGAGGAGCGGTCTGGGGATCGAGGTTCACAAATGCAAAGCACTCCCAGGTTTCAACTCGCACTGGAACCAAACCATGTTCGGCGCGTTCGAAGTTTTTCACGCCGTCGAATTCCGGCATACCTTTGAGCGATCCGTCCAGCCCATACTTCCAGCCATGATAGGGACACTGCAAGGTGGCTGCACGGCCACACTCCTCGGTCACAACCGCGGCGGCATGATGCCGGCACACGTTGTAAAAGGCGCGTAAGGTTCCGTCATCTCCACGCACAACGACCAGGGGCTCTCCCGCGAGTTGCGCCGCGACAAAGTCTCCGGTTCGCCGTAATTGATCGGTCCGGGCGACAAGCTGCCACGTTTTGCTGAATACGTTGAGGCGCTCCAGTTCCGCAATCCGCGGGTCCACATACCAGGAAGCTGGAATCGTCGAAGCCTCCGCCAAAGGGGCGCGCTCGTTATAGCTGGAGAGAATTTGCTCGATGGACACTTGCCTATTCATGCTTTTCTCAACGACTCCAGAAATTCGAGGCAAAAGCCACTGCGTCCGCACTGGCGTTCCGTCATTCCACCGCCTACCGCCGACGTCGACGTCGCGCCGGCGGCCGTGAGCTTCGGCGCGGACGGGGCGCAGCCGCCCCGATCGCCCTCTGCAGCACCGCGAGAAATTGCTGGATTCGCGCTTCCTTCCTTTCAGGCGCCTCGCCCTGCCGGCGGAACAGGCCGGGATCGAGTTCCGCAGTGAGCAGCGCATCCTGGAACCGCTCCATCATCCAATCAAGGATGGAGACGATCATTTCGCCGTCCATGTCCTTGCGCAGTTCGTGACGCTCCAGACCGAAGCGCACAAAATTTACCGTGCCATAGGGATCTTCTGCCATCAGGAACCGGTTGATCTCGCGCTTCAGGACGAGATCCGTGCCATAGTTGCCCAGCAGCGCAATGCGATAGGGAATCCAGTCTGCCTGGAGCATGTGCTCGGTACGAACCAGCCAGTAGCGGAGCACGTCGAAGAACCCTGCCGCCCGCACTTCCCCGGGCGCGTCCAGATACTTGGGGAACGCACGCACAGCTCGCTTGTAAACTTCGAAGAACAGGCCATCCTTGCTGCCAAAGTGCTGGAAGAGCGAGCCCTTGGCGATCCCGAGTGCAACGGCGATGTCGCCCATCCGCACCGCGTGATAGCCCTTCTCGCCGAACTGTTGCATGGCGGCTTCGACAATGCGGGCGCGCTTGCCCTCCGACCGCGGATGCGGTAGAGGATGGCGCTGGTAAAGCGGCGGAGCGGCACGGCTGCTGGCGATCCCAGACATAGATATGACTATAGGTCATTGAGCGTACCGCAAGCCGAGTCTGGTTTTCAATCTGGCCTTGCTCGCTATCGGCATTGATGAAATCTAAGCTTTCCTGTAGCGCCGCGCGCAGCGCATCCGAGAAGTTCAGCATGAGCCGGGCCATTCCAAAGAAGTGATTTGAATTGGGAAAGAGTTGAGTCGAGCGCAGCGAGGGACCCTGCTTTTCATGGTAGGCCCGGCAGGAATCGAACCTGCAACCCTCGGATTAGAAATCCGATGCTCTATCCCTTTGAGCTACGGGCCCTCAGAAAGCAGCCGTATTTATTCTACCCGCAGTCACCCGCCTGATTGATCTTCACAATTCATTTTTTGCGTTGGACTATTTGTCTGCTCTGTTTCAGGCTGGTAGTGCGTCTTCTGCACGGTAGCAGTGGACAATCCGGCCCGTAAAGCGAATCTTCGCTCTACGAATGGGGAATCCGCTGGTCGCCCGACCTCGCCGTCCTGCCAAAAGTGTGCGGCCGCTGCTCTGAGATCCGGCGTGCTGCAGAAATCTGAAGGGGGAAGTGTGTCCGAGAAGAAGATGGTGGTTACGTTGCGCACGGTGGCTGAGCGAGTGGGGCTTGCACCCTGTTCGGTCTCGGCCGTTTTGAACAAAACGCCTGCCTCGCTGGCGATTCCGCAGCACACCAAAGATCGCGTTTTCCGCGCGGCCGCGGAACTGAATTACCAGCCGAATTTCTCGGCGCGATCGCTGCGCACCAAGCGCACCCACATGGTTGCCGTCATCAGCAATGATTTTGGCCGGGTGCGGGTGGGTCAGGTGGTGGCTGGAATGGAACGCATGCTGCGCCGAAGAGGCTATCTGCTTGCTCTCGGCGTCCTCGAACGCCCATCGGAGTGGACGCGCCTATCCCTCCAGCTTTACCAGCGAGGGGTCGAAGGCGTGATGGTCATGGGCGTGAGTCTGCCGCGGGAACTGACGTTGCCGGCGGTGTCGGTTCACCTCGGATGCCTCAACCTTGAAGAACCGCTCGCGCAAGGGCCGCTGGCGGAGGACGCGGGCGCGTGGCTTCGGGAACTGGGCGAATCCGCCGCCCAGACGATGCTGTCCAAGATCGAGAACAAGTCCGCTCCGCGCAGAACGCGGATCGTCTTCAAACCGCCCCACACCGCGTTCGGGTTCCCCGGCACAGGCCTGGGCGTTTCCGTGGAGAACTCCGTGCAGTTCGAGTGAGGGCGCTATAGGATTCGAAATGAGGCGCTTAGCAGGAGTGAGGCCTCGCCATGCGAGGGCCGGAAGCCCGCTGCCGAAATCCTGAGCATAGCCGAAGTGGAGCGACCCACTTTAGGTTGTTGCCCGAATGAGAATGGTGGGCGCTATAGGATTCGAACCTATGACTTCCACCGTGTGAAGATGGCACTCTACCGCTGAGTTAAGCGCCCACTGGAGGCGGTAAGTTCATCATTATACACACGTTCCCGATCCACATTCTTGCTACTGAATTGCCGTTGGCTCCCGTTGCAGCCCCCGTTCGCTTCCGAGAACTGCTTCGAGCACCCGGCCTTGCGCTTCCAACCTCTGCTTCTTCCTGGAATGCGCGTAGTACATCGTCATGTCCAGCCGGGTGTGCCGAAGAGTCGCTTGGATCACAGCCGGGTTTTCGCCCGCCGCCATCAAGAACGAGCAAAGACTGTGGCGAAAGACGTGGAAGCCAAAGCGCTTGATCGGATTGCCTTCCAAGTCGAACGTCTGTCCTTGATCGTCAACCGTGATGATCTTGGCTTCCACCGCAGCGGGCCGCAAGTAGTCCTCTACGATCATCGGCCCCGTCCGTGGTTTCCTCCCACTGAGTTTGTGGGACGCGAAGACATAATCCTCCGGCTTTCCATACAGCGTTTTGGTCTGCCATGCCTTCATCACTTCCGCTAAGAGCGGGTGCATCATCACGGAAGACTTAGAGGCTCGGGTTTTAGCCCCGTCCTGCATCTTGCCGTGAACGTATGCTTGGCGAATTTTTATCTCGCCTTTCTCCCAAAGAACGGACTCCCAGCGCAAACCCAGTGCCTCTGACTGGCGCAACCCGGTTGCAGCTATCAGCAAAAGAAGCGTGTACTCCGGCTGCCGAAGCTGTTCCAGGACTTTGAACGTCTGTTCCGGCTCAAGCGTTACCGATTCGTAGTCCGAAACAGCGGAAAAGCCCTTGACGTAGTGCAATGGATTGTTCTCTAGGCCGAGAGGAATCACACCTTCGGACTGAGCGAACGTGTAGACGGCCCCCATTACCGAGCGGTACTTGGCGCGGGTTGGGTCTTCCATGTCAAGAGTCTTGAGCCAGTGCTTGACCTCTACGGGCCTGATCCCGACGGCCACTCTCGTGCCCCAACGGGGAACGAGTGCGCCGTTGATGACCTGCTCGTAATGGTCTTTGGTTGACTGTTTCTTGAACTCCTTGTGAGCAAAGTAGTAGACGGCGAGGTCGGAGAACGTGATCTTGTCGGCACGGACTGAATTGTCCATCCTGATCTTGCCTTCCTTCCTCAAAACGCCTACTACCTCCCTGCCGTCGTCGTCAGACATGGATTCCGGGCCGACAACCAAGGACCGTTCCTTGCTGTCGCCAGTCGCCGGGTCTCCGACAATCCAGCAGTAGACCAACTTCCCTTTCTTACGTCTAAACCATCCCCGTGAATCTCTAGCCATTAGAGTTGCCTCCGTTGGCTACCGGGGACTGCCAGTTCCGATTGTGCCCTTGGAAGCGCAGTCTGGCAAATAGCACTTTCCGGCGGATTCTTCGTGCCAGAGGCGACGGCGGCGTCGATCTCGCTCAGCTTGTACCGCCAGACTCTCCGGCTCGAACCAACGCCGAGCGGGTAGCCGGGCAAGATTCCTCGGCGCGTCATCTCCAGAGCTTGACGGCGACTGATCTTGAGATGTTCCGCAACCGTGTTTGCGTCTACGAACGGCTCCATAATTCTCCAGTGTGACCGCTGTTGTCGTCGCGGGATGCAACCTTCCTGAGCCACAGATGGCGGATTATCAGCGTCACCCCCAGCAGTCCGAAGACG
Organism: Candidatus Sulfotelmatobacter sp.; assembly: GCA_052326105.1. Taxonomy (GTDB): domain Bacteria; phylum Acidobacteriota; class Terriglobia; order Terriglobales; family Acidobacteriaceae; genus Sulfotelmatobacter. The sequence goes on along the minus strand of JBKQRC010000045.1, from coordinate 27,330 downwards.
ATGGCGACGGCCCACACAATAGGCTGGGCTGTGTCCAGTAGCTTGCAGGCTTTGTCGATAGTCAAATGCGACTTTGCGCTCCCGCCCATCGAAGACGAACTATTCATCTGGTTGTAGTCCATGAATTCCCCCCTCAGCGTTCTTTCGAGCGAAAGTACTTGAGCCGATCAATTCCTTTTGGCGTTATGCGATAGGCAACCCGCGCCCAATCTTGTGGACGTTCCAAGAGGCCCTGTCTACAAAGCCGGAACAGGTAGCTGTAGACAGAACTACGATGCGCCGTGATCTGTAGACGTGCGCGTATTTCATCGGGCGTCATAAAACGGCTATTTGCTGCGAACAGTTCAAGAACTCTTTGTTTGGTCATCATTGGCCACTAGCGTGTAACGCTCTCCTTCCTTCAAGAAAATCAGCCTTCGCGTGTAGAAGGCGTACAAGATCGTCCGAATGTAGACAGAAACGAGAACTTTCATGCGGTCGGATTCATTACGCACAGCCGAGATAAGCTCTTCAGACATGCGAACGTCGAGCTTGGCGTCCAATGATTGTGGCGGGTCTTTTAACGCCATGAAGGTGAAGCGGCCATGAATCGCATGTTCAAGCACCCAACTCACAAGGCGGGAGGGCGGAGCCTGCGCACGAGCAGCGTGAAGCCGAACAGTCGATTCAAGTGACGCTGGCAACCGAACTGAGAGGACTCCGGTCATTGGTTTCCCCTCCTGGATCGGAAGATCCCAAGCAAACCGCTGCGACGCTGATCTGAGATTTTCTTCCGGAGTTCCTTTGCACGCTGCCGCAAACTCTCCAAGAGTTGCGGAGGCGTTCTGGGATTCTTCAGGGCGCTTTCTGCCGCTTTGAGCTGTTCCGATAGCGTGAATCTGTGTCGTGCCATAGACAGTCTCTCCATTCCATTACGGGTGTTTTGGGCGAGAGGTCAACGCAAGCCCTTGCTCGGCTCGTTATCCCCTAGCCGCTAATGGATTAGACAGACAGGGATCGTGAAATGCGATATGTCCGCATGAAGGGCGGCATGGCGGGCATTCGCAAGCGAAAGACAGGAGGGGCTTTAGGGCGGAACGGTCGTCGAAGTAGTTTTCTTAACTCAACTTAACCCTGAGACTGGGCTGCTTGTCAGACTGCCAACCCGCAGCGGTCTTGAGGCGCGGAAAGCAGTCCGCAACTCGCCCAGTCATATTACTTGGCTTAAACTCGACCGCAGCGTCGGGAAGGCTCTAGGTATCGGACACAGACTGGCATCCGATTGAGGGATTTTGAGCGTAATCAGGAATGTTACGTCAATTGACAGATGAGCAGAATCGGTTGAGTTCAGGATGACTGCCGTAACTGCCGGACAGTGCTGAGGCGGTGTCTAATAGCCTCATGAAGATGTTCTGCTGGCGTTGGGCTCTGGCACTCCTACAAGTGTGTTTGGCATTGCCTGCATTCAGTCAATCCCCATGCGAGACGCCGGGCCCAATCCCTTTTCAAGATCACGGCAAGTGGGGATATTTGTCGGGGGACGGCATCGTCATTGCAGCGAGATTTGATTTCGCGGGCCCGTTTACCGCAGATGGCGCAGTTGCCTGCGACCCAGCCCGGTGTGGTCTGATCGACAAGAACGGCAAATTCATCTCCCCGACTTGGCTTCCCCACCGGCGACTTTTTCCGCAGCACTATACGGAGGGACTGTCCCCAGCTATCGAAGACGGCAAGTGGGGCTACGTGGATCGCAACAGAAAAATCATCATCGCTTTTCAATTCGAGCATGCTAACCCCTTCGACGGCGGCATGGCGAGAGTTGTTCTGAACAAGAAAGCATTCTTCATCAATAAGCAGGGGACGCGAATCACTCCGACTTTCGACTGGGCTTTCGATTATCACGAAGATTTGGCGGCGGTGAGCGTAGCCGGGAAAGTGGGCTACATCCGTCGGGATGGGAGCTTCGCCATCCCGCCAGTTAACCACAGTGCAAGCGGTATTGATTTCTCCGAGGGTCTGGTTGCGATTCGGGTAAAAGGAAAAGTCGGCTTCATGGACAAGAAAGGCACGATTGTCATCCAACCGAAATACGATGACGTTTTTCCCTTTTCAAACGGACTCGCCCCCGTACAACTTGGCGGCAAATGGGGATATGTGGACAAGGCTGGCAATTTGGCACTCCCGCTCCAATATTACTCAGCCGAGATGTTTTCAGAGGGGGTCGCTGCGGTAGGGCTCGACGGCGGGGGGCAATACATCAAACCTGACGGCAGTCCGGCCTTTGCAGAAACATTCGTTTCAGCCATGCCCTTCTGTGGCGGAGTGGCTTCGGTTGAAACTGCCCAGATCATCAGCGAACCTCCTGACACTGGGCGCGGATGTTTAACCACGTGGTTCAAAGGCAAACATGGCGTGATCAATCACGAAGGGAATTATGTGTGGCGCGACGCGGAAGGTCAGATATGGCACGGCGTCTGTAACTGAGAGTACAAGTTCGCTGGTTGTTGTCACCAGGCGATGTCACAAGCTTGCGCCTTCTCTTCGCCTTTTTGCAGGTCAATGAGCGATAACGCGATGTTACGCCACTTGACTTAGGCTACAGTTGTGATGCTGATCACTGACGAGCGTAGCCAAAGCAGAATAGAGTTGCTCGGTTCGAGGTTCCGAGTCTTTTCTCTCTCGCAAGCGGGCCCCAATCAAGGCAACTCGGAAGTATCGGGTTTCACCCGCACCCGCGCCCTGCGTTCGTTATCGCTTCCGCTCTCCGGGTCCCCGCGAATCCCAAACCGTAACGAAAGCCCAACCAGCCAGATGATATGGGGGAGAAAAAATGACTATCGCAAAAAGTGTGTTTTCAAGGAGCGCGGGGCTCAACCGACTGAACCCCTTTTGCACGAGTGCGGCGCTCATGCTGGCAACGCTCATCTTGGTGGTCGCCGCGGCAGCTACCGTGGCAACCGCTCAGACCTTCACCGACCTGTACAACTTCAGTGGTAATGAAGGCGTATCCTTAGGCTTTCTCGCCCAGGGGCGAGACGGCAACTTGTACGGGACAGCGTATGGTGGTATTAGCTCCTGGGGCAACGTGTTCAAGATCACACCAAGCGGCACGCTGACGCCGCTATACGAATTCGGGTGTTGCATCCCGGTGGGCGGGTTGACACTCGGGACGGACGGGAACTTTTACGGTGTGACTGTATATGGCGGCAGTTCGAACAACTGCACCAACGGTTGTGGCACGATCTTCAAGATTACGAAGGGTGGAAGCCTGACCACTCTCTACAGCTTCACGGGCGGCACAGACGGTCGTTATCCCTACGCGCCGCCAATTCAGGGTACCGATGGGAATTTCTATGGCACCACCAATTGGGGGCCCGGGCAGTACACTGACGGGACTGCCTACAAGATCACATCCTCGGGAACCTTTACTTTCCTCAGTTCACTTCCCGGAGAATCCTTCTTCACGGCCGCCCCACTGCTCCAGGCACCCGATGGGAACTTCTATGGCACGACTGAGAGTGGCGGCAGCGCCGGTTACGGGACGGTCTTCAAGATGACGCCCAAGGGGATCGTATCGAGTGTCTACAGCTTTGACGGCACGCATGGAGAATCTCCGTACTTTGGCTCCTTGGCTCAGGGCAGTGACGGGAACTTCTACGGGACCACGTCCGAAGGCGGTAGTTACGGCCAGGGTGTCGTGTTCAAATTAACTCCCCAGGGAGCCATTACGGTCCTGCACAACTTTCCTGACCCCAGTTATCCGAACGACGGCTTTGGCCCGCTCGCGGGGCTCGTTCAGGCCACGGATGGCAAGTTCTACGGTGTCACTTATAACGGTGGGACCATGACTAACCCCTCCGCCTGCGTCGGCAGTTGCGGAGTTATTTTCCAGATCACTCCGGACGGTGCTTACTCCATCCTCTACAACTTCGATGGGCCCCATGGCGCAAACCCGGAGGATGCCCTCCTGCAACATACCAATGGAAAGATTTACGGGCTGACGACCAGGGGAGGCGCGGGCAACGAAGCGGGCAACGGTAGTTTTTACAGCCTTGACATGGGCCTGGGACCGTTCGTGGCGTTCGTCCGCAATTCAGGCGAGGTTGGGCAGACCGTGGAAATCCTCGGCCAGGGTTTCACGGGCACAACGTCAGTTTCCTTCAATGGCACGCCTGCAACGTTTGAGGTTTCATCCGACACTTACCTGACGGCCACGGTTCCCGCCGGAGCAACCACGGGCATTCTCAGCGTGATCGAGCCGAGCGGGACGCTGAAAAGCAACAAGGAATTCCGGGTGATGCCGCAGATCTTCAGCTTCACGCCAACCAGCGGGCCGGTCGGCACGAGCGTGGTCATCACGGGCGAGAGCTTCGCGCAAGCAACGGGTGCATGGTTGGCATGCAAGTGGCCGATGAAGATCACGGTGGACTCCGACACGCAGATCACGGCTACGATTCCGGCAGACGGAACGACCGGAGAGATCATGGTCTTTACTCCGGGCGGGCACGTGGAAAGCACCACCAAGTTCACCGTGACACCTTGATACCTTGAAAGCGCGCGAAGCGAGAGTTAAGAGCCGCCTTTCACGAGGCGGCTTTTTCGTTGCGGCAGAGTTTGTGTTAGAGGCGGTTAGCACCTTAGCTGGATAGTTGACGCTATCAGGCCTTAGCGCTCAAATTTCGACTGCTTTCGATTTACTTCACATCTGAAGCATTTGAAACTGGTCGGAAGATGAGGTGAAGTCGAGGGGTGGCGCGACAGTTTCCCATTACCTCAAGGAGAACATAGTCCCACGCCCTCGTTTGTTTTTCCGTGGCCGCGTGGTCTATAGAGATGAGCTTGGAACTAAAAGACAAATGGCGTTCTGCCGGTACTACGATTTCCAGTCCCGTCGCTTTTGTAGGCTGGGCGACCCAGATTACGAATATGAGGACTGAGAGTAGCGCGGCCGCCTTGCCCCCCAAGTTACGCTGGTGTCATCGTTTACCGAATTCTCGGTGAGGACCGTCGGGAAAGCCTAAGCTCTTTTTTGCGCTCATTGCTTACCCAAGATGCAAACGAGTCGGGACTTTTACGCAGCCACGCCGTGTACGAGGGAAATTTGCCGCGCGTCTTGGGGAATCGGTCATCTAGTTTTGCTGCGAGAATCGGCAGAGCCAAATGCGGCAAAGATTTCAGAAACTCCCTGCGCTTATGCAACTCGTCTGACTGCCGTGCCCGTTTTTCGGAGAAAGCGGTCCCGCCGGGTTGTTTGATCCAACGAGCAAGGATTGCTGCTTTGCCGTAAGAGTCTTCCGCCTTAAACTGCTCAAGAGCCTTACGCGCGAATGGATCGGAGTCTAGTTCTGCGTCACCGCGCCAACGAATATGACGGGGACGAAGCAAGTCCAAGAAGCTGGCGAACTTGTAGACACAGTATTTAGGATAGTGAAGCGTCTTTGTCCCCTGAAAATCGACGCTGGATTCATCCGGTCGTGCGTAGTCTTCAAAGAAGCACGCTATCGCAATCGGAAATCCTAGGATGTCGTCAACGTACAATTCGTAGGCTTCCTTTTCCAAAGAAGTATCTAGCAGCTTTGCAAGGGCTGCAATGGTTGGATGGTCGTATTGATTCTCGCGAGCGCTCGCGATCAACCGCTCAAGCTGCGAGACAGACACCCGGTCCAGTCCATTGCCTGCAACTCTGGAAACGATATACCACTGGAACTGCTCTTCCTTTGCCCGATTGCCACTTAGCGTGTCGCAGTGAAATAGACTTAGGCTTGCCCCTGGCCCCATCTTGGTAATCCTCCAATTCACTCAACTCAAGTTGCTGCAAGACCAGTCGTGCACGATTCCGGGTTTTGGCGACAACTTTTCGGCGGAAAGCTGCGGGCCGCTTTCCGGGAAGATGCAGTCGTAAAGCACGCTGTCGCATCAGCCCGCGAACCCACAATTTGTTGCCGAGCGCAGTCTCTCCAGGCTCTAATTCCAGCATCAACTGCAAAAGCAGCCTAGTTACTGAGGTCATTGTCTGGGTTGTTCTGCGCTCCAAACCGACTTTTGCAAAAACCGAACGACCAGTCCTTCAGTTACCTGAGTCACTTTCGTTAGGGGATGCCGCCCGCCTAATCTATTTCTGAGTACCGTGAGGTGAGCAGTGAAAGCATTGTGGATTCTCACTGTCGTGTGCGTGAGCGCTCTGGCACAGCAAGCAACCAGAGAGCATCCTTGTCCGCAGGGACAACACATGGAAGGGGATTACGACCGAGTCTACGCCTGCGTCTCGGATGCGGAGACTTCCAAGGTGCAAGCGAAGCTGGACGCAATGGCCGCCGCTCGGAAAACTGACGGCGTTCAAGGCGCAACTTGGGAATCGAAATTCGATTTCGACAATGAACTTTACCCGTCATTTGTGCTTTCGACAGGTGGGCGCATCCTCAAGACTCCTGACAACCCACACTTCTTCGGTGATCCGCTGGGGTTGGCGCGAATTTTGATACGACCGACCGTACCGAATGCAAAAGTCCACGTAGATGTTCAGGTGGAGGGCTTTACGGCTGTCAGCTCACTGGACGCAACGCTCGGTGATGCTGGGCAGCAATACGCACTCGCTCCGATCCTGCGATGGAACTATTCACGACTGCAAAGCGTTGATCAGTCAATCCCGGCCACAGTCACATACAAACTTACGGTCAACAACACTGTCGGCACTGAAATCCGGCCAATACGCATTCGCTCGGTAAATGATGTGCCCTTCGAGATCGATACTCCCGATGGAAAACAGACTGATCTGTCCTTTCTATTCGCAGGTTATGTCAACGAGAGCCATCCATTCGTTGAAACTGTTCTTCAGGAGGCTCTTCAATATCACGCCGTGAACAGTTTTGTGGGCTATCAGAGCGGTCCTAATGCGGTGCGTTTGCAAGTCTTTGCCTTGTGGAACGTCTTGCAGCGCCGTAACCTGCACTACTCAAGCATCACGACCGCTTCGGCCTCATCTCCAACCGGCCATGTGCACAGTCAAGCGGTTCGCTTTATCGACCAGAGCATCACCTCTCAGCAAGCAAATTGTGTGGATGGGTCAGTGCTCTTCGCATCCCTCATGTACAAAATCGGCATTCAGCCGCTTTTGGTTGTGAAACCCGGCCACATGTTCGTGGGCTACTATCTAGATGCAGGTCACAAAGAATTCGAGTTCCTTGAGACCACGAAGTTGGGAGCGGGGCACCAGCCCACCATCATGCGAAACGTAGCGTTCTCGCCCGTGCTGCATCCCGTTCAGACCAGTGAATCATACAGGCAGTTCATCGAAGCAGTTCAGTTTGCAACGAACGTCTACACCCAAGAAGTCGCCCCGGCAATTCAACAGCATCGCCCACACTATCTCCTAATCGACATTGCGAAAGCACGGCAAGCCGGTGTCAATGCAATCCCCCATGAAAGGTAACCTACACACCTACACAGTACGATCTCGCAGATGGTCTTTACTCGCGTGGATTCCCGATGACCGCGCGTAGCTTGAAGTACCGGCAGGCGTCAGTAGGAGGGAATTAGCCGCAACCAAAGGACTTCCTGAAGGAACTCCTGTAGACCCAGGTCTCTGCCACGAGACGCCACGGCCATACCAATCCTTCCGCATCCGCAATCAGCTTAGCGACTGGAACGCTAACTGCCAACTCCCGCCGCCGTGGTCCCGGCCCCGGCATTATATTTCTTGCACAACTCGTAGAACTCGCGCAGCGAAATACCGTATTCATGGTGAGTCGCCGAGACTCGCGCGATGACCGACTCCCAGGAGCAGCAGGACAGTTCCATGCGGTCCACCAGCGGCAACGCCCATTTGCTCAGCCACTTCTGCAATTCGTTATGCTCGGACTCGCCGTCATACATCTGAACACGCTTTTTGAGGCAATCTCGGATTCCGTCCTTGGTCATCTGGCCAGAAAAAACCCCGCCCTCAATCTGCGACGCCGGAGCCAGGACGAAGAAACCGAGTGACTTGTAGAGCGACAGGTCCTGCCTGTCCTGCCTAGCCCTGCGAAGCGTTTCGGCCATGCAGCCCACATTCCTCGCTGCTTGATTGAAAGTAGGTGCCCGCTTCGTCCCGGCGCTCAGGCCGCTGAACATTTTTGCCTCACACACCACAAACTGCGAACATTCCGGATCCAAGGTTAGCCCGGCTTTTGTCGCAGCGTCGAACCGAAATTGGCCGACGACGCCATCGGCGTGGGTCCAAGATTCGGCTATTTGGTCGCCCCGGACGCGAGGCAGAAACGCAGAATACAGGAGCGCCTCAGAAAACCACCTTGCAGTCGGCTCGAAACGAAACGGCAGACAATCAATACCTCTCGATCCCGCTGTGAGCACAAGCCTCAGAAGCCAACCTTCGTTGTAGAGCAGAGTGCCGGGGATGCACGCCCCTTCGTCTGTTATCGATTCGAAAATCCTCTGAACTTCACACAGGGCCGTTTTCACGAGGTCACTTCCTCTTGAATTAAGTGAATTATTACCCAAATTAGGACACTACCGCGCCCTCTGCTTTATTGGCGATGGCACAGTTCCACGTAGTCGCGGGATGCCGAGGACGGAGACGGTGACCGGGAGCGCCCCGCCTTCCACCATCTCCGAATGCACTGCCCGTTCCTCACGGTGCTTTTGTCGGCAAGCCATACCTACTCGTCTGAATAGCCCAACTGTCTGTGTCTGCCTGAACGCCATAGTGCTGGAGCAGTGCAATGAAGATCATCCAGACGGCCTCCACTAATCGAAAGGCCATTGGGAAATCCAGGTCTTTCATCGGGGCTGTTGTAGGATGAGTTTCATTAAGGTGAGCGATGGTATTTCGCATGTCATGTAGCGTTTCTGCTTGTTGAATTACAGTGGCATCCAGCTTGAGTTCTTTGGCAATCGAAGCTGGTGAGTATGTCTCCTTGATCGGCTCAATCGAAAGCCATGGCACGTCAGAAGGAGTCTTGAGCTTACAGGACAGTCGGTAGTAGTTGGCAGCAGACAAAAGCCAAATGTGAGCAAATAGCACCGACGCTATAGCGTGAGAATACTCTTCGCTCTGATGAACCTGGAGGTAAGCTAAAGCAAGCGAATATCGCTCTGTGCCGTATTCGGGATCACTATTGGAGACGCCGCGAACCCACTCATGTTCTCGACGAGCAGTGAAGCGTTCAAACGTGCCGCGCAGATGGCGGAAGCATAAATCAGCAACGCGTCGATAGTGGTCGTCCTGCAATATCAAACCACCCGCCAATGCTGGTTTATTCAGAATCGGCATGTCCACTCAAACGTCAAATGCGGCATTGTCTCACGATGAATCGTATAAGACTGAGATTAGGCCCCGCAATGGCCTTTGAGCCAACCATCCGACAAATTCACAAATTCTACGCTCCTTCCCGCTTGTTGGCGGACGCGATAGTACTAACATGCTTGGGGTCAGGATTCCCGCTGACAACCTTCATGTCGCAACCGATGCACTTTGCCGGGGAGTAGCGCGTTTCGTTCTCCATCGCAGCGCCGTAAATCTTTTGCAGCATGGCGTAGTCGCAATCCATGCCAAAAGCGCCTTCGACAGCATCTTCGACGTGAGCTGAGCGGCATGGGCTATGGTCCAATCCCTCCAGCCCCCGTCCTGGCCCCCGTTTTCATTTTGGCTAACATGTACTTTCAAGTACTTGGCAGTCCCCGATAGCCTCGTTAAGTTGTTGAAAGTATTGGATCGGGGAAAAGTGTGAAGATGGCACTCTACCGCTGAGTTAAGCGCCCAACGCTTTCTATTCAACCAGTTACAGCTATTTCCGTCAACGGCGTGGGAACGGATGGGAACGGAATCAAGTTGACCACTCGGCTTTGTGCTTCCCGCTTTGCTGGCGTCACGGCTTGGACGTATCTGTCCATCGTGATACTGGCATTCGCGTGTCGCATTAGCGCCTGCGTAGTCGCAACGTCCGCGCCTTGGCTCTTTACCAGCGTCCCATACGTGTGACGCAGCGTGTGCCAGCCGAGACGCTTCTGGATTCCTGCTCGCTTCGCAGCGGGCCGGATGTGATCCTCCATTGCAGCGTTAGGCCAGTACGGTTGACTGCCGTTCTTATCGGGACTGGCGAAGATGTAGTCCGCGTCTTGGTTGTACGGACAGCGCCCACGCCAACCGAGCAGCACGTCAGCGAGTCCCGCGTCTAGCGGCACAGGCTTACGGCTGGCCTCAGTTTTCATCTGGCCGATGTGCTGACGCACGATTCCACGGCTGAGATGAATCTCTCCCGCTGCGAAGTCCATGTCGGCCCACTTGAGTGCCAGCAATTCGCTGACGCGGAGTCCGGTAGTCACTGCCACATAGACGGCAGTGCGCCACGGGTCCGCAAGTTCTCCGAGCAGTTTCCCGATTTCCTCGACCGTCAGCACATCGGGGACTCGCGTCCGCTTGGCTGACTGTCGTACTAGCGTGATCGGGTTGCGGTCGAAAAACTCCCAGCGCATCGCGTGATTGTAGAGGGCGTGCATGAGGTTCCGCAGTTTCGCCTTGGTGCCGTCCGCCAGTGGCACGGACTTGAGCCACGTTTCAACGGCAACGGTGCGAACGTCGGACAGTGAGAATCCTTCCCACTTTGGTTGAATCCACGTCTTGAGATAGCCTGCGTAGACTTCTGCCGTGTATGGTGTCTTGTTCGGCAGTTCCATCGCAGTGTAGTGGGTCACCAGTTCACCCACGGTGCGCGGTGATCTGGATTCCTGATTGATGTTTGCGCGGAGTGATTCACAAGCCTTCATTGCGGCCTTCCGACTTGGGAACTGTTCCACGGTGCCTACTATTTCCTTTCGGTTGGCCTGTCCGTCACGGTAGCGGAACACCCAGACATCGGGGCCAGCCTTGCGTGATTCGCGGTACAGGCAACCTTGCTGATACCTGCTCATTGAATCTCCTTTCGAGATTGAGCAGGCGGGTGTATCTGGCCCTGTGACTGTACCATGAGCCAAGTGTTGAGTTCACTGGCCCGATAGCGCCAGTACTTCCCGACGCGGTAGGACGGAATCTCACCACGGCGGGCCATGCGTTGCACTGTCTTGGGATGCAATCCGCCGAGGAAGGTAGCGGCCTCAGCGTCGTTCAAAAGCGGTTCGTAGGTTTCCATAAGATCGGCTCACGGTGTTCTGTGAGCACTGTGCTACGGATGCAGGTGTACACTGTGCACCCTAGAATCCGAACCCGGAGAGACCCACAACCATAGGAAAGGCAGGTCAGGGATAGGTCAGGGGGTTTCAGGTCAGTGTTGATGGTGTCCCAGAGGGTTTCCAGGGAAGTCTCTAGCAGCTTTGCAAGGGTTGCAATGGTTGAATGGTCATATTGATTCTCACGAGCGTGTGCGATCAATCGTTCAAGTTGCGACTCAGACATCCGCTCTAAGCCTTTCCCTGCAACTCTGGAAACGACATACGACTGAAACTGCTCTTCTTTTGCTCGATTGCCCGCGAGCGTGTCGCAGTGAAATAGACTCAAACTTGCACCTGGACCCATCTTGGTAGTCTTCCAATTCACTCAACTCAAGTTGCTGCAAGACAAGTCGTGCACCATTCGGGGCACGGCTTTGGCGACAACTGCCGATCGGCTTTTCAGCGGAAAGCTGCGGCAGCCTTCTGGGAAAATGCGGCCCGGCCCGTAAAAGCACGCCATTGCATCAGCCCGCGAGCACAATTTGTTGCCGAAGCGCAATCTCTCCAGGCTCTGATCTTGAGCTTGAGCGCTTCTTAGTGAAGGGGCAACAAGAACAAATGAAACTTAGGAGGCAGTATGGCGGTGAGATTCTCGCCACTCCATTGCTTCACTTCCTGAGACTTGGGACGCAGCACCCAGACGCGATAGGACTCTAGATCTAGCAAATCGAGGATCTCCCTGACGGACGAACCATAACGAACCACCCAGTCCACATGTATTTCAATCGCGATTTTCGGACGACGTCGCATAACCTCCGACGCACCTCTTAGGACGTGCCCCTCAAAGCCTTCCACGTCTATCTTAACGAACTGCGGGAATCCGTATTCTCTGGCAAGCTGATCAAGTGGCATGAGATCGACCTCGATAGCGGGTAAAGTCTCTGTGCTAGATGATCGTACGCCTCCACAATTGCTGTCCCGCAGAAGCGCTATCTTACCGACTGAATCGCCCACAGCCGTTTGCCGCACAGTCACGTTGTTTAAGCAATTCAGAGCGATGTTCTTTTGCAAGAGTGTCATATTGTGTGGGTTTGGCTCAATCGCTATCACACGAGCCGCCCGGCGCGCCATGTACACAGCGTAAAACCCGTGATGACTGCCAACATCGAAAACCAGGTCCCCTGGCGAAATCATGTTGTTTCGGATAAACGGCAGCTCGGGAGACGTTACCTTACTACGACCATACCAGAGCTTGCCCGTCGCATCGCCGATGTAGAAAGGAATAGGCTCGCCTTCTACCGATCTCGTTAGGACGTAAGGGCGGAACTGTATTCTTCTTTTCCAAAGGAGGGCTCCGCGCAGCAGCCGGGCCATCGGTGGCGGGACTATTCTTTCGATAAGAGAGTAAACGTCGAGGGTGGAGGTCATGGAACTTGCCTGGCTCGACAAATGCGAAGCGGAGGCGACGAAATTATACCTCTTTTCGCAAACCTGCCGTTCGCAATGCCGGAAGGGTATAACGCAATAGCGTGAGGAAGAAAAATGATCGATGCCCCTTCCCGTTGCAAGAAGTACTTGGTCCCGGCAGAACAAATTGCAGACTTATTTTTTCCACACGAGCAGGTCGTCGTAAGATAAAAGTTTTTGTTTCCGTCCGACGAATCGAGACGCTCTCCCCAGTTCCATCGATTCCTAGACTGTCAACCATACAGTATTTCCCTTTAAGAACTCATCGTTCGGACTCCTTTGTCCGCCGCGACGACGAACAGAACGGTCCACTCGCATCCGAATGTTCCGGATTCCGTAACTTAATTAGGGTCCCCCACGCAGGTTTCTCGGAGTTTGCTAGCATGTATCGGCTATTCGTTGGGCCTTCGGTTAGTTTCTAAGGCCGTCTTCTGTGACGAAATTCTGCCTTTGTGAAACATGTTCCGACAACTCATAGTTGGCGCTCAACGCTGGTGCCTAAATTCATTTGTACCGGAGAAGCCTATGCAGTCACGATGCCCGCTGCGGTTTGCTTTCTATGTTTCACGGCGCAATAACGGGCAATCCGCTGCCAACGTTGCTCGTTTGCTGTTCCTGGCCGTGCTCATTAGCCCGTCCTTTGCGCAGACCGCAATTCCGATTGCGTCCGGTCTTCTGAGTTCTCCTACCACAAACGGCAACTGCATTATCAACTTCAACGTGACGGGCGGTGCAGCCGTCGCCCCTACGTGCCAAGTACAGGGACTTGCGCCGAATGCCCAGACAGGCTCCTACAATGTCCAAGGCGATGGCAGCGCTACTTCCGATCGGGGTAAGCTGATAAACATCACTGCAAGCTCTGGCAGCCCTGTCCTTGGGGTATCGCAGGCAGGAACGACTCCCACGACAGGGACCAACTACACGGGGACGAACAATAACTTTTACTTCCGTTTCTGCAATGGGGGAAGCGTCACAGTGGCCGTCGATCAAGTCAACAGCGCCACAAGCACGTTCACTGTTTTCAACGGCACCAGCGCTACAACTGGACTGACCACATTTAACTTGACGACCGGGCAGTGCGCAGACTTCACGAACGACGGCAGCAACTGGATTGCTACCCTCCTCGCGACGAATGTGGGCGGCGGCGGGACCTACATGCAGATCATTTGCTCCGCTGGGCCGCAAACAGCCCTAACCGGTGCAATCAGCACCGCGCAGACCATGTTCAATTGCGCGATTCCTGCTTCGGTCATGAACCAGAACCATGTAATTTATGCCGAATTCAGATACACATATAACCATGGAGGAACTTCGACGGCAGCAAACATACAATACCCTTTTGGTTCGGGCAATTGTTTAGTTTCTACCTGGAGCGCGAACACAACTTTTGGGTATCTCCAATCATTGAAAATCCTTATTACGGGTACCGCTGGGTCACCGCAAGAGTATTGTTATGTTGATCCAGCGATACAGGGCATAAATTCAAACACTCCAGCCTTTATCGCGGTGTCCAGCAACACGGGCACGTCTCTGACTATCGCAGAAAATACCTCTACAACTCTTTCGGCGACCGTAACAATTACCGGTGGTAACAGCAGCGACACGATGACACCCCGGGAGATGATCGTATGGGCGTATTAAGACGCTTCCTTCTTCTTCTCATTTCGTGCGGCCCCTGCTTCGCTCAAGGCTCAGTCTCGCACTGGGTGTTCATCATCATGGAGAATCGCTCGTTCGACGATACGTTCGGCCAGCTTCCTCCGCTCCCGGACGGAACGTTCGTGAACGGGTCTAGTACGGGCACATGCGGCGGCACAACGGGGGCGTTGTATCACATGAACGCGGGCGTGGCGGAAGGCGACATTCCACACGCCTACAGCAACAGTCAGACTGACATTGCTAGCGGAGCGATGAATGGTTTCCCTGCGCCAACTGGTACTTGCGGGACCAACTTCGCCATCTGCCCCTGCTCCTATTTCAATGGGGGTGACATCCCGTGGTACTACAGCATGGCGCATACGTTTGGCATCGCAGACATGGCCTTTCAACCGAACAGCGGGCCGTCGATGCCGTCGCACCTGTATGCGATCGCGGGGAAGTCGGGTGCTCCCGCAACCGGAACGGCTAACGTAACGAACGGCAGTGCGACCGTGACCAGAGCGTCGGGCTTTTACTTTGACGGCTCGTGGGCAAACCTTCTCATCACTCTTGGCAGCGGTACTTATACCGTCTCGTCCGTTACGAACAACACCACTCTGGTGTTATCAACAAACTATGGCGGGTCGACAGGGACCGCTTCCTATTCCATCAATTTCGCCGGGATCGTTGACAACCCAGTGAGTCTTTATGAGATACCCAATCTGTGGGACTGCTACGCAAACACGCCTGCGGGAGCTTGCACCGCTACAGGCTGCACCTACGTGGATGCCGATAATGTCACGCCCCTTGTGAACAATCTCAACACGACAGGAGCTCTTAATCAGTTCCACTCAGGCGAATGCTCCAGCACGTGTTCAGGCGGAACAAACAGCGGCAACATCTGCTTCCAGTCCAGCGACTGTCCGGGGGGAAGCTGTGCTGTGACAACCATCACAGCCTGTACGGATCTAGCAAGCAACACGACGACGTGTGGCTCGAACACTTGCACGACAACCCGCTGCCTTCAAGGGACTGTGGGTTGTACATGCCCTCAGATCACGACGCTCTTTGACGAGTTGACCACGGCGAGCATATCCCACAAGTGGTACGGTCCAACTTCCGGTTCTACAGCGCAAGCAGGCACACATTACTTCGGCGAATTGTGGGAAGCGCCATTTTACTTTCCGAGCGGAGCCTTCGGAGCCGAGAACACTAACGTCGTTGCGACCAAGCAGTTCTTCACCGACGTTGCTAACACTGCGCAGATCACCGCTTGGTCTATTACCTCCAACGTCGTCACATTCACGGCTAAGAACTCGTACACAGCCGGGACGCCACTCACGCTCACAGACTTCCCCACTTCAACCTTCTTTAACAATCAGACCGTAACGGTACTGTCGACTGGTTTATCGGGCACGCAGTTTGAAGTGAACTTTACACACAGCAATGGTTCAGGAACCGAAATCGGGACTGCTTCTGGCTTGCCTGCGGTTTCCTACATCTCTCCGACGATCCAACTGAGCGAGCATCCGGTCAACGATTTTGATGTTACGCAAACGATGCATGCAGGGGAATCGTGGAATTCACAACTAGTGCAGGCCATTTTCAGCCAGCCGCTTCTTTACAATCATACGGCGATCTTCATCACGTGGGATGATTGGGGAGGCTTCTACGATCACGTCAACCCGCTGACCTACGCTATCGACAACATAGGGCCGGGAATCCGCGTGCCCCTGCTCTGCATCGGGCCTTACTGCAAGAACACGGTCACGCACACAGTCTTCTCGACTACAGACTCGATCTTGGCCTGCCTGATAAGCAAGTACGGGTTGCCGAATCTTGGACCGCGCACCACGGGGCGAAGCGTCTGCGACAGCACCAGCGGAATGCTCAACCTGTCACAGAAGCCGATTCCCGCCCCAAGTTCTTCTCCTCAGCACAATCTGATCGTGGAGGGGAGAGAACCTGACGTTGTGGATGCGGTGCGCTGGGTGTGGGGAAGACTGTTCCCGAGGCTCCAAGAAGAACAGGAGTTTCATCCGGTCCTGGCGAAGCGAGAATGCTTGGACGGCACCGTTCCTGAAAAGCGGATCTACAAGCCGACACAAGAAGAGATTGTTGTGTGTGCATTGTATCGAAATGGCCACCTAGTCGCCTACGAGCGTCCCGGAGAGTCGGTGGATGATATTGAAGATTACGATAGAAAGACGACGAAAAGGGGCAGGTAAGGAATTGTCTTTCGCACCACTAGGTCTCCCTGGTTAAGCAGCGTGCCTGGCGGTTCCTAGGCCAAGATAGTGTGCCCCGCAGTCGCCTGCCACCTATCGCGCTCTTCGCAGCTAGAGATTAGCTCGGTTGTTTCATTCTTAGGGCACCATTTCCCGGCGTAGGTGTAGAGTTCTCGGAGTGTAGAGGCTTCGGCGTCGACGAGTCCCTCACCCCCAGCCTGTGTCTTGCCCCTCGGTCGTTGAGCTTCGCGGCGATCTCGTCCGCCGTCAAGCATCTCTTTGCTTCACGCATTATTCGGAGAATTGCGTGTCCATGCGACTCATCAAGCGATTTCATGCTCACAAGTCCGCCGTGGACTTGGCCCCCGTTGCAGCCCCCGTTATCATTTTGGCTAACATGTACTTTCAAGTACTTGGCAGTCCCCGATAGCCTCGTTAAGTTGTTGAAAGTGTTGGGTCGGGGAAAAGTGTGAAGATGGCACTCTACCGCTGAGTTAAGCGCCCCGCGAGAGTCATTTTATTCAAACATTTGCGCGCGGAATATGCAACTCGCAGGGACGGCCTCGGTCAGTCCCGGCTCGTGGCGGGCTGCCAGCCGAAGGGATGCGAGCGCTCTCTGGCTGGCGCGGGACACGCTCCAGGCGCTGGGCATTCCCCAGTTTGCTGAGAAGCAGCTCGCCGAAAAGCAGTGTTTCCGGCAGCGCACTCCGCGTGTTAGCCTATCGGCGGCAGGGGCGTGAGGCGGGATTCGGGGCCGGCGGCGCCTTGGCTGGTCTCGGCTTGTCGATCTTCATGGCGCTCGATCCCAAACCTACCCGGACGCCCCTACCTCCCTCATCCAGAGGAACTTCCGCCGCTTCGTCCGGTCAGCGCGGGGCGCAACTTTCCAGTCCGGACGGGGTTGAAATTAGTGTGAGCACAGCTGCACTCGACGGGGGCATGCTGATGGCTGCGACGACCACGCAGGCGTCTGCGGCGTTCTCACCCCTGGTGGCCGGCGGCGAACCGCCTTCCGACGCGCAGATCATGCTGCGAGTGAAGGCGGGCGATCAGCCGGCGTTTGACTACCTGGTGCAGAAGTATCGGCGTCCGATCGTGAGCTTCATGTACCGGATGGCGCGCAACGCGTCGGCGGCGGAAGATTTGGCGCAGGAAGTTTTTCTGCGGGTGTATCGCTCGCGCGAAAGCTACGAGGCCAGCGCGAAGTTTACGACCTGGCTGTATCGCATCGCGACCAACCTCGCCGTGAATTATGCGCGCGACACGCGCCACGAGCGGCCGGAGGTGACGGTCAGTCTGGACGAGCCCGACGAGGAGACCGGCACCACGTTCGAAGTGCCGGATGGGAACTTGAACGCCGAGGAAGTCATGGTGCGCCGGGAACGGATGCTGGCGATCCGGCGTAGAGTGGAAGCGCTGCCCGAACAGCAACGGCTGGCGGTCATCATGCACAAGTACCAGCAGATGGATTACAAGCAGATTGCGGAGGTTCTGAAGAGGAGCGAATCGGCAACCAAGTCGTTGCTCTTCCGGGCGTATGAGGCTTTGCGGGAACAGTTAAAAGAGTATTTATAAGCAAGACAGGCTTTGCTTTTGTGTAGGGACAGTGGCGAAGAGAGTTGAGGGGAAGCAGTTATGAAATGCGAGGAGATTCGCGAACGGATGCCCGATGTGGCGGCTGGACTCAGCCAGCCCACAGCGGACGAGGGCCAGCATCTGGCCAGTTGTGCCGCTTGCGCGGAGCAACTGAAGGCGATGAGCGCGACCATGGCGCTGCTGGACGAGTGGCAGGCGCCGGAGCCGTCGCCGTATTTTGATGTCCGCCTGCAGGCGCGCCTGCGGGAAGAAATGGCGAAACCCCAGGCGGGCTGGCTGTATTGGTTCCGCCGCCCGGTGCTGGCGGCGGCGCTGACGGTGCTCATGGGAATTGGTGTGGGATTGTTGTTCACGCGCAGCAGTGGGATCTACACTCCAGCGGGAGTGGACGAAGATGCCATCACCGCCGAGGCGGCAGAACCGGGCAGCGCGGTGAGCGATTTGCAGGCGTTGGACAAGAACCACGATTTGTATTCGGATTTCGAGTTGCTGGATGATCTGGATTTGCAGCAAGATGTGGTGGCGAATCCGTAAGCCAGGAATAGTGTAGTTGGAAGGCTGAAACGGCGAAGGGCTCCAACGGGGCGGGAAAAATGAGACGGGGGAACAAAATGACGGGACGGCTGGCCTGCGCCGCATTGGCTCTGGCAGTAGCTGGAACGTCTCCCTGCCCGGCGCAAAGAGGCTTCTCGCCTCAGCAGAGGCATGCCGCCGCCCCCGCCTATCAGGCGCCACGACAGCAGGCGCCCCGTGAACAGGCACCGCGACAGCAGGCGCCACGACAGCAGCAGCAGATGCGTCCGCAGCCGCGAGGCCACGCCGGGGACTGGCTGCGGCGCTATAAGGATCTGCCTCCACAGGAGCAGGAGCGCGAACTGCAGAGGGATTCCGCGTTCCGCCGCTTGCCACCGGAAAGACAGCAGCAACTGAGGCAGCGCCTGCAGCATTTCTCGAATCTGCCGCCGCAGCAGCAATTGCGCGTGCTGAACCGCATGGACACGTGGGAACATCTGACCCCTGAGCAGAAGCAACAGGCCAGGCAGGTCTTCGCGCAGATGCAGCAACTGCCGCCCGCTCGCCAGCGCCAGGTGCGCACGGCGATTCGCGATCTACGGGGGATGCCCCAGGAACAGCGGGAACAGATCATCAACTCCCCCCGCTTCAAAGGCATGTTCTCAGACCAGGAGCGGGAACTGATGCGGGGAGCCGCGCGTCTGCCGCTGGCGCCGGCGGAAGAGGGCGGACCGCAGGAGTAGGCCAGTAGTCAGTAGTCAGTAGTTGGCTCTCGATTTCGCCGCTATCGGTAGATGTCTTTTGGTCCGCCGACACGCACCACCAACACACGCAGTTCCTTGTCCAGCAGTTCGCAGATAACCCGGTATTCTCCGGCCCGATAGCGCCAAAGCTCTCCCAGAGGACCACGCAGGGCCCTACTTGTGCTGCGTATGTCTTCCAGGGGAGCAATCCGCTGGTCCATATGGTCGAGAATTCGCCGCGCTGATGGTTTGTCTAGTTTGCGAAGCCGGCGGCGGGCATTTTCCGTGTACTCAATCGTCCAGGCCAAGATCGCGTCTCATTTCCTGGGAACTGAAGGTGCGTTCCTGCCCTTTGCGCAGGCGCTCGACCACATCGGCCGCAAAGTAGTAGTCCTCTATTTCGTCGAGGTGGTTCAGAATCATGTCGCGAATGTAAAAGGCCTTGGTGCGACCGGTCTTTTCCGCCAAAAGGCCTAGCCGGCGCTCAACCTCTTCAGGAAGACGAATGGAGGTTGCCATAAAGCTGGCCTCTACGATATGCGTATTCTATGTATTCGGTGTATCACAAAATGGGAAGGAACGCGCCCGGAGCGTTCTCCCGCCGTCGCGCCGTTACTGTCGCAAGAGATTTCGCGCGATGAAGAACACGTTGGCCGGACGCTCGCCCAGGCGACGCATGAAGTAGGGATACCACTCGGTTCCGAACGGAACGTAGACCCGCATGCGCCATCCCTCGCGCACCAGGCTTTGCTGCAAATCGCGGCGAATCCCGTACAGCATCTGGAATTCGAACGAGTCGCGCGCGATCTTTTCCCGCGTGGCGAAGTCCTGAGCCTGCCGGATGATGTTCTCGTCGTGCGTGGCCAGGCCGTGATAGATGCCGCTTTTCATCAGGATCTTCATCAGCTTGACGTAGTTCGCATCCACGTCAGCTTTGCGTTCAAAGGCGATGGTGGCAGGTTCCTTGTAAGCCCCCTTGCACAGGCGGATGCGTATCCCCTCAGCCAGCAGTTTTTCAACATCGCTCTCGGACCGCTTCAGGTAGGCCTGGATCACGGTGCCGACGCTATTCGCATTTCCTGGCATACGGTGCAGTTCGTGCACAAAATCGAGAGTGCGCTGGGTGTAGGGCGAGCCTTCCATATCCACGCGCACGAAACCGGCGGGTGTCATGGATGCGGCCTTGGCCACGAGTCCGCCGACCAGATCGCGGGCCAGGGCATCATCCACGTCCAGTCCCATGTGGGTCAGTTTCAGGCTGATATTGGCTTTGAGTTGGCTGGCCGTGATGGCATCGAGAATCTGATGGTAAAGCTGGGCGCTCTGGCGGGCCTCATCGGGATTGGTGACGTTTTCGCCAAGGTTATCAATGGTTACGCTCATGCCGGCCCGGTTGACGGCCTGGGTGACGCGCACGGCATCGGCGATTTCGGTGCCTGCCACGAAGCGGCCGGAAACGCGGCGTCCCAGCGCGGAACGCTCGGCAAAATTGCGCAGAGAACGATTTTCAGAAAGATGGACGAAGAACGCCCTTAGCATGGAGTACCTGCCAGTTCCGGAAGGATTCGATCCGGAAGGAGAAGAAGGATGAGAAAAGGAGTGCCCGGAACCCGCATGAAGATCACAGAAATTTGTATCACAAACCAGGCACACGGGCGGTAGGACGGTGATCACATGCCTCTCGCCGCCGGCCAGCGCCTATTCGGGCGAGAACCTGACTTCCACCACTTCGTGCGAATCGTGAGCGGCGGGCTCCCATCTCCACCGGCGCACGGCATTGGCTGCCGCCTGCACCAGGATGGGATGTCCGCCCCTGACTTCCACGGTTTTCACAGTGCCGTCAGGTGCTACCAGCGCATCTATTCTGACGATTCCCGCCAGCGCCATGTTCCGGGCCAGCGCGGGATAGGTCGGAGTCACCTGCTCCACGACTCTGCGCTTGGTAGTGTCCTGGGCGTGACTTGGAAGGGAAGCCAACGAGCACATCACAGCTAGAAGCAGGGCTCCAACTGCACTCAGCCGCTTCAAAGTTTTCATTGCAAGAAAAGTCTAAATGGCTTGCCGGCTATGGGACAGATCACAAAGATCATGGGCAGGAGCTAGCGCGCCGGTTGCGTAGTATTTTCCAATTAGGACTTCGGTTACTTACTTGCGTGCTCCTCCAGGAACTTCTCCACCTCAATGGCCGCCATGCACCCGGTTCCCGCCGCCGTGATGGCCTGGCGATAGCGCCGGTCCTGGACGTCGCCGCAGGCATAGACTCCGGGCACACGAGTAAGCACGTAGTTGTGGGTCTTGAGGTATCCGTCGGCGTCGGTCTCGAGTAGGCCGGCAAACATCTTCGCGTTGGGCTCGTGACCAATGCCCAGAAACAACGCGCTCGTAGAAAAATCCCAGACTTTGCCCGTCTTCACATTACGCAGCTTGAGGCCGGTGACTTCCTGCTTGCCCGCGTCATAGACGTCCTCCACCACCGTGTCGAGCAGAAACTGGATCTTCTGGTTGTGCTGCGCGCGGTCCAGCATGATTTTCGACGCGCGGAAGGCATCGCGGCGATGGATGATCGTGACTTTGGTCGCGAAGCGGGTGAGGAAAATCGCTTCTTCCATGGCGGAGTCTCCGCCGCCCACGACCACGATTTCTTTCCCGGAGAAAAAGAAGCCGTCGCAGGTCGCGCACGACGATACCCCGTGGCCGATCAGTTGTTGCTCATTCGGCAGGCCGAGCCAACGGGCCGAGGCGCCGCTGGCAATGATCAGGGTTTGCGCGTGAACCTGCTGGTGGCCCAGATGCAGCAGAAATGGGCGCTGGCTGAGATCGGCGCTGCTGAGGTGAGCCATGCGGTATTCGGCGCCGAAGCGCTCTGCCTGCTTGCGCATGTTCTCGACCAGTTGCGGGCCGAGAATGCCTTCGGGAAATCCAGGGAAGTTCTCGACCAGCGTGGTGAGGGAGAGCTGGCCGCCGGGCTCGTGGCCTTCGATGACCAGCGGTTTCAGGTTGGCGCGCGCGGTGTAGAGAGCGGCGGTGTGTCCGGAACAACCGGATCCAATGATGACAACGTTGCGAGTTTCGCTCATGATGTGCGGTTGCAGATTAGATGGCTGAGTTCAGATTTTGATGCACGGCGCCAGGTGCGCGAGTTCCGGTGCCGTTCCTGAAGGGACTCAGGTTTGTTCTCCTTTGCTGTCCCGGCACTTCCGTGCCGGGCTTTCATATGCCGCCCCTTCGGGGCTGGGATGTAACGGCACTGTCAGACGCACTTCGCACCGACAACCGTGGTGAAACTCGAATCGCGCCCTCAGCGCCTGAAGGCGCATCCATGATGCGGCACCTACGGCACGCCTGAAGGCATGCCCTGATACGAACCGTTCGCAGCAAGCACCGCTATCCGTGGCGTTCATGCAAAACAGATCACTTCTTCTCTTCCAAAGGCTGGGCGATCTTGTGTTTTGGGGCAGTCTTCGGCATCGACGCTCCGCCGATTTTCGCCAACTCCTCGGGCACGGTCGTCTTCACGCCCAGCAGACCGCGATAGTTCGCCAGCACTTCCGAGGCGCCGCGGAACAGCGGCTCATACGCGCTCTGGTCGGGCGGCGGACCGCCCTCGGCGGCGAGACAGCGTGCCAGAGCGACCGAAGACTTGCCGAATCGCTCCAGACGAACCCGGCTCGCGGGAGTATTGGCCGCGAGCATGGCCTCGGCGCTGGTGACCGCGGACGCACTATCCTCCAGCGAAACCTCGATCAGTTCCTTGGGATCGCGCACGTGCAGCACCAGCGTCTCAATCATGTTCTGCCCGTCATTGCTGAAAGAGTACTGCACGCTGGAAAACAGCGCCTGCACGGAGAACTCACGGCGAATGCGGACGTAAGTCGCCACTGACGGTTCGCCAGAAACGTGGGCGGTTTGCCCCACCGGCATGAAGCTTGGGAGGTCGGTCAGCGTGGAGCGGCCGCGGGATACCTCGAAATCGGCGCTGAACAGCGGCTGCTTGGGGATGCGGGCCAGCGCCGCCGCGATTTCTTTCTGTTCGTCAGCCGAAGGCGTGCAGACATTCAACATGTGCACCTGCACCTGCGGCTGGGTCGAAGGCGGGTTGACGGGTTGCTGCTCCTGGGCCGGCAAGGGCAGAACGGCCGTGAGCGCGACGACAAAAACACCAAGGATGACAACTGGACTCTTAGGCACGATGGAATTCTAAACGAGAAAGGGCGGAATTCTAAACGCCAAACGATGCGGCCTTGGTGCAGCTTCAAAGGAACAATTGGCGTGAGGGCGTCACCTCAGCGATGCTCTACTGTTCTGATTTTGGGGGTTCTGATTTTGGGGTCTGATTTTGGTGCTCTGATTTTGGTGCTCTGATTTTGGGTGGGTCTGATTTTGGGGTGTTCTGATTTTGGGGGTGGTTCTGATTTTGGGTGGCGCAGCGCTTCAGCGCTGCGATAAGAGACCCTTTTTTCAACAGCGGCTTCAGCCGCCGAGGTACCTCCGGGGCTGAAGCCCATTCCTTCTGCCAGCTTTATCGCAGGCCTGAAAGGCCTGAGCCACCCAAATATTGGTGCAACTCGGAAATCAGGTGCAACTCTGAGTTTCAGCGGCCTGTTCCGCGACTCGCTTTGGGTTCGCGGGAGGCTGCTCGAACATCGTAAAATCAATCTATGGCGAATCTGACTCTGGTTTACGGCATGAGGCTGCTGCCGTCCGAGGATATAGCCGAGGTGGGTCAGGCTCCGGTGAAACTTACGAATGGCCGGGACGCCCACGTCACCATGCATATTCTCGAAGGCAGCAAGGAAGATATCGAAAAGCAGTTGCGCACGAGCCTGGAAGCGTTCTTCGATCTCTACCCTGAGATTTGAGCAGCGGAAAGCAACGCGGCCGGCCCGTCGGGCGCGCAAGTTTCGCGGCCTTTCGGTGGTGAGATTGATCTTCTCGCGCCGTATAATCCTAGTCCTCTGCGCAGCGTTCGACCAACAAGCGTCCGACGAACATGGAATGGTCTTATCCAGAATTACGGCACCGTCTGATCAAGGCCGGGTTATGGCCGGAAGGCCGCATGGCGCGGCTGGCCTGCTACCTGGCCGCGTTGGCCGCCGTGCTGTTCGCGCTGCAGAAGTTGCTGGGATTGTTTGCCGCTTCCTGGGGTGAGCACCTCTCCGGATGGATTGAATACCTGACGTTTGTGGCCGTGGTGCTGTTCTCGGTTCTAGCCTTCCGCTGGTTGAAACGCAGACTCCTGTGGCGCCTGCGCAATCGCCTGATCGTCACTTATATGTTCATCGGCGTGATTCCGGCCGTGCTGCTGGTTTCCATGGCGGCGATCACGCTTTACGGGCTCGCGGGGCAGTTTGCCGTTTTTGTGCTGACCTCAGAGATCCACGCCCAGTTGAGAAGTCTCGAGGCGGTGAACGCTGCGGTGAGCAATGAACTGGCGGCGCACCTGGAGCGTGGAGACACGCCTGCGGTGGAATCACTCTCCGGATTGAGAAAACGTGACCCGGCCTGGGGACGGCGCCAAGTCTGTGCCTGGTACAGAGAGAAGCCGTTAGCGCTCTGCAACGAGTTCAAAGGCGCGTCGCTGACGCTCCCGGCTTTCGTGAAGGGCAGGTTTCGCGATATCGTTCGCGACCGCGACGGACTGCACCTGCGTGTGGTCACCTCGCTTCCCGTGGGATCCTCGACCATGACGGTGGTCACCAGCGAGCCCTTCGATAAAGAACTAGTGGGAAACATTGCAGCCGATCTGGGCGAGATCACGTTATTGGCCTCGCCGGTCTCGGGGCCTTCGGATGGCGCCAGCGCAGGAACTGAGTCGCGGAAGAGCGGAATCGTAAGCGGTCCGGAACAACAAGGTGTGGTCGTCAAGGCCGGGGAGCAGGTGCTGCGACCGACTTTCAGTGTCGGCTCTCTGCCGGGTGCGGCTGGCTACTTCGATCGAGAAGTCTTGTTTCCCACTCCTGTGTCAATCGTGGACTGGAAAACCGGGGAGCAGGAGCAAGTGGTGGCGGCGGTCCGCACTCGTCCATCTGTCCTCTATGGGCACCTGTTCGCGGCTTTGGGAGAGTTCGTTCACTTTGTGGAATACATGCTGCTCGGCGTGGCCATCTTCTTCGGGCTCATCGAGCTGGTGGCGCTGATCATCGGTACCCGCATGACGCGCACGGTCACCGCCGCGGTGGCGCAGCTTCATGATGCGACCAAGCATGTTGACCAGGGCGATTTCAGCCATCGCATTCCGGTGAAGTCGCACGACCAACTGGCCGAACTGGCGATCTCGTTCAACACCATGACCGCATCGCTCGAGAAGCTGATCCAGGAGCAGAAGGAAAAGCAGCGGCTGGAAAATGAGTTGGCCATCGCGCAGGAAGTGCAGGCGCAGTTGTTCCCGCGCCAGGTTTCCGAACTGGAGTCGCTCGAAGTGCATGGCTTCTGCCGTCCCGCGCGGACGGTCAGCGGCGACTACTACGACTTCGTGACCGCCAGTTCGCACAAGCTGATTCTTGCCGTGGGCGATATCAGCGGGAAAGGCATTTCGGCGGCGCTGCTGATGGCGACCATCCACTCCGCCGTGCGCGCCTACAGCATGGAGAACTTGCCGCAAATGCGGGAGCCAGTAGCCGTGGGCGCGGTCGCCGGATCAGGCAGAATCCTGGCCGCTTGGCCCGAAGGTGTGGAAGTTTCTCCCGGGGCCCTGCTCGGCCTGCTCAACCACCAACTCTACGAAAGCACTCCGCCGGAAAAATATGCCACGCTGTTCCTGGGGATCTACGATGGACGCTATCGCCGGCTGACCTACAGCAACGGCGGGCATCTTCCTCCCATTCTGATTGCGGAGGATGGCGCCGTTCGCAGGCTTGAGACGGGCGGCACGGTCGTAGGCCTGTTCGATCGAATGACGTATCAGGAAGGCGCGGTCGAGATGCATCCCGGGGAAGTCTTTGTGGCCTACAGTGATGGGGTCACGGAACCGGAGAATGACTTCGGCGAGTTTGGCGAGCAACGTCTGATTGATCTCGTCCGCGACAACCGCAACCTGCCTCTGGCGCAGATCAGCCAGATCGTCACCATGGCGGTGGATGACTGGATCGGCGACAACGAGCAACCCGACGACGTCACCCTGGTTCTGGCGCGGGCGAGATAGCGGGCGCCAAGGTTTCCCCGGGGCGAGAAAAACGGGGAACGTTCCTTCTGTCCTCAGGTTTTCAGATTGAGATGCGGTGCGCGTTCTGGAATATATGGTATGGGAGGCAGAAGATGGAGCCTTCACGGGTACTAATCGGTCTTGTCATCCTGTGTTCCGTGACCGGAGCTGCTTCACACCAGGCGATCTATCGCAATCAGGACTACGGGATTGTTCTTCCCGTTCCATCCGGAGCATTGCTTTGCGCCGTTCCTGCCGACGCACACGGCATTGACCACGGGCCTCAACTCCTGTTGGGCACGAAGGATGCGACTCTGTGCAGGGAATGGTCTGGGAAGAGATATATGGATGTATTTGCTTCTTACAACGTCGCTGATGACACTAAGTTATTGCACGACTTGCTTGAATACTCATGTCACTCTGAAGTCAAGAAAGCGTGCTCCCCCGCTCCGACAGGTTTGCATATCCCCGGAATGAAGACTGAGGCCGGAAGATTGGACCGTCCGGACGGTTCGTTAGAGATCATTGTCGTTACTCAGGCAGGTAAGGCTGATCCGGGTGGTGACTCGTCTGTTCCCTCGATTAACTATGCATTCAATTTGAATACAGACCCGCAGCATCTCGATACAGACTTAACGATCTTTCGCGCCATGCTGAACACGGTAAGGATTGCCCCCGGCGGCCATTGACGGGTCCTGGCGCCATCACCTAAAACGCCTGCTGCCAAAGCGTTTCACAGTCTTCACGGTCTTCGTATGTTTTAGCTCCATAATTCTGTCACCCCCTAACAGCAACGTGAAAATGTCACCCCATGAGAGGAAGGACATTCGCGTTGAGTCAGAGAGAGCTGCAACGAGTGAGCGTGATTTCCAGTTGCGTTAAG